>NZ_JBFUGC010000002.1:0-583814 GCF_056403115.1 Mesorhizobium sp. P3_A2
ACGAGAGAGATTTCGTGGGATTGAAGCGATTGAGCCAAGGTCCGGGCGGCCGCCCGGACCTTGGCTTGGCGAAGTCGCCCGTACCACCTGAGGTTACAGCCGCGGGAGAGCTTGGGATCTTCGCCTTCGTCACGCACGACCGAACAGTCGCTTGGTTCCAACCGTACGCACAAGGCAGGTTACCGTGAACAGGATCATTTGTGGAGTTGATGTTTCTAAGGATTGGCTGGACGCGCATATCTGGCYGAGTGGGGCAGCAGAGCGCTTCGCCAACGACGCGACGGGGATTGCAGCTCTTTGCCTGTTCTGCCGCAGCCATGGCGCAGACCACGCGGTGATGGAAGCGTCGGGCGGCTACGAGCGGCTGAGCTTCATGCTTTTGTGGGCGCAYGGCATGGCGTGCGCTCTGGTCAATGCCAGAAGCGTGCGCCGCTTCGCCGARGCGATGGGCTATCTGGAGAAGACCGACCGGATCGACGCTGCCGTCATCGCCCATTACGGCGCAGTCAAGAAGACGGTCCCGAYGCCACCRCCCAGCACTGCCCAGCAGCGCCTTGCTGCGCTGGTTGGGCGGCTTTGCCAGGTTGTCGGCGATGCCACCATCAACAAGCAGCGCAAAAGTGCCGCACGCGATGCCGAGGCATGCGCTAGCATCGAGGCCATGCTGGCTTTCCTCAAGCGCGAGGAGCGGCGCCTGGAAGGCGAGATCGCCGACGATCCGCTGTGGGCCAGGCTGGGAGCGGCCTTCTGCTCGCTCAAGGGCGTGGCCGGCCGCACCGTCGCACGCCTGATGGCCGAACTGCCAGAGATCGGCCTCATCTCCAACAAGGCCATCGCCAAGCTGGCAGGCCTCGCCCCCATCGCCAACGACAGTGGCAGGCGCGTCGGCAAAAGGCATGTGCGCGGCGGGCGCGCCGGGCCGCGTGGCATCCTCTTCATCGTCGCAGCCATCGTGGCCAAGTTCGATCCCCACCTCAAAGCGTTCGCTCAACGGTTGCAGCAGGCGGGAAAGCCCAAAATGCTCATCCGCATCGCGCTCGCCCGAAAACTTCTCGTCATTCTCAATGCAAAAGCACGCGACGCGAGAAGCGAGTTCGCAAATGCAACTTGACACCCCAGATAGTCGCTCTCCCCCCTCCGGAGGGAGAGGAAGGGGCCTCTGCTTCACAGGACGGGCGTCGGTTCGGACAGCTTGGCGCCCTTCCTCTACCCCGTCGATCGGGGGAGAGGTGTCGAGCGAAGCTCGACGGAGTGGGGGTCGACGCTGGCGGGGCAGGACGACCGCCGCAACGGGAGCTTGACCGGGCGGAGCTTGTCGTACACACGACGTGTGACGATTTCGGAGAAAGAAAATGGCCGCTGCGGACGACATCGCTCTGATCCAGAAACAGGAAGAGACGCTGGTCTTCCCGGCCTTCGACGAGGCAGTGGCCTTCAAGATTGGCGTCGCGATCCGCAAGCGGGCGCTTGCTGACAATTTGCCGATCATTGTCGACATCAGGCTGTGGGATCGCCCCCTGTTCTACGCTGCCATGCCGGGCTCGAATGCCTCCAATCCGGACTGGGCGCGGCGCAAGATCAATGTGGTGAAGCGCTACCTCAAGAGCACCTACCGCATGGTGCTGGAGCAGCAGCGTCCCGACCGCACTTTCAAGATCGGCGAAGGGCTGGACATTGTCGACTATGTGCTGGCCGGAGGCGGTTTTCCGGTGACGGTCAAAGGCGCCGGCGTTATTGGCGCGATTACGGTCTCCGGCCTGCCGGAGCGCCAGGACCATGGCGTCGTCGTCGATGCGCTGTGCGATCATCTCGGCGTCGACAAGCGTGGACTGACGCTGGCTGCGGAATGACCGTGCTCGAACCCAAATCCTTCCTCATCTCCATCTTCGACGCCGCCGTTGCTGCCGCCGATCCCGAACGCACGATCCGGGATCATCTGCCGGCGAAACCTAGAGGCCGCACCATTGTCATCGGCGCAGGTAAAGGCTCGGCGCAGATGGCGGCGGCGTTCGAGAAGGTCTGGGACGGGCCGATCGAAGGGCTGGTCGTCACCCGTTACGGCTATGGCGCCAAATGCGAGCGCATCGAGATCATTGAGGCGGCGCATCCAGTGCCGGACGCGGCAGGGCTTGAAGCTTCGCGGCGCCTGCTGGAGAAGGTGCAGGGGCTGACCTCAGACGATCTGGTCGTGGCGCTGATCTCCGGTGGCGGCTCGGCACTGCTGCCATCTCCCGCCGCCGGCCTGACGCTGGCCGACGAGATCGCCGTCAACGAGGCGCTGCTTGCCTCCGGCGCGCCGATCGCCGCGATGAACACCATCCGCAAGCATGTCTCGACCATCAAGGGCGGCCGGCTGGCTGCAGCTGCGTATCCGGCCAAGGTCGTGTCGCTGGTCGTCTCGGACATTCCGGGCGACAATCCGGCTTTGGTCGCTTCCGGTCCGACCGTGCCGGACACCGGCAGCCGCGAGGACGCGCTGGCCTCGATAGCGGCCTATGGCATGAAGTTGCCGGATGCCGTGATGGAGCACATCAACTCGGCGGAGGCCGATGCACCAAGTCCTGGGGATGAGCGCTTTGCCGGCAATGAAGTGCATCTCATCGCTTCGGCCGGCGTATCGCTGGAAGCGGCTTCCGCCGAGGCAAAACGGCAAGGCATCGAGGCCGTCATCCTCTCCGATTCCATCGAGGGCGAGGCGCGCGAGGTCGGCGGCGTGCACGCCGCAATTGCACGCGAAGTGGCGACGCGTAACCGGCCGTTCCAGAAGCCTGTGCTGATCCTGTCGGGCGGTGAAACCACGGTCACCTTGCGCGCCAAGGGCAAGGGCGGCCGCAATTCCGAATTCCTGCTCGCCTTCGCCATCGGCATCAGCGGTGCGGACAACATCCATGCCCTGGCCGCCGACACGGACGGCATAGACGGTTCGGAAGACAATGCCGGCGCCTTCGCTGATGGCTCGACGGTATCGCGTATGCGAGCGGCCAGTGTGGACGCCAAGGCGATGCTGGCGGGGAACAATGCCTGGACGGCGTTCAATGCGGTGGGCGATCTGTTTGTACCGGGGCCTACCGGCACGAATGTGAATGATTTGAGGGCGATTCTGATCCGATAATTCGGCCGTGGCAGTCGCGACCAGCGTTCGGCTAACGAATCCGTTGGTGATCGGCCGAAGCCCCTCCGCTTCGTCATCCTAGGGTGGAGCAGTCGCGAAGCGACGTCGCGGAAACCCTAGGGCGTGGACTCAACGTGTCGCAGCCAAATCCTTAGAGAGGCAAGGGTAAGAGTTGCGAGGAAGTTTCGACCAAGCTTGTCGAAGCGGGTGGCGGCCCTGCGGAACTGCTTGAGTTTGCAGAAGAAGCGCTCGATGCGGTTTCGCTCGCGATAGAGATCTGGTGCGACAAATCTCTTTGCCTTTACGTGCCGGCGCGTCGGGATGTGGGCGCACCCGCCTGTCTCGGCAACAAGGGCGACGAACGGCCAGCTGTCATAGCCTTTGTCGGCAACAAGCGCCTTTGCTGGCGCCAACCCTTCGATCAGTTGTGGGGCGAATGTCTTGTCGGATGCCTTTCCCTCCGAGATGAGGAGACGGATCGGCAGGCCGTCTTGATCGACGAGCGCGTGGACCTTGGTACTCAGTCCGCCATGAGAACGGCCAATGGCGTTATCCGGACCCCCTTTTTACCGCCCGCCGCATGCTGATGGGCGCGGATTATCGAACTGTCGATCAGGTGCAAAGACTGTGGTGACTTAGCCGCCAGCGCTTCAAACATCGCCAACCAGACACCTCTTTTGGCCCAACGGTTGAAGCGGTTGTAGACCGTGGTGTAGGGGCCATACCGCTCGGGCAGATCGCGCCAAGGCGATCCGGTCCTCAGAACGTAAAATATGCCATTGACCACCCGCCGATCGTCGACCCGCTTCTTGCCCAAACCATGTGGCGGCAAAAGCGGTTCCACGATTTGCCATTCTGCTTCGCTCAGATCGTAGCGTGCCATCATCGCCTCCTAATCAAAGGCGTTGAATCACTGCTTCAATGGCCATGCAAGGGTTGAGTACGCGCCCTAGGATCCATGCAGCGACCGCGGCCGAAGAGCGCAGCGGCTCAGAATGAAGGGGCGCGTCCACCGGGGCTTGTTCTGCGCCGTGGCGGAGTTCGGAGGTCGCGGCATGGATCCTCGGGTCTGCGCTGCGTCGCTTCGCTCCTTGCTTCGCCCGTGGATGACGAAGTCGCGGAGGCTTTCGCTCATACTCAAGCCACCATCAACCGCTTCACCTCTTTAATATCCCGCAAAAACCGCTCCCGCTCAGCGTCCTTCTCCGCAGGCTCGTGGATGCGCAGGATAAAGGACGGGTGAATGGTGACGAACACGCGCAGCCCATCTTCCCGCTCGATCACCTGCCCGCGCATCTTCGTCACCGGAATAGCCTTGCCGAGCAAAGACAGCGCCGCCGTTGCGCCGAGCGCCACGGCAAGATCTGGCTTGATCAGCGCAAGCTCCCGGCCGATCCACCAGCGGCAGGCCTGCACTTCGCCGACATTCGGTTTGGAATGGATGCGGCGCTTGCCGCGAGGCTCGAACTTGAAGTGCTTGACCGCGTTGGTGACGTAGACTTTTTGCCGGTCGACGCCGGCGTCATCGAGGATTGCATCGAAGACTTTGCCTGCCGGGCCGACAAACGGTTTGCCGGCGAGATCCTCCTGGTCGCCGGGCTGTTCGCCGACGAAGACCACCTTGGCATTGTCAGGTCCTTCGCCAAACACGGTCTGCGTTCCATCGCGCCAGAGCGGGCAGCGGCGGCAGCCTTTCGCGGCTTCGCGCAGTTCGGAAATGATGCTGGCGTCATCATCCGGCGCCTCGGCCGGCTCGCGCTTTGGCCAATGTTTCGCCTGCACCTTGGCGTGGTGCGGCGCTGGCGTTGTCGGCATTCTGGCAATCATATCCCTGGCGGCCTCGTCCGCTCCTGCGATCAGATCTGGAATGAGCGAGGCCTCGGGAAGGTTCCGCCAATATTTCTTCGGCATCTCCTTCTGCATGGCTTTCACCTTGAGCCGCGCCGGGTTGAAGATGTTCTCGAAATAGGTCAGCCACAGCGCCTCGGTGTCGTCTTGCGCCGGTGCATCTGCCTTGGCGGCGCCCGGCCCGATGACCAGCCTTTCGCCGTCCCAGTCGGCGGAGGCATAGGGCGTCAGGATGGTCCAGCGCATACCCGTAAAACGCCTGACAAAGAAATCCGCGTTGCGCTCGACAATGAAATGATCCGGCTCGAACCAGGCGACATAACGCTCCTCGTCGCCATGGCCGATCTTCCGGAAGCGGACGAAGGCATGCATCTTGTGGCTGTCGCGCCGCACCGCCTTTTCCATGGCTTCAAGCCGCCTGGTGTCGGGATCCGATGCGATCGCCAGCAGTTTCGGCTCGGTGCGCAGGCGCCACAGCATCCGGTAGAGAAAGGCAAATCGGTCGGGGTCGGAGTGGCAGAAAGCGGTTTCGGCACGCGCGATGAAATCGCGCGGCACGGTGAGTTGTGCGCCCTCTGGCACGGAAGGTAAATCGGCTTGATTGCCGTCCGCCGCGACACCCCAAGCGACGTCCTCGGGCCGGATCTCATTCAGCGCCAGCCGCCGTGCGGCGTCGCGCCAGCCGACGAAATCAGTCTCGCTGGAGAGCCGCACGCTGTATCTGGCAAGGCTGAGCTGAGCCGGCTGCATGGTCAAAACAGCGACAGTTGTTCGCAAGAGCGCACGATCGTGTCGCGCAGGCCAACCTTGTCGGTGAGGCCGCCCGGCGACCAGCCTTCGGCGATGATGAACGGCCGCAGCTTGGCGACCGAGTGGCAGATCCGTCCGACATCTTCCAGCCGCATGCGTCGGTGGCGGCGGGTTTCAAGGATCTTCGCCACCACCTTGGTGCCGAGGCCGGGCACGCGCAGCAGCGCTTCGCGGTCGGCGCGGTTGATGTCGACGGGAAACCGGCCCCGGTTGCGCAGCGCCCAGGCGAGCTTCGGGTCGATGGCAAGGTCGAGCATGCCGTCACTGCTTCCAGCCAGGATTTCCGGCTGCGAGAAGCCATAGAATCGCATCAGCCAGTCGGCCTGATAGAGCCGGTGTTCGCGCATCAGCGGCGGCTTCTGCAGCGGCAAGGACGATGATGAATCCGGGATCGGGCTGAAAGCCGAGTAATAGACACGGCGCAGATGGTAGCTGCCATAGAGCCGCGCGCTGGTGTGCAATATGCCATCGTCGGATGTCTTGTCGGCGCCAACGATCATCTGTGTCGACTGACCGGCCGGCGCAAAGCGTTCGCGCTTCTTGGTCCTCAGTGTCGGCTCGGTCTTTTCCTCCATCTTGCGACGCAGCCTGGCCATGGACAGCCGGATCGTCTCCGGCTTCTTCTCCGGCGCCAGTTTTTTGACGCCTTCATCCGTCGGCAGTTCGACATTGATCGACAGCCGGTCTGCGTAAAGCCCGGCCTGCTCGACCAGTTCGGCCGAGCTTTCCGGAATGGTCTTCAGATGGATATAGCCGGAGAATTTTTCCTCCAGCCGCAGCCGCCGCGCCACCTCGACCATCTCGGCCATGGTTTCGTCGGGCGAGCGGATGACGCCCGAGGACAGGAACAGGCCCTCGATGTAGTTGCGCCGGTAGAAATCCATGGTCAGCTTCACCACCTCGTCGATGCTGAAGCGGGCGCGCCGCACATTCGAGGACGAGCGGTTGATGCAATAGCTGCAATCGTAGATGCAGAAATTGGTGAGCAGGATTTTCAAGAGCGAAATGCAGCGCCCGTCCGGCGCGTAGGAATGGCAGATGCCCATGCCTTCGGTGGAGCCGATGCCGCCGGATTTGAGCGAATCCTTTTTCGCCGAGCCCGACGAGGCGCAAGAGGCGTCGTATTTGGCGGCGTCGGACAGGATTGCCAGCTTTTCACGGACGATAAGTGCGCTCATCTGTTCATGATATGTTCTATCGGACTTAAGCGCTACCTCATTTGATGCAGGCGGCGAAAAAGTGATCGCCGCCTGCTCAACAGGCCGTCAAACTTCGTGGAGGTAGAGGTGGTAGTCCAGCTCGCTGACGGTGCGGGCGACGCGCAGATATTCGGACTGCTTGATCGCCACGAAGGTGCGGTGCAGGTCCTCGCCCAGCGCCTCTTTCAGGAAGCTCGACGCCCGCGCCGCCTCGATCGCGGCGCGCCAATCGACCGGCATGGTCGTGCGCGTGACAGCGGCTTCATAGCCGTTGCCGGTGGTCTCCGGGCCGGGGTCGAGGCCTTCGTCCAGTCCCTTGATGATGCCGGCCAGAACGGTTGCGGCGATCAGGTAGGGATTGGCGTCGACGCCCGACGGCCGATGTTCGATGCGCCGGTTCTTCGCATCGCCGGCCGGAACGCGCAGCGCCACCGAACGGTTGTTGACGCCCCAGGTCGGCGCCACCGGCGCATAGGATTGCGAGACGAAGCGCCGCCAGGAATTGGCGTGCGGCGCAAACACGAGCATCGATTCGGCCATGGTCTGGATCAGGCCGCCGAGCCCCTGCAGCAGCGGCAGCGACCAGCTCTCGCCGCCGGCCTCGGCAAAGACGTTCCGGCCGGCCTTGTCCTGCAGCGAGACATGGAAATGCATGCCGGAGCCGGCGTATTTTTCGATCGGCTTGGCCATGAAGCAGGCGGTGACGCCGTGCCGACGCGCCTGCGCCCGCACCAGCCGCTTCAGCATGACGAGATCGTCGGCCGCTCGCATCACATCCTTGCGGTAGTTCAGCGTCAGTTCGTACTGGCCGGGCGCATATTCGGAAATCACCGTTTCGGCCGGAATGCCTTGCGCCTTGGCCGCGGCATAGATGTCGGAAAAAAGCGGCTCCATGCCGTGCAGATGGTCGACGGAATAGACCTCCGTCTTGGCCGAGCGGCGGCCGTCGAGCACGGCGTCGGCCGGCTTCACCTTGCCGTCGGCATCGCGCTCATTGGCAAGCAGGAAAAATTCGAGTTCGAAGGCGCCGGCGGGATAGAGGCCCTTTGCGGCCAATATGTCGACCTGCCTGGCCAGCGCCAGCCGCGGGTCCGACGACATAGGCTTCCCGTCGAGATGGTACATCGCCATCAGCAGCTGGCCGCGGGGCGGGCTGGTGCCATAGAGCGGCACCAGCGTGCCGGGGATCGGCCATGCCCTGAGGTCGCCGTCGCCGGTCGTCCAGATCAGTCCGGTCTCGTGCACATCCTCGCCGGTGATGTCGAGGCCGAGGATCGAGATCGGCATGTGGCGGCCGCCCTCATAAATGCTTTTCAGCTCATGCCGACGCACAATCTTGCCGCGACCGACCCCATTGGCGTCGGTCAAGACGATGTCAAAAGCCTCGATTTCAGGATGGGCGTCGAGAAAGGCTTGCGCCTCGGCGGGCGTCGAGCCCGAAGGTGAAGTCATGATTGCTGTACTCAAGGTTGGCTTGGCGGCCCGTTCGTTAGCTGCCCGTTCAGTCGCTTGTCTCATGCCGTCAGCCTTGCCGCAACCGTGGCGAAGGCGGTGATCAGCCGGTTGACCTGGGCGCCGGTGGTGGCCGGCGAGATTAGCATCATGTTGTGGAAGGGTGCGATCAGCACGCCCTGGTTGACCAGCGCGACGTGAACAGCCGCTTCAAGCTCCGGCGCATGCGCAGTCTCGGCCTCGGCGCCATTGCGCAGCGGACCGGGCGCGCAGATGAACTCGACGCGAGCGCCGACGCGGGCGACATGCCAGGGCAGGTTGTGGCGGTCGATGACCCCGGTCAGCCCGGCGTCGAGCCGGAGCGCCAGGCGGTCCATCCGGTCATAATTTTCCTGCGTCATCACTTCTTCCAGCGTCGCGCGCATGGCCGCGAATTGCAAAGGATTGGCCGATAGCGTCGTGCCCATACCGGAATATCCGGGTTGCTTGGTTCTGTTGTAGTCGGCGTAGCGGTTGGCGAGCCCCTCGCTCATGCCCCACACACTCGCCGGCACGCCGCCGGCGATCGGCTTGCCCAGCACGAACAGGTCGGGATCCAGCCCATATTTCCTGGTGTAGCCGCCGGGGCCGGTGGAGATTGTGTGGGTCTCGTCGATCAGAAGCAGCGTTCCGGCCGCGCGCGTCAGTTCGCGCAAGGCACGGTGGAAACCCGGATCGGGCAGCACCATGCAGGAATTGGTCAGCACCGGCTCGGTGATGACACAGGCCACGTCTTTGTCCTTGAGCGCCGCTTCCAGTGCGGCGACATCGTTGAATTCGATAACCTTCGCGGTCCTGGTCAGGTCGCGGAATTCGCCCGCCAGTCCCGGCCGGTTTACAGCTTTGCCGTCGACCAGCCGCACCATCGTCTCGTCGACCGAGCCGTGATAGCAGCCGTTGAAGACCAGTATTTTTTCGCGGCCCGTCACGGCGCGGGCCACGCGCAGCGCAAAGCGGTTGGCGTCGGTGGCTGTGGTGGCGATTTGCCAGAACGGCAGGCCGAAGCGCTCTTGCAACAGCTGCCCGATGGCCAGCGCATCCTCCGACGGCAGCATATAGGTCAGGCCGCGTCCGGCCTGGCGACGGATGGCGCGCGCCACCGGCGGCGGCGAGTGGCCGAACATGGAGCCAGTGTCGCCGAGGCAGAAATCGTCGAGCTTGTTGCCGTCTATGTCGGTGATGGTGGCGCCCCTGGCGCTGTCGACCAGGATCGGGAACGGCGTCGGCCAGTCGTTCATCCAGTGCATCGGCACGCCGCCGAAGAAGCCGGGCAGGCCGTTGCCGGCTTTGGCCGCCGATCTCGGCCGCGCCTTACGGAAGGCTTCGGCCTCGCTCTCGCGCAGCCTGGCGATGCGGTCACGGCTGATGCCGCCGATCGATGTGCTGGAATGGTCAGTTGAATGCATGAAAATCCCCTCTGGGCCAGCACTCTAGCCAATCGCCATCTCAAACCGCAATTGGCCGCCGGGCTGCCCTGTATTGGTTCAGCGGCATTGGGCTGGCGCTTGACCTTGAGGCCAAGCCCGGTGCCAATACGCTTAGGCATTTGGTTCTGGGGGGAGAAAATGCGAGCGATCATCTGTTCGGCGACGTTGCTTCTGTCGACTGGCGCGGCCTTTGCGAGCGGTGGCATCTGGTGCTCCGCCGATGACAAGGCAGCAAAATTCGAGGTCGAAGCCGGTGTCACCCGGGGCATGGGCGGTCCGACCTTCAACTTTCGTGGCGATCTCGAAATTCTCGGCCGTCCCGAGGGCGACAGCCTGCGCAAGACCGTGTTCGAGGATTCCAACCTGACCCAGTACTGGCTGGACGACAAGGAATTGCGGCTGAACATTTACAACGAGCATGAGGTCGCGCAGCACATCAACTCGGTCGAACTGACGATCCTGACCAAGACCACTGACGAAGGCGTCTATGACGGGGGCTATACGCTCGCCATCTATGATGCCGCGGCGGACAAGGACCAGGATGGCAAGCCGGTTGAAGTCACCGGCAAGGTCTCGTGCGGGGCCGAGTAGGTTAGGCTGAGATATCGATGACGCCGCAGTCGCCGGCAGCGCTGCCGAAAGCGACGCGGCGCTCTTCCTTGTCCCACATCATCGATGTAATGGCGCCCTTGCCGGGGCGGCGCAGCAGCACCTCCCTGGCATCGGCAAAGCGCACCGCCATCACCATGCCGTCATCATAGCCGACGGCCACGACATCCTGGCTTGGATGGCAGGCGACCGATGTCACCATGGCGTTGCCGCGCGTGCCGAGCCCCAGCGGCGCCTTGCCCATCGGGCCGTCCTTGCCCGAAAACGGCCAAACGATTGCCGCCGGCGCGCCAGAGCTCGCCAGCCATTTGCCCTTCACGCTCCACGACAGGCTTTTGACCTTGCCGGGATAGCCGGTCATGCGCATGTGCTTGCCGTCGGCAAGCTTCCAGCCATGCAGCGCGTTTTCCTGCATGGTGGTGACCAGGAAGGCGCCATCGGGCGAAAAGGTGATACCGGTATGGGCGCCGGCCCATTCGAGTTCCACCGGCTTGCCCTCGGCGGCCGGGAAATGCAGCGTCGCGCCATTGTAGCGGGCGACGCCGAAGCGCATGCCCTTGGGCGAGAAGGCTAGCCCCTCGACCGAACGCGGATGTGAGAATTCTTTGGTCCTGCCATCGCCAAAGCGCACAAAAGCGGTCTTGCCCGTGGCATAGGCAATCGCGCCCTGCGGCCCAGCGGAAACACTGGTGATCCATTTCTTGCCGGCGCTCGCCAGTTCGCCGACATTGCCGCCGGCGGTGACGGAAAACACCCTGCCGTCCTCGCCGCCGGTGATCAGCCGGTCATTGGCGGCATCGTGGAAGGTTGAGAGCAGCCCGTCATTGGCCTGCGCCGTCTTGTGGCCATTGTCGAGCCGATGAACGGCGCCATCGGCCAGCGCAAAATGCGGCACATTGTCGAGGAAGACGGCGGCAAGGCAATGGCCATCGAGATCAAGCGGGGCAACTGTGGGCATGGCTATCTTTGTTCAATGAAAGTGCAGAGGGCGGCTTACTCGACGTTTGCACGTCCGGCAACCATGAGGTCGCGATGTCGGAACAATTGCCTGTCTCTAGTCGCCAATGATGGCGCTGCCCCTCATTGTCCTACCGGACATTTCTCCCCGTATAATGACGGGGAGAAAGACGCTGTCGCCGATGGTTTCGCCTATCGCCAGCGTTGCAAAATAGGCGTCGGCATTGCGGCCAGTCCCCTTCTCCCCGTCACTATACGGGGAGAAGGTGCCGGCAGGCGGATGAGGGGCGGCGCCAACGGTGAGAACTGGAAGGCGCACTGTCCTTAGCCAATGTTTAGGCCGCCTGGCAGGCGTCAAAACTCTTCTTCAGCCGCTCGGCGTCGAGTTCCCTGCCGATGAACACCAGCCGGCTCTCGTGCTTTTCGCCATCCTTCCAGGCGCGCTGGTGGTCGCCTTCGATGATCATGTGCACGCCCTGGATGACATAGCGCTCGTCGTCGCCCTTGAGCGCGATGATGCCCTTCAGCCGCAGGATGTTGGGGCCTTCCATCTGGGTGATCTTCTCGATCCAGGGGAAGAATTTCTTCGGGTCCATCTCGCCGCCGCGCAGCGACACCGACTGCACCGTCACGTCATGGATGTCGGAGGGATGCGCGTGATCGTGGTGATGGTGATGATCGTGGCCGTCATGATCGTGATGGTCATGGTCATGATCGTGGTCATGATCGTGCGCTTCGAGGAAATGCGGGTCGTTCTCCAGCGCGCGCGACAGGTCGAAGGCGCCGCGGTCGAGCACCTCGGACAGCGCCACGCCGGCGCGCGTGGTTCGGTGGATCCTGGCCGCCGGGTTGATGGCGCGGATGGTCGCTTCGACCTTGGCAAGTTCTTCGGGCGTGACCAGATCGGTCTTGTTGAGCACCACGACATCGGCGAAGGCGATCTGGTCCTCGGCTTCCCTGGAATCCTTCAGCCTGAGCGGCAGATGCTTGGCGTCGACCAGCGCCACCACTGCGTCGAGCTTGGTCTTGGAGCGCACGTCGTCGTCCATGAAGAAGGTCTGCGCCACCGGCACCGGGTCGGCGAGCCCGGTGGTCTCGACGACGATAGCGTCGAAACGGCCGGGGCGGCGCATCAGGCCTTCGACGACGCGGATCAGGTCGCCGCGCACCGTGCAGCAGACGCAGCCATTGTTCATTTCGTAGATTTCCTCGTCGGATTCCACGATCAACTCGTTGTCGATGCCGATCTCGCCGAATTCATTGACGATGACAGCGTAACGCTTGCCGTGGTTTTCCGACAGGATGCGGTTGAGCAGGGTCGTCTTGCCGGCGCCGAGATAGCCGGTGAGAACGGTCACGGGGATCTGCGTCGTCTGTGCATCGCTCATGTCTTGCCTCGAATGACTGGGCCGCGAAATTCCGGGCCGCAAGAAGGGATTGTCGGCCTGATATAGGATGTGTGCCGGGTTTTTGCACGGGGCAAACCGCCTGGGCGTTTGACCCAGAGGGTGACGGAGCGGGTGGGTCGACCGAAACCTCCCCCGAACAGGCGGTGTGGTAGGGATGCCGACCATCCAGCGCGTCGCCTGAACGCCTCTTCGTTGACCTGTGCAGAGCCGCGCCGTCTCAACCCACTGCAATCGCCTTGGTGGAAACTCGTTTGTCATCTAACTGAAATAAACATCTGGCATCACCACGGTGGGCACCACAAATGCTTGCCGGCAAAGCTGTTTCGAAAGCCGGAATCTTTTTGATCGTCGATTGCCAACCGGCCGGCTGCGTCTATGCTGCACGCACCGGTACGGCCGAAGAGGGATCACCATGGCCAAGGCGGACAAGACTGCAACGATGAGCCGGCTGCATTCGGCGGCAAGGCTGGCAAGAACCGCGCTGGCGGCGCGGCTTCTGGCGCACGGCTTTTATGCCGGCCAGGACCAGATCATGCTGACGCTCGACCGCGAGGACGGCCAGACGCCCGGCAATCTCGCCGGCCGCCTCGGCGTGCGCCCGCCGACCATCACCAAGACCATCAACCGCTTGCAGGCGCAGGGTTTTCTGGAAAAGCGAGCCTCTTCTGCGGATGCCCGCCAGGCGCATATCTTCCTCACCGACACCGGCCGCGAAATCATCCACGCCATCGAGAAATCGGTGAAGAAGACGGAAAAGCAGGCGTTGAAAGGCCTCGACAAGAAAGAACAGAAGACGCTGTTCAAGCTGCTCGCCCGCATCGAAGCCAATCTGTCGAACGAGGAACTGGTGCTCGTCGACGACGACGGCGACATCGACGACTGATCGGCACATCTACCGGCTTTTTGAGATCTAGGCGGCCACCGAAGGCCCGCGCACCAGGGTCGACCAGCGGCCGGGCGTCAGGCCGAATGCTTTCTTGAAATGTCTGTTGAAATGGCTCTGGTCGCTGAACCCGGCGCCAACGGCGATCTCGGCCAGCGGCTCGCCCATCTCGATCATACGCCTTGCCTTTTGCAGCCGGCGCATCAGCAGGAAACGATGCGGGCTGGTGGAATAGGTCGCGCGGAAGTGGCGTGACAGCGCATAGCGGTCGAGCCCGGTGACAGCCTCCAGCTCGTCGGAACGGACGGACCGCTCGGCATTCTCCTCGAGGTAGTCGCGCGCCAGTGCCGCGGCGCGCCAGGCCGTCTTTCCCATCGGCTTTGCCGACTGTCCGGCATGACGCCTGAGATGCTGCGCCAGCTCCGCAACGAAATCGGCGACGAACAGCTCGTCCAGTTCTTCGTCGAGCGGCGCCAAAGCCGACAGCAACGTGCCGCGCAAGGCAGCGTCGCTCACCACCGCATCCCCGACGAAAGGCAGCGGCGCGCCGTCGAGGCAGTCGAGCAGCAGCGACGGCTCCAGGTAGAGGATCCGGTAGCGCAAGCCATCCTCGGTACCGGCGCCACCATCGTGCATTTCGTCGGGATGCAGCACGATCACCTGGCCGGGCAGGCTATGGTTCACGACGCCGCGATAGTGGAAGCGCTGCACACCGGAAAGCGTCACGCCGACGGCAAGCGTGTCGTGGCGGTGCAGGTCGAAGGCGTTGCCATGGAAATGCGCCTCAATGCGCTCGATGCCGGTGCTGCCCGGCGCTGAAACGATCCGGTCCTCATCCGCGCACGAACGTTCAAGACCTTGTGCCGCCTCACCGTTTAGACCCTGCGCCATCGCCTATCCTGCCCTTTGCGGGCCAACTTCCGGAGTCCTCATTTTGGTGTTCGATACAAAATTTGCAATCGTGCTGAGGGACGATCTCGCGGGCTGGCAGAAGCTCAACGTCACCGCGTTCCTGACCAGCGGCATCGTCGCGCAATTCCCTGAGATCATCGGCGAACCCTATCGCGACCGCGCCGGCAATCTCTACAATCCGCTGTCGATCCAGCCGGTCATCGTGCTTTCGGCCGATGGGTCGACGCTCAATGCCATCCACCGGAGGGCGCTGGAACGCGGCGTGACGACGTCAGCCTATGTCGAAGAGATGTTTGCCACCGGCTTTGATGCGGCCAACCGCGCCGTCTTTGCCGAATTCGCCCCGGAGGACACAAGGATCGTCGGCATAGGGTTGCGTGCCGACAAGAAACTCGTCGACAAGATCACCAAGGGCGCCCGCATGCATGCCTAATTCGTAGGCAGTTGGGGTGCAGTGCGCTGAGCCTGTGCGCCGTGCCTGTTGTGCCAGTCGCTTTTGGCTTGCCGGGCACAGGCGATTGCCGCAAAGGTAGGCTTCTATCCTCCCTGCCCGGCCTGACATTGAAACTTCCCGCAAAATCAGACGAAAGCGCAACGCCGCCCGCGGCGATGCTGTTCATGCTTTCGACCTATGTGTTTTTCACCTTCCTCGACACGTCGAGCAAATATCTGGTGCTGGCCGGCGTCTCGGCCCTGATCGTCGCCTGGGCGCGCTTCACCGTCCATGTCCTGCTTGTCGGCGTCTTTCTGCGCGGTTGGCGCGAGCCGTCGCGCTTCCGCGCCAACAATCTGTCGGCCCATATCCTGCGCGGCGGGCTGCTGTTCGGCTCGACCATGTGCAACGTCATGGCGCTCAAGACGCTGCAACTGGCCGAGACCACCTCGATCTACTTCTTTGGCCCGATGGTGATCACCGCCCTTGCCGGACCGCTGCTTGGCGAATGGGCGGGGTGGCGGCGCTGGCTGGCGATCCTGTCGGGCTTTGTCGGCGTGCTCGTCATCACAAGGCCGGGCGTCGGCGTGTTCGGCGTCGGGCATCTCTTCGCGCTCGGCTCCATGCTGTCGAACAGCTTTTACGTCATCATGACGCGGCGCATGTCGGCCAGCGAAAGCTCGGAGAGCCTGATCCTGTTTTCGGCGCTGGCGCCAGCCGTGCTGCTTTTACCCATGCTGCCGTTCTCGCATTCGCTACCGCAGGATGGCTGGCACTGGTTCATTCTGGCGATGCTGGGCGTGTTCGGCGCCGGCGGCCACTGGATGCTGGTGCAGGCCTACCGCCTGGCGACCACCACGGCGCTCGCCCCGTACCCCTATTCGCAGATGGTCTGGATGATCCTGTCCGGCTGGATCATCTTCCACCAGTTCCCCGACCGCTGGACGCTGGTGGGTGCCGCCATCATCGTCGCCAGCGGCCTCTATATCATCCATCGCGAGCACCGTCTGCGGCTGCGCAATCGCACGACTGTCGACGTCGAGGCGGAGGCGCTGGCGAAAAAACTTTGATTTGCTCCGAATCCGATGGCATAACGCCGCATTTAAAAAATTTAAAAAACTCGGGGAGCGAAGGGCTGGCACAGAAGATCAAGCTTTCGACGATCGCGGATGCGCTTGGCGTGTCCACGGCCACGGTCTCCCTCGCATTGCGCGACAGCCCGCTGGTCGCCGGCGCCACGCGCGATCGCATCAAGGAACATGCCCGCGCCATCGGCTATATCTACAACCGCCGCGCTGCCTCGTTGCGCACCTCGCGTTCGGGTATTGTCGGCGTCGTTGTGCATGACATCATGAACCCGTTCTTTGCCGAGATCCTGCGCTCGATCGAGAGCGAGCTTGACCGCAGCCGACAGACCTTCATCCTGTCCAACCATTACGACCAGCTGGAAAAGCAGCGCACCTTCATCGACACGCTGCTGCAGCTCGGCGCCGACGGTGTCATCATGTCGCCGGCCATCGGCACGCCTGCCTCCGACATCGTCATGGCCGAGGAAAACGGCCTGCCTGCGGTGCTGATCGCGCGCACCGTCGAAGGCGCCGACGTGCCGGTGTTCCGCGGCGACGATGCCTATGGTACCGCGCTTGCCACCAATCATTTGATCTCGCTCGGCCACAAGCGCATCGCCATGATCGGCGGCACCGACCAGACCTCGACCGGACGCGACCGCTACCAGGGCTACCTCAACGCCATGGAGGCCGCCGGGCTGGAAGTCAGGCCGTCCTGGCGCATTGCCGGGCCGCGCACCAAGCAGGGCGGATTCGAGGCGGCTGGACAGTTTCTGGCGCTCAAAGACAAGCCAACCGCCGCCTGCTGCTGGAATGATCTCGTCGCCATAGGGCTGATGAACGGCATTGCCCGCGCCGGCCTGGTGCCGGGCGCCGATATCTCGGTCACCGGCTATGACGATCTCGAGGAGGCGGCAATCGCGACACCGGCACTCACCACCGTCTGGAACGGCCAGCGCGAGGTCGGCCGCCGCGCCGCCAGCGCGCTGCTCGACAAGTTGAACGGACAGGCGGTACGGCCGTCGCAGGAACTGATCAAGCCGGAACTGCATGTGCGCCAGTCGACCGGCAAGCCGGTGGAGCGTGTATGACCAAGGCCGAACAATTGAACTCCGTCGCCGTTCTGGTGCCGGGGCATTTCAACGACCATGCGGTCGAGCGCATCGACCGCACCTTCAGACGGGTCAAGATCGAACGCGCCGATCCCGCACTTGTCACCGACGAAATGCGCCGTGACGTGCGCGCCATTGCCTCCTTCGCCGGCGTCAATGCAGCATTGATGGATGCTTTGCCCAAGCTCGAACTCATCGCCTCCTTCGGCGTCGGCTACGATTCGGTGGATGCCGTTCACGCGGCCAAGAAAAACATCATGGTCACCAACACGCCCGATGTTCTGACCGAAGAGGTCGCCGACACCACGATCGGCCTTCTGCTTAACACCGTGCGTGAATTGTACCCGGCCGAGAAATGGCTGCGCGACGGCAGTTGGGTGAAGAAGGGCAACTATCCGCTGAGCCGGCTGACCTTGCGCGGCCGTCATGTCGGCATTTTCGGCATGGGCCGCATCGGCCTAGCCATTGCACGCCGGCTGGAAGCGTTCGGGCTGCCGGTCGCCTACCACAACCGGCGCAAGGTCGAAGGTCTCGCCTACCAGTACCACCCGACGCTGAAAGGCCTTGCCGAAGCGGTCGATACGCTGATTTCCGTGGTGCCGGGCGGCGCTTCCACCGAAAAGGCGGTCAATGCCGAAATCCTGGCGGCGCTTGGCGCCAATGGCGTGTTCGTCAACATCGGCCGCGGCAGCACGGTCGATGAGCCGGCTCTTGCGGCAGCCCTTGCCAACGGCACCATCGCCGCCGCCGGGCTCGACGTCTTTGCCGACGAACCGAATGTGCCCAAGGCCTTGCTGGAGGCGCCCAATACCTCGCTGTTGCCGCATGTCGGTTCGGCCTCGCACCACACGCGCCGCGCCATGGCGGACCTGTGCGTCGACAATCTGGTATCCTGGTTCAGCGAGCGCCGGCCACTGACGCCGGTGCCGGAGACGGCGAATGTGAAGGCATCCGGTTAACGCCGGGGCGCTACGGCCACATTTATTAACGTCAGCTTAACCCTTCGAAATGATTATTCATCCAGGGTATGCGTGGATGAGTACCAGAATGAAGACACTTTCCGTATTGGTCGCCGCCGCCGCGCTGTTCGGCGGCGTTCAGCTGTTTCACGGTGGCGCTGGCCAAAGCGCTGCCGGTGAGGTCACCCGATCCACCAGCTTCAGGCTGGTCGCCAATGGCGACGAAGGCGACTGCGCTGTCACCCGCGGCGCCGCGATCAACGATGGCCTGTCGCTGTTGACGGTGGCGCCGAATTGCCGCCGGCTGCTGCCCGGCATCGAGCGGGCGAAGTTCTGGCGCGAGGAGCAGGACGGCACGGTGGCTTTCAGCGCCGACGGCATCGACCCGATCGTCACCTTCTCGGTTGCCGACGGCGACGGTTACGAATCCTACGCTCCGGCCGCGCCGCTGCTGTCGTTGGCGACAACCGACAGTCCAGATCAATCCGGCAACTGATACGATCTATTATTCGGCCGCTGCCCGCGCGCCGGCTTTCGCCGCCGCATGCAGGCGCACCGCATCGCCAAAAGCGCGAAAAATCTTGGCCGAGTTGCTGTCCGACTTGACCCAATATTCGGGGTGCCACTGCACGCCCACGGCAAAGGCGCGGGCGTCCTTCACCGACACCGCCTCGACCGTGCCGTCACCAGCGACCGCCTCGACCTGCAGCTTTGAGCCGAGCCGGTCGATCGCCTGGCGATGCAGCGAATTGACCTTGATGTCGCCGGCGCCGAACACGCCGGCCAGGCAACTGCCGGGCTTGATCGAAACGGTCTGGTGAATGGCGAAACGTTCGTCCTGGTTGTCGCTCACCGGCGCGCGGTGATCGAACGAACCCTCGCGCTCCTGGATCTCGGTGCCGAGCGTGCCGCCCAGCGCCACGTTCAACTCCTGGATGCCGCGGCAGATGGCGAGCAGCGGCACGCCGCGCTCGATCGCCTTGCGGATCAGCGGCAGCGTGGTGGAATCGCGCGCCGGATCGTACGGGCCGTTGACCTCGCCGGCGTCGCCGCCATAGAGCGAGGGATGCACGTTGGACTTCGAGCCGGTGACCATGACGCCGTCGACCGACGACAGCAATTCGTCGAAGTCGAGCCGGTCGCCGAAGGACGGCACGAGCAGCGGGAACACGCCGGCGCCGGAAAGTGCCGCCTCGATATATTGCTGCGGGGCGGCATGCCAGGTGTAGTTGTCGAACTGACGGACGTCGGTCGAGATGGCGACGAGCGGCTGGTGCATTTTGGGTCCGGATTCCCTTTTGGCGCGAAGCAATTAGCTATTGTGCCTGCAAAATAGGCGATCCGAAGGCGCTTTTCCATGGCAAGTTTCGTTGTCTCGCATGGGCCACGCCATAAACGTTAGACTATAGTTGCAGGCCGGGCGCCAAGCCTGCGGATTTGTCGCTGGTGCCGCCGTCAAATCCCGCTGCCACGCTGGACTCGACCCCTTGCCCGTGTATTGTTTCGGGCAAATCGATACCGGGGCGTGAGGAGATGTCCTGATATCGGTTTGTTGGTCCAATAGGGAGGAACTGCATGGATCGTCGTTCATTCATCCGCAAGGCAGGGGTCACCGGCGTGGGCGCCGCGGCGGCTGCCGCCACGCTTGCCGCGCCGGCAATCGCCCAGTCCAATCCGAAAGTGACGTGGCGGCTGGCGTCATCCTTCCCGAAATCGCTCGACACGATCTATGGCGGCGCGGAAGTCTTCTCCAAGATGCTGTCGGAGGCGACCGACGGCAATTTCCAGGTCCAGGTCTTTGCCTCCGGCGAACTGGTGCCCGGCCTGCAGGCCGCCGACGCCACCACTGCCGGCACCGTCGAGGCCTGCCACACGGTGTCATACTATTACTGGGGCAAGGACCCGACATGGGCGCTCGGCGCGGCGGTGCCGTTCTCGCTCAATGCACGCGGCATGAACGCCTGGCATTACCATGGCGGCGGCATCGACCTGTTCAACGAGTTCCTCGCCACGCAAGGTCTTTTCGGCCTGCCCGGCGGCAATACCGGCGTGCAGATGGGCGGCTGGTTCCGCAAGGAGATCAACACCGTCGCCGACCTGTCCGGCCTCAAGATGCGCATTGGCGGCTTTGCCGGCAAAGTTGTCTCGAAGCTCGGCGTCGTGCCGCAACAGATCGCCGGCGGCGACATCTATCCGGCGCTGGAAAAGGGCACGATCGACGCCGCCGAATGGGTCGGCCCCTATGACGACGAGAAGCTCGGCTTCTACAAGGTCGCGCCGTATTACTACTATCCCGGCTGGTGGGAAGGTGGACCGACCGTCCATCTCTTGTTCAACAAGGCGAAATACGAAGAGCTTTCGCCTGCCTACAAGTCGCTGGTGCACACCGCCGCGCAAGCGGCGGACGCCAACATGCTGCAGAAATACGACCATCTCAATCCTGCGGCGGTGAAGCGGCTGGTGGCCGGCGGCGCCAAGCTCAGACCGTTCAGCCAGGACATCATGGCCGCCTGTTTCGAGAAGGCCAATGAAGTCTACGCCGAAATGGAAGCCAGCAACGCACCGTTCAAGAAGATCTGGGACTCGATCAAGGGCTTCCGCAAGGAGCACTATCTCTGGGCCCAGGTGGCCGAGTACAATTACGACACCTTCATGATGGTCCAGCAGCGCAACGGCAAGCTGTAGGCGGGGATTAGCCCCTTCTCCCCGTCGCTATACGGGGAGAAGGTCCCGGCAGGGGGATGAGGGGCGGCGCAGGCTTCGACGATTGATCGCCCTGGGCTGGGTTAGGCGCCCCGAAATTATACCTTATCTTTCCAATCGTTTACGCTGCCCCTCACCTGCCTGCCGGCATCCTCTCCCCGTATAGTGACGGGGAGAGGGGCGCTGTCATCGATGGCTTCGCCACCAACGTTGCAGCATGGAGGGCCGCACCTTCAGCCTTTGCCCGGCACCACCAGCACCTTGATCTCGCCGGGGGCGGCCGGGTTGGCGATCACCGAAGGGGCTTCCTCCAGGCCGACCTGCCTTGAGATGAGCTTGTCGATCTCGATTGCCCCGGACGCGACAAGGTCCGCCGCCCGCCTGTGGGTGAAGGGGTTGATGAACGAGCCAAGAACCTTCAGTTCGCGAAACAGGAGGTCGAACGGTTCGAAGGGCACCTTCATGCCTTGCGGCATCACGCCGACAATCACCACCGTGCCGCCCGACTTCGCCAGCCGCATCGATTGTTCGACGGTATCGGGGACGCCGGCGCATTCGAGCACCACATCGACCCCACCGGGCACAAGGCCGGCTGGCCCGGCGATGGCCTCGATCGGGTCAACGGTACTTGGGTCGACCGTCGCCGTTGCACCGAGTTCTTCGGCGAGCACCCGGCGGGAGGCCTGCCGCGTCGACAGGATGATTGTCGACGCTCCTGCGAGCCTGACCAATTGCACGGTAAGCAGGCCGATGACACCGCCGCCGAGCACCACCACAGAAGCGCCGGGCCTGATGCCGGCGAGGTCAACAGCATGCAGGCAACACGCCAGCGGCTCGCAGAAGGCGCCATGCGTTGGCTTCAGGTTCGCAGGCAGAAGAAAGGCCTGGCTCTGCGGCATCACGACATAGTCGGCGAAGCCGCCGTCGCGATGGATGCCGATGGCCCTGAGATTGCTGCACAAATTGACGCGGCCGGCCCGGCAATGGCTGCAGCGCCCGCAGGAGATGTTGGGATCGCCGGTGACGCGGTCGCCCAGGGCGATGCCCGAAACCGCTTCTCCGACAGCCTCGACGATGCCGCAGAATTCGTGACCAAGTGTAACCGGCGGGCTGGATGGAAACTCGCCGTGGAGGAGATGACGGTCGGTGCCGCAAACGCCGCAGGCTTCGATCCGCACCAAGACATCCTGCGGCCCCGCAACGGGCTTGTCCACTTCCCGCACCGCAATGCTGCCCACGGCTTCCAAGCGCACAGCTCTCATGACGTCCTCACTCAGAGCAATTCCAGGAAAGTCTAGTCGGTTTTCCGTCCGGAATTGCGTCAAAACAAAGAGATAGAGCGTTTCGCCGTTTCCGCTAAACAGCGAAACGCTCTAGCCATCAGTTGAAATTCGGCGGCTGCGACAGGTCGGTTGCCGGCGCCGCCGGCTTGGCGGGCGGCGTCTCGCCGAAGTTCGGCGGCTGCGACAAATCGTTCGACGGTGGCGCCGCGGGTGATGCGCCGCCATCGGCTGGCGGTGGTGTGCCGAGAGGCGCCAGACCTGGCATGTCCGGCAACTTGAGCTCGATCGTACCCGGATCGACGGCCGCACCCTTGTAGCGCATGACCATTTGCGGGAAGGTGATGGTCAGCCCGATCATGATCACCTGGATACAGACGAAGGGCACCGCGCCCCAATAGATCTGGCCGGTGGTTACCGGCGCGATCTGCTTGCCGGTGAGGCGATCGAGATAGGGCACGCGGGCGGCGACAGAGCGCAGGTAGAACAATGCAAAGCCGAAAGGCGGGTGCATGAAGGAGGTCTGCATGTTGACGCCGAGCAGCACGCCGAACCAGATCAGGTCGATGCCGAGCTTGTCGGCGGCCGGCGCCAGCAGCGGCACGATGATGAAGGCGAGCTCGAAGAAGTCGAGGAAGAAGGCGAGCACGAAGACCAGGATGTTGACGCCGATCAGGAAGCCGACCTCGCCGCCCGGCAGCGACGTCAGCAAATGCTCGACCCAGACGTGGCCGTTGACACCGTAGAAGGTCAGCGAGAACACCCGCGCGCCGATCAGGATGAACAGCACGAAGGAGGACAGCCGCGTCGTCGAGGCGAGCGCCTGCTTGATGACATCCAGCGACAGCCGCCCCTTCATCGCGGCCATAGCAAGGGCGCCAACCGCGCCCATGGCGCCGCCCTCCGTCGGGGTGGCGATGCCGAGAAAGATGGTGCCCAGCACCAGGAAGATCAGCGCCAGAGGCGGGATCAAAACGATGATCACCTGCTGCGCCAGCCTGGACATCATGTTGATGTTCAGGCCCTTGTCGGCGATTGCCACAATGTAGATCAGGATCACGCCAACGCTGGCGCCGAGGATGTCGGCATTGTCGCCATGCGCCGGCGCGAGATAGCGGTAGGCAGCGTAGGAGACCGCTGTTGTCACCAGCAGCGCCGCCAACAGCGACAGCACGCCGTGGCCGAGGGTGCGGGCCGCCAGCGGCAGCGCCGGCATGGAGTTCGGCCGGACGATCGACATGATCAGGATGTAGAGCGTGTAAAGGCCGGTCAGGACCAGGCCCGGGATCAGCGCGCCGGCATACATGTCGCCGACCGAGCGGCCGAGCTGGTCGGCGAGCACGATCAGCACCAGCGAGGGCGGGATGATCTGCGCCAGCGTGCCGGATGCCGCAATCACGCCCGATGCCAGCCGTCGGTCATAGCCATAGCGCAGCATGATCGGCAGCGAGATCAGCCCCATGGCGATGACGGACGCCGCCACCACGCCGGTGGTTGCGGCCAGCAGCGCGCCGACGAAGATCACCGCATAGGCGAGACCGCCGCGGATCGGCCCGAACAGCTGGCCGATCGTGTCGAGCAGATCCTCGGCCATGCCGGATCGCTCGAGAACGATGCCCATGAAGGTGAAGAACGGAATGGCCAACAGCGTGTCGTTCGACATCACCCGGCTGCCGTAGAAATTGTCGGGCAGCGCGTGCAGCAGCGGCCAGGCCAGATTGATCGAGCCGCCCGAATAGGGCGACAGCAGGACGCCGATGAAGAAGAACATCAGGCCGTTTGCGGCGAGCGAGAAAGCGACGGGGTAGCCGATCAGCAGGAAAATGACCAGCGAGGCGAACATGATTGGCGCCATGTTCTGGGCGATGAACTCGATCATGGGCGCGCCTCCTGGGCGAGCGCCTTGGCTTCTTCGGCAAGGGCTTTCGCCTCGAGTTCAGCCTGCTCATGCGCCGATATGAACGGATTGGGATCGTCCATGTCGCCGCGCATGATGGCGATCTTCTTGATGATCTCGGAGATGCCTTGCAGCGCCAGCAGGAAGAAGCCGACGAGCAGGATCGCCTTTGCCGGCCAGATGATCAGGCCGCCGGAATTGTTCGACATTTCGCCGCTGCGGAACGACAGCGATACATAGGGCACGAAATAGATCGCCATCAACGTCACGAACGGCATCAGGAAGAACAGATGGCCGAGCAGGTCGATCCAGTGCTGCACGCGGCGCGAGAACATGCCGTAGACAATGTCGATGCGGATGTGGTCGTTCTGCTTCAGCGTGTAGGCGGAGGCCAGCATGAAGGCGGCGCCGAACAGGTACCACTGCAGTTCCAGCCAGGCATTGGACGAGATGTCGAACATCTTGCGGATGACGGCATTGGCGGCGCTGACCAGGATTGCCAGGAGGATCAGCCACGATATCCATCTGCCGATGAACTCGTTCATACGGTCAATCGTTCTGGATAGAGCGAGCAGCCCTGCCATGCATTCCTCCCTTGTGTCGAAGGCGCGCCGGCTCCCCTTATTTTCCGTCGCGCCGCTGTGGCACAACGGTATGCCGTGCGTGGTCCGGCGGGTCAACATGGCAGGGGCGCGATCAACGCCGTTGTGACTTGAGGCAGGGGATAAAGTGCCGGCCGGCTGCTGCGTCATGCAACCAAAGTCTGATGCCGGATGCGGCGATCAGGCGATCTTCTGCTGGTCGCGGCCGGGACCGATCAGCACCAGCGCGGCCACCAGGAACAGATACATCCAGCCATCGCGCCATTCGATCGGGAAATAGCCGGCCCATAACGACTCCGCCATGCCGAAGGCGGCCGCGCCGAGCGCCGCGCGCGGCGGCGAGAGATAGCCGCCCACCGCGGTGACGAAGAGGATTTTCAGCCCATAGACGAGGCCGGAGCCGAAGCTGATGTTGCCGTAGTAGAGGCCGGCCATGACGCCGGCCAGCGCGGCACAGAAGCCGCTGAACAGCACCGCTTGCCGGAACACCTTGCGCACATCCACACCGCACAAGGCTGCCGCGTGGGGATCGTCGGAGACGGCGCGCCAGCGGCGGCCGAAGCCCGAGCGGGCAAACGCCCATGCGGCGAGGATGATTGCCGTCAGGACAATCGCGCAGTCGATGAGCTGGATCAGCGTCAGCGTCGCCTTGAAGCTGGCACCTTGAGCGAAAACAATGGGTTGCGCCAGCATCGGCGGCAGCCACCAGTCATGCGTATCGGCGGCAATGCGGCTTGCTTCCGACAGCACCAGCAAGATGCCGAGGGTCGTCACCACGATCGCATTGGGCGTTCGGTCGGCCAGCGGTTCGAAGACGCTGCGCGATAGCACATGGCTGATCAGCGCGGCATAGAGGAAAGCGGTGACGACGCCGAGCACCACCGCCGCCAGCAAGGTCAGCCACAATACCTGATAACCGAAGGCCACGGTCAGGATCATCGTCTGGCCGCAAAAGGCGAACAGTGCACCATAGGCGAGATTGGTCCGGTGCAGGATGCCGTTGGTCAGCACGTAGCCAAAGGCGAGCAGCGCATAGAGCGCGCCTGAATGCAGCCCGTTCAGCACCTGCTGGAAGAAATAGAGCATAGACAGACCTCAGAGCATGTCGCCCAAAAGTGCAAAGCGGTTTTTGGGGCGACGACATGCTCAAACAAAAAGGCAGCGGAGGCCGCGCCCGGGCCAAGGTTTGCATCGTGGAATCTAACTTGTCAAACGCGATTTATCGGTTAGATTTCTGATATGACGGTATCCTGGACCCCGCATCGCTTCACCGGCGGCATGCTTGCGCTCGACACGGCCAACACCGTGGTGCTGCGCAACGATCCCGAAAAAACCTTCGACCGGTTTGCCGATCCGGCCGAGATCGCGCGCTTTGCCGAGGCCGCCAGCGGCTTTCGCGGTGCCGAGCTTGGCGGCAGGCGGCTGGAAGCGCCGTCGCCGAACAGGATCGCGCCGGTGGTGTTTTCGATCCGTGAGACGACCGACCGCCTGTTTCGCGGCGCGGTGTCGAAAGGTGTGCTTGCCGCCAACGATCTGGCTGTCTTTCTCAAGGCTTGCGCCGGCGGTCTTGAGCGCAGCCCAGATGAAATCGGCGCGCCGGGCAAGCCGTTCGGCGATCCGGCGACACCGATCGCCTTTGAGGCGGCGCTGGCGGTGTCAGCCTTGTCGCTGCTGCGCGACGACACGGTTGCCAGGCTCAGGATCTGTCCCAATTGCAGCTGGCTGTTCGTCGACAGAAGCCGCAATTCCAGCCGCCTCTGGTGCGACATGGCGGTGTGCGGCAACCGCCAGAAAGCAAGCCGTCACTATCGCCGCCGCCGCACGGCGGCTCATGAGGTCAAGAATGCGTAGTGGTTTCTTCCGCTCGATCCTTGTCGGCGCAGCACTCACTGCCGCCGTTGCGCTCGGCGCCTGCCGCGACACCGGCGGCGATGGCAAGCTGTTCGAGGTTTCCGGCAAGGTCGTCGTCTTCAACTACCGTCTCGCCCGGGCGACCTATGTCGTGACGCTGCGGCCCCTGCAGCCGATGGGCGAGGGCCAGGTGGCGGTCGCCAGCTTCCAGAACCCCGCCGGCGGCCCTCCCCTGGTGGTTGAGCAGAAGGTCTGGCCGAAGCTCGACAAGGTTAGCCTGGAAAGCCCGGCGCTGACCTGTATCGTCAAGGACAAGCCCTATGCGATCTCCATCAGCATCAGGGGTCCTGACGGCACGTTCCTGCAGAAGATCGACACCACGCTGATCTCGACGGAGGATCAGTCGATCCTGCCCGACCGGCCGCTGGTGGTTGATCAGCTCTATACGGCCAATCCCGACCTTGCCGGCCATCCCGACGGCAAGCTGCCGGGCGAGCCCAAGCCTGATTGCTCGAAAGGCTGACGTGTCTTTGCCCGACGCGACTCAGCAGAAATTTTCGGTCGCCGCACAGCCGCTGAGGATCGGTTTCGTGCGGGAGCAGCGATAACGGGCGACCGTTCATTGCGCTTTGCCTGGCACTTTCGATTTCGTTTGACCTGCCTTGCAAGCGGAGAAAGACTGCGCCATCTCACTCCTACGTTGGCTGCGCCCCCGCCGCCTCCGCAGAGGAAATGCCTGATGACGCTGCACGACGTCGCGCTCGACGACAAGTTCGATCTTGGCAAGGAGCGCATCTTCCTGTCCGGCGCACAGGCGGTCATCCGCATGCTGTTGATGCAGCGCGAGCGCGACCGCCGCGCCGGCGTCAACACGGCTGGCTTCGTTTCCGGCTACCGCGGGTCACCGCTCGGTGGCCTCGACATGCAGCTGTGGCGAGCGAAAAAGCAGCTGGCGCAGGCCGATATCGTCTTCCAACCCGGCCTAAACGAGGAGCTTGCCGCCACCGCCTGCTGGGGCTCGCAGCAGACGGAATTGCTGGGCGAAGGCACGCATGACGGGGTGTTTTCGGTCTGGTACGGCAAGGGACCGGGCGTCGACCGCTCGGGAGATGTCTTCCGCCACGCCAACCTCGCCGGTTCGTCGAAGCATGGTGGCGTGCTCGCCTTGATGGGCGACGACCACATGGCCGAATCCTCGACCAATGCGCACGCCACCGAATTCCTGTTCGTCGACACCATGGTGCCGATCCTCAACCCCGCCGGTGTCCAGGAGATCATCGACTACGGGCTCTACGGCTTTGCCATGTCGCGTTTTGCCGGCACCTGGGCAGCGATCAAATGCGTCAAGGACAACATCGAATCGACGGCCTCCGTCGATGCCGCGCTCGAGCGGCTGAACATCGTCGTGCCGGAGTTCGACATGCCGCCCGGCGGGCTCAACATCCGCCATGAGATCGACATGCTCGGCCAGGAGGAGCGGCTGCATGAGCACAAGCGCGCCGCCGCGTCCGCCTTCATCCACGCCAACGGGCTGAACCGCATCGTCTATTCCGGCGGCCGCAGCCCGAAGCTCGGCATCATCACGCTGGGCAAGAGTTATCTCGACGTCCGCCAGGCGCTGGAAGACATCGGCGTCGACGAGGCAGCCGCCAACCGCATCGGCATCCGCCTGTTCAAGGTCGGCTGTCCGTGGCCGCTCGACCTGCAGCATATCTCCGACTTCGCCCGTGGCCTCGACACCATCGTCGTCGTCGAGGAGAAACGCTCGCTGATCGAGGTGCAGCTGCGCGAAAACCTCTATGGCACCGCCACCCAGCCGGCCATCGTCGGCAAGAAGGACGAGCGCGGCGACTGGCTGTTCCCGGCCAAGGGCGCGCTCGACCCCAACGAGATCGCCATTGCGCTCGGCGAGCGGATTTTGCGCACCATCGGCCCCTCGGAAGAGATCGCCGCGAAGGTGGCGAAGCTGCGCCAGTTCCAGGCGATGCTCGCCGATGCCAGCGATATTGGTTCGCGCACGCCGTTCTTCTGCTCCGGCTGCCCGCACAATTCCTCGACCAAGGTGCCCGACGGCTCGATCGCTGCCGCCGGCATCGGCTGCCACTTCATGGCACTGTGGATGGATCGCAACACGGTCGGCTTCACCGCCATGGGCGGCGAGGGCGCGCAATGGGTCGGCCAGGCGCCGTTCTCCAAGCGCGACCACATTTTCCAGAATCTCGGCGACGGCACCTACAACCACTCCGGCACGCTGGCGATCCGCTTCGCGCTGTCGACCGACGCCAACATCACCTACAAGATCCTCTACAACGACGCCGTCGCCATGACCGGCGGCCAGCCGCATGAGGGCGGCCTGACGGTGGACATGATCGCAAGGCAAGTGCGTGCCGAGGGCGTCGAGCGCATCGCCATCGTCACCGACGAGCCGGACAAATATGCCGGGAAAGCCGAATTCCCGGCCGGCGCCACCATCCATCACCGCGACGACCTCGATCTCGTCCAGCGCGAGCTGCGCGACGTCAAAGGCGTCTCGGTGCTGCTCTACGACCAGACTTGTGCTGCCGAAAAACGCCGCCGCCGCAAGCGTGGTACCTTTCCGGATCCCGACAAGCGGGTGTTCATCAACGAACTGGTCTGCGAGGGCTGCGGCGATTGCGGCGTGCAGTCGAACTGCGTCTCGATCCAGCCGGTCGAGACCGAGTTCGGCCGCAAGCGCAGAATAGACCAGTCGAGCTGCAACAAGGATTTCTCCTGCGTCAACGGCTTCTGCCCGTCCTTCGTCACCGTGCACGGCGCCAGGATCAGGAAGGCCGAAGGCATTGCCGGGGGGACCGATCCGCTCGACGGCGTGCCGGTCCCGGCCGAATTCCCGCTTGGCAACGAGGGCTGGGCGGCGATCATCGACGGCGTCGGCGGCACCGGTGTCGTCACCATCGGCGCGGTGCTCGGCATGGCTGCCCATCTCGAGGACAAGGGCTGCGGCATGATCGACATGGCCGGCCTCGCCCAGAAGGGCGGTTCGGTGTTCACCCACGTCCGCATCGCCCGCACCCCGGACGACATCCATGCCATCCGCGTTTCGGCAGGCAAGGCCGACCTGGTGCTCGGCTGCGACCTCGTCGTGTCCGGCGCCAAGAAGGTGCTTGGCGCGGTACGCGAAGGCCATACCATCTTCCTTGCCAACACCGCCGAGATCATGCCCGGCGAATTCGCCCGCTTGGCGGATTTCTCGCTGCCGATCGAGCGGCTGAAGAAGGCGATCCGCGCTGCCGCCGGCGACGACAAGGCGCATTTCTTCGACGCGACGCGAACCGCCACGCAACTGTTCGGCAATTCGCTCGGTGCCAACATGTTCATGCTCGGCTTCGCTTTCCAGCATGGCGGGCTGCCGCTGTCGGCCGAAGCCGTTGAAAAAGCTATCGAATTGAACGGTGAAGCGGTGGCGATGAACATCGCCGCATTCCGCTGGGGCCGTCGCGCCGCGCATCAGCCGGAGTTCGTGCGCGGCCTCATTGCGCAGCCCGGCAAGGCCGCGCCGATCGCCGAGACGCTGGACGATGTGATCACTCGCCGCGTCGCTTTCCTCACCGCCTATCAGAACGCCGCCTATGGCCGGCGCTATGCCGAAAAGCTGGCGGTTTTGCGTGCCGCCGAGGCAAAGGCCGTGCCCGGTTCGACCGCGGTGACCGAGGCTGCCGCCAAAAACCTGTTCAAGCTGATGGCGATCAAGGACGAATATGAGGTGGCGCGGCTCTACACCGACGGCTCCTTCGCCACGGAACTGTCAAAGCAGTTCCAGAGCTACGAAAAACTCGAATTTCATCTGGCGCCACCGATCATGGGCAGGCGCGGCAATGACGGCAAGCCGAAGAAATCGAACTTCGGGCCGTGGATGATGAAGGGTTTTCGCCTGCTGGCGGCGCTGAAAGGCCTGCGCGGCACGGCTTTCGATGTGTTCGGCTACAGCGCCGAGCGGCGCATGGAGCGACAGCTTCTGGCCCGCTATGAGGCCGATCTCGAGCTTGTCGCGGCAGCACTTGCCCCAGGCAGGATCGAGGCCGCCGTGGCGCTGGCCTCGGTGCCGGCGCTCATTCGCGGCTACGGCCATGTCAGGCAGGCCAGCGCCGAAAAGGCCGATGGCGAGCGCAAAAGGCTTGTCGAGCGGCTGGCCAACACGCCGGCGCGGCCTGAACTTCAGGCCGCGGAGTGACGCCTTGTTTACCTGAACAAGAATTTTCGCGGTTTACGCCGGGACAGCCGACTTGACGGCAGACGCCGAAACGGCATCTCTAAACCTTTCTTAAGGCGATTATGCCATGACTGCGGCTCGTGCGACACCGCAGGCCATGCAAGAAAACAAAGCCGCAGAGATAGGTGAGGACGTCTATGCTGGGTTCGTGCGATCGTTGTTCAACGATCCCGGGATCCTGCTGATTGGCGCGTTTTGCCACGGCCTTATCGGTATTCTCGTTTTCTTCACCTCAGGGCACCCGGCCTATCTTGCACTGGCCGCGCTTATGCTTGCGGCCGGCCTTTACCGTTATTACGGCATCCGCAAAGGCCTGCGCGTCGGCAGTTTCGAGACTTATGAACAGGCCAAGAAATGGGAGCGCTACTACCTGGTTGGCGGCACCATCCAGGCTTTCTTCATGGGGTTTTTCTGCTTTACCTCAATCTATCTCGTTCCCGACGTCTTCGGGGAAAGCGCTGCCATTGCCGTCATAATGGGCTCGACGGTGACCATCGTCGGCCGCAATTACGGCTCCAAGACCATGGTCGCGGTGCAGGCCTTCACGGTCGTGCTGCCGATCGCGGTCGGGCTGATGCTCAAGGGCCATATCGGCGATTTCATCCTCGGCCTCTACATCGTGCCGTTCATCTTCATCATCACCCGCATGGCCAGCCACGTTCGCACCGTGCTGTTCAACGCCATTTCGGAGCGCAAGACGGCGGCCAGGCTCGCCGAGCGCTTCAACCGCGCGCTCAACACCATGTCGCATGGCCTGGTCATGCTCGGCCCCGACGGCAAGGTCGTCGTCGGCAATGCCGAAGCCGCGCATCTGATGTCGCTGCGCTCGCCGGACCAGCTGCTCGGCCGGTCGATCCATTCCCTGCTGCTGCGCGGCGTTGCCGGCGGCATGCTGGCGCCGAAGGACTGCCGCTATGTCGAGGCGCAGCTGACGCGCGCGCTGCGCGAGGGTCGCGACCGCAAGGTGCTGGTCTCCTTCTCCAATGGCCAGTACTTCGAGTTCTCGGCGCGCGAAGGCAATCAGGACCTCGGCGTCATCACCTTCGAGGACGTCACCGCCCGCGTCGAGGCGGAAGAAAAGATCCGCTTCATGGCGCGCTATGACAGCCTTACCGGCCTGCCGAACCGCGCCTATTTCCATGAGCTGGTCGGCGAAGCCATGGCGTCGGGCAGCCGCGACCGCCTGTGCGCGCTGGCGGTGATTGATCTCGACGATTTCAAGAGCGTCAACGACACGCTCGGCCATCCGGTTGGCGATGGGCTGATCTACGCCGTTGCCGAACGCCTGGCGGCCGTCGCCGGGCAAGGTGTCAATGTCAGCCGCTTCGGCGGCGACGAGTTCATGATCTTCTTCGACCGGGTCGAGGATGAAAGCCATCTGGCCGGCCTGCTCGACCAGATTTTCGCCGATCTGCAGGGCGAGGTGGATGTCGCCGGCCACGGCCTGCGCATCCAGGCCAGCGCCGGCGCTGTGCTGTCCAAGGTCGAGGACACCGATGTCGACGCCATGATCGTCAAGGCGGATCTGGCGCTCTACAAGGCCAAGGAGCTCGGCAAGAACAACTGGCGGCTGTTCGAGGCCGCGATGGATGCGGCGTTCCGCAACCGCCAGCTGATGAAGGCGGACCTGCGCACCGCCGTCGAAGGCAAGGCGCTGCGGGTGGTCTATCAGCCGATCGTGGCGATGAGCACCATGCGCATAGCCAGCTGCGAGGCGCTGTGCCGATGGGATCATCCCGATCTCGGGCCGGTTTCGCCCAGCGTCTTCATTCCGTTGGCCGAAGAAATGGGCATCATTTCCGAGATCAGCACGTTCGTGCTCGAGGCGGCCTGCGTCGAATGCGCCAAATGGCCCGGCCAGACCAGCGTCTCGGTAAACCTTTCGGCCAAGGATTTCCGCAACCGCGACGTCGTCCAGAAGGTTCGCGATGCGCTTGCCACTTCGGGGCTGGCCGCCGGCCGTCTCGAGATCGAAGTCACCGAAACCGCCCTGCTCGACGACAAGTCGCTGACGCGCCAGTATATCGAGGAGATGAAGCAGCTTGGCGTGCGCATTGCGCTCGACGATTTCGGCACCGGCTATTCGAGCCTGAGCTATCTCCACAAGCTGCCGCTCGACAAGATCAAAATCGACCGTTCGTTCCTGATGGACGTGACCCAGAACAAGCGTTCGCTTGACCTGTTGAAGGGCGTCGTCGACCTGACCCGGGTGCTCGGGCTGACCGTCACCATCGAAGGCGTGGAAACCTTCGAGCAGCTAAAGATCCTGGTGCATTCGGTGAAGCCGGATCTCGTCCAGGGCTTCCTGTTCGGCGCGGCACTGAGCGCGTCGGGCATCGAAACCATGTCTAATGTGACCTGGCCCTTCGCCGCGGAATTGCGGCCGGTGGCAAAACTCGCCAAACCCTGAATTTTGTCGCGATTAAATTGCGCTTGAAACGCCGATTTAAAAGGCGTTGTATTGTCTAGGCGTTAACCAATCGTTAAGGTTAATATTCGGTAAACGCAGACGATTTAAGTTTCATCTTCTTGTTCCTTCGGTCGTCCGGTATTGTTCTCGTGCGGCGGTGGTACGAGGGGAAGTAATGGACACGCATCAGTCAGGCCTGCCTTCGGGTGCGGCAGGCAAATCCCAGCCGATTTCCCTGTTCGCCCGCAATGTACTCGACGTTCTGGAGCGCATCGAATACCGGCGCTGCGAAAGCGGCGAGGATCTCGAAGCAGTCTACCGACTGCGCTACAAGGCTTTTCACACGCACGGCCTGCTTGACACCATCGTTGAACAGAAGCTTGCCGATCATCTTGACGAGGCGCGCAATTGCTACTGCTTCGGCGTCTTCATGGACGGCGAGCTCGTCAGCACGGTCAGGCTCCATCACCTGACCCGCGAGACCCCCGAAGCGCCGATCATGACGGTTTTCGGCGACCGGCTGCTGCTGCGGCTGGCGCGCGGCGAAACCTTCATCGACCCGAGCCGACTGGCGATCGATCCGCAAATGTCGTCGGCCAACCGGGCCCTGCCCTATGTCACGCTGCGGCTCGCAGTCATCGCCAACACCTTCTTCAACGCCACCAGCTGCATTTCGATGATCCGCGAAGAGCACACGGCGTTCTACCATCGCATCTTCGGCTCGGTGCAGGTCGGCGAGCCGCGCCTCTATCCGCCTTTCACCATGCCGATCTTCTTCTATGAATCGATCTGCGAGCAGAATATGGCGCCGACGCTGCAGCGCTTTCCCTTCTTCCAGTCGACGGCGCTGGAGCGGCGCATGCTGTTTGCCAAGGCGCCAGCCGGCGAGCTGGCACCGCTGACCATCCTGCCCACAGCCAAATATTTCCGCGAAGCTGCGTAATCAGCCGAGCCTGCGCAATTTGGCGCGCGGTGTGAGGAGCTTTCCGGTCGCTTGGGCGTTCTGGAAGACACGACTCCGACGCTCCCCACCGAAAGGAACCCTACATGCACATTTCCCAGCTTGCGCTCACCCCGCTGATCTCGCTGATTGCCGGCGTGCTGATCCTGGTGATGCCGCGGCTCCTCAACTACATCGTCGCCCTCTATCTGATCGTCGTCGGATTGCTCGGCCTGTTCCCGCATCTGGCCGGTTGAGAGAAACGTCAGCCGGCGAAAAAGCGAAGCGCCGCAGCCACTATCGTTTCCGGGGCGTCTTCCTGCATGAGATGGCCAGAGTCAGGAACAAGTGTGAGGGCGCAATCCGGCAGCAGGGCGGCGAGCGTCTTGCCACTGTCCGGCGATATCCAGTGGTCCTCCTGTCCCCACAGAAGCGACACCGGGCAGCGAAATTCTCGGTAGCGCTGTTCGACCTCGTCGGTGAAGCATTGGTCCATCTGGGCGATCTGGCGATAGAAGGCCGGCTGGCCGACAGGTCCCATCCAAGGCGCGATGTAGGGCTCAAGCTCGCTATCCGATAGTGGCCTGTAGGCTGCACCCGAAATATAGGCCTTCAAGATCGCCGCCTGTATGTAATCCGGCGTCCCCGCAAAAGCGGCCTCATGTTGCCGGACATGCTGGACAAAGGGCGAGCCCCAGGGACGCACGGCAACCGGGTCGACCAGCAGCAGCCGCTCATAGTCGCAACCGTCGATCAGGTGCGCGCGCAAGGCCGTGGCGCCGCCGAAATCATGGGCAATGACCTTCGGCCGGTCGAGCTTCCAGAAGGCAAGCATTGCCGCCAGCGCCTTGTTCTGAATGCCAAGCGAAACATCCTGACCCGTCCGTTTCTCGGACCGCCCATAGCCCGGCAGGTCGTAGAAATAGAGTGTGTGGTCACGGGCCAGTTCCGGAGCGACCCGGTGCCAGACATGCGAGGAAAACGGCGTTCCGTGGACCAGCACGACGGGCGGACCGGAGCCGGTCGTACCCCACGCGATGCCGGTGCCGTTCCAGTCAAATATCCGTGTCGGCGAGATCATGACGCATCACCGTTCGGCGGGAGCATCAAGCGATGATAGTCGCTCATCCTGTCGCCAGGAACGTGAAATCATCGGTCCAACTGCAATGGCATTGGCGAGGTCGCCTGAGGCGGCCGCAAAACCGGCTTCAGCGCAGCCGTGCTGACCGGTTTCAACATTCCTTTGAGGCTGTTGTCACTGGTCGTGCGGCAATAGCGCCATTGCTCTTGGCCCGGCTTTTCGCTATGTGCCTCAAAGATGTCTTCGAAGGGGTATTCCTATGGCTGATCACACGCCGACCGGTCCTGTCGAACTGGGCGCGAAGATGGATTATGCGGAGCACGACCGCACCTATCACGGCTTTCTGGCGCTGGCCAAATACGGTTCGCTGTTTTGCGGCGCCCTGCTCCTGGCCATGGCTTTCGGCTTCTTTGCAGGCGGCTTCTTCTCGGCGACCATCCTGTTCGTGCTGATCCTGGCCGTCGGCGCCTTCATTCTCCGATAGACTTTCAGACCCTTTGCCGGAAGGCCGCCGGACTCCGGCCGCCATGTTGCGCAAACAGGTTCCAGCCGAAAGGATCATGCGGTGGGACAGACGGTTTTCATCCCTCGTGAACTCGACGCTAACGAGCCGCGTGTTGCTGCTTCGGCCGATACGGTGAAGCGACTTGCGGCGTTGGGGTTCGACGTGATCGTCGAGACCGGCGCCGGCACCAGGTCGCGCATTCCCGACGAGGAATTTGCCAAGGCAGGTGCTGCGATCGGCAAGGCTGCGGATGCCGGCAAAGCCGATGTGGTGCTGAAGGTGCGCCGGCCGACGGATGCCGAGTCGAAGGGCTACAAATCGGGTGCTGCGGTCATCGCCATCATGGATCCCTTCGGCAACGATGCTGCGGTCGCGGCGCTGGCCAAGGCCGGCGTCACCGCTTTTTCGATGGAGTTCATGCCACGCATCACCCGCGCCCAGTCGATGGACGTGTTGTCGAGCCAAGCCAATCTTGCCGGCTACCAGGCGGTGATCGACGGCGCATCGGAATATGACCGGGCGCTGCCGATGATGATGACGGCAGCGGGCACGGTGCCGGCGGCGAAGATCTTCATCATGGGCGTCGGCGTTGCCGGCCTGCAGGCGATCGCCACCGCGCGCCGCCTCGGCGCCGTCGTCACCGCCACCGACGTTCGTCCCGCCGCCAAGGAACAGGTCGCCTCGCTCGGCGCAAAATTCCTCGCCGTCGAGGACGAGGAGTTCAAGGCGGCCGAGACCGCCGGCGGCTACGCCAAGGAAATGTCTAAGGAATATCAGGCCAAGCAGGCAGCGCTCACCGCTGAGCACATCGCCAAGCAGGACATCGTCATCACCACGGCGCTCATCCCCGGCCGGCCGGCGCCGAAACTGGTGTCGGCAGCGATGGTCGCCTCGATGAAGCCGGGCTCGGTGATCGTCGACCTCGCCGTCGAGCGCGGCGGCAATGTTGAAGGCGCCGTTCCAGGTCAGGTGGTTACCACGGCCAACAATGTGAAGATCGTCGGACACCTCAATGTGCCCGGCCGCGTCGCCGCATCGGCCTCGCTGCTTTACGCCAAGAACCTGTTCGCCTTCCTCGAAACACTGGTCGACAAGACAACGAAGACGCTCGCCATCAACCGCGACGATGACCTAGTCAAGGCGACGATGCTGACCGATGCTGGCCGCGTCGTGCATCCGGCCTTCGCCAAGGCGACGAAAAAGGATCATGTCGAACCTGCGGCGATCCCGGCCAAGACTATGGTCGCCGATGCCGCGCCAAAGAAGGCCGTGCCGAAAAAAGCCGCCAAGCCGAAGGGGATCGCATGATGGACCAGAGCTTGCAGAAAGCCCTCGATCAGCTTGATCAGGCGAGTGCCGCCGTCCGGCTGGCGGTGCAGAACCTGGCCAACGCGCCCGGTGGTGCCGAGGCGGCGGGTGATGCCGCGCACGCCCTGTCGGGTGGCGCCATCGATCCCTTCGTCTTCCGCTTCGCCATCTTCGTGCTGGCGATCTTCGTCGGCTATTACGTTGTCTGGTCGGTGACCCCGGCACTGCACACGCCGCTGATGGCCGTCACCAACGCCATCTCCTCGGTCATCGTCGTCGGCGCGCTGCTGGCCGTCGGCATCTCGGCCTCGGGCATTGCCACCGGCTTCGGCTTCGGCGCGCTGATGCTGGTCTCGGTCAACATCTTCGGCGGCTTCCTGGTCACCCAGCGCATGCTGGCGATGTACAAGAAGAAGGACAAGTAGAGCGCCATGAACGCCAACTTCGCGTCCTTCCTCTATCTGGTCTCCGGCGTCCTGTTCATCATGGCGCTGCGCGGCCTGTCGCATCCGACCACCAGCCGCCAGGGCAATTTGTACGGCATGATCGGCATGGGCATCGCCATCGCCACCACGCTGGCTCTGGCCGTACCTTCGGCCGGCGGCTTCGGCCTGATCGTGCTTGGCCTGGCCATCGGCGGCGGCGTTGGCGCCGTCACCGCGCGCCGCATCGCCATGACCTCAATGCCGCAGCTGGTCGCCGCCTTCCACTCGCTGGTCGGCCTCGCCGCCGTCATGGTGGCCGCTGCCGCCATCTACGCGCCGGAAAGCTTCGGCATCGGCACCAATGGCGACATCCACGCCCAGGCCCTGATCGAGATGAGCCTTGGCGTCGCCATCGGCGCCATCACCTTCACCGGCTCGGTCATCGCCTTCCTGAAGCTCGATGGCCGCATGTCGGGCAAGCCGATCATGATCGGCGGCCGCCATGTCATCAACGCCGTCCTCGGCATCGCGCTGATCGTGCTGATCGTGCTGCTGGTTACCACCGAGGCGAAGCTGGTGTTCTGGCTGATCGTCGCCGCCTCGCTGCTGCTCGGCGTGCTGCTGATCATCCCGATCGGCGGCGCCGACATGCCGGTCGTCGTCTCGATGCTGAATTCCTATTCCGGCTGGGCGGCGGCCGCGCTCGGCTTCACCCTCGGCAATCTGGCGCTGATCATCACCGGCGCGCTGGTCGGCTCGTCCGGCGCGATTCTGTCCTACATCATGTGCAAAGGCATGAACCGGTCGTTCATCTCGGTCATCCTCGGCGGCTTCGGCGGCGAGACCGCGGCAGCCGCCGATGACGGCATCGAGCGCACGGTCAAGCAGGGCTCGGCCGATGACGCCGCCTATTTGATGATGAACGCGCAGAAGGTCATCATCGTGCCGGGCTACGGCATGGCGGTCGCCCAGGCGCAGCATGCGCTGCGCGAAATGGCCGACAAGCTGAAAGCCAATGGCGTCGACGTGAAATACGCCATCCACCCGGTCGCCGGCCGCATGCCCGGCCACATGAACGTGCTGCTGGCCGAAGCCAACGTGCCCTATGACGAGGTGTTCGAGCTGGAAGACATCAATTCCGAGTTCGCGCAGGCCGATGTCGCCTATGTCATCGGCGCCAACGACGTCACCAACCCGTCGGCGCGTGACGACAAGTCGTCGCCGATCTACGGCATGCCGATCCTCGACGTCGACAAGGCGCGCACCTGCCTGTTCGTCAAGCGTTCGCTCGGCTCCGGCTATGCCGGCATCGACAACACGCTGTTCTACAAGGACGGCACCATGATGCTGCTCGGCGACGCCAAGAAGATGACCGAGGAAATCGTCAAGGCGATGGATCACTGATCCCGGCGGAATTTCAAACAACAAAAAGCCCGGCTTCGCCGGGCTTTTTTTATGTTGAACGGCGTGGCCGGTTCAGCGGTTGGTCAGAAAAACCGCTTCCTCGTCATCGCGCTGCCTGCCGCCCAGTGCTGCGGCAGCACTGGCGATGAAGGCGCCGATGACCAGCGACAGGGCGCCAAGCAGAGCGAAGGTGGCGCTGCCTTTCCTGGCGGTGTCGGCGGCCTGCTTTGCCTTGACCTTCGCGTCCTCGACCTTGGCCACCAGTGCATCGACACGCGCCTTGGCGTCGGCCTCCGAGAGACCGGTGCGGGCAGCGACCAGCTGCGACAGATAGGTCTTGTCGTCAGTCGAAATCTCGCCTGCCGCGGCACTGGCGATCAGGATGCGCGAGGCCTGTCCGACCGCTGCCGCATCGCTGTCCGGATTGGCCGCCACCAGCTTGGTGGCATCGGCGGGCCGGAACAACGAATCCACGAGATAGGACGTCGCATTGTCGGCCGATGCGCTGCCGGCATTGGCGGACGCGCCAGCCGATGCGCCCATGGCGGCGCCTGATGCCACTGCGGAAGCCGCTTGGACGCCCGATCCCAGCACGGAGGAAAGCGCCGAACCGAGCACGCCGACGACCAGCAAGGTCGCCAACGCCCAGGCGAGGAAGCCGTGCGCGGTGTCGCGGAAATAGACCTCGTTGGTGTGAACGCCGACCCATTTGGTCCGCAGGCGTCCGGCGAGGTAGCCGCCGACACCGGAGGACAGCCATTGCACGATGATCAGCCAAATCGCTCCGGACACCGCGAAGGTGGTCAGTGACGCGCCGGAGCCGGACCATGGCGAGACCATGGTTAGCCCCAGCCCCGAGCCGAGCAGCATGAGGATGAAGGTCAGCGTCGAGGCCGCGAAGGCGCCGGCGATGATCGGCCCCCAGCTGACGGCTGTGGCGGAGGATTCTTCCGAAGCGGATAGGTCGATAGCCGATACGGTGGGCTGCATCGACGCCTCCTACCGTACGAACAGCATGATGAGGATGATGATCGGGATCGGAATACCGAGCAACCAGAGCAAAATACCGCGTCCCATGAAAGCCTCCTTGAGAAATCGTGATCTGGTTTCACAATGTCTCTCAGCGACTTCCGTTCCGGCGGGCAATGAAAATGATTTTGTTTGCCGGGAATGGAACTATTGGCGCGTTCGCACGCGCCAAGACCGCAAAACTGTGGATTGGTTCACGGAGTTCTGCATCGGCCGCAGTGTATTGTTGGCTCGGGGAAGCATCCGGGGGTAGCATGGAAACAATCCCGTCCAGTCGAACGGGATTGCCGTCAACGGAGACGTTGGTGCCCAAAGCTGTCGCATCGCCGGCTTCCAAAAAAGCGCCGCACAAGCCCAGCCAGGCGGTGGTGATCGTGCATGGCATGGGAGAACAGCGGCCGATGGATACGCTGCGCGGCTTTGTCCACGCGGTCTGGAGCAGCGATCCCACCCGTGCTCCGCCTTACGCCCGGACCCCTGATCCGGCCGACCCCGCCGGCGCCAGGATCAATCAGAGCTGGATCACGCCCGACAGCCGGACCAAGTCGCACGAGTTGCGCCGCATCACCACGCCTTACGATGTCGATGGACGCCGCACCGATTTCTACGAACTCTATTGGGCCGACATCACGCAAGGCACGACGCGGGGCCGGCTGGCCGCCTGGGTGACCAACCTGTTGTGGCGCAAGCCCGCCGATATCCCGCCCGACGCCCGCAAGCTTTATCTTGCGACGCTTTTGATCGTCATCATCATTCTCGGCGCAGCGCTTGTGCTGGCGCTGTCGGCCTCCTTGACCACCAGCCTGGTGGTCACCGCTCTCGCCTCTTTTATCATCTGGGCAGTGGATCAGTTCGCCCTTCCCTATTTCGGCGACGTCGCCGCCTATGTGCGCGCCGAGGCGGCAACGATCGAGAAGCGGGCGCTGATCCGCGACCGCGGCCTGACGCTGCTCAAGACGCTCACGAAGGACGACAGCTACGACCGTATTGTGCTGGTCTCGCACAGCCTGGGGTCGATCATCGCCTATGATCTGCTGCAGATCTTGTGGGCCGAGTTCCGGCCGCGAAAACTGGAAGCCGTCCGCGACAAGGCCAAACTGGAAGCGGTCGAGGCCGTCGACAACGTAACGCTTGGTTCCGATGGTTCAACTTGGCCTGCTGTCGTCAACGACTTCGCTGGATTTCGGCGCGGGCAGTGGGCGCTCTACCAGCAACTGCGGGCCAAGGACGCCGACCATCCGTTGCCGTGGAAGATCAGCGATTTCGTCACCCTTGGCAGCCCGCTCTCCCACAGCGAGTTTCTGGTGACCTACAATCTCGCCGAATTCCGGCGCGGCCTTGCAGAGCGGCTGTTCTCGGCGTGCCCGCCGATTGCCGATGGCGGGAAGGCCGGCGGCACCGTGTTATATCAGGAAGGTCACAGCGCCGCAGGCAAGGCGCAGCGCGCGGTGCATCATGGCGCGGTGTTTGCGGCAACGCGCTGGACCAACGTCTTCGATCGCGGCAATGGCTGGGCGACAGGCGATCCGATCTCGGGACCGATGACGGAAAATTTCGGCCCCGGCGTCGAGAATATCCAGGTCGAGCTGCACGGCTCGCTCGGCCGCGTCTTCACCCACACGCTCTATTGGTCATCGACGGCAACCGGCGGCGAAGTCGCCCCGCCAGCAGGCGCCGCGCCGCGCTCGCATCTGCAAGTGCTGCGCGATGCTGTCGATCTCGGCCGCAAACTGGAACCAGGCTGAGCGGCGGTGTCGAGAGCGGTTCATCGGTGGAGATTGGCCGAAGCCTTCCCGACGAAGCGATAGCGAGGCGCCCGTCCTCAAATATCCAGATTGGCTACCGACAGCGCGTTGTCCTGGATGAATTCGCGCCGCGGTTCGACCTCGTCGCCCATCAGCCGCGAAAACAAGCTGTCAGCATCGGTCGCGTCATTGACCTTGACCTGCAGCAGCGAGCGCACATTCGGGTCGAGCGTGGTTTCCCACAGCTGCTCGGCGTTCATCTCGCCGAGGCCCTTGTAGCGTTGCATGGTCAAGCCTTTGCGGCCGGTCGCAAACACCGCGTTGAGCAGCGCCAGCGGCCCCGAAATGGTTTCGGAGACATCCTTGCGGCGCAGCACCGGCGGCTCGCCATAGACCTCTGTGAGGCGCGGCGCATAGCGGTCGAGCTGGCGTGCGTCGGCCGAATTGATCAGCCCGGCGTCGAGCTGGGCGAATTCCTTGACGCTGCGCACCGTGCGCTCGAAGACATAGCCGCCGACGCCTTCATTGGAGGTCGACAGGCGGCCGGTCCAGCCGCGCTCGGTGTCCTCGGCAATGATGTCGAGACGCTGGGCGACGCGTTCGGCCATGGCATTGGCGCGGCCAAGATCGTTGAGCACATCGGCATTGAGCGCGCCGGCGATCGCCGCCTGCTCGACCACGCCCCTGTTGTAGCGCGTGTGCAGCCCGTTGATCAGCTGGCGCACCGCCAGCGCATCGTCGATGGAGCCGCGCAGATCCTGTCCGGCCCGCGCCTCGCCGGAGGCGAGCGTCAGCGACGCCTCTTCCAGCCCCGAGCCGATCAGGAACTCCTCGAAGGCGCTCTCGTCCTTGATGTATTGCGAGCTCTTGCCGCGCGTCACTTTGTAGAGCGGCGGCTGGGCGATGTAGAGATGGCCGCGCTCGATCAGCTCCGGCATCTGCCGGAAGAAGAAGGTGAGCAGCAAGGTCCTGATATGGGCGCCGTCGACGTCGGCGTCGGTCATCAGGATGATCTTGTGGTAGCGCAATTTGTCGGCGTTGAACTCGTCCTTGCCGATCGAGGTGCCGAGCGCGGTGATCAGCGTGCCGATCATTTCGGAGCCGAGCATGCGATCGAAACGGGCGCGCTCGACATTGAGGATCTTGCCGCGCAAAGGCAGGATCGCCTGGTTCTGCCGCGAACGGCCGCCCTTGGCCGAGCCGCCGGCGGAATCACCCTCGACGATGAAGATTTCGGATTTCGCCGGGTCGCGTTCCTGGCAATCGGCCAGCTTGCCGGGCAGCGAGGTGACGCCGAGCGAACTCTTGCGGGTGATGTCGCGCGCCTTGCGCGCCGCCTCGCGCGCCGCGGCCGCCTGGATCACCTTGTCGATGACCACCTTGCCTTCGGTCGGGTGTTCTTCCAGCCAGGTGCCGAGCGCCTCGTTGACCAGGCCTTCGACCACCGGACGCACCTCGGACGAGACCAGCTTGTCCTTGGTCTGTGAGGAGAATTTCGGGTCGGGAACCTTGACCGACAGCACCGCCGTCAGGCCTTCGCGGCAATCGTCACCGATCAGCGCCACCTTTTCCTTCTTGGTCAGACCCGAGGACTCGCCATAGCCGGTGATCTGGCGCGTCAACGCGCCGCGGAAACCGGCCAGATGGGTGCCGCCATCGCGCTGCGGGATGTTGTTGGTGAAGGCCAGCACATTCTCGTGGTAGCTGTCGTTCCACCACATCGCCACTTCGACGGTAATGCCGTCGCGCTCGGCCTTGATGGCGATCGGCTTGTCGATCAGCGGTTTCTTGACCCGGTCGAGATATTTGACGAACTCTTCCAGCCCGCCATCATAGTGCAGTTCGTGGCGCACGAGGTCGGCATGGCGGGCATCGGTCAAAATGATGCGCACGCCGGAATTCAGGAAGGCGAGTTCGCGCAGCCGGTGCTCCAGCGTGCCGAAGTCGAACTCGACCATGGTGAAGGTCTCGGACGACGGGAAGAAGGTGATTTCGGAGCCGCTGCGCCCTTCATAGGTGCCGGGCTGCTTGTTCTGCTCGTAACTGCCGGTAGCCTTGAGCGGCGCATCGGAATTGCCATGCGTGAAGCTCATCTCGAAAATCTGGCCGTTGCGGCGGATTTTCAGCTTCAGCCAGGCCGACAGCGCGTTGACCACCGAGACGCCGACGCCGTGCAAACCGCCTGACACCTTGTAGGAATTCTGGTCGAATTTGCCGCCGGCATGCAGCTGCGTCATGATCACTTCGGCGGCCGAAATGCCTTCGCCGGTGTGGATATCGGTCGGAATGCCGCGGCCATTGTCGATAACGGTAACCGAACCGTCGGGATTGAGCGTCACCGTCACCAGGTCGGCATGGCCGGCCAGCGCCTCGTCGATGGCGTTGTCGACCACCTCATAGACCATGTGATGCAGGCCCGAGCCGTCATCGGTGTCGCCGATATACATGCCCGGCCGCTTGCGGACGGCGTCCAACCCCTTCAAAACCTTGATGGAATCGGCGCCGTATTCGGCTTCGGCGCCGTTGGTGTTGTCGCTCTGATCGCTCATGAAAACCTGTTGTCTAGATGCCGCTTATGCAGCGCGAAAAATCGGCCCCGAATCGCGCGTGTGATATCGCCTAGATATAGGCGCTAAAGGCGGTTTTTCCAAGGTTTGCAGGGATTTCCAGCCTAAATCCCCAACCGGCAGTCGGCTATTTTTTTCGGGCGTTGGAATGGGCCAGAAGGCTGCGCAAATATTTGATCATGAATTTGTCTCCGGGCGCCAGCCGTCCCGTACGGTCGAGCTCCAGCGTCAGCTTGAGCGCCTTGGTCAGCGCCGCCTTCGGATCCCTCGCCACATAGGCATAGGCGACGTAGGCGCGCGCCAGATCGATTTGCCAGATCGCATTGTCCGGATCGGACTGGGCCAATCTCTGGGCAATGGCGAGGCTGGCCTCGAAGGCCGCCTTGGAGCCCTCAAAGTGACGTCGGTCGGTTTCCAGATAGCCGATCTTCTGCAGGGTGATCGACATATCGCGTTGCCAGTTCGAATTGGCGGGATCCAGCCTTGCCAGCCGGTCGGCTATAGCAAGACTGTCCTGATAGTTTTGCAGAGCACCGCTGGCATCGCCCTGCTCTCTAAGCACCTCGGCGACCTGTTCGAGACACACAGACAGGTCGCGCTGCCAGTCCGTGTTGCCGGGATCGATGGCGGCAAGGTCGCGCGCCGTGGCCAGCGCCTGCTGGAAGGACTCCAGCGCGAGCGGCCAATCCTTCTGGTCGCTGTAAGCTTTGCCGATCTTGGCGTAACCGACCGACAGGTCGCGCTTCAAATCGGTGTTGTTTGAGTCGCGGCGCACAAGCGCTTCGGCGATCCCCTGGCTCTTGTTGTAGGCGTCGAGCGCACCGGCAGCGTCGCCACGCTCGCGCAGAACGTCGCCGATCCTGGTGTAGCTGACGGAGACAGCGTGCTGGTGCCTGGGGTCATCGGGTTTATTCTCGGCCAGTGCCAGCCGAATTCTCAGGCTCTCTTCGAATGCCGTTTGGGCGCCATCCAGCTGGCCGGCGGTGCGGGCAAGATCGCCGATTTCGTCATAGGTAATGGTCAGGTCGCGCAGCAAATAGACGCTGTTCGGCTCGGCATCGGCCAATTGCTGCTTGATGGCGAGGCTTTGCTGATAGGCCTGGGCTGCCGCAGCCACATCGCCTTGCGTCGCCAGCACATTTCCGATCTTGTCGTTCGCCGTGGCCAGATCGCCGAGCCAGTCTTTTTTGTCACGGACCTTTGCGGTCAGATCCTGCAGCATGTCCCTGGCCGCCTCATAGTTTTCCAGCGAAGCCGACAGGTCGCCTTGCGCCATCTTTATGTTGGCGAGCTTGATATGGCTGATGGCGAGATCGCGTTTGACGCTGGGGTCGGTTTCCTGACGCGCCCGCTGCTCGAGATTGGCCAGCAGTGCGGTGAAGGCGCGGCCGGCTGCTTCGACATTGCCGACCGTCGTATAGAGGATACCGAGTTCTTCCAGCGTGCGGCTCTGGCGGTCGGCCTGTTCCAGGCTGAGCGAGGTCTGCCCGGCCTCGCCATAGAGCGACAGCACCGTTTCATAGTCCTTTATGGCGGTGGCATAGTCGAGGCTGGCGCGCGCCGCGCCGCCTGACAGAAAGCGCGTCGCGGCCTCGGACAGTGTGCGGCTGACGAATTTGGACTTCAATGCGTTGCGCGAGACATTGTCGATGTCGGCGGCCTTGGCAAGGATCGTGCGTGCGCCATCGAAGGCGCCGAGCGACAGCTGCTCCTCGGCCTGCCGGCGCAGCGCCGTCACCGCCGGATCATCAGCGGCCAGGGTCTTCATGTCGTCGCGCACCTTGACGAAAGCGTCGGCCGCCTCCCGCAATCGGGCGTCCAGACTTTCACCGGAGAGATGGCTGGTATCGGTGCTGATCAGCGCGCCATAGAGCGGCGCCAGCGGCATATCGGCATCGCTGGCGACCCGTTCGACCGCACCGCGCATCTCGGGCGTCACATCGGCCATGGCCAGCAGCAGCCGTTCGCGCTCCGGCAATTGCTCCTTGGCCGCCGAGGCAAAGAACAGCTTCGGCAGACCGTTCTCGACATAGGGCAACTGCTTGCCGCGGCTGAGGTCATAGACCTCCTGCTGCACCAGCGTCAGCACCGAGCGGATTTCGAGCCCATCCGTGCCGAGATACTTCGTCAGCGCCGCTGTAAAGGGCGAATTCGCGCCGGTTCCGTCGGCGGCCGTCTCGCCGGGCGCGGCCGAGAAGGCGAACAGGATGTTTTCCGCCTTGCCGATGCGCCCGAGACCCGGCTTGACCTTGTCCACCAGATCCTTGATCAGCGATGTCGCGCCGCGCCCGTCGCCGCCAGTCCCAGAGAACGGATCGCTGCGACAGGCATCGAGCACGATCAGCCCGACCTTGGCAGTGGCTGCCACGGCATCGCGCACCTCTTCCAGCGGCAGGCTGGTCTTTTCCAGCTGGTCGAGCGAGGAGGCGTCGGCGTCGACCGGTAACAGCCGGTTGTCGCCGGAGATTTCGACGCCATGGCCGGAGAAATAGACCAGCGCCACATCGGCGCCCTGGGCGTCCTCGCGAAAATCGTCCAACGCACGGCGCATGCGCCTGAGGTCGCGGTTGGTTTCGAGGACGACTTCGAAGCCAAGCTTCTTCAGCGCCGCTTCCATCGCCTCGCCGTCATTGATCGGATTGGAGAGCTTCCGCACCAGCCGATAGTCGTCATCGGCAATGACCAGCGCCACGCGCCGCTCCGCCACCGCCGTCGCGGTGGTCGCAAGCACCAGCAGTAAGGCAAACAAAAACCGCAAGTCGAACCGCCCCCGGCTCAGTCACCTGCCGACCATTCCACCTCTTTATGGCATGAGCAAGCCGGGCCGAAAACCGGCTGCTTTACGCCGCCCGCATCGGCTTCAGCGCCTCGCTCCAGCGCGACAGCTCATCCAGCATGGCTTTGGTTCCGCCCTGCACCTGCTCGCTGGCCTTGAAGGAGCCGTCGCTCTCCAGCAGTTTCTGGTAGAGCGGCAGCGCGACGCCTTCGGGGATCGGCATGATGCCGACCGAGGTCAGCAGCGGCTTGAGCGCCTGCGCGGCGCGCAGGCCGCCGGAGACGCCGCCATAGCTGAAAATGGCGGCTGGCTTGTATTTCCATTCGCGGAGGAGGTAGTCGATGGCGTTGACGATCGCCGGCGCGACGAAATAATTGTACTCCGGCGCCACGAACACAAAGGCGTCGGCGGCATCGATGGCCTTCGACCAGGCTTTGGTGTGGTCGTTCTGGTAATTGCCGAGCCTGGGGTGATGCGGTTCGTCCAGCACCGGCAGCTGGAATGCGGCGATGTCGGTCAGCACCGGTTCGAATTTGCCGTGTTCGCGCGCGAAACCCTCCAGCCAGTGGGCGAAGACCGGCCCGGCGCGGCCGGGCCGCGTGCTGCCGATGATGATATTCAGCTGGTGCTTCAAGGCGTGCTCTCCTGGGCGGGTTGGCAGTATCTGTTGGTGACTGTCCCCTACTGCAGAGTGGCCGGCTGGACAAGGCGCAGCCGTTTCACAGGCGGTCACGATCCGATGAACAGACCGTCAGTCGAAGCATGCCCGCGATGCAGGGTTCCGGTCTGCCCTTCGGTCACATGGACGCCCCGATTGCCAGCCACTACATTGAGGCATCAGCGGAGTACCTCATGGACACACAGCCCGCTCCCTTCGTGCCACCGGCGCCCAAGCCGCGCACGACGCCGCCTTCGACGCTGGAGATGATGCGGATCGTCTACCGCAATCCGCTCGAACTGTGGGGCGAGCACACCTACAACGAACCCTGGATTTCGGCGAATGGCGTCGGCGGGCATTTGATCGTCGCCAACGATCCCGGCCTCATCAAACACGTGCTGATCGACAACGCCAAGAACTACAAGATGGCGACGGTGCGCCAGATGATCTTGCGCCCGATCCTGCGCGACGGCCTGCTGACCGCCGAGGGCGAGGTGTGGAAGCGCTCGCGCAAGGCGATGGCGCCGGTGTTCACGCCGCGCCACATCTTCGGCTTTGCCGAGCCGATGCTGCGCCGCACGATGCAGTTCGTCACCCGCTACGAAAGTGGCGGCATGTCCGATATCGCCCATGACATGACGCTGCTGACCTACGACATCCTGGCGGAAACGCTGTTTTCCGGCGAGATCTCGGGCGAGCCCGGCAGTTTCGCGCAGGAGATCGACCGCCTGTTCGAGACCATGGGCCGTGTCGATCCGCTCGATCTGTTGCGCGCGCCCGAATGGCTGCCGCGGCTCACCCGCATCCGAGGCCGCAAGACCATGGCGTACTTCCGTAGGATCGTCACCGATACGGTCAAGATGCGCGAGGAGCGGCTGAAGCGCGACCCCGACACCGCGCCGCAGGATTTCCTGACGCTTCTGCTCAGGGCCGAAGGCCCGGACGGGCTGACGCGCGCCGAGGTCGAGGACAACATCATCACCTTCATCGGCGCCGGTCACGAGACGACCGCGCGCGCGCTCGGCTGGACGCTTTACTGCCTGGCCGAAGCGCCGTGGGAGCGCGAAAAAATCGAGCGCGAGATCGATGCGGTGCTGGCGCGCGAGCCCGATCCGACGAAGTGGCTGGATGCCATGCCCTTCACCCGCGCCGCCTTCGAAGAGGCGCTGCGGCTTTATCCGCCGGCGCCGTCGATCAACCGCGAGCCGATCGAGACGGAGACGTGGAACGATCTGGTGCTGCCCAAGCGCGCCGCCGTGCTGGTGATGCCCTGGGTCGTGCACCGCCACAGAAAATTGTGGGACAGGCCCGACGCGTTCATGCCCGAGCGCTTCCATCCAGGAAACCGCGAGAAGATCGACCGCTTCCAGTATCTGCCTTTCGGCGCCGGGCCGCGCATCTGCATCGGCGCCAGTTTCGCCATGCAGGAGGCGATCATTGCGCTCGCCATCATGCTGTCGCGCTTCCGCTTCGATGTGACGGCCGAAACCAAACCCTGGCCGGTGCAGAAACTGACGACGCAGCCGCAGGGCGGCCTGCCGATGCAGGTGACGCGACGCGTTTAGGGCGTGACGCCTTGGTTACGCGATCCCTGCGGGTTTGCGCTGGAACTGGCCGGCGGCGCGGAAACGCCAGAGGTAGCTCGGCAGGATGGTGCCGATCGATTGCGGCTGGATGTCGAGGCCGGCAAGGGTCCGGTTGGCCTTGGTGGCCGCCTCCGAGACGATGTTGTGCTCGCGCAGCTGCAGCACCTGGTCCTTGGTCAGCAGCGGATTGGGCAGCAGGCCGAGGATCGAGGCCTGCAGATTGGCCACCCACCACGGCACAGGCACCAGCAGCCGCTTGCGCTCGATGACGGTGAGCAGTTCTTCCATGCATTCCTTGAACGTGAGCACCTGCGGCCCGCCGAGCTCGTAGATCTGGCCGCCCTGGACCTTGCCTTCGACCGAGCGCGCCACCGCCTCGGCGACATCGCCGACATAGACCGGCTGGAATTTGGTGTGGCCGCCGCCGATCAGCGGCAGCACCGGTGAATAACGCGCCATGTCCGCAAAACGGTTGAAGAAGCTGTCCTCCGGCCCGAAATTGATCGAGGGACGGAAGATGATGGCGTCGGGGATGGTTTCCAGCACTGCTTTTTCACCGAGCGCTTTGGTGCGGGCATAGTCGGACTCGGCGTTAAGGTTGGCGCCCAGCGCCGAAATATGGGTGAGGCCGGCGCCGACCGAGCGCGCTGCCTCGGCCACGGCGCGGGCGCCGAATTCGTGTACGGTGTTGAATTTCTGCCGGCCGGTCTCATGCAGGATGGCGACCAGGTTGATGACGTGGTCGGCGCCCTGTACGGCGCGGTCGACCGACCAGCGCACGCGCACATTGGCCTGTACCGGCTGGATCTGTCCGACATTGCCGAGCGGCTGCAGATGGCCCGCGAGATCGGGCCGGCGCACCGGCACCCGGATGCGGTAGCCGCGCTTGGCCAGCGCCCGCACGATGTGGCGGCCGACGAAACCGGAGCCGCCGAAGACGACCACGAGCTTGGGGATTTGCAGGATTTCGGTCATGGCTGGCTCCGGCGCTCGAAAGCTTGGCTGAAGCCGTTTCATAGTCCGTTTTGGCTCAAAGGCAAAGGGTGACGCGTCGTCGCTGCCACCCTCCTTTCTGAGCAATTCCAGGAAAAGTGTGAAGCGGTTTTCCGTCCGGAATTGCGTCCAAGCAAAGCACCTTTCAGAAGGCCTTGCCGAGACGCGCGTCGACCGATTGGCGGTTGCCGCCGCGGATGACGAAGAACAGCAGGATCGCCGCCCACAGAAGCGACTTTTCGGCGCCGGAAAACCCCTGGCCGACGGTGATCCAGTGGAACCAGACGGTGACCAGCAGCACGAACATGCCGGCGAAGGCGGCCGGCCTGGTCAACAGGCCGATGGCGATCAAAATGCCGCCGAAGAATTCGGTGCAGGACAAAAGCAGGGACCAGAACGCACCGGGATAGAAGCCGAGGCCTTCGACCATTTCGGCGGCGCCGAAAGGGTTGGTGATCTTCTGCGAGCCGTGGATGGTGAGGAACCCACCGGCGACGACGCGAAGCAGGGTTTCCACGCCGTCATGCAGCGACGAATACAGGCGGCCAAACGCCGGGATGATCAGTCTGCCGCGGGAAGCGTCGGTTACGGACATCGTAGCTCCTGTTGTTGTGATGACCCCTCGCAAACGCCCGATGGTTCCCGGCAAGTCAAGTTAACAAAAGTTAACTTTCGTTATCATGTTTAGCGCGCCTGGCATGAGACGCAGAAAACCCCGCCGAAGCGGGGTTTTCCGGGTGACGCAACGGTCGAGACAGGGTCCGAGGCGGCTGACCTGAGACGGCATACGCCCGCCCCGGCCCAAAACGCATCCGACAGAAGGCACCGACCGGGCAAACCCGACCCGGCAGCTATTGGTCGCTGCCGCGCCCGAAAAGGTTCAACGGGCGTGCTGCGAAAAGCTAGTCTTCGGGCAGTTTGTCTGGTGCTGGGCGACCAGCCAGGCAAACCCAGACCTGGTCGGGGGTGGATTCGCTATCGACCCAATTTTGCCAATTGTGCCTTAGCCATTCGGGCGAAATGGCCACCACCTTGCCCGGGACCTTCGCCTCTGCCGGAAGAAATACGAGGACGTTGCCTGCTCCATAGCCGGAATCGCGAACCAGACCCAGGCCTGACGCCTCATGCGTTTCAAAAAGCATGTCGTCGATGACTTCCTCTATGGGCGCCATCTTCCGGTAGCGAAACAGCGATCCGCGAAAAAGAGGCGGATCATCCTTCAGATGATCCAGCCTGGTCCAGGTCATTTTCGGAATATCCAAGTCGAACTCCTGGACGAGACTGCTTCAGCCCGAATACCGCTCGGCGAATTCGGAAATGCGCTGCACCACCGCCTTGGGGGCGTTGATGCCGCGGGCCTGCGCCTTTTCCGCCGCTTCGGCGCGGGCGCGGCCCGGCACATGCACGCCAAAGCGCCGCCGCAGCCGGTCGAGCTGGTCCTTCATGCGCTGCTCGAAATCCGGATCGAGCAGCTTGGGCTCGACGGCCAGCACGAACAGGCCGGTTCCCGGGCTGTCCGGCCCGCCGGTGAACCAAGGGGCGTCGAGCGACCAGTTGGCGCCCGACAGGCCGGCCGCCAGCACTTCGACCATCAGCGCGATGTTGGCGCCGCGCTGGCCACCGAAGGCCAGCATGGCGCCTTTCATGGCCGCGGCCGGATCGGTGGTCGGATTGCCGCTGGCGTCCAGCGCCCAGCCTTCCGGGATCTTCTTGCCGTCCTCGGCCGCCTTGCGGATGTTGACGAAGGCGGTGGCGCTCGACGACTGGTCGATGACCAGCGGCGCGCCATCGGCAGCGGGCGCGGCAAACGACATCGGATTGGTGCAATAGACCGGCTTGACCGAGCCCGAGCCAGCCAGCACTGCCGGCCCGTTGGTGGCGGCGAAAGAGACCAGCCCCATCTGCGCCAGACGCCCGGTGAAATAACCGAGCGCGCCGCACGTATAGGCGTTCTTCTGCGAGAAGATGGCGACGCCGAACAGCTTTGCCGCCTTGGCAAGGTCGTCGATGGTGCGGTCGAAGCCGGTATGCGCCAGCCCGCCGCGCGCATCGGAGAGGTAGACGGCGAGCGCCGGCCGGGTGATCACCGGATCGGCATTGCCGTCGATGCGGCCGGCTTCGAGCGCCTCGAGGTAATCGATGAAATGCGTCAGTCCGACGGTCGAAAGCCCTTCCGCCTCGGCGGCGATGATCGAGGCGGTGAGCGACTGCGCCGCCTCTTCATTGGCGCCGGCGCCAAGAGCTGCCATCCGGCAAAGCCCGGTTGCCTGGTCGAGAGAGAGTTGCATGGTGAGCCTTAATGACGGTGAATAGTGAATAGTGAATGGCCGTCTTAGGCGAGGGCGCGAAAATTGCGACCCCTTTCCGCCGACTATTCACCATTCACTATTTTACCATTCACCATTTCACTACCCAATCTTGTTCGGAATCCGCGCCTCGATCTTGCTGAAGGCAAACACCAGAATACCGGTGATGGTCATGTAGATCAGCGCCAGGAGCAGCAAGGGCTCGTAGGTGAGGTAAGTGTCCTGCCGCACCTTGGACGAGACGGCGAAGATGTCGATGACACTGATCGTCGCCACCAGCGGCGTTGACTTCAATTGCAGCACGGTTTCGCCGGTCAGCGTCGGCAGCGCCCGGTAGATGGCCTGCGGCAGCCATATGCGGCGGAAAATCTTCCAACGGCTCATGCCAAACGCGCGGGCAGCCTCGAGCTGTCCTTTGGGCACGCCGGCAAAGGCGCCGCGCATTACCTCGCCCTCGTAACCGGCGAAGGACAAGGTCAGCGCCAGCACGCCATAGGGCCAGGCTTGCCTGAGATACGGCCACATCCAGGATTCGCGGATCCACGGATATTGCGGAAACAGCGAGCCCAGCCCGTAATAGAGCAGCCACAGCTGGATCAGCAGCGGCGTGCCCCGGATAACGGTGCAGAATGTCCTGGCCGGTGCGGAAAACCAGAATGAGCCGGTGGCCTGCGCGAGCCCCAGCGGTACGGCGAGCAGGAAACCGAGAAAGCAGGTGACGGCGAGGATCCACAGCGAGCGCCAGATGCCCAGCAGTCCCATTTCATAATATTGCGGCAGCCAGTCCCAACGCATGAAGAACGCCGCACCGAGAACCAGCGCGATCGCGACCAGGATCAGCATGATGCGATGCGGCTGCAGCCATAGCGACGTCCGTGCGGCAGCGTTGATGATGGTCGCCTCTCCCGCCATCAGCGCGTATCCTTGAGCGATGGCATGCCGCGCCGCGACCAGGCCTCGACACGGCCGATGAGCAGGTTGGAGACAAGCGACAAGATGAGATAGAGCACGCCCGCGGCGAAAAAGAAGGTGAAATAAGCTTTGGTGACGCCGGCGGCCTGCCGCGTTGCCAGCGCCAGCTCGTAGAAGCCGACGACCGCCAGAAGTGCTGTGTCCTTGGTGGCGATCAGCCACAGATTGGCGAGGCCCGGTATGGCGAAGGGCAGCATCGCCGGCAGCGTTATGCGCCGCAGCATCAGGCCCGGTGACATGCCATAGGCGCGGGCCGCTTCGATCTGGCCCTGCGGAATGGCCAGGATCGCACCGCGGATAACCTCGGTCGAATAGGCGCCCTGGACAAAACCGAGCACGGCGATGCCTGCGGCAAGGCCGCTGATGTCGACGCGCTGGTAGCCCATGGCGGTCAGCGCCTGGTTGATCAGGTCCGTCCCGGCATAATAGAGCAGCAGGATCAGCACCAGTTCGGGTACGGCGCGCACCACGGTCGTGTAGACGGCGAGCAGGTCGCGCACGACCGGGCCGCCATAGAGCTTGCCGAAAGCGCCGCCGGTGCCGATCAGGAGACCGAGGACCGTGGCGCCCAGCGCGATCTCGATCGAATGGAGCAGTCCAAGCAACAGCGTGCCGCCCCAGCCCGGCGGGTAGGGCGAAAGAAGCTCGATGATGCCGGCCGCCGAGGCCGAAAGAAGTGCGTCGATCAGCGTCGCCCCCGGATTGCTGGCTCTAACCCGCCGACGGCAGCGCCGCCGGCAAGCATGTCTGGGAAAGATCAGCCAGAAGAGGCATGGCGCTGACGCCATGCCCCTCAGCTCATGCGAGGATCGTCAGTTCGACTGCGCGCCGCCGCCGCCGTAAATGTCGAAATCGAAGTACTTCTTCGAGATCTCGTCATATTTGCCGTTGGCGCGGATCGCCTTGATACCGGCGTTGATCTTGTCTTTAAGCTCGGTGTCTTCCTTGCGCACGCCGGCGCCGACGCCCGGCCCGAGCACCTCGTCATCGGGAGCCACCATGCCCTTCAGGTCGCAGCAGGCTTTGCCCTGGTCCGATTTCAGGAACGCGTCGAGCGCGATGGAATCGGCCTGCACGGCGTCGAGGCGGCCTGCGGCCAGATCGTTGTTGGCTTCGTCCTGCGTCTGGTATTCCTTAATCTCGGCGGCCGTGGGGCCGAAATGCTTCTTGGCATAGGCCGCATGGGTGGTCGACACCTGCACGCCGAGCACTTTGCCCTTGAGGTCGTCTGGCGTCGCGCCGAATTTCTGGTCCTTCGGGCCGATGATGGCGGTCGGCGTGTTATAGTACTTGTCCGAGAAGTCGATGGTCTTCTCGCGTTCGGCGGTGATCGACATAGAGGCGACGATGAGGTCGATCTTCTTGGTCGTCAGCGCCGGGATGATGCCGTCCCAGGCGACAGGGGTGATGACGCAATCGAGTTTTTCCTCGGCGCAGACGGCGTCGATGAAGTCGATTTCCCAGCCGACCCATTTGCCCGATGCATCCGGCGAGGAGAAGGGCGGATAGGGCTCGGCGCTAACACCGATCTTGACCGGATCGGCCTTGGCCACGCCCATGGCGGCGACGCCGAGCAGCAGCGCTGCGGCGAAGGTTTTCAGAACAGTCTTCATAGTCACGACTCCCAGTTTGTTGTTGGTTCCCGGTTTTCTTCCGTCCCGGCCTTCCTAGCCGATGTTACGGATGAACTGCTTCAGCCTTTCGGATTTCGGTGCGCCGAAGATCTGCTCCGGCGGCCCCTCTTCCTCGACCAGCCCGTTGTAGAGGTAGACGACGTGGGTCGCGACCTCGCGGGCGAACTTCATTTCATGCGTCACCAGCACCATGGTGCGCCCTTCGCGCGCCAGGTCGCCGATCACCTTCAGCACCTCGCCGACCAGTTCCGGGTCGAGCGCCGATGTCGGCTCGTCGAACAGCATGACGCGCGGGTTGATGGCCAAGGCGCGGGCGATCGCCGCGCGCTGCTGCTGGCCGCCGGAGAGATAGGCCGGATAGACGTCGCGCTTTTCGGCGAGGCCGACGCGCGCCAGCAGCTTCTCGGCTTCCCTGATCGCCACGTCACGCTTGACGCCCAGCACATGCACCGGAACCTCGATGACGTTCTCGATCAGCGTCATGTGGCTCCACAGGTTGAAGTTCTGGAACACCATGCCGAGCTTGGATCGGATGCGCTCGATCTGCCGGCGGTCGGCGGGCACGGTGTGGCCGTGGCTGTCGGCCTTGAGCTTGATCTCTTCGCCATTGACGCGGATGATGCCGCTGGTCGGGTTTTCCAGGCAGTTGATGCAGCGCAAAAGCGTCGATTTGCCGGAGCCCGAGCCGCCGATGATGGCGATCACCTCGCCGTCGCGCGCCGACAGCGAAACGCCCTTCAGCACATGCAGCTGGCCGAATTTCTTGTGCAGGTTCTCGACATGGATGGCTTCGGCCGCACTATTCTGCGCCTTGCCGGATGGGGCTGTGGCGACTCCCACCGCGCTCACCGGGTGACCTCTACCACATGGCCGACGGCAGATCGTCGAACGTCTATCCGGCTAATCAACATACGCTGTAATGCCCACTCCAGACTTCAGCATGGACCCAACAGCGCGAGCCCGTCAATCCCGCCCATTACGGCACTTGCGGCCTTATTGTGCAAGTGTATAAATAGCGTTCGATGAAATTTTTCCCATTTTTTTCACCTCGAAAAGGACATCGATGAGCGCTTTCGGATCACAGTCCATGGCGGCGCCGTTGCGGCGTGTGCTGATGCGGTCGGCCGCCAATGCCATGCGCGGCGCCGACAGGGCTACCTGGCACTATGGCCCGGGTTTCGATCCTGCGAAAGCGGCATCGCAGCACGCGGCTCTCGCTGAACTGGTAAGGGCTTCCGGCGCCGAAATCGAATGGATCGATGACAAGGCCGACGGATTGTCGGACTCGGTATTCACCCACGACCCGTCGCTGATGACCGACCGCGGCGCGCTGATCCTGTCCATGGGCAAGCCATTGCGCGAGAGCGAGCCATCGCTGCATGAGGAAACCTATACACGCCTGGGTATTCCTATCCTCGGCCGTGTCGAGGCTCCCGGCCAGGTCGAAGGCGGTGATTGCGTATGGCTGGATAACAGCACGCTGGTGATCGGGCGTGGTGTGCGCTCCAACCAGGAAGGCATCCAGCAGGTGTCCAATCTGCTGGCGCCGCTTGGCATTTCCGTCTACGGCTTCGATCTGCCGCTGTGGCAGGGCGAGGAGGCGTGCCTGCATCTGATGTCGGTGATCAGCCCGCTGGCCGACGACCTCGCGCTGGTCTATTCACCGCTTTTGCCGGCTCCGTTCTATCAGTTGCTGAAGGCACGCGGCATCCGGCTGGTCGAGGGCGACGCCGAAGAGTTTGCCGCGTCCAACGGCCTCAGCCTGAACGTGCTGCCAACCAGCCCGCACAAGGTCATTGCCGTCGCAGGCTTTCCCAGGACCAAAGCCGCGATGGAAGCAGCCGGCTGCACGGTTGAAATCTTCGACGCGGATGCGCTCTGCATCGCCTGCGAAGGTGGGCCGACATGCCTGACGCGGCCCATCCTGCGCCAATGAATGAGCGCCGCAAGTTCCGCCGCGAGGGCGAGGAACGGCGGCGGCAGGACCTGATCGACGCGACCCTGGACAGCGTGGCGGAACATGGGCTGGAGGGCGCCAGCCTGCGCACCATCGCCTTGCGCGCCGGCGTCACCGCCGGGCTGATCCGGCACTATTTCCCCGGCAAGGAGGAATTGCTGCAAGAAGCCTATGCAACGCTGATGGGCCGCATGACCGAGCAGGCGAAGGCGACATTGCTCATGGAAAACGCCTCGCCGCGCCAACGCCTTGCGGCCTTCGTCACCGCCAACCTCAACGCGCCGATCATCGACGCGCGGGTGTTTTCGCTCTGGGCAACCTTTATCGGCCGCGCCGGCGCGGATCCGTCGCTCGCCCGCGCGCACCGCGAAGGCTATCTCGGCTTTCGAAACGAGGTGGAAGCGGTCGTGGCCGAAGTGCTTGCCGCCGAAAAGCGCAGGCCGGACGCAAATGAGCTGCGCCGCCATGCCATCGCCATCAACGCGATCATCGACGGGCTCTGGATCGAAGGCTGTCTGGCCGCAGAGATGTTCTCGCCTGGCGAATTGGCGGCGATCGGCGTCAAAGCCATAGAGGCCGAGCTCGGCCTCGCGCCGGAAAAGGGAGAGAACAAATGACAACGCTGGGCGAAGCCCTCATCACGCTGCTCGAGGCGCATGGCGTCGACACCGTCTTCGGCATTCCCGGCGTCCACACGGTCGAGCTTTACCGCGGCCTGGCGCGCTCAAAAATCCGCCACATCACGCCGCGGCACGAACAGGGCGCCGGCTTCATGGCCGATGGTTATGCGCGCGCCAGCGGCAGGCCGGGCGTCGCCTTTGTCATCACCGGGCCGGGGCTGACCAACACCATCACCGCCATGGGCCAGGCGCGCGCCGATTCCGTGCCGATGCTGGTGATTTCGGGCGTCAACGCGATGCCGACGCTGGGCAAGGGGCTGGGCTTCCTGCACGAGCTGCCGGACCAGCGCGGCATGATGGAAAAGGTGGCGCTGTTTTCGCAGCGCGTCACCGAGGCCAGCGAATTGCCAGGCGCTTTGGCGCAGGCCTTCGCGCTGTTTTCGTCCTCGCGACCGGGGCCTGTGCATATCGAAATCCCGACCGACGTCATGGTCAAACCGGCCGACGGTATTGCTGCCTTGCTCACCAATGCGGCGCCGCCGGCGCCCGATGGCGCGGCCATTGCCGAAGCCGCCAGGCTCATCGCCGCCGCTCGGCGACCGCTGATCCTGGCCGGCGGCGGCGCCAAGCGCGCCGGTGAGCCCTTGCAGCTTCTGGCCGAGCGGCTGGGAGCGCCTGTCGTCCAGACGGCCAATGCACGGGGCCTGCTGCATGCGCATCCGCTTTGCGTGCCCGCCAGCCCCAGCCTGAAAGCGGTGCGTGCGCTGATGGCCGGCGCCGATCTGGTCATCGCCGCCGGCACCGAATTCGGCCCGACCGACTATGACGGCTACAGCGACGGCGGCTTCGTGCTGCCTGCCAATCTGATCCGCATTGACATCGGCGCCGACCAGCTCGCCCGCCGCCCGGTGAGCGTCGGCATCCAGGCCGATTGCGCTGAGGCGATCGAAACCTTGCTTGCCGTGATGGGCCCTGATCATGTCGCAGCGAAGGACGGCGAGAGCCGCGCCGACGTGGCACGAAAAGCGGCCTTTGCCGAACTGAGCCCGGCCTATGCCGCACAGGTGCATGCGGTGGAAACCATCCGCGACGCCTTGCCGGGCGCCATCATCGTCGGCGATTCGACACAGCCGATCTACGCCGCCAATCTCTATTACGACCACGACCGGCCGGGCGGCTGGTTCAACGCCGCCACCGGCTTCGGCGCACTCGGCTATGGGCCGCCGGCGGCGATCGGCGCCGCGCTTGCCATGCCCGGCGTGCCGGTGGTGTGTCTCACTGGCGATGGCGGCTTCCAGTTCACCCTGCCGGAACTGGGCGCGGCGCTCGATGCTCCGGCGCCGGTCATCTTCGTCGTCTGGAACAACAGAGGCTATCGCGAGATCGAGACTTCGATGCTCGATGTCGGCGTCGAACCAGTCGGCGTGTCGCCGGCGCCGCCGGATTTCTGCAAGCTGGCAGAGGCTTACGGCATTGCCGCCGAACGGCTTGCCGGTACTGCTGATCTTGCCGATGCGCTCAAACGCGCACGCGCAACCGGGCTACCGCACGTCATCGAAATCACCATCGATTGACGCTTTGCCATCCGCCGTACGTCCATGCGCCGGCAAAGCGGGAGGCCGGCAGCTTCGAGCGATGCAAAGACGCAACACTGCCATGTCGAGATGGCGGTTGAGTGATCGTGCAAAAGGCGCGACGCTTTGCGTCGGGCGCGGCGAAAGAACGACATAATCATAAAAAATTACAGGAGCGGTCCAGGATGACGGAAACACTTCAGGGCAGGCATATCGTGGTCACCGGCGGCACTGGCGCGCTTGGTGCTGCGGTCGTCGGCAAACTATTGGCCGACGGCGCGATCTGCCACGTGCCCAATGCGCACGCGTCGGCCCCGTCGCATTTTCCTTTCACGGCTGATGAGCGCGTCCGGCTGGCGCATAATGTCGATCTCGCCGATCCCGCCAAGGTCGATGCCTTCTACGACAGCGTTCCCGATCTGTGGGCCTCCATCCATCTGGCCGGCGGCTTTGCCGCGGCACCGGTTGAGAAGATCGAATCCGCTTCCTTTGCTGAAATGATGGACACCAACGCGCGCACCGCTTTCCTGTGCTGCCGCGCCGCGGTGCGCTCCATGCTTGGCTCGGCTACGGCAGGCCGCATCGTCAATGTCACGGCCCGCGCCGGGCTCGACCCGCGTCGCGGCGCCGGCATGGTCGCCTATGCCGCCAGCAAGGCCGCGGTGGCGGCAATGACTGTGGCAATGGCGGAAGAGCTGAAGCACAAGGGCATACTGGTCAACGCGATTGCGCCCTCGACGCTCGATACGCCGGCCAACCGCGCCGACATGCCGGATGCCGATGTCACCAAATGGGTCAGCCTGGAAGCTGCCGCCGAAGCCATCGCCTATCTGGCATCACCGGCCAATCTAGCGATGAGCGGCACGCTGGTGCCGCTTTACGGCCGCGCCTGAGGAGGCGACGCCGCGGGGCAGCTCATTTGCAGACGAGCTCGCCCATCTGCAGCTTGAACTTGCGCGGGCCCGGCATCGGTTCCGCGCTCGCATCGTCGACGATAAACACATCGAGCGTGCAGCCGCCGGCGCCTACCTGGTAGTGGTCGTCTCCGACATGCGCGATCATGTCGATGGGGCCATGGTTTTCCAGCCTGCGCGCAACATCGCCGCTGTCGGTGATGGCGTCGATCTCGGCCTTGCACTGCCAGTAGGGTGGCAATGCCGGTGACGCCGCCACTGTGCCGGCCAACAGGAATGCTGCGACAAAACCGATGCGGGTCATGGGGCCTCCGATCGTCTGGCTTCCACTAGCGGCCTTTGCCGACCTGGCGAGCATGGCGGCCGCCGACGCTTCCACGGAATTAGAAGACCCCGCGACTATGTCAGGTTCGAGACACCCGCCTCCACGACCTCGACTGCGTCGCCGATTGAGATCGTGCCGGCGTTGTTCGGAATCGCATTCTGGCCGAAGATGATGCCGCCCTTGGCGGAGCGGTGGAGACGCCCAAGCGTCTGCAACGGCTCGCGCGGGTCCGGCTGCTCGCCGCTGTGCGGATCGCGGGTGGTGATGACACAGCGCGAGCAGGGCTTTGCGATCCGCAGCTCGACAGAGCCGATGCGGATCGTCTTCCAGCTGTCTTCGGGCCATGCGCCTTCCGCGTCGAGGACGATGTTCGGGCGAAACCGCGCCATCTTGATGGGCGCGGCAAGATGGCTGTTCAGATGCTCCAGCGAGCCCGTCGTGGCGATCAGCAGCGGAAAACCGTCGGCAAAGTTGACGTAGTCGCCAGGCTGGCCGAATTCCGGGTCGACCGGCCGGTTTTTCGGATCATCGAAATAGACGAGATCGACTGGCCGGCCAAGAATAGCCGAGAGATAAGCGCCGGCGGCCGGATCGCCCGACCGCGCAACAACCATATCCTTCCAGATCTTGACCTGCCGCAGCGCGGCACCTGGGCCCGGAGCGTCAACGGTATGCGAGCCATGCCTGTCATGCCTAAGCAGGATGCCGGTGCCGCGATGCTCGACGTCGATCGTCGTCATTGCCGGTATCTGGCGAATGGTGAGGAACTGTCCGTCCTTGTCGACGACCATCCAGCGACGGTCGCCTTCCATGCCCATGGTCTCGATATCGGCGCTAGGCACGGCATGGCCGCGCAGGCTCTTGACCGGATAGCGATAGAGTTCGACGACCTTCATGCGCAATGCTTCTCTTTTGCCCGAAGGGCGTGACATCCCACGTTTATGCCGGCAAACGACATGCGCCCGAACCTACAGCCGCCCGTGCCGAATTGAAGGGGTTCCACCGTCTTTGTCTTGTGCCAACCGCTCAGCTCTCACCGCGCATGAAAAAACCCGCGAGCCTTGCAGCCCGCGGGTTTTCTTGTTCAGTCCGCGCGCGAAGCGCGACAGCAGCCGAGGCTTACGCGCTGCGCGCGAAGCGGCTTAGCTGCCCTGCTTCTTCAGCGCGGCGCCCAGGATGTCGCCCAGCGAAGCGCCGGAGTCGGTCGAGCCGTACTGTGCGACCGCTTCCTTCTCTTCGGCGATTTCCAGCGCCTTGATCGAGACCTGCAGCTTGCGGGTCTTCTTGTCGAAGGCGATGACGCGGGCGTCAACCTTCTGGCCGACGGTGAAGCGCTCGGGGCGCTGCTCGTCGCGGTCACGGCTGAGGTCGGAGCGCTTGATGAAGGTCTCGATGCCGCTGTCGACCAGCCGCACTTCCAGACCGCCATCCTTGACGCCGATGACTTCGCAGGTGACGACCGCGTTCTTGCGCAGTTCGCCCGAAGTCGCGGCTTCGCCGACCGTATCCTTGGCCAGCTGCTTGATGCCGAGCGAGATGCGCTCCTTGTCGATGTCGACGTCGAGCACCTGCGCCTTGACCATGTCGCCGCGATTGTACTCTTCGATGACCTGCTCGCCCGGACGGGTCCAGTCGAGGTCGGAGAGGTGCACCATGCCGTCCACGTCGCCTTCGAGGCCGATGAACAGGCCGAACTCGGTCTTGTTCTTGACCTCGCCCTCGACCTGGCTGCCGACCGGATGGCTGGAGGCGAAAGCCTGCCACGGATTCTCGAGCGTCTGCTTGAGGCCGAGCGAGATGCGGCGCTTGGCCGGATCGACCTCGAGCACCACAACGTCGACTTCCTGCGTCGTCGACAGGATCTTGCCGGGGTGCACGTTCTTCTTGGTCCACGACATTTCCGAAACGTGGATGAGGCCTTCGATGCCCGGCTCCAACTCGACGAACGCGCCGTAGTCGGTGATGTTGGTGACGGTACCCTTGATCTTCTTGCCGATCGGGAACTTGGTGCCGATCTCGGACCACGGATCGCTCTCGAGCTGCTTCATGCCGAGCGAGATGCGGTGGGTTTCCTGGTTGATGCGGATGATCTGCACCTTGACCGTCTGACCGATGTTGAGGATTTCGGTCGGATGGTTGACGCGGCGCCATGCCATGTCGGTGACATGCAGCAGGCCATCGATGCCGCCGAGGTCGACGAACGCACCGTAGTCGGTGATGTTCTTGACGACGCCTTCGACAACCTGGCCTTCTTCGAGGTTCTGCACGATTTCCGAACGCTGTTCGGCGCGGCTTTCCTCCAGAACGGTGCGGCGCGACACGACGATGTTGCCGCGGCGGCGATCCATCTTGAGGATCTCGAAGGGCTGCGGGTTGTGCATCAGCGGGGAGACATCGCGGATCGGGCGGATATCGACCTGGCTGCGCGGCAGGAAGGCTACGGCGCCGTCGAGGTCGACGGTGAAGCCGCCCTTGACCTGGTTGAAGATGACGCCTTCGACGCGCTCACCCTTGGTGAACTTCTCTTCGAGCTTGACCCAGCTCTCTTCGCGGCGGGCCTTGTCGCGCGACAGGACGGCTTCGCCCAGCGCGTTTTCGATGCGCTCGACCATGACTTCGACAGTGTCGCCGACCTTGAGCGTCGAGTCCTTGCCCTTGACGCCGAATTCCTTCAGCGGCACGCGGCCTTCGACCTTGAGGCCGACATCGATGATGGCCATGTCTTTTTCGATCGCCAGGATCGTGCCCTTGACGACCTGGCCTTCGCCGGAGTGACCGGTGGTAAATGATTCTTCGAGCAGGCTCGCGAAATCGTCGCGAGTGGGATTTGCAGCTGACATATTTTCTCCTGGAGTGCCCCGCATTCTGAAGCGGGACGGGCGCCGTGGGTTAGCGTTGCGTTGGCCTGCCGGCGTTCCGGGCTACAAAAGCCCTGGGCCGCCTAAGCGGCAATTCCGGCGCATGAAGAATGCTGGCAGGCTGGTTCGTGCCCGATATGGGTATTTTCTTCGCTTCCGGCAATCGGTGGCAGCGGGAAAACCTTCAATCAGGCTTTATCTCTCTTGGCCAAGGCGTCGTCTATGATCGCTTTGGCCGCCAGAAACGCGGCCTCTATAGCCATTTCGGAGGTATCAAGCAAGTGCGCGTCCGTCGCCGCCTTCAGCGGCGAGTCGGCGCGGCCCATGTCGCGCTCGTCGCGGCGCACGATATCGGCGAGGATTTCGGTGAAATTGGCGGTGCCGCCGATGCTTTCGATCTCCGCCAGCCGGCGCTGCGCGCGCACCTCCGCGCTCGCCGTCACATAGAGTTTGATGTCGGCGTCTGGGCACACCACGGTGCCGATGTCACGCCCGTCGAGCACCGCACCCGGCGGCGTCTTGGCGAAGTCGCGCTGCTTTTCGACCAGGATGCGCCGCACGGTCGGGTAAACCGCAACCTTCGACGCCGCCTCGCCAACCGCATGCGCCGACAGCACCGCGCGGTCGAGTTTTGCCAGATCGACCTGACGGGCAGCGGTTTCGGCCGCCGAGACATTATCGAGCGGCAGTGCGTGTTGGATCAGCGCATGGGCAACCGCGCGATAGGTGAGGCCGGTGTCGAGCAGGTTGAGGCGGTAGTGGTCGGCGAGCCTGCGTGCGAGCGTGCCTTTACCGGCGCCGGCGGGGCCGTCTATGGCGATGGTGAAGAAGTGTGTCATTCGAAACCTCGATGCAAGTGCCTCACGCCATTGGCGCTCGAAGTCAACCGCCGTGACTTCCGAGGCTTCGAACTGGCTGTCCGAATTGATCTCTGCGAGATCAGGAAAGCTTTCCGTCGAATTTACAGTCCCTCCGACTTCTATATCCTCCGACCCGTCAAGGGCGGGGCTGCGAATGGCGAAGCACACCGAGCCATCGGCATAGAATTCTATTGTTCGGTTCTGAAAATTATCGTCGGCGACTTCATACCAGAGGTGGGACGGCTCCTTTGGTATGTCATGTTTCCAGTGGACGTAAACGTATCTCACCCGATCTCCGCACCCAGCCCCGTCATCAGATCCATGAACTCCGGAAAGCTCGTCGCGATCATCGCGGCATCATCAATGGTCACCGGCTTTTCCGTCGCCAATCCCATGACGAGAAAGCTCATGGCGATGCGGTGGTCGAGATGGGTCTGCACCGTCGCGTCCTGGCCATTGGGATGGCCGCCGAGCCCCTTGCCGCCGGGCTTGCCGCGCACCGCAAGCGAAGCCTCACCCTCGGTGCAGTCGACGCCATTGATCTTCAGGCCGTTGGCAACCGCCGCCAGGCGGTCGGATTCCTTCACCCGCAGCTCCTCCAGGCCCTGCATCAGCGTTTCGCCCTCGGCGAAGCTCGCGGCAACCGCCAGCACCGGGTACTCGTCGATCATCGACGGCGCCCGCTCGGGCGGCACGGCAACGCCCTTGAGGTCGGAATGGCGCACGCGCAGATCGGCGACGTCTTCGCCGCCGGCATTGCGCGGGTTCAAAATGTCGATCTGGCCGCCCATTTCCTGCAGCGTCAGAAGCAGGCCGGTGCGGGTCGGGTTCATCAGCACGTTTTCGATGACAATGTCGGAACCCGGCACGATGAGCGCAGCCACCAGCGGGAAGCCGGCCGACGAGGGGTCGCCGGGCACCGCTATGATCTGTCCCGTCAGCTTGCCCTGGCCTTCGATGAAGATATGGCGCACGCCGCGCTCGTCGGTCTCGACCGAGAGATTGGCGCCAAAACCCTTCAGCATCTTTTCGGTGTGGTCGCGCGTCATCACCGGCTCGATGACGGTGGTAATGCCCGGCGTGTTGAGACCGGCCAGCAGCACGGCCGACTTCACCTGCGCCGAGGCCATCGGCACGCGGTAGGTGATGGGTGCAGCGTGCTTCGGCCCATGCAACGTGATCGGCATGCGGTCGCCGGGCGTCGCCTTCAGCACCTGCACGCCCATCTGGCGCAAGGGTTCGAGCACGCGGCCCATCGGCCGTCCCGACAGCGAGGCGTCGCCGATGAAGGTCGTTTCCATGTCATAAGTGCCGACAAGACCCATGGTCAGGCGAGAGCCGGTGCCGGCATTGCCGAAATCGAGCGGGCCTTCGGGCTGCAGCAGCGCGCCATTGCCGGTGCCGCGGATCACCCATTCGGCGCCACGCTTCTCGATATGCGCCCCCATCGCCTTCATGGCTGCGGCCGTGCGCATCACGTCCTCGCCTTCGAGCAGGCCGGTAACGCGGGTTTCGCCGGAGGCGAGGCCGCCGAACATCATGGAACGGTGTGAAATCGACTTGTCGCCCGGCACGCGAGCGGTGCCGGAAAGGGCTAGGGATTTGCGGGCGGTGGCCGGCTTGGCAGCGGCGGCGTGAGACATGGAATTTCCCTGGACGGAATGCCGGCGCACCGGCGCTTTTCATTTGTTGCGGCGGTCTCGTATCACGGCGGGCACAAATGGTCATCCCCATGGTCGTCACTTGGCGCGGGGCCTTTCAGTACTTGGTTTTGTGACGCCGGCTTTTCGCTTTGACAGCGCGGTAAACTGTGGTTATGGGGACCACTCTTTTATTGACGAGGCTTGCCGTGGCAAAAAACGAACTTGGCACAAAGCGTGTCGACCCTGAGACGGGTCGAAAATTCTACGACCTGAACAAGGACCCGATCGTCTCGCCCTATACGGGCAAGACCTATCCGCGTTCCTACTTCGAGGAAGGCAAGATTGCCGCCATCGAAGAGGAAGAGGAAGTGGCCGAGAAGGAAGTAGACGCCGAGGAAGAAGAAGGCGTTGAAGTCGTCTCGCTTGAAGAGGCCGACGAAGACGTCAAGGCCGGCGACGACCTTCCCGATCTGGGCGACGACGAGGACGATGTCGACCTCGGCGACGACGAGGACGATACGTTCCTTGCCGACGAAGAAGAAGAAGATGACGATGTCGCTGACATGATCGGCGTCGGCGACGACGACGACGAGGTCTGATCGGCTGCGGGCACCAGCGCCCGCGGCTTTCTTGAGCTGTGACGAAAAAGCGGTTCTTGCAGGCTTGATATTCAGGGAAGGCGGGGTTAGAAGCCGCCTGCACTAAACGGCGCGGTGTTGAAACCGCTCCGGACCTCTACGCCGGCAACGGCGCCGGCTGACTGCCGGAGTGGGGCCATAGCTCAGTTGGGAGAGCGCTTGAATGGCATTCAAGAGGTCGTCGGTTCGATTCCGATTGGCTCCACCAAACAGTCTCTTTCCGACGCTGGGTTTCGCGGCATTCATGCTTGTCGCCTGCCAGTCGGCCCCTGAACCATCATCACCGCCGCCAGCGCCCGCACCCCAGCCCATCGCGCCTGCCGCGATTTCTCCGGACGGCGCAGCCGTCCTCGATCCGTCTGTGAGAGTCATGCCCCCTGGCGAGGGCATCCCGGCCAAATATGTCGCATTTTCCGGCATATGGGGCGGACGTCTCGATGGGATGTATGACGGCAAGCTCGCCGTGCTAACGATTTCGCGCGGCGGCAATGTCACCGCCACCTACGCCTGGGGCGATATCGCCGACAACAAACCGGGCGTGGCCGACGGCGAAGGCAAGATTTTCGGCAACACGTTGAAACTGCGGCGGCTTCCCAATGGCGGGGACGTCAGCGCGGTCATGCAGGCGGACGGCACGCTGACCGTCACCTATGGGCTTGCCGACCGCACCTATACGGGCACGTTCACCAAGCAGTAGTCGCGAGAGCGAATCTCCGGTGTCAGCCCCGGCTGGCGCCTGCCTCGATCAATGCAGGCCGAACTCGCGCAGCAATTCTTCGCGATAGCGTACGAAGCGGCTTTCGCTGCGTTCGCGCGGGCGTGGCAGGTCGATGTCGATCAATCGCGCCGCCCCGCCTTTCTCCTTGGGCAGGATCAGCACCCGGTCGGCTAGATAGATCGCTTCTTCCAGATCGTGGGTGACCATCACCATGGTGACGTTCTCCTCGCTCCAGATGCGCGCCAGTTCCTCCTGCATGCCGATCTTGGTCATGGCGTCCAGCGCCCCCAGCGGCTCGTCGAGCAGAAGAATCTCGGGCTGGACGGTAAGTGCCCGGGCGATGCCGACGCGTTGCGCCATGCCGCCGGAGAGCTGGTTCGGAAAAGCATCGGCGAATTCGGCAAGCCCGACCAGCGCGACGTAGAAGCGGGCTCGTTCCTCGGCTTGCAGCTTGGGCACGCCGCGCACTTCAAGGCCAAAGGCGACATTGCCGAGTACGCTCAGCCAAGGCAGCAGGCGCGGCTCCTGGAAAATCACGGCCCGCTCGGCGCCGACGCCATGCACCGGCTGGCCGTCGATCGCGACGGCACCGCCGTCGGCAGTCTCCAGTCCGGCCAGAATGCGCAGCAGGGTGGTCTTGCCGGAGCCGCTGGCGCCGACGATGACCAGGCATTCGCCCGAACGAATGTCGAGGTTGAGCGTCCGCAGCACGGCAAGCTGGCGCCCGCCGAGGCTGAAGGATTTGGAGAGGTCGCGGATCGAGACCTCTCCGCCGCGGGTGGAACCGGTCATCTCATCTCTCAGCTATTCCAGAGCTCAGTTCGTCTTGGTTTCGCCGGGCCGGTACAGGATGTCGGCGGCCTTCAGCTTGCCCTTGGCCAGACGGCCGTCGCGCTCCAGCACGGCGACCCAGAAATCGATGTCGCGATCATTCGCCTGCGCGCCTTCCCGCAAGCCGAAGCCGGTCCAGTATTTGGCCAGATCGCCGTTTTCGCCGCGCTTGTTGAGGATATTGGCCAGCACCTTGCGGGCTTCGTCCGGGTTCTGGCCCGACCAGTCAGAAGCGCGCGCCGACTGTTCGACGAAGTTGCGCGCCGCATCCGGATTGGCCGCAATGAAGTCGCGCCTGAGCACGACGAAGCCGCCGGCGAGTTCGCCGAGCACCTGGGTATCGTCGAACACGCCACGCACACCGCCATTGGCGACCAGCGCGCCGGCAAACGTTGCCTGCCAGTAACCAAGCCCGGCTATATCGACCTGGCGCGAACGCAAGGTCTGCTCCAGCTGCGGGCCGGGCACGACAATGAGGTTGGCGGCAGTCGGCGGCAGGCCGACGCTGTGCAGGGCTTCGCGCACAGTATAGTCGAGATGGGCGCCGAGCGTGTTGACCGAGATGGTCTTGCCGGCGATGTCGGCGATCGATTTGATCGGGCTGTCTTCCAGCACATAGAAGACGCTTTTGACGTCCTTGTTGATGCCGTTGCTCGGATACGCCGCGACGAAGTCGTTGCCGCCCGAGATCGAGTTGATCACCGCCGCGGTGGCGGCAGAGCCGATGTCGACGCTGCCGGAGGAAAGCGCAAACAGCGATTCCGGTCCGCCGGAGGCATAGCCGACATTCTCCAGCTCGACGCCGAGCCCCTTGTAGTAGCCGAGCTCGGCGGCGAGCTCATGTGGCGAGATGCTGCCGCGGCTGGCGAGGTAGCGAAATTTTACGGGTGCGGTTTCGGCAAAGGCCAGGCGCGGCAGGCCGGCGGCGATGAGGCCGGCGGCTAGCGGTGCGCCGGCAAGCAGGGAACGGCGGGTGATTTTCATGATGCGGTCTTTCCTGAGTGGAGGGTGAGGGACGGACTGCTAGTTGACTGGGTTGCTCCAGCGGCAGAGCCGCCGCTGCAGCGCGACCAACGCCTGGTTGGCGATCAAGCCGAGGCCAGCGAGGATGACGATTGCCGCAAACATCAGCGGGATCTGGAAATTGTATTGCGCGTTCATCACCTGGAAGCCGATGCCCTTGTTGGCGCCGATCATCTCGGAGGCGATCAGGAGCAGCAGCGCGGTGGTGGCGCTCAGCCGCAAGCCGACGAAGATCGACGGCACGGCGCCCGGCAGCACGACGCGGCGAAACACGGTGAGCCGGCTCGCGCCGTAGACACGCGCCATTTCGAGCAGCTTGGGATCGACTTCCTTGACGCCGCTGGTGGTGTTGAGCAGCAGCGGAAACAGCGTTGCCCAGAAGATGACGAAGATCTTCGAGGTTTCGCCGAGTCCCAAGAGCAGGATGAACACCGGGTAGAGCGCCAGCGCCGACGTCTGCCGGAATACTTGCAGGATCGGATCGAGCGCTGTTTCGACCGGACGCACCTGACCCATGAACAGGCCGAGCGGGATGGCGACCGCGACGGCCGCTGCAAAGGCAATGCCGGCACGCTGCAGGCTGATGGCGATGTCGCCGAGCAGGCTGCCGCCGGCAAGCCCTTTCCAGAGCGCAGCTATGATCATGTCGATCGGCGGCAGCACCGCCGCGTTGACCCATCCGACGCTGCTCGCTACCTGCCAGAGCGCCAGGAAACCGACAAGCACACCGTAGCGCGACAGGACGCGGACAGCCGCCCTGCCGCTGAGGCGCAGAAGGTCGTCGCTAGGCCCACTTTCGCTGCGACTGGCGCGGATCGTGATCGGCCGATCGATGTGCTGCAATGTCATGGCGTCATCCCTTCAGCTACGAGGATCATTCGGCGGCAAGGACGGTCGAGCGGGCGACGGTCCATGGATTTTCCGGCCGCCTGAGACCGAGATTCTCTCGCAATGTGCGTCCTTCATAGGCGGTGCGGAACAGGCCGCGCCGTTGCAGCTCGGGAATGACCAGGTCGACGAAATCGTCGAGCGCGCCGGGCAGCCAGGGCGGCAGAATGTTGAAGCCGTCGGCGGCCTCTTTGGTGAACCACTCCTCCAGCTGGTCGGCGACCTGCGTGACGCTGCCGACGATGGTGTAGTGGCCGCGCGCCGTCGCCACCCACTGATAGAGTTGGCGGATGGTGAAGTTGTGCTCGTCGGCAATCTGGCGGATCAACGCCTGGCGGCTCTTCATGCCTTCGGTTTCCTTGCTTGGCGGCAGCGGGCCGTCGAGCGGATAACCCCTGATGTCGAGCGTCTGGCCGGCAAGCCCGTTGAGCAGCGCAACACCGTCCTCGGGCAGGATGAGGTCGTTGAGTTGCTGGTATTTGGCGCGGGCTTCTTCCTCGGTGCGGCCGACGAAGGGGGCGACGCCCGGCATGATCAGCACCTGGTCGGGATCGCGGCCGACTTCCGCCACGCGTGCCTTGATGTCGCGGTAGAATTCCTGCGCGGTCTCCAGCTTCTGATGGGCGGTGAAGATGACCTCGGCCGAGTGCGCGGCAAGCCCGCGTCCGTCTTCGGACTGCCCGGCTTGTACGACAACCGGATGTCCCTGCACCGGGCGCGGCACGTTGAGCGGACCCTTGACGCTGAAATGCTCGCCCTTGTGGTCGATGTCGTGCAGTCTGTCCTTGTCGTAGAAGCGGCCCGACTGCTTGTCGCGGATGAAGGCGTCGTCCTCCCAGCTGTCCCACAGCGCCTTGACCGTCTCGACATGCTCATGCGCCCGCGCATAGCGCTCGGCATGGTTGGGCTGGACATCGCGGTTGAAATTGCGCGCCGTTTCGTCGCCGGCCGAGGTCACCACGTTCCAGCCGGCGCGACCGTTCGACAGCAGGTCGAGCGACGCGAATTTGCGCGCCAGCGTATAGGGCTCCTCATAGGTGGTGGAGGCCGTGGCGATGAAGCCGAGATGCGTGGTCAGCGGCGCCAGCGCCGCAAACAGCGTCACCGGCTCGAAGCCGGCGATCTTGGCATTGCCGCCTTCGCGGGCGCCGAGGCCGACGGTCAGATTGTCGGCCAGGAAATAGGCGTCGAACAGGCCGCGCTCGGCGGTCAGCGCCAGCTGCTTGTGGAACTCGAAATTGGTGGCGCCGTCGGCCGGCGCATCGGGATGGCGCCAGGCGGCGATATGCTGCCCTCCGCCGGGCAGGAAAGCGCCGAGCTTGATCTGCCGCGGCTTGCTATCGGACTTGCTGGCTCGGGTCATTGCAGGCGTCCTTCAGTCTATACGGGAAGAGATGTTGCGTTGCTGATCTTCAGGCGGCACGGACGACGCTGTACGGCACGCCAGCCACCCGGCATGCCTCGGCCACCGCCTGCCGGGCCCGCGCCTGGACGGCTTCGGACACCAGCACGCCATTGGCGAAATCCTTGTCCGAGGCGTAGATCGCGGTCGGCAAGGTCTGCGCTTCGAAGAAGCCGAACAGCGGCCGCAACTGGTGCTCGACGACAAGCGAATGCCGCTCGCCGCCGCCGGTCGCCGCGAGGATGACCGGCTTGCCGCGCAGCGATGACGGGTCGAGCAGGTCGAAGAAATGCTTGAACAGCCCGGTATAGCTGCCTTTGAAGGTCGGTGAGCCGACCACCAGCACGTCGGCGCCCAGCAACTGGTCGACAATGGCGCGGGCCTCCGGATCGAGATCGTCAAGTTTCTTGGCGAGCGGAAAGGACGGGCCGAGATCCTCGATGTCGAAAACGCTCAAAGCAGCACCTGCACGGCTCGCCACTTCACCGGCGATGTGGCTGACGAAAGCCTTGGTCTTGGACGGACGGGTCAGGTTGCCAGACAACCCCACCACCAGCTTTCTCGACATTTTTGCGGCTCCTTGCACCATGGTATGTGCATTAAGGCTACCGATTTTGTAGAATTAAATGAGCGAGAAGATTTCAAAACCAGCCCGTCAAGCGAATGGAGTTTGCGGAACATCGCCTTTCCTTGGTTCATTTGGCCCAAAAGCGACGCGGCAGATCCGGTTCGATATCCGCTGGCTCCGACAAATAGACAATCCTGGTGCTTTACACGCTGATGGGTATCGTCCCGAAACCGTCAAGGGTCGGCGCCATTGACACTGCGTTGCGTCAGGTACGATTGAACCCAATCGCACGGGCGACGAAGTAGGGACCTGCAATGAACAGGATGCGCGCATGAAAAAGATCGGCTTTCTTTCCTTCGGCCATTGGTCGCCCTCGTCGCAATCGCAGACGCGCTCGGCGTCAGATGCGCTTTTGCAGTCGATCGACCTGGCGGTGGCCGCCGAGGAGCTTGGCGCCGACGGGGCCTATTTCCGCGTCCATCACTTTGCCCGCCAGCTTGCTTCGCCCTATCCGCTTCTGGCTGCGGTCGGCGCCCGCACCAGCCGCATCGAGATCGGCACCGCCGTCATCGACATGCGCTACGAGAATCCGCTGTATATGGCCGAGGATGCGGGTGCTGCCGACCTGATCGCCGGTGGCCGGCTGCAGCTCGGCATCAGCCGCGGCTCGCCGGAGCAGGTGATCGACGGCTGGCGCTACTTCGGCTACGTGCCGCAGGAAGGCCAGAACGACGCCGACATGGCGCGTAGTCATGCCGAGGTTTTCCTGAACGTGTTGCGTGGCGAAGGCTTTGCGCAGCCCAATCCGCGACCGATGTTTCCCAATCCGCCCGGAATGCTGCGCCTCGAACCATTCTCGGCCGGCCTGCGCGACAGGATCTGGTGGGGCGCCGCCACCAACGCCACCGCCGAATGGGCGGCCAAGCTCGGCATGAACCTGCAAAGCTCGACGCTGAAGTTCGACGAAAGCGGGCAGCCACTGCACATCCAGCAGGCCGAACAGATCCGCGCCTTCCGCGCGGCGTGGAAGGAGGCCGGGCATGCGCGCGAGCCGCGCGTGTCGGTCAGCCGCAGCATCTTCGCGCTGGTCGATGACCGTGACCGCGCCTATTTCGGCGGCAATGACAGTGAGGACCACTTTGGTTACATCGAACCGGAGAAGCGCGCCGTTTTCGGACGTACCTACGCCGCCGAGCCTGATGTGCTGATCAAGCAGCTGAAAGAGGACGAAGCGATCGCCGAGGCCGACACGCTGCTTCTGACCGTCCCCAATCAGCTCGGCGTGGAGTACAATGCCCATGTCATCGAGGCGATCCTGAAGCACGTCGCGCCGGCTCTTGGTTGGCGCTGACGCGGGCGCCAGCCCTCGGGCACGCAGACTTAGAGCAATTCCAGGAAAAGTGTGTGCGGTTTTCCCTGGAAAAGCGCATAGCGCTTTCCCTTGGGAATTGCGCCAAAACAAAGAGTTAGAGCAGGTCGCCGTTTCGGTGAAACGGTGAACTGCTCCAGGAGAAGAGGCGGCTAGACATCCGCCTTGAAGGTCTGTTTCTGCTGGCCGAGCCCCTCGATGCCGAGTTCCACCACATCGCCGGCCTTCAAAAACACTGGCGGCTTCATGCCCAGCCCGACGCCGGGGGGTGTGCCGGTGGAGATGATGTCGCCGGGATGCAGCGACATGAACTGGCTGAGGTAGGAGACGAGATAGGCGACGCCGTAGACCATGGTCTTGGTCGAGCCGTTCTGCATGGTCTTGCCGTTGACGGTCAGCCACATTTTCAGGTTCTGCGGGTCGGCCACTTCATCCTTGGTGACCAGCCACGGGCCTGTCGGGCCGAACGTGTCGCAGCTCTTGCCCTTGGTCCACTGGCCCTGGCGCTCGGCCTGGAAGGCGCGCTCGGACACGTCATGCGCGACGGCATAGCCGGCGACATAATCCAGTGCGTCGGCCTCGCTGACATATTTCGCCGTTTTACCGATGATCACGGCGAGCTCGACCTCCCAGTCGGTCTTTTCCGAGCCGCGCGGGATCAGCACATCGTCATCCGGGCCGACGATGGCCGAGCTTGCCTTCATGAAGATGATCGGCTCCGGCGGCACGGTGGCGCCGGTTTCGGCGGCGTGGTCGGAATAGTTCAGGCCGATGCAGATGAACTTGCCGGTGCCGGCAACGCAGGCGCCGAGCCGGGGCTTTCCGGACACCGCCGGCAGCGACTTCGGATCGAGCTTCGACAATGTTTCGAGCGACGCCGGATCGAGCGCCTTGCCGGCAATGTCGGAGACATGACCTGAAAGATCGCGGATCGTTCCATCCGCATCGAGCAGGCCGGGGCGCTCGCTCCCAACCTCGCCATAGCGCAGCAGTTTCATCTTGCTCTCCAAATTGCGGCCCAAGGCCGTTTTCAAACTCACTCAGCCAAAGGGACAAGGGGCTGGGCGGACTCTGGCTATCGGATCCCGGACCTTCGGATCGGGAATAGTGCTCAGATCGACCAGCCACCGTCGATATTGTAGGCTTGCCCCGACGTGTAGGTGGCGCCGGCGAGATAGACGGCAAGGTCGGCGATTTCCTCGGGCGTGCCGAGACGGCCCATCGGCTGACGGGCGATGAAGGCCGCGCGGGCGGCCTCATAATCCCCCTGCGCATGCATGCGATCCTGCAGCGACGGGCTTTCGACCGTGCCGGGGCAGATGGCGTTGCAGCGAATGCCCTTGGCGACATAGTCGGCGGCGATCGCCTTGGTGAGGCCGATGACAGCCGCTTTTGTGACGCCATAGGCGAAGCGGTTGGGCACGCCTTTGCCGGCGCCGGCGACGGATGACATGTTGATGATGGAGCCGTCGCCTCGCTCCAGCATGCCGGGCAGCACGGCCCGGATGGTGCGGATCATGGCGCGGACATTGAGGTTGAAGGCGAAATCGAGATCGGCATCCTTCATCTCGAGGATCGAGCCGGAATGGACAAAGCCGGCGCAGTTGAACAGCACGTCGACGCGGCCGATTTCAGCAAAGCCCGATGCCACCGCATCGTCGTTGAGAACGTCGAGCTTGCGGGTCTTGATGCCAGAGGTCTTGGCGAGTTCGGCCAGCAGCGCTTCGTTGATGTCGGTGGCATGGACAATGGCACCTGCCTTGGCGAAGGCCAGCGCGCTCGCCTTGCCGATGCCTTGCGCCGCCGCCGTGACGACAACGACCTTGCCTGCCAGATCCGCCATGCTTTTCTCCTCGGCGCTTGTGCCGCTTTCCTGGGCTCAGCCCGATTTACTGACGCCCGATTTACTGACGCTTGGCCAAGGCGTCCTGTGCCAGACAGGCGCGACTATGCGGCCTGCACAATCCATCAGTCCATGAATAAAATATGTTTTTTCTGGTTAAAGAACACACGCCAGGGCGTCAAGCCCGAACGCGATCACCTTCGCGACGGCAGATGTAATGCACATCGCTGGCTCTTCTGATGCAACAACATGGATGACAACCGGGGCAACAAGTCACGCTGCCTTGGTTCGCTCAAGCACAAAACGCCCCAGAGGCGATCAGTCGCCGTAAGGCACCCAGACGTTCTTGACCTCGACGGCGCGGCGCAGCAGGGCATCGCCGGCGGCCTCATCGGACGCCCAGTCGAGGCTGCGGCCATTGCCGGTCCAGACGCGCTTGAGATTGCCGATGGAGTCGGCCTCCGCCTTGGCGCAGGTGTCGGCATCGGCAAACAGCCAGAGCCCGTCGACATCGTCGTGCTTGGCCAGAACGCCTGCAAGTTCCGCCGTGCGGCCGGTGACAATGTTGATGGCGCCGGCCGGAACGTCGGAATATTCGATCACCTGGTAGAGATCGGTGGCGAGCAGAGGATAGCGCTCGGATGGCACGGCGACCACGGTGTTGCCCATGGCAAGGGTCGGGGCGATCAACGAGATAAACCCGAGCAGCGGCGCGCTGTCCGGAGCGACAATGCCGACGACACCGACCGGCTCGTGCAGCGCCAGCGTGACGGCGCGGGCCGGCGGCTGATGCACCCTGCCCTCGAACTTGTCGGCCAGACCGGCATAGAGGAACAGCCGCTCTATGGACTGTTCGACTTCTTCCCGGGCGGCCTTGGCATTGACGCCGGTGAGTTCGGTCAAGCGTGCGGCAAACTCACTGGTGCGGCCGGACAGGTTTTCGGCGAGGTAATAAAGCACCTGGGACCGGTTGTAGGAGGTCGCCTCCGGCCAGGCTTTGCAGGCGCGAGCGGCAGAAACGGCGTCGCGGATATCCTTGCGGTTGCCGAGGCCGACTTCGCCGGCCAGCTTGCCCTTGGCAGTGGCTATCGCCAGCGAGTAATTGCCGTCTGGGCGGACCTGCTTGCCGCCGATGAACAGTTTTGCCGTGCGGTCGATGGCGCCGCCGTCCGCTTGCTCGACCGGCTGCGCGGAAGACGTCGCCGGCCTGATCACCGGGCCGAGCGGTAGCTTTGCCGACAGATATTCGAACATGCCCTCGCGCCCGCCTTCGCGACCAAAGCCGCTTTCGCGGTAACCGCCGAAGCCGCAGGCGGCGTCGAACATGTTGGTGCCGTTGACCCAGACGACGCCGGCCTTCAGCTGCGGGGCAACATGCAGAGCGAGGTTGATGTTTTCGCTCCACACCGAGGCCGCCAGCCCATAGCGCGTGTTGTTGGCAAGCTCGATCGCTTCCTCGGTGTTGCGGAAGGTCATGGTGGCCAGCACCGGGCCGAACACTTCCTCCTGCGCCAATATGTTAGCCGGCGAAACGCCGGTGGCCAGCGTTGGCAGATGATAGTAGCCGGAAGATGGCAGTGCCGCATCCGGCTGCCAGCAGACGGCGCCCTGTTTTGCGCCTTCGGCGACCAGGCCCTTGACACGGTCGAGTTGAGTGGCGTCGACCAGCGGGCCGATATCGGTGTTCTTGTCGAGCGGGCTGCCGACGCGCAGCCGGCTCATCCTGACCTTGACCTTCGCGATCAAGGCCTCGGCAATGCCTTCCTGCACCAGAAGCCGCGACCCGGCGCAGCAGACCTGGCCCTGGTTGAACCAGATGCCGTCGACCAGGCCTTCGACAGCACTGTCGAGATCGGCGTCCTCGAAGACGATGAAGGCCGACTTGCCGCCAAGCTCCAGCGATATTTTTTTCCCTGATCCCGCCGTGGCCTTGCGGATGATCTTGCCGACCTCGGACGAGCCGGTGAAGGCGATCTTCTGGATGCCGGGATGGTTGACGATAGCGACGCCCGCTTCAGGCCCGCCCTGGACGATGTTGACGACGCCCTTGGGCACGCCGGCGCGCTCGCAGATCTCGGCGAACAGGATGGCGGTGAGCGGCGTGAACTCGGCCGGCTTCAGCACCACCGTGCAGCCGGCGGCAAGGGCCGGCGCGATCTTCCAGGCCAGCATCAAGAGCGGGAAATTCCACGGGATGATCTGGCCGACGACGCCGACGCCCTTATGGCCAGGGAAATCCTTGTCCAGCGCCTGCGCCCAGCCGGCGTGATGGATGAAATGGCGGATGGCGAGCGGCACGTCGATGTCGCGGCTTTCGCGGATCGGCTTGCCGTTGTCGATTGTCTCAAGCACCGCGAACAGGCGCTGATGACGCTGCATCGCGCGGCCGACGGCGTAGAGCACTTTGGCTCTGGCGTAGCCCGAGGAAGCCGACCATTTCGGCAGCGCCTTGCTGGCGGCGGCAACGGCTGCGTCGATATCGGCGGCGCCGGCATCGGAGACCTTGGCCAGCAGCTTGCCGGAGGACGGTTCGCTGGTGTCAAAAGTCTTGCCGCTGGCGGCTGCCTTCCAGGCGCCGTCGATGAACAGCGCCTTGCCGAAATCGCGCGCCGCGAGCCAGGCATCGGCCTCGGTGCGGGCTTCCGGCGCAGGGCCGTATTCCATGGCGTGATAACGTTCGAGGATGTTCATGTGGTGCCTCCTTCACCCTCCCCTTGTGGGGAGGGTCGATCGGCAAAGCCGATCGGGGTGGGGGTAATTGGTGAAAAGCTTGGTTCATCGGTCAGGCTGGTTTGTTGTTTGACCCCCACCCCGCCGCTGCGCGGCGACCCTCCCCACAAGGGGGAGGGTGGGAGCTCACGCCATCGCGTGGCGATGATTGGCCGAATAGTGCCCGGTCAGGTGGTGCTCGAGCTGACGTTCGATATCGGTCAAAAGGCTCGAAGCGCCGAAGCGGAACAGGTCCGGCTCCAGCCATGGCCGGCCGAGCTCTTCCTTCATCAGCACCAGCCAGTCGAGCGAAGCCTTGGCGGTGGAAATGCCGCCGGCGGGCTTGAAGCCGATGAGAAAGCCGGTCTCCTCGAAATAGGCCCTGATGGCGCGCACCATGGCGAGGCCGACCGGCAGCGTGGCGTTGACGCTTTCCTTGCCGGTGGAGGTCTTGATGAAATCGGCGCCGGCCATCATCGCCACCATCGAGGCCAGCATGACATTGCGCAGCGTGGCGAGGTCACCGGTGCCCAGAATGACCTTCAGATGCGCATCGCCGCAGGCTTCGCGCATCGAGACGATCTCGTTGTAGAGCTCCTGCCATTTGGCGCCGAAGACGAGGCCGCGCGGAATGACGACGTCGATTTCGTCGGCGCCGTCTCGGACCGATGCTTCGATCTCCTGCAGGCGGGTCGACAGCGGCGCAAGGCCGTGCGGAAAAGCTGTGGAGACGGCAGCAACATGGATGCCGGTGCCGCGCAACGCGTCGACGGCGGTAGCAACAAACGGATAATAAACGCAAACCGCAGCCGGGCGGATCTTTTCGCCTTCAATGCCGAGGCCTTCGACGATGTCGCGACGGAACGGGTTGATCGCCTTGGCGCACAGCCGGCGCACGCGTTCTTCGGTGTCGTTGGAATTCAGCGTCGTCAAATCCATGCAGGAGACGGCGCGCAGCAGCCAGGCGGCCTGATTGTCGGCTTTGATCGAGCGCCTTTTGGTCAGGCTGGCGACGCGGCGCTCCAGCGCCGAGCGGTTGACGCTGCGCACCGATTCCATGAAGCCGAGATCGAGCCGCATGCCGGTATTGCGGGCAATGCCATGCGACTGTGGGACAGGGGTGTTGGCTGCCGCCCGCGCGGGCAGCGGCGTAACCTTGGACGCGCCGAGATCGGCTTCGCGGATTGTGCTGCTCATCTCCTGCCCTTTCGCTCGACGATTTTACGTCGTGTCGTTCCTCCGAACCCTATGGTGGTTTGGGGCAACACGCACCGAAGATAGCCCGTGAATCGATGCTTCACGAGTCCTTCAAACGGTCATAGTGGAAAAAGGCGGCGAAAGCAGCTGAATTTTGACCGCATGGTCAAAATGCGATGGAGAAGCAGGCGCCGAGGCGCCGGCTGATATCAGCCGACGAAAGCGCGCTCGACGACGAAAGTGGAGGGATGGCTGAGTGAACCTTCGTGGAAGCCGAGGCTTTCGGCCAGTTCCTTGACGTCCTTCAGCATATGCATCGAGCCGCAGATCATGATGCGGTCGGTCTCCGGGTTGAGCTTCTCGATGCCGAGATCGGCGTAGAACTTGCCGGAGCCGATCAGCGCGGTAATGCGGCCCATGCGCGCCGATTCTTCGCGAGTCGTCGAATTGTAGAGGGTGACGCGGCCGCCGGTGAGTTCGCCGATCAGCGGATCGCTTTCGAGAGCAGCCACCAGTTCCTGGCCATAGACCAGCTCCGCATTGTCGCGGCAGGTGTGGGTCAGAATGAGCTGATCGAACTTTTCGTAGGTGTCGGGATCGCGCAGCAGGCTGGCGAAGGGCGCGATGCCGGTGCCGGTCGAGATCATGAACAGGCGCTTTGCCGGGGTCAGCGCGTCGACAACCAGCGTGCCCGTCGACTTCTGGCGCATGATGACGGTGTCGCCGACCTGGATCTTCTGCAGTTCGGAGGTCAGTGGGCCGTCCGGCACCTTGATCGAGAAGAATTCCAGCTCTTCGTCCCAGGCCGGGCTCGCCACCGAATAAGCGCGGTACACCGGCTTTTCGGCATTGGGAAGGCCGATCATGACGAACTCGCCGGAGCGGAAGCGCAGCGACTGCGGACGGGTGATGCGGAACGAGAACAGGCGGTCGGTGTAGTGCTTCACCGACACCACGGTTTCGGCATAGACATTGGCCGGAATCGGGAACTGCAGCGGACGGGCGCCGGCGATGTTGAATGCGGATGTGGTGTTCATCAAATCCAACTCTGTCTTGCCCACTCACATATGCGGGCGCCAAACCATTCCTGCGCGCCCGGACCATTCAGGTCCCGGCGTGCCGTTCACACACTCCAAAGCGGTAAGCTCTTGTGTCCGAAATTTATTAGTATACAAACGATATTTGTGTCAAGATACCACGCTAAAACAGCTTTCCAAACTGCGGCATATTCGTAGTCCTGTCATTTCGGGTTTCGACAATGAAAGAGAATTTTTCGGTGCAACAGCCGGATTCCCTGGGTAACGTCGTTGCCGGCATCGATGTCGGCGGAACCTTCACCGACCTCATTTTGATCGATGGAAAAGACGGCGGCAGGGTGCATATCGCCAAGACGCCGACCACGGTCGACAATCAGGCTTTCGGCGTGGTTTCAGCACTAGGCGCCACCGGCTTTGCGATCGATGGCATCGACCTCATCGTGCATGGCACCACCACCACCACCAATGCGGTTCTGGAACGCCGGCTGGCGAAAACCGGCATGATCACCACACGCGGTTTTCGCGACGTGATCGAGCTTGGCCGGCGCACGCGGCCGCAGCCCTACGGCATGACCGGCACGTTCGTTCCGATCATCCCGCGCGATCTCAGGCTGGAAGTGTCGGAGCGTGTCGAGGCGTCGGGCGCGGTACGCGCGCCGCTCGACGAGGCCGAGATGCGCGACGCCGTGAAGAGGCTGATCGCGGCCGGTTGCGAATCGCTCGTCATCCATTTCCTGCATTCCTACGCCAACCCCTCGCATGAGCGGCGGGCGGCCGAGATTGCCGCCGAGCTGTGGCCGAACGGCTACATCACCACGGGCCATGCGCTGCTGTCGGAAGCGCGCGAATTCGAGCGCGGCGTGACAGCCGCGGTCAACGCCTCGGTGCAGCCGATCCTTGAGCGCTATGTCGAGCGGCTGCGCAAGGAATTGGCGGCCAAGGGCTATGCCCGCGACTTCCTGATCATGAACGGCAATGGCGGCATGATCTCGGCCCGCTTCGTCACCCGCGAATCGGCCAAGACGGTCATGTCAGGCCCGGCCTCCGGCGTCATTGCCGCCGCCTATACCGGCAAGCGCGCCGGCTTCGAGAACCTCGTCACCTACGACATGGGCGGCACCTCGACCGACGTGGCGCTGATCCGCAATGCGGAGCCGGCGGTGTCGAACGAGATCGAGATCGAATATGCGATGCCGATCCATGTGCCGATGGTGGCGGTGCATACGGTCGGCGCCGGCGGCGGCTCGATCGCCCGCGTCGATGCGGCCGGCCTGATCCAGATCGGTCCGGAAAGTGCCGGCGCCAATCCCGGCCCGATCTGCTACGGCCGCGGCGGCGCCGAGCCGACCATCACCGATGCCAATCTGGTGCTCGGGCGGCTGGCGCCGAAAAAGCTGCTGGCGGTCGAGAATCCGGTCACCGTCGAGCGCGTCACCGGTATCTTCGAAGACAAAATCGGCAAGGCCACCGGGCTCTCCGGCGTCGAGGCGGCGGGCGCAATCCTGCGGCTCGGCAACATGAAAATGGCCGGCGCCATCCGCATGGTCTCCGTGTCGCGGGGCCATGATCCGCGCGATTTCGCGCTGTTCGCCTTCGGCGGCGCCGGGCCGCTGCACGCCTCCGCGCTGGCGCGTGAACTCGGCCTGCCCCGGGTGCTGGTGCCGGCGCGTCCGGGCATCACCAACGCGCTCGGCTGCGTCGTCGCCGATCTGCGCCATGATTTCGTCAACACCATCAACCAGCCGGTGGCTGTGCTCGATGAAACTCAGCTCCATGTTGTATTGGAACGGCACCGAAACGAAGGCGAAGAGCTGATCGGCAAGGAAGCGGTGAAGCCGGAGACGATCCGCGTCACCCACTCCGCCGACATGCAGTTTGTCGGCCAGACCCACATCATCAACGTGCCGCTGCCGTCGTCCTCGGTGACCCGGAGCGAGCTGCAGGCACTGTTCGAAAAGGCCTATTTCGCCCGCTTCAAGGTCGAGCTGCCGGAGATCCGCGCCAATCTGGTCAATCTCAACACCTCGGTGACCGGCGTGCGACCGGCGATCGACCTATCGCGACTGATCGACCCAGCCGGACGCGCCAAGACGCTTGACGAGGCGCTACGCGAAATCAGGCCGGTCTGGTACGCCGGACGCTGGCACGACACGCCGGTCTATGCGCGCGAAAGACTGCCGCTCGACGCCGTTATCGAGGGGCCGGCGATCCTCGAACAGATGGACGCCACCACAGTGCTTGAACCCGGCGACCGCGCAAGGTCGGACGCCGACGGCAACATCATCATCGACATCGGCGAGGCCTGAGATGCAAAAGCTCGACGCCATAACGCTTTCGGTCCTCCAGGCGGCCTTGCAGCAGGTCTGCGACGAGATGGACCTGACCTTTTCACGCGCGGCCTTCTCGCCGGTCATCGCCGAGGCCAATGACCGTTCCGACGGCATCTATTCCGCCGTCGACGGTTCGCTGATCGCACAGGGCAGCCAGGGCCTGCCGGTGTTCGTCGGCGTCATGCAATATTCGACCAAGACGGTGATCGAGATGATCGCCGACGGCCGTTGCCTGGCGCCGGAGCCGGGCGACATCTACATCGTCAACGATCCCTATCTCGGCGGCACGCATCTGATGGATGTGCGCTTCGCCATGCCGGTCTATCGCGACGGCAAGATATTTTGCTGGCTATCGAACACCGGCCACTGGCCCGATATTGGCGGCTCGGTGCCGGGCGGCTTCTCTGCTTCCGCCACCGCGGTTGAGCAGGAAGGCCTGCGGCTGCCGCCGGTCAAACTGTTCAAGAAGGGCGTGCTCGACCCCGAAATCTACGCCATCATCTGCTCCAACATCCGCGTCGCCGACCAGCGCATCGGCGATATAAGGGCGCAGGCCGCAGCACTGCTGATCGGCCAGGACCGGCTCAGTGGAATCCTGGATCGTTACGGTGACGAAACTGTCGTCGAGGCGATCGCCGAACTGCGCCGCCGCGCCGCCGAACAGATGCGCGCCAACATTGCTGCCATTCCGGACGGCACCTACAGTTCCACCGCCTTTGTCGATTCCGACGGGGTGGTCAACGAGCCGCTGACCATCGCGCTCGCCGTGGAGAAAAAGGGCGACACGCTAACCTTCGATTTTGCCGGCTCATCGAAGCCGTGCGCCGGGCCGATGAACAGCGTGCTGGCGACGACCCTGTCCTCGGTCTACCTCGCCATGCGCCATATTTTCCCTGACGTGCCGATCAGCGCCGGCGCTTTCGAACCGCTGATCGTCAAGCGGCCGGAAGGCACCTTCCTCGACGCGAAATATCCTCGCCCGGTCTCGGGTTGCGCGGCGGAAGTCTCGCAGCGCATCGCCGAAGCGGTGTTCGCGGCGATGGTGCAGGCGCTGCCGGAGAAGGTGACCGCGGCGCCCGCCGGCTCCAGCGGCAATTTCGCGCTCGGCGGCAACGATCCGGCGCGCGGCCGCGACTATGTGATGTACCAGATCTCCGGCGGCGGCTATGGCGGCAATTCCGGTCATGATGGCCTGACCAATGGCTGCTCGACCATCGGCATTTCCAAATCGCCGCCGGTCGAGATCATGGAACAGGCTTTCCCCGTGCTCTATCGCCACTACGCCTTGCGCGAAGGCTCGGGTGGCGCCGGCAAGCAGCGCGGCGGTTTCGGCTTGGCCTATGAGGTCGAAATTTTGCGAGGAGAAGCCCGCGCCTCCTTCGTCATGGACCATGGCCGTTTCGGCCCGCAGGGCGCGCTCGGCGGCAAGGACGGCGCGGTGAATACGGTGATCGTGTTCCGCGGCGGCGAGGAACACGTGCCGCCGCATCTGTCCAAGGAACAGGACATCGCGCTCAAGGCCGGGGACCGCGTGCGCGTCGGCACGCCGGGCGGCGGCGGCTATGGTGATCCGTCCCAGCGCGATCCAAAACTGGTCGCCGAGGATGTCAGGCTCGGCTATTACACGGCAGAGCAAGCCAAGCACCTGTTCGAGACCAAATGAGTTCGACGGCGCTGGCGCTGTCGAGAGGCCATCCAATCATCAGGTCTGCAGCTTCGCCTTCAACGCGTCGGCGAATTTCTGCGCGATCTTCTTGAAGCCTGCGGGATCGGGATGCAGCTCGTTGGCCCAGTCCGCGGGCTTCAGCGTGCCTTGCGTGTCGACGAGATGGAAATTGTTCGCGGGCACGTCCGCCAGGCGCTTCACCACGTTGCGGAATGCCGCCAGCGTGTCGTGGACGATGACCGTGCCCTTGGCCACCGACCAGTTGCAGAAATCGAGCGACGGTTTCAGCCATGGACCGGCACAGGACGGATGCGCCCCGTTCGGGATCGGAAAGTCGTAGCAATGGCCGAAGATCGGCACACCGGGCGCGACGCGGTCACGCAGCGCGAACAAATCGAGATAGCAGGCTTCGACCATACCGAGCGCCTTGCCGAAGCGGTCCTTGTTCAGCCCGGCGGCATGGCCGTCATTGAAGTCGAGGAAGATGCAGAACTGGTCGCCGGCAATGTCGTTGCCGCCGGCCGAGAACAGGATGGCGTCGGGCTTGCCGTCGATCCAATTCGCCTTGTTGCGCAAGGCTGAAATCATCCGTTGCTGCTTGGGCAGCGACATCTCGTCGGTTGCCGCATCGCCATGATGGGCAAGGTTGAGGATGGTCGGCGGCATCGGACCGATCCGGCGCAGCTGCGCGATCACATCGGTGTCGACTAAGGGAAATCCGTTGCCGGTCAGCGGATAGTCGAACCAGGAATCGCCCTGCGCCAGCATCACCAACGGGCGATTGGCGACGGCCGCCTCGAGATTGCCGGCGCTTTCCCTCGCGGTTTCGAGCCGCTCGATATTGGCCTGGTGGACCTTGATGCGCTTGGCGATGTCGTCGTCGATGCGCCGTTGCGCGGCTTCCTGCACGAATTCCTGCTGGTCCATCCCCAGGTCCCTCCCATGACCGTTTGTGTCTGGCTGAGCATACGCCGAGGTACGTGATCGATCTGTAATTTAGATCACAATAAGATCTCCTGAGAAGGACGGCTCGCCGCGCCGTGATCGCCGCAGAGCATGTCGTTTCCGTCTCCGTCGAGCCCGCAAAAGACCATAGACTTCTATCTTGTTTTTGCGCAATTCCTGGGGGGAAACCGCCCACACTTTCCCTGGAATTGCTTTGGTCAACGGGGAACCAGAACATGCGTCTTTTCAGTCGTTTCGTGCTTGCCGCTTCCGCCGCTTTGCTGCTTGCCACCGGTGCTGCCTCTGCCGAGAAACTCAGGATCGGCACCGAGGGCGCCTATCCGCCCTTCAACTATGCCAATTCGGACGGCACGCTGGGCGGTTTCGACATCGACCTCGGCAAGGCGCTGTGTGCCGAAATGAAGGCCGAGTGCGAATTCTCCGTGCAGGATTTCGATGGTTCCATTCCGGCGCTGCAGGCCGGCAAGTTCGATGCCATCATCAACATCACCATCACGCCGGAGCGCGCCGAGAAGGTCGAGTTCACCCACAAATATTACCAGACGCCGCCGACCATCGCCGTACCGAAGGATTCGACCATTGCCGGGACGTCGCCGGACGATCTGAAGGGCAAGGTGCTGGGCGTGCAGAGCGCGACCATCCACCAGAATTTCGCCGAGAAGAAATACTCGGGCTCGACCGTGAAAGCCTATCCGACCGGCGACGACGCCCGCACCGACATGGCCAATGGCCGCCTCGACGCGATGATGGACGGCTCGATCATCCTGACCGAATGGCTGAAGAAGCCGGACGGCGCCTGCTGCAAGCTGCTCGGCACGCTGACGGCCGACCCAGCCATTCACGGCCCCGGCGTCGGCATCGCGCTGCAGAAGGGCAACAAGGAACTGGCCGACAAGTTCAACGCCGCCATCGACGCCCTGCGCGCCAACGGCAAATACAAGGAAATCAACGACAAGTACTTTTCCTTCGACGTCTACGGCAGCTGAGAACGAACCAAAACGCTTTTTCGGCAGCGCTACCAAGCGCTGCCGTTCTCACGAATGATGGAGACTTTCTTGGTTGAGCGGCGCTCCCCTTTCTACACCAGCATTGTCGGCCTGGGCGCGACGATGGGCCGGGTCGGCGGCGAGTTCGTCTCGGCCAAATATTATTCCGGCATCGCCGACGAGCACCTGAACACGCGCAAGAATGTCGGCGTCCAGGATCTCAGCACGATGGGCAAGATGGACATCAAGGGGCCGGAAGCCGAGGCGCTGGTCAACCATGTCATCGTCAACGATGCCGCCGCGATGAGGCCGGGACAGGTGCGCTATTCCACCGTCTGTCGCGACGATGGCGGCATTATGGATGACCTCACCGTGTTCCGGCTGGCGCCGGAGCATTTCATGCTGGTGACCGGATCGGTCAACCGGCTGAAGATGCTGCCCTGGCTGCAGCAGCATGCGCAGGGACGAAAGGCCTATGTTACAGACATCACCGCGGCCGTCGCCTTCCCGACCATACAGGGCCCACGTTCGCGCGAGCTGCTGAAGGCGCTGGTTTCGGACGCCGATCTGGACGGGTTGAAACGCTGGACGTTCACCGCGGGCCGCCTCGGCGAGACCAAGGTGCTGATCTCGCGTACCGGCGTGACCGGCGAACTCGGCTTCGAACTGTTCGTGCCGGCCGACGAGGCGACTTCGGTCTGGGAGGCGCTGATGCGGACCGGTGCCGATTTCGGTTTGAAGCCGTACGGCGTGCTGGCGATGTTCACGCTCGGGCTGGAGAAGGCCTATCCGGCGCACGGCATCGACATGGACGAGAGCCGCACGCCGTTCCATGTCGGCCTCGATCGCTGGATCAAATTCGACAAGGACGAGTTCATCGGCCGCGATGCGCTGCTGAAGATCCGCGCCAAGGGGCTCGACGAGCGCTGGACCGGGCTGATCGTTGACGGCGACAGGCCGGCGGCAACGGATGCCAGGGTGTTGGCCGATGGCGAGGATGTTGGCGTGGTCACCTACAGCGATCACGGCTATTCCCTGGGCAAGGTGCTGGCGACGGCGCATCTGCGGCTGCCGTTCACCGCAATCGGCACCGAACTCAGCATCGACATTGACGGCAAGCCGACACGCGCGGTGGTGGCGCCGATGCCGTTCTTCGACCCCGAAGGCGCGCGGCTGCGCGCCTGATTACTCAGGCGAGCTTTGCTAGCAAACGCATAAACGTGGCGGCTTCCTTGGCCGTCAGCGGCGCCAGCGTCTCCTGGGTGATGGCGCGGGCCAGCGGGATCAGCCGTTCGATCGCCTCGCGTCCCTCAGGCGTCAGATTGACCAGCAACCGCCTTTTATCGACCTCATGCTTTGTGAGGTCGACCAGGCCGCGCGCTTTCAGCCGGTCGATGACGCCCTTCACCGTCGCCGCATCCATCGCGATCAGCGTGCCCAACTGGTTCTGCGAGGTCTCGCCGACATCGTGCAGCTTGGCGAGCGCTGCGAATTGCGGCGGCGTCAGGTCGCCGATCTGCGAGGCAAAGATCGAGACATGGCGCTGATGCGCCTTGCGCAGGATGAAGCCAACCTGCTCCTGCAGGCGGTAGTCATTGTCGTCCGGCTCGTCGGCCTCGACCAGCTTGAGCTCCCCGCCACTCATCGCAAGCCGTCCCAGGCCCTGATATCGCCAACCGCCAGGCCGCCCATGCGGTCGTGCACGCGCGGACCGCAGCTCATGGCCAGGCAGAACAGGATCTCGTCGGGACGCGGCCCGTCGCTGAGGCCGACTTCCATAGCGTCGAAATGGCTGCGCACATAGGCGGCGTTGGTGTGACCAAGCGGTACGTCCAGCCGCGAGCCGAAGGCGCCGACCTTGGTTGCCGACGGCACAATCGCCTTGGCGTCGCCGAGCCGCTCGCGCATGGCATAGCCGCCCGGCACATGCCAGAGCGCACCGTGTTCGAGCTCACCCGCCGAGCCGACAATGGTGCCCTTGCCGTAGGCGTCGATCTGCTTGATGTCGCCGCCCAATGCGGCAATGAGCTTGTCGGTGAGCAGCAGGCCAAGCGGCTTCAGATCGTCCATGGCGCTCTGCAGTTCTTCCACGTAACGCCCGGCGAACGGGTTCTTGACCAGCGCCACGGCGGCGGCGCGGCGACGCGGCGCGGCTGCGACAGGTCCGCCATCGTGAAAGATCTCTTCGGTCAGAACCGCGATCTTGCGGATCGGAAACTCAGGCATGGGCAACTTCCTTCCCTCGACTTTTGTTGGGCGCGGCAAGCGCCATGGAACCACTGATGCGGGTCTCATCGCCAAGAAACAGGGCCGATGCGGCAATCAGGCCGCGCCGGCGAAAATCTTCGGCGACGGCAAGGCCATTGTCCAGCGCCCGCTCCACGTCGCCATATGCAAGCGTGCCGACGGCTTGTGTCACCAGCCGCGTGCCGAGATCGCTGTCGGGCGCAAGATCCTGTGCGGGAACGCGCTTGATGGCGGGATTGCCCGGCAGGTCGACAGCGTTGGCAATAAGGGTCGCCGCCGCATCGGCCTCGGCGCCCGTACGTGCCAGCACCGTGACGGCGTCGGCAATGCCAAGCGAGAAGGAGCGGCCGCGCCAGCCGCTGGTGGCGACTCCGCACACACCGTCTTCCGAGCGAATGGTGATGCGGTCGGCCATACCGTTGCCGGTGCCGGCGATCGCAAGGTTCATCGACTGGCCCCTGCCGATATGGAGCGCGCTGTCGCCGCCATTGTTGACATAGGCGCGATCGAGCTTGCGGCCGGCAAGCAGTGCGGCGAGCATTTCGTCGGCTACCGACCCGGCAACAGCGGCCATCGGCGTGATAAAGCATTCCGCCAAGGGACTGACAGCGGCTTCCATGCGCCGCGCCGTCGAGCCGGCGAAGGTGCGCGGCGCCAGGAAAAATGCCGGCAGCCGCAGTTCGGGAAGCTCCTCGACCAACTCGATCAGGATCGTCTGGAAGCGCGCGACCGCCTGGTCGTAGGCGGCACGACACTCATCCGCCTCGCCAAAGGCCTCGACGATGAGGTCGATCGGCCCGTGGTTGAGGTGCAGCCGCTTGCCGTCCTGCAGCCAGGTTACTTGCGGGCCTTGCATCACCCGGCCCCATTCGAACCGGCGCGGCGCAACTGCGCCAGCGGCGGCCAAGGATTTTGGGCCTCGGCGCCGGTGCCGCGGCGCGGATTGAGATATTCGCCGCCCTTGGCGACGATGTCGTCGACGCTGCGGATTTCGGCCTCATAGCCGCCCAACCTGACATAGTCGTCGCGACGCAGCGTGAATTCGATCGGCGCCACCAGCGCCGGCGTCGGCACATAACCGAAGGCGCCTTCCGGCACCCGGGTGACATCGACCATCAGCGTGATGCCGCCGCCCGGCCAGACATAGACCGGCGCGCCACCAACGGTCACATAGGTCTTCAGGCCTTGCACCGAGCGGGTGAGATTGACCGGGTTTTCGGTGACGCCGGCGCGCAGCGAACCGCCTGCGCCGCCGATGAACAGCACCGTGCAGAGCGCCGGCTCACAATTGTCCTCGATCAGCCCGACCGATTTTTGCAGCCGTTCCGGGAATGGCTTTTCGACCGGCTTCAGATCGTCATCGAGTTCGTAATAGGCAAACTGCTCGCCGGTCGTCGACACCATCAGCAGCGACAGGCCGGGGCGTGCGCCCTTCTTGGCGTTCCATTCGCCGAGGATCGACAGCGGGTCGGAAATCGAGGTGCCGCCCCAGCCGAGACCGGGCTCGGACACTTTGAAATAGCGGCCCGGCGTCGAGCGGCGGCCGATGATCTTGATGCCGGTCTCCTGCCAGCCCAGAACCTTGCCGGCCTGATGTTCTGACACAACGCCGGTGATGTGGTCGTCGACCACCACCACCTCGTCGACGAGGCCGCGCCATTGCGTGGCGAACATGCCGATGGTCGCCGAGCCGCAGCCGACCCGCATGCGGTGTTCCTGCTTGCCGTCGATGACAGGTGGTTTGCCGGCTTCGACGATGATGGTGGCGCCGCCGTCGATGGTCAGTTCCACCGGCTTGCGGTTGCACAGATTGAGCATCGCGTCACAGGTGGCGCGTCCCTCCGACTTGGAGCCGCCGGTCAGATGATGCACGCCGCCCAGCGACAGCATCTGCGAGCCGTATTCGCCTGTGGTGACATGGCCGATCGCTTCGCCTTGCGAGCGCACGATTGCCGTTTCCGGGCCGAGATGGCGGTCGGTGTCGATCTTCACCTTGACGCCGCAGTAGGAGAAGATGCCCTCGGTGACCACCGTCACCAGATCGACGCCTTCGACCTCCTGGCTGACGATAAACGGCGCCGGCTTGTAGTCGGGATAGGTGGTGCCCGCGCCGATTGCGGTGACGAAGCGGCGGCCGGTGTTGACGAGTTCGCCGTCCCATTCCTCGCCTTCGGCCGTGAAAGGCACGACGGCGGCGCCGCTCTCGGCCGCGTGGTCCAGAATGGTCAGCGGGTCCATGCGCACGATGCGGCCGCCTGAGTTGCCGTAGCGGTCGCAGGCGCCGGTGCGGCCATCGGCGATATAGCACATGACCGGACAGGCATCGCAGCGGATCTTTTCCGCCACCAGCTTCTCGCCGGGATCGTGGGTTTCGAAGCGTTCGGCAAGCTCGCTCATGCGCGTGCCTCCTTGTCGCGGATGCCATCTTTTTCGCGGATGCCAGCGCGGATGCGCGTCGGCGTCGCCGGAACCTTGGTGATGAGCACGCCGGTGGCGTGGCGGATGGCGTTGAGGATCGCCGGCGCGGTCGGGATCAGCACATGCTCGCCCAGGCCCTTGGCGCCGAACGGGCCTTCCGGATCGGGAACCTCGATCAGGATGTGCTCGATCGGCGGCACATCGCCGATGGTCGGGATGAGATAGTCATGCAAATTCTCGGTGCGGCCGGGGATATATTCCTCCATCAGCGCCATACCGATGCCTTGCGCGATGCCGCCTTCGATCTGCCCCTCGACCAGCAGCGGATTGATCGCCTTGCCGACATCGTGCGCGGCGGTGATCTTTATCAGCTTCACCGTGCCGAGTTTGAGATCCACTTCGAGTTCGGCGATCTGCGCGCCATAGCCGTAGAGGGCGTAAGGCTTGCCCTGGCCCTTGGCATCGAGCGGCAGCGTCGGCGGATCGTAGGTTTCCTCGGCGCGGAAGACGAAACCGTCCGCATCGACATCAAGGGCGGCGAGATCGATGCGGCGGGTGGCTTCACCCTCGCGGATGATGATCGCCGGGCCATCCAGTTGCAGGGCGGCGTTCTCCGAGACATTGGCAAAGCGCAGGATTTTTTCGCGCAAGGCGCGGCCGGCTTTTTCGGCCGCCTTGCCGGTGACAAAAGTCTGGCGCGAGGCCGATGTTTTGCCGGCGTCGGGGCTGATCGCGGTGTCGGCGCTCTTCAGCCGGAATCTTTCGAGCGGCAGGCCGAGGGCGTCGGCGCAAATCTGGGTGATGACGGTGTTGGAGCCCTGGCCGATATCGACGGCGCCCTGATGCAGGATGACCTCGCCCGCTGGCGCAATGCCTACCCGGATTGTCGACGGATTGGGCAGTGAGGTGTTGCCGCAGCCATACCAGCAGGACGCGATGCCGACGCCGCGCTTTTTGCTCGTATTGGAGGAATTGAATGTATCGGCGTCGGCCGTCGCGCGAGCCCAGTGCGGCCGCAAAGCATCTAGGCACTCGAAAATACCGACACCCGACTCCAGCCTCTGCCCGGTAACCGTTTCGGAGCCGTTCCGAAGGCAGTTTTTCAAGCGGAAATCGAGCCGGTCCATGCCAAGCTTGCCGGCGAGTTCGTCATAGAGCGTTTCCTGCATGATCGTCGCCTGCGGCACACCGAAGCCACGAAAGGCGCCGGAGATAGGGCCATGGGTGTGGATGGCGCGACCCTCGGCGCGATAGTTGGGCGTCAAATAAGGGCCGGAGGCATGCACTGGCACACGGTTGGCGACGGTCGGCCCCCAACTGGCATAGGCGCCGGTGTTGAAATCGCCTGTGAAGACCATGCCGGTGACGCGACCCTCGGCATCGGCGCCGATGGTTGCCTTCATCTCGGAGGGATGGCGTTTGGTGGTCGACATCATGGATTCGTTGCGGGTGTAGGCGAGCGCTGCCGGCCGGCCGGTCTTCAGCGCCACAAGGCCGATGAGAGGTTGCAGCGAGACGTCCAGCTTCGAGCCGAAACCGCCGCCGGTCGCGGTCGGCACGATGCGCACCTTGTCGACGGCAAGGCCAAGCACTTTGGCCGTGTCGTCGCGGTCCATGTAAGGCGCCTGGGTGCAGGCGACGACAACCAGCGTGTCGCCATCCATATAGGCGTGGCCGGCTTCCGGCTCGATATAGGCGTGCTCGACATAGGAGGTGTCGATGGCGCCGGTCGCGGTGACGGCAGCGCCGGCAAGAGCAGCCTCGGGGTCGCCGCGCTCGACAAAGCCCTCGGTCAACAAATTGGCCGGACGGTTCGGATGGATCAGCGCAGCACCTTCGGCCTGCGCGTCACCAGGCTGCAGAACATGCGGCAGTTCGGTCCAGCGGACCGGGAAATCCTGGAGGTCGAGATCGAGCATCGCCTCGCGCTCGCCGGCGACCAGCGCCACAGCCTCGCCGCGCAGGCGGGCAAAACCTTCGGCGAGCGCCGGCTGATCGGCGAACGGGCCGATGACGCCGAAACAGTTTTTGCCGGGAATGTCGGCGGCGGTGAAGACGCCTTCGATGCCGGGATGCTTCTTCACCCAGCCGTCGAGATCGCCGAAGGCGAAGCTGGCGTGATAATGCGGCGAACGGACCACCAGCACGCCCAGCGCATCGGCGGGGAAGGAATCGCCGCCGAATTTTTCAGCGCCGGTGACTTTTGGCACACCATCAAGCCGCACCGGCGACGAGCCGATCGCCTGGCCCGACTGCGGCATGCGGAAATCGAGGCTGGCTGCCTGCAAGGAGGCATCCATCACCGCCGCGATGATCTTCCTGTAGCCGGTGCAGCGGCAGAGGATGCCGCCCAGCGCATCCTGCACCTCGACCTCGGTCGGGTTGGGGTTGCTGTCGAGCAAGGCCGTGCCCGCGACCAGCAGGGCCGGCGTGCAGATGCCGCATTGCGCCGCGCCATGCGCCAGGAAAGACGCCTGCAGCGCCGACAGGCGGCCATTGGCGAGGCCCTCGACAGTCGTCACCGATGTCCCGGCTGCCGAGGCCGCCGGCATCAGGCAGGCACAGACGGCGTCGCCGTCGACCAGCACCGTGCAGGCGCCGCAATCGCCGGCATCGCAACCGACCTTGGTGCCGGTCAGCTGCAATTCGTCGCGCAGAACCTGCGAGAGCCGGCGCAGCGGCGGCACATTGACCGAGACGGCGGCGCCATTGACCGCGAAAGCAATTTCCGCGCGCTCGAGCCGGACGCCCGGTACCAGGTCCGGCAAAGCTTCTATCGCCTCAGACCGAACCTGGCTCATGCCGCCACCATGCTGTTGTCGTTCGTCAGACCGCAGGCGCCCAGCACGGCGCGGGCGACAAGCTCTCGCGCCGCATCAAGCCGGTATTCGGCGCTGCCGCGCACATCGGCGATCGGCGACAGCTCGGCCATCGGCGCGGACAACACAGCGTCGGCCAACTCGTGATTTGCAGTAAGCCCGCGCAGTGCAGTCTCAACGCCAGCGAGCCGCCTCGCAACAGCCGAACAGGAGCCGACGGAAACGGCCGCTTCCGTGACTGTGCCCTTGTCGATGACGAGGCGCGCCGCCACCATGGCGATGGAGATGACAAGATAACGCCGCGCTCCGAGCTTGACGAAGGCTGAGCTGCCGGCCGCCGCCCGTTTCGGGATGCGGATGGCGGTGACCAGTTCGCCCGGCAGCAGCGCCGTGCGGCGGTTGCCGAGAATGAAATCCTGCAATGGCAGGTAGCGCGTCGCTGCGACTGAGCGCAGTTCGACCTCGGCGTCGAGCACCAGCAATCCCGGCACGCCGTCGGCGGCCGGCGAGGCGTTGCAGAGATTGCCGGCGATCGAGGCGACATTCTGGATCTGCAGCGAGCCGACCTCACGCGCGGCCTGCTTCAGCGCAGCGAACGCTGGCGGCAAGGGATGGCGGACGAGATCGGTCCAGGTGGTGCGGGCACCCAAGATCCAATGGGTTTCGGTCTCGACAATGCCGCGCAGGCAAGCCAGACCATTGATGTCGAGAACATTGTCGCGGAAGGGCTTGGCGCCTTGCGCGGGATAGAAATCGGTGCCGCCGGCAAGCACGCGCCAGGCACCCTCGCCCAACAGGGCGAGCGCTTCGTCCAGCGCAGTGGGTTTCGCGTAACGGATCACGCCTGCCTTCCCAAAAAATGGGCCTTCCCAAAAAAGCGGGTCTTCCCGAAACCCCGCCAGTACTCGATCTGGCCAAATTCATTCGTATGCAAATGATATCAAGCTGGTGGAAATTGTCAAAGCCGGAGTTTGCGGGAAGCTCGTCACCACGCATTTGTTACGCTTGCAGAGGTTGACGCAGGCCGCCATCTGGTCAAGTTTCTGCATCCGGTCGCATCCGCGGCGTTTTTCACTCGATCCCCGCTCGAGACGAAGAAAGAGGAGAGGCGCCATGGCCGACGAAGCGCTTGTTGTTATCGACCTGCAGAACGACTTCTGCCCCGGCGGCGCACTGGCGGTTGCCGGCGGCGACGAGATCGTGCCGCTGGTCAACGATCTGATCCGGCACGCCGAGCATGTCGTGCTGACGCAGGACTGGCACCCGGCCGGACATTCGAGCTTTGCCTCCAGCCATCCGGGGGCGCAGCCTTTCAGCGCGATCGAGATGCCCTATGGGCCCCAGACGCTGTGGCCCGACCATTGCATTCAGGGCAGCCTCGGCTCGGATTTCCATTCGGGGCTCGCCTGGACCAAGGCGGAGTTGGTGATCCGCAAGGGGTTTCGCCCTGCGATCGACAGCTACTCCGCCTTCTTCGAGAACGACCACAAGACGCCAACCGGGCTCGCCGGCTATCTCAAGGAGCGCGGTATCGACACCGTGACCCTAGTCGGCCTGGCAACCGATTTCTGCGTCGCCTTCTCGGCGCTCGATGCGGTCAAGCACGGCTTCAAGACGACGGTGCGGCTCGACGCCTGCCGCGGCATCGATCTCAACGGCTCGGTCGAGGCGATGCTGAAGCGGATGCGCGACGCCGGGGTGAGGCTCGAAGACCCGACCTCGGCCTGACCGTGAGGCGTCGGGGGAGTTTCACACGATCGTTGGCAGTTTTGGTGTCTGGCACCTTGACCGTCGCCATTCTCCTGTTTCCCGAACTGGCCTTCGCGTCAGAAACCCACGAATTGCCCGGTGCTGCAATGTCGCTGTGGTGGGGGCTGCCGTTTGCCGGGCTGCTGCTGTCGATCGCCACCGGACCACTGCTGTTCCACCATGTCTGGGAGCATCACTACGGCAAGATCGCCGCCGCCTGGGCAGCACTTGTGGTGGTGCCGATGGCGATCGCCTTCGGCATGCCTTTGGCGAGCGAGGCCGTGCTGCACACGCTGCTCACCGAATACATGTCGTTCATCATCCTGCTGTTCGCGCTCTACACCATCTCGGGCGGCATCCTTGTTGCCGGCAACATCCACGGCACGCCACTGGTCAATGCCGGGCTGCTGCTTGTCGGTGCGATGCTGGCCTCGGTGATCGGCACCACCGGCGCCTCGATGATCCTGATCCGGCCGGTGCTGCGCGCCAATGACAACCGGCCGTTCAACGCCCATGTCGTCATCTTCTTCATTTTCCTGGTGTCCAACATCGGCGGTTCACTGACGCCCTTGGGCGACCCACCTTTGTTCGTCGGCTTCCTGCGCGGCGTCGGCTTCTTCTGGACGACGGCGAACCTCTGGCGCGAGACGCTGTTCACAGGCGGCTTGGTGCTGATTGTCTTCCTGGCCATCGACATCGTGCTGCACCGCCGCGAAGGCGGTGCACCGAAGATCACGGATCCGACGCCGGATACGAAGGTGCGCATTCGCGGCCTCGCCAATTTGCCGCTGCTGGCCGGCGTCATTGGCGCGATCCTGCTGTCGGCGGCGTGGAAGCCAGGCGTGAGCTTTCCAGCGCTGGGCGTCAGCCTCGAATTGCAGAACCTGGTACGCGACGCGATCATCCTGGGGCTGGCCGGGCTGTCACTTGTCGTTTCTTACAAAAGTCATCGCAAGGCCAACGGCTTCACCTGGGGCCCGATCGCGGAAGTGGCAAAACTGTTTGCCGGCATCTTCGTCTGCATCGTGCCGGTGATTGCCATCCTTCGCGCCGGCCATGATGGCGCGCTGGCGCCGTTGGTCGCGCTGGTCACTTCGCCCACCGGTCAGCCTAACGATCTCGCCTATTTCTGGCTGGCCGGCGGGCTGTCGTCCTTCCTCGACAATGCGCCGACCTATCTGGTGTTCTTCGAACTGGCCGGCGGCGATCCGCAACATCTGATGCACGAGTTTGCCTCGACGCTGGCTGCGATTTCGGCCGGCGCCGTGTTCATGGGCGCCAACACCTATATCGGCAACGCACCGAACTTCATGGTCTACGCCATCGCCCGGCATCGCGGTGTGAAGATGCCTGGCTTCTTCGGCTACATGGCGTGGTCAGGGCTGGTACTGGTGCCGACGTTTTTGATTGCGGGCTTTTTGTTTTTTGGGTGAGAGCCTTTACCTCCCCCTTGTGGGAGGTCGGGCCGAAGGCCGGGTGGGGGTCGGCGCCGCACCCACCACCCCGCTGCTTCGCGGCGACTTGCCGGGGCGAGCCACGGGTCTCGCCCGTCCTTCAGACCCCCACAAGGGCAGGGCAATCGCATATGAGTTTTTACGAAGAGGACCCCCACCCTAACCCTCCCCACAAGGGGGAGGGAACGCTGCCGCATGCCACCCCTTTTTGGCATCGAACCTAGGTGGTTTGCGGAGATCAGCGCCTACCAAGTCTCCCTCCCCCTTGTGGGGAGGGATTAAGGGTGGGGGTATTCGTAGAGCGAAAACCTGGCATATGCGATTGCCCTGCCCTCAAGGGGGAGGGTAATCCTTATCCCACCCCTACATAACGCCTGACCGCCGACGGGTCGGCGCGCAGTTGCTCGACATCGACGGTCTCGCGGTTGCGGCCGTTTTCGATGAAGCAGACGCGGTCGGCCACCGACAGCACGGCATCGACGCGCTGCTCGACCAGGATGGTCGAGACACCAAGTTCGCGCAGCTTCACCACCGTTTCGCGGATCTTGGCAATCATCGACGGCATCAGGCCTTCGGTTGGCTCGTCGAGCAACAGCACCTGCGGTTCGAGGCAGAGCGCGCGGGCCATGGCCAGCATCTGCTGTTCGCCGCCGGACAAAGTGCCGGAGCGTTGCCTGAGCCGCTGGCGCAGCAATGGAAAAAGGTCGAGGACATTTTCCCGCACGGCCTTGCCCTTGCCGCGCGCCATCAGGCCGATCTCGATGTTTTCCGCCACCGTCATCTCGGCGAACAGCCGCCTGCCTTGCGGCACATAGGCGACGCCGGCCTTCGGCACCTCATGCGCCGGCAGGCCGGTCAGTTCCTTGCCGTTTAGCCGGATCGAGCCGGCGCTCGACGGGACCAGCCCCATGATCGCCTTCAGCGTGGTCGTCTTGCCGGCGCCGTTGCGGCCGAACAGGCACAGCACCTCGCCCTTGTTCAGCACAAGGTCGAGCCCATAGAGCACCTGGACCTCGCCGTAGAAGCAGTCGAGCCCGGAGATGGTCAGCGCTTCAGTCGTGGGGGCTTCGGTCATGGCGCCGTCCCCAGATAGGCTTCCTGCACCTGTGTGTTGGCGCGGACCTGTTCGGGCGTGCCTTCGGCGAGGATCCTGCCTGCGTTGAAGACGGTGATGCGGTCGGCTAGCTGCATGACGACCGGCATGTTGTGTTCGATCAAAAGCACGGTGGCGCTTTTGGCGATCTCGCGCACCAGCTCGATGAAATTGTCGATCTCGCTATCGGCCAGGCCTTGCGTGGGCTCGTCGAGGATCAACAACCGCGGCTTCAGCGCCAGGCCCATCGCCACCTCTAGCAAGCGCTGATGGCCGTAGGATAGCTGGCCGGCCGGCATATGGGCGCGGTCGGCAAGGCCGGTGCGCTCGAGCGCGGCCATGACGCCGGTGCGCACGGCGCCTTTCGAGCGGCCATCGGTCAGCGTGCGCTGCACCGGCAGCGCGACATTGTCGTAGGCGGACAGGTTGGCAAAGACGCTGGTGATCTGGAAGGTGTAGGCGATGCCCTGGCGCACCCTGAGATAGGCCGGCCGGCCGGTGATGTCGGCGCCGTCGAAGACGATCATGCCGGAGGATGGCTGGATGCGGCCGCTGATCAGGCTGACGAAGGTGGTTTTGCCTGCGCCGTTGGGGCCGATGACGGCGCGGATTTCGCCCGGCATCAGCTGGAAATCGACACCGTCGACGGCGCGCAGACCGCCGAAATTGCGCGATAGGCCCTTGGTGGTCAGCAGCGGCATCATGGCAGCCACCCCAGCCAGCGCTGGCGGAGGGTGCCCAAAATGCCTTTGGGGAAAAACAGCACCAAAAGGATGAGCGCGATGCCCACGATCAGCAGATAGGCGGAGGTGTAGCCGCTGGCGATGTCGATGACATAGTACATGAACACCGTGCCGATCAGCGCTCCTAGCGTCGTGGCGGCGCCGCCGAGCAGCACCCAGAGCAGCGGCAGGATGGAATACTGCACTGAGGCGAAGCTCGAACCGACATAGCCGAACAACAGCGCATAGGCCGCACCCGAGGTCGCGCAGATGGTGCCGGAGACGACGACGGCGATGAGCTTGTTGGAGAAGGTGTCGTAGCCGAGCATTTTCGTGCGCTCCTCGTTCTCGCGCACGGCAACCAGCACGCGGCCGTAGCGGGAGCGGACGATGGCGAGCGTGATGAGCAGCACGACCGAGAACAGCGCCAGCGCGCTCATGTAGCGCACGGTCGGGTTGGTGAGGTCGAGCAATGTCGTGCCGAAGCTCAGGACCCGCGCCGGCTGCGGCACCACCAGGCCCTGGTCACCGCCGGTCCAGGCGGCGAAATAGAGGATGACGAGGTAGAACACCTGCGCGAACATCATGGTGACGATCATGAAGGCGACGCCGGTGGTGCGCAGCGCCAAGAGGCCGATCACCAGCGCCAGCAGGGCGCCGCAGGCGATCCCGGCGAGGAACGCCAATGGTACGTTCCAGCCGAGATGGATGACCGACAGGCCTGCGCCATAGAGCCCGGCGGCGAAGAACATGGCATGGCCGAGGCTGAGCAGGCCGACATAGCCGAACAGCATGTTGTAACCCATGGCGAACACCGCCAGCACCATGATACGGGCGAGCAGGCCGTGATGGTATTCCGGCAGGACGAAGCCGAGCGCAAAGAGCAACGCGATGACGCCGAGATGCAGGGAATAGGCCTTTGCCGGAGAGGCTTCGCTCATCGCGATGCCGTCCCGAACAGGCCTTGCGGCCGGAACACCAGCACCATGGCCACCAGCAGCGTGGCGATGATCTTGGCCAAGGTCGGCGAGAAGAACACCGAGATGATGCCGTCGGAGAGGCCGATCAGCACGGCGGCAACGACGGTGCCGCGCAGCGAGCCGAGGCCGCCGATGATGACGACGATGAAGGATAACAGCAGCGGGTCCTGCCCCATCAGATAATGCGCCTGGCTGATCGGCACGATCAGCACCGCGGCGATGGCTGCCAGCATGGCGCCGAGCGCGAAGACACCGGCATAGACGCGGTCGACCGGAATTCCGAAGGCCTGCGCCGTCTCGCTGTCGTACTGGGTGGCGCGCATGATGAGGCCGATCTTGGTGCGCGTCAGCACCAGCCATGTGGCGACCAGCAGGAGCGCCGAGGCGGCGATGATCGACAGCTTGTAGCCGGAATAGCCGAACCAGGGCAAAAGGATGCGATAGCTGAAGGGCGGCTCCACCGGCCGCGCTTCCGGGCCGTAGAAGCTCAGCGCCAGCTGCTGGATGATGTAGAGCATGCCGATGGTGGCGACGATGGTGGCCTCCGGATTGTAATTGAGCCGGCGCAGCACCAGCCGCTCAGCGACCAGCGCGATGGCGCCGACGATCAGCGGCGCAATCACCAGTGCGGCCAGGAAGCCGACGGTGGGATGGCCGGGGACGGCTGTCGAGATCGCCCAGGCGAGCACCGCGCCGAGCATGAAAAACTCGCCATGGGCGACGTTGACGACGCGCATGACGCCGAAAACCAGCGACAGCCCAAGCGCCGTCAGCGCCAGCACGGCTGAGGTGACGAGGCCTTCGAGGGCGGCGAGGAGGAGATGGGGACCGAAATGCATTCAGGGCGCCCTTACCCTCCCCTCGTGGGGAGGGTGACCGCGCAGCGGTCGGGTGGGGGGTGGGGCACGGGCCGTCGTGACCCCCACCCCGTCTCACAAACTTCGCAAAGTGCGAAGCTTGCATGCCGACCCTCCCCACAAGTGGGAGGGTGAGCGCCTACAGCGCCTGCGTCGTGTAATCGCCCTCGGCCTCGTACAGCCCATCTTCGATCTTGGTCTTGTGGACGACATTCAACCTGCCGCCTTCGACCTTGGAGATGTTCTGGATGCCGAAGCACTGGTGGATTTTGCCGTTGAAGGTCTTTGGCCCCTGCGGATGCTCCGGCCCCTCGGCGAATTCGGTCAGCGCTTCGGTCGCCTCGACCAGCTTGGCGCGGTCTTCCGGACCCTTGTAGCCGGCGTCTTCCATCGCCTTCTTGACGACATAGAGCGTTTCCCAGCAACCGAACATGTGCGAGGCCGTGGAGACGTCCTTGGGGTCGCCGACGGCAGCGCCATTGTCGTCGATGCCGACGGCGGCGCGGTAGGCTTTTTGCGCGGCTGAGTCATTGGCCTGGGCATAGCGTGGCGAGCCTTCCCAGAAATGGCTGCCATCCAAAAATTCGAGGCCGGGGCTGTTGATGTCGGTGGCTTCGAGTGAATCCATGAAGCCGAACAGCTGCGGCCGGTTGGAGCCGTAGAACTCGCCGAGCTCCTTGACGAAGGTGAGCACGGCCGGGCCGACCATGACGTGGTAGATCACCTCGGTCTCGGCCGGGATCTGCGGGAAATATTTGGTGAAGGACGATTCAGTCGGCGGGATGGCGATCTGGGCGATGACCTCGGCGCCCTGCGCCTTCAGCGCCGGCGGCAGGTAGTCGCGGTGGTCGTAGCCGAAGGCGAAATCGGGGAAGATCTGCGTCACCTTCTTGCCGGCATTGGCGGCGATCCATGGCGCCATCGACTGGATCTGGCTCTTCACATCGGTGATGCCGGGCTGGAAGACGTAGCGGTTGAGCTTGGTCGAGGCGACGTGGTGACCCTCGCTGACGACGAAATAGGGGATCTTGTTTTCGCCGGCGGCGGGCGCCGAGCCGATCACGACATGCGAGAACAAAGTGCCGAAGACGATGTCGGTCTTGTGCTGGGTGGCGAACTTGCCGACCACTTCGGCGCCGCGGCCGGGATCGGTGCCGTCATCCTCGATCACCAGTTCGACCGGCCGGCCATTGATGCCGCCGGCATCGTTGATCGCCTTGACCGCGGCCGCGCTGGTCTTTTCGTACCAACGGCCATAGGCGGCGCCGATGCCGGTGCGGTGCAACTGGAAGCCGATCTTGACCGGCGCCGAGCTCTGCGCCTGGCTGTAACGGACAAAGCCGGGCGCGAGCGTCAGGCCAGCGCCAGCGGCGAGACCTTTCAGCGCCGTGCGGCGAGAGAGCGTGGATTTGGAGAGATCGAAAAACCCATTCTTGTCAGTCACGGCAGTTCCCCTGTTTTTGAATTTTGACTGTCTGTAACGAGGCAAGGCCACTCCTTCTCAGGAGAGGCAGAAATCGCATGTGTACAAACTAAATCATCAAAGCCTCGACCTGGCAAGCGGCCTTCCGCAAAGGCATGCCAGTCGTCTTTTGTCATCCCGCCGTCGGCGTGGCAAGCAACCAGAGACCGAAGATCGTGTAGACGATCATCAGCACGGTGAGCGGCAGCTGGGTGAGTGCGGCGCGTGATGGAACCGGGTGCAGCCGCCAGGCCAGACCATGGGCGACGAGCACGGCCAGCATGTGGCCGGCGACGATGATACCCGCCTGCACATTCCACAGCCACCAGGCGGAGTCGGCGCCGGCGACGATGCCGGCTTCGATCTGCATGTCGGCGCTACCGAACAGGTTCCAGCCCAGTGCGAACGGGTCGGACAGAGAGGCCATCGCATACTGGCCGTCGACCAGCAGCGCCGTCAGATAATGCGCGACATGATATGCAAGCGCGATCGGCACGATCGACCAGACGAGTAGTCCGGCAGCCTCGCCGAGGGAATGCCGGCTGCCGGTGAGACGCTGGCCGAGGATGACGGCCAGCATGAATGCCGCCGCCAGCAACACGAAGGTGAGCACAAGGCCGAAGCTGCCGATGCCGATCAGCGCGGTGCGGCCGGGATATTCCAACGGATTGATGCCGAACAGACCGAGCCAGAAGAAGGTTTTCGACAGGCCGTCGAAGGAGACAGAGGAGAGCGCCAGCAGCAGAAAGGTGATGCCGCTTGCCGGTAGAGGCGTGGCGGCGAGTAGTTTTGCACCGGGCCAGCAAAGATTGAGCCGGCCCGCCTCGTCGCGCTCAAGCAGGGCGAAGCGCGCCACCATGGCGAAGAAGACGGTCAGGAATTCGCCGCGTTGACTCCAGCCGGGATAGCCGAAGGCGAGCATGGCGATGAAGGTGAACAGCCAATAGAGGCCGGCGGCATAGGCGAGCCGCGTCGGGTCGTCGGGCGCCGGGTCGATCAGTTCGAACGAGGCGAAGGCGAAGAACAGGATGAACGCTGGCCAGCAGCCGAGCCATGCGGGAAGGCGCGGATGCTGCGCCTGGTCGCCGCGTCGGCGGAACAGACGGGTGACGATCCGCCATGGGCCGTACCATGGGTTCAGCCACGACCAGAGATCGCCGAGCAGGCCTTGCACGATGGCGACGCCGACCCAGAGTAGGGTCCAGATGGTTAAGGGGAGAGGGTTGGAGAGTGGGTCGCGGCTGCCGAACAGGCCGGCTGCGATGAGGATTGCAAAGCCGGCAAAGGAGAACAGGCTGACGATTGTGCGAGGGGCTTCGCTGAATGTGAAAAGTTGTAAGCGGCGACGCCAGAAGCGGTCGAGTGCGTCGGGTGGCAGCAAAGCCAGGACGAGGAAGCTGACGGCGACGGCGAGTGCGCCGCCGGCGATGTAATAGCCGGTGGGGAGCAGGAGGACGTGGCCGCGATCGGATGCGTGGGCGAAGGCGGCGGTGGGGAGGAAGGTGAGGGGGAGGGAGCAGGCGACATATGTCAGCCAACTGCGATCCTTCACACCCCCCTCTGTCCTGCCGGACATCTCCCCCGCAAGGGGGGAGATTAGATGTCGCCTAGGCTTTCGCCAATTTTCAAGGGTGAAGAAAGAGGCGCGGTGCCCGACACTGCCAATCTCCCCCCTTGCGGGGGAGATGTCCGGCAGGACAGAGGGGGGTGGGCGGGAACTCACGCTATCGCGATTTCCATTTTGTCTGGCAAGGCACCGCGCGCCTCAAACCTTGACCAGCTGCTCCACGCGGTCCTTCGCCCCGAATATCCTGAGATAGCGCTCGATCTCCTTCTTGTCGCCCGTCGCCTTGGCCGGATTGTCCGACAGCTTCACCGCCGGGCGGCCATTGGCTTCCGTCACCTTGCAGACCAGCGATATGGCATCGAGGCTGTTGGTCTCGGTCGGCGCGCAGCCTTCGAAATCGTTTGTGAGGTTGGTGCCCCAGCCGAAAGACATGCGCACCTTGCCCTGGAAGTGCTTGTAGGTCTCCTCGATGGTCTCGACCTCGAGCCCGTCGGAGAAGATGAGCAGCTTCTGCCTGGGGTCCTTGCCCTTCTCGCGCCACCAGTCGATGATTTTTTCACCGCCTTCGATCGGCGGCGCGCTGTCGGGGCGAAAGCCTGTCCAGTCGGCGACCCAGTCTGGCGCATCGCGCAGGAAGGAAGCGGTGCCGAAGGCGTCGGGCAGCACGATCAACAGGTTGCCGCCATAATAGCGCTGCCAGTCCTGCAGCACCTTGTAGGGCGACTGCTTCAATTCCTTTTCGGTCCTGGCAAGGGCTGCAAACACCATCGGCAGTTCATGCGCGTTGGTGCCGAGCGCTTCGAGGTCGTTGTCCATCGCGAGCAGCACGTTGGAGGTACCGGTGAAGGCTTCGCCAATGCCTTCCTTGAGCGCCTCGACACACCAGCGCTGCCACAGGAACGAGTGCCGGCGGCGGGTGCCGAAGTCGGAGATGCGGATGCCGGGCAGCGCCTTCAGCCGCTCGGTCTTGGCCCACATCTTGGCCTTGGCGCGGGCATAGAGCACGTCGAGCGCGAAGGGGCCGAAAGCGCGCATCGCCGCACGGGAACGCATCTCGTTGATAATAGCCAGCGCGGGGATTTCCCACAGGGTGGTGTACATCCAGGGGCCGCTGAAGGAGAGCTCGTACTGGCCGTCGCGCTTGTGGAGTTCGTAGTCGGGCAGCCGGAAACCTTCCAGCCAGGCCAAAAATTCCGGCTCGAAAATCTGCTTGCGGCCATAGAAATTGTTACCGCCCAGCCAGATCATCTCCTTCTTGGAGAAGCGCAGCGTGCGGGCATGGTCGAGCTGGTCGCGCAATTCGCCTTCGTCGATCCCGTCGGCAAGGCGCACCGATGTGGTGCGGTTGATCAACGAGAAGGTGGTGTCGACCTTGGGATACATGCCCCAGATCATCTGCAACATCAGCAGCTTGTAGAAATCGGTGTCGAGCAGGCTGCGGACGATCGGGTCCAGCTTCCAGGTGTGGTTGTAGACGCGCCGCGCTATATCGGTTCTTGCCATGTCCTGCCGTCGCCTTCGCTGCTCACGTCTGTCTTACGCAATTCCGGACCGAAAACCGCCGCACACTTTTCCTGGAATTGCCTGGCAAGACCTTACTAGCATTGAATTTTTGAAAGCGCTGCCCGCTTTCCCAACTGGCCCGACAAAAAGCGGCCGCTCCGGTCCAGCCTCAACTCTTGGCGCCGATCACCTTCAGTGCCGGGCGCTTCCGGCGAATGCCGATGCGGCCGGCCACCGGCGCGTCGGCGCGGCTGTCGGCCTGCTCCTTCTCGGCAAACAGCCAGTCGACGAACAATTGCACGATCGGCGCCGAGCGCATCTCGTTGCGGCACACGACATAGAAATCGTCGACCGCCGGCACCGACAGGCTGAACGGCGCCACCAGCAGGCCCCTGGCGAGCAGCATGCTGGCGGTAACGGAATCGCCGAGCGCCACGCCATGGCCATGCACCGCGGCTTCGATCGCCGTGCGCGCATCGCCGAGATGGTGGCGGCGGCCGCGCTCGAGATCCAGCCCGTCGGCGGCCGCCAGCCAAGTGTGCCACTCGCGGCCGTCATCGCCATGCAGGATGACATGGTCGGCCAGATCCCGGCAGGTGCGGATCGGCCGGTTGTTGATCAGCGTCGGGCTGACCACCGGGAACAGTTCGAGGCCCGACCATTTGCGCATCCAGCAATCGGTCCAGCTGCCATCCCCGTAGAGTATGCAGAGATCGACCTGCGGCGCGCGGATGTCCTTGGGGTCGTTGGACGGAACCAGCGTCAGCCGGATGTCGGGGTACTGCGCCATGAAGCTGCCCAGCCGCGGCGTCATCCACAAAAGCAGCAGCGCCGGCACGCAGGAGACCGACAGCGTGCCGGCGCTGGCCGGCCTGGTCATGCGCTGGGTGGCGGCGGCGATGCCGTCGAACGCGGTCGACACCGCCGGCAGCAGTTCGGCGCCATGCGGTGTGAGCTTTACCCGCTGTCCGGTGCGTTCGAACAGTTTTACGCCCAGCGACTGCTCAAGCGCCTTGATCTGATGGCTTATGGCGCCATGGGTGACGTTCAGCTCACTCGCCGCCTTGGTCAGCGAGGCGTGGCGCGCCGTTGCTTCGAAGGCGCGTAGGGGATTTAGGGGCGGCAGACGCTTGGCCATGGGCAACCGGATACTCTGTGAGATTTTCTCACAACCAGCACCCTAACAATATCAATTGATTTTTCAATGCGGCTGCCGGACACTTTGTCCCAGACAGCATCAATGATGTGAAATCTGCAGGCAGCCAGCGGGACAGCGACCCGGCCGGATGACGGTCAGTTCGCAAGATGCCGCCACGACCGCATGCACCAGCCCGGCAGGAGGAGACCGACATGGGTTATGATCGTGGCAAGCTCGACGCGCTGCGCCGCAAATATGGCGAAAGCCATGGCGGCGAGATGTTCGACCCGAAATTCCGCAAGGTCGCCGACAAGATCTTCTCCAAGAGCGGCACGAGGCTGGCGCCCTATTCCGGCATCCCTACCTTCCTCGCCGCGCCCTATCGCGAAGTCGCGGCCGACAATCCGGATTTCGGCGATTTGCAGGTGGCGATCATCGGCGTGCCGATGGATCTCGGCGTCACCAACCGGCCAGGCTCGCGCTTCGGTCCGAGGGCGCTGCGCGCCATCGAGCGCATCGGCCCCTACAACCATGTGCTGGAATGCGCGCCGACGCATGAGCTGCGCGTCGCCGACATCGGCGACACCCCATTCCGCAGCCGCTACCGGCTGGAGATCAGCCATGAGGATATCGAGCGCCGCACCAACCAGATCGTCGATGCCGGCGTGCTGCCGCTTTCCGTTGGCGGCGACCATTCGATCAGCCATCCGATCCTGAAGGCGGTCGGCAAGAAGGCGCCGGTCGGCATGATCCATATCGACGCCCATTGCGACACCAGCGGGCTGTTCGACATGACCAAGTTCCACCACGGCGGACCGTTCCGCAACGCGGTGCTGGACGGCGTACTCGACCCGACCCGCACCATCCAGATCGGCATCCGCGGCTCGGCCGAATATTTGTGGGAGTTCACCTACGAATCCGGCATGACGGTCGTTCACGCCGAAGAGGTGACCGGGCTCGGCATCCCCGCCATCATCGAGAAGGCGCGCAAGATTGTCGGCGACGGTCCGACCTACATCTCCTTCGATGTCGACAGCGTCGATCCGGCCTTCGCGCCGGGCACCGGCACGCCTGAGATAGGCGGTCTGACGACGCGCGAGGTGCTCGAACTGCTGCGCGGCCTGAAAGGCCTCAACATTGTCGGCGGCGACGTCGTCGAGGTGGCGCCGCAATATGACGCCACCACCAACACCGCCCATGTCGGCGCGCAGGTCCTTTTCGAGATCCTGAGCCTGATGGTGTTCAGCCCGGCCATAACGAGCAAGGGGGCCTAACGGACTTCACATGCAAGGCGGTCGCCGCGCTGGAGCCGGCGACCGTTTCAAAACAAACAAGCTTCCAGAAGGGAACCACAATGACGTTTCACATGAAAACCATCGCCGCCGCGCTGATGCTCGCCGGCCTCGGCCTCGCCTCTCAGGCCAATGCCGACGCCGTCGACGACATCACCAAGGCCGGCGCCATCAATGTCGGAATCTTCTCCGACTTCCCGCCCTTCTCCTCCGCCAGCGCCGATATGAGCATCAAGGGCTATGACATCGATGTGGCGCAGGCGATCGCCGACTCCTTGAAGGTGAAGCTCAATCTGGTCAGCGTCACCGGCCAGAACCGCATCCCTTATCTCACCGACAAGCGCGTCGATATCCTGATGAGCGTCGGCTACTCCAAGGAGCGCGAGGAGGTGATCGATTTCGCCGCCGCCTACGCGCCCTATTACATCGCCGTCATCGGTCCGGCAGCGCTCTCGGTCAAAGGCAAGGAAGACCTCGCCGACAAGTCGATCGCCGTCAACCGCGGCACGCTGGAAGACACGTCGCTGACCGAAGCGGCGCCGGCTTCCGCCGACATCAAGCGCTTCGACAACTACAACTCCGTCATCCAGGCCTTCATCTCCGGCCAGACCCAGCTGATGGTGGTCGGCAATGATGTCGGCGCGCAGGTGCTGGCCAAGCAGGACGCGCTGAAGCCGGAGCAGAAATTCCAACTGCTCACCTCGCCCTCGCATATCGGCCTCAACAAAAAAGAGGACCGGCTGAAGGCGGCGGTCAATGACGCGGTCGCCAAGATGCTGGCCGACGGCAAGCTCGACGAGAGCTCGAAGGCCTGGCTGAAGACGCCGCTCAATCCCGACAACCTCAAGGATTGAGTTCCCGTGGCCTTTGCCTGGCTCCCAGGTGCTCTGGGCGACATCGCGCGTGGCGCGGCCACGACGATCCTGTTGATCGTCGTGACCACGCTCGTGGGTACGTTGCTCAGCATCCTGGGCGCTGCCGGCCGGCGCAACGGCCCGGTATTCGTGAAGCGGGCGATCGCGGTCTATGTCGAGGTGATGCGCAACACGCCGTTTCTGGTGCAGCTGTTCTTCATCTTCTTCGGCCTGCCCAGCCTCGGCATTAGGCTTGATCCGATCCTGGCCGCCATGCTGGCGATGACGCTCAACATGGCGGCCTACACCATTGAAATCGTCGGCGCCGGTCTCGATGCCGTGCCCGGCGGGCAGACGGAAGCCGCCCTTTCGCTGGGCTTGAGGCCACGCCAGGTGTTCATCAAGATCGTGCTGCCGCAGGCGCTGATGGTGATCTATCCGGCGCTGACCAGCCAGATCGTCATCATGATGCTGGAATCCGCCGTGGTGTCGCAGATCGCGGTGCGCGAACTGACCTATGAGGCCGACATGCTGCAGGCGCGCACCTTTCGTTCCTTCGAGACCTATTTTGTCGTGACGCTGGTCTATCTCTCGATGTCGATGGCCTTGCGCCGGCTGCTGGTCACAGGCGGGCGCCGCGTATTGGGAGCCGGCGTGTCATGATCGAATTCACCTTCTGGGATATCGTTCGCAATCTGCTGCTCGCCGCACGCTGGACGGTGCTGTTGTCGCTGGCCGCCTTCGTCGGTGGGGCGCTGGTCGGGCTGGTGGTGCTGTTCTTCAGGATCGCAGAGAATAAATGGAGCCGCCGCATCGCTTCCGGCTACATCGCTTTGTTCCAGGGCACCCCGCTCTTGATGCAACTGTTCCTGATGTTTTTCGGCCTGCCGATGCTGGGCCTGCGCATTGAGCCGTGGACGGCCGCCGTGCTCGGGCTCACCTTCTTCGCCAGCGCCTATCTGGCCGAGATCTGGCGCAGCGGCGTCGATGCGCTGCCGCGCGGCCAGTGGGATGCCGGCGCCAGCCTCGGCCTGCACCGCCTGCAGGAACTCAGGCTGATCATCCTGCCGCAGGCCTTCTCGATCACGAGGGCGCCGATCGTCGGCTTCCTGGTGCAATTGATCAAATCGACGGCGCTGACCTCGATCATCGGTTTCGAGGAGCTGGTCAGGACGTCCAACGCCATCAACAACGCCACCTTCGAACCGTTCAAGGTTTATGGGCTGGTGGCGCTGATCTTCTTCGTCATGTGCTTTCCACTGACGCAATACGCCCGTACGCTCGAACAACGAGCGGCGGCCCACTGACGCCGGAATGGCGACAGTGCGTGAAGGGAACCTGCCGGGACAGACCGGCACCAACTGAGGAGAAATCGGATGAACAGACTGATCGGAAAATCCATGACGCGGCGCGGCGTGCTTGGCGCGGGTCTCGCCATATCAGGCGTGCTCGCCATGCCGTCGATCCTGCGGGCGCAGGACAAGTCGCTGAAGGTCGGCGTCTATGGCGGCTACTTCAAGAAATCCTTCGACGAGCACGTCTTCCCCGAGTTCACCAAGGCAACCGGCATTGCCGTGGAATCGGTCGCCGAGCCGACCGGTGAGGCCTGGCTGGTGCAGCTGGAGCAGGCGGCCAAGGCCGGCCAGGCCCCGGCCGACCTTTCGATGATGTCGCAAACCTCGACGCTGAAGGGCCAGTCGACCGAATTGTGGACGCCGCTCGATACGTCGAAGTTCAAGCACTATGGCGACCTGTTGCCGCGCTTCATCAACAAGTATCCGGACGGCCGTGTCGCCGGCATCGGCGCCGTCGCCTGGTGGATCACGCTTGTTACCAACACCGATGTCTACAAGGACGCGCCGACATCGTGGGCAGCCCTTTGGGACAAGGCCAACGAGGATAAGCTCGGTCTTCTGGCGCTTGCCTCCAACTCGTTCCTGCTCGAAGTGACCGCCAAGACCTTCATGGGCGGCACCAATGCGCTCGACACTGAAGAGGGGCTGAACAAGGCGTTCGAAAAGCTCGCCGAGGTCAAGCCGAACGTTCGCCTCTGGTATCGCGACGAGGCGCAGTTCGAGCAGGCGCTGAAGTCGGGCGAAATCCCGATGGGCCAGTATTATCACGACGTCACCGGGCTCGCGGTCGCCGACGGCTTCCATGTCCGCTCGACCTTCCCGAAGGAAGGCGGCATCCAGGATTCCGGCAACTGGGTGCTGTCGCGCGCCTCGACCAAGGTCGACGAGGCACATGCCTTCATCGACTATATGAGCCAGCCGTCCATGCAGGGCGTCATGTCGCGCAAGGTCGGCACCACGCCAACCTTGAAGAAAGAGGTGCTCGACCTCAAGCCGGAAGAGTTCGCAGCGGTGTCGTCGGACATCGATCCGATCATTCCGCGCTACGACCTCTATACGTCGAAGGCCGACTGGATCAACCAGAAGTGGACCGAGCTGATCGTCGGCTGAGCCGTTGGATCCGCTTGAAAACTGATCGGCCGCCGGATTTCTTTCGGCGGCCTTGAAGCGCACAGCCTGAGAGGGATGAGCATGTCCGGACTAGACATCAATAGCATCACCAAAAAGTTCGGCAATTTCGCCGCCGTCGACAATGTCCAGCTCAACGTGCCGCACGGCACCTTCGTGTGCCTGCTCGGCCCGTCGGGCTGCGGCAAGACCACGCTGCTGCGCATGATTGCAGGGCTGGAGGAACCGACCAGCGGCGCCATCGTGCTCGACGGCGAGGACATCACGCCGCTGCCGACGCACAAGCGCAATCTCGGCATGGTGTTCCAGTCGCTGGCGCTGTTTCCGCATCTCTCCGTCGGCGATAACATCGCCTATGCGCTGCGCATTCGCGGCGCCTCGAAGGAGGAGCAGAAGAAATGCGTCGACGAATTGCTGAGCTTGATCCATCTGACCGGCTTTGCCGACCGTCCGGTGGCCAAACTGTCGGGCGGCCAGCGCCAGCGCGTGGCAATCGCCCGCGCGCTCGCCTTGTCGCCAAAGCTGTTCCTGCTCGACGAGCCGCTGTCGGCGCTCGACGCCAAGTTGCGTGAGGCCATGCAGGTGGAACTGCGCCAGCTGCAACAGCGGCTCGGCATCACCACCATCGTCGTTACCCACGACCAGCGCGAAGCCATGACCATGGCCGACCTCGTCGTCGTCATGGGCCATGGCAAGATCCTGCAGGCGGCGCCGCCGATCGAGATCTACCGCAAGCCGGCCGACGCCTTCGTCGCCGACTTCATCGGCATCACCAATCTGTTGCCGGCCGAAGTCGACAGCACTGGGCGCACCACCATTTTGGGTACAGCCATTCCGGGCTTGACCATGCCGGCCGGGCAAACCAAGGCCTCTGTCTCGGTCCGTCCCGAGGACGTGCATCTCGGCAGCCCTGGCGGCTCGGCCATTACCGGCGAGGTGAGCTTCGTGCGCGACCTCGGCGGCACCATCGAGACCTTCGTCGATGTCGGCGGCACCAGCATCATTGCGGTCACGACACCGCGCGAGCGGCATGACGTGCCGGTCGGCGCCAAGGTCGGCGTCACGCTGCCGCCGGCGAGCTGCGTGGTGCTCGGCGCATGAGACGCGAAGCTCCGAAGTCTGTAGCCGACTACACGCCGCTGTTCTTTCCGGCGCTGATGCTGATCGTCTTCTTCGTCGTGCCGTTCTCGACGATGATCGCGGTGAGCTTCTTCAAGCGCAACCCTTCCGGCTTCTACACGCCGGATTTCGTGTTCGACAATTACGCCCGCTTCCTGTCGGTGTTCTTCGGCGGCGTGCTCGGCTTTTCGCTGATGCTAGCGGTGCTGGTCGCGGTCTGCTGCATCTGCATCGCCTTCCCGTTCACCTATCTCCTGACCCGCCGGCCGCGCCGCGTGCAGACACTGTGGCTGGTCGGCCTGTTGTCGGTGCTGTCGCTGTCGGAAGTCATCATCGGCTTTGCCTGGTCGACGCTGTTTTCGCGTACCGCAGGCATCACTAATTTGTTCGTGGCGATCGGGCTGATGGACAAGCCTGTGGCGCTGCTGCCTACCTTCGGCGCGGTGCTGACCGGCATGGTCTACCAGGCGCTGCCCTATACGATCCTTGTGCTTTACCCCGCCTTGGTCCGCCTCGACCCGACACTGTTGGAGGCCGCGCGCACGCTCGGCGCGTCGCCGATCCGCGCCTTCTTCAACGTCGTCGCCCCGGCGCTGCGCAACACGATCGTGGCGACGCTGATCATGGTGTTCGTCTTCGCGCTCGGCTCCTATCTTTTGCCGCAGATTCTCGGACGGCCGCAACACTGGACACTGTCCGTGCTGATCACCGACCAGGCGATCTACCAGTCCAACATGCCGTTCGCCGCGGCAATGGCCGTGTTCCTTGTGTTGATCTCGCTGGCGCTGGTCGGACTGACCCTTCTCGTCGGACGCCGGGAGAACGCCCTATGACCGCGACCTTGCTGCGCCGTGTCTATTTCACCATCGTCGCGCTGTTCCTGGCCGCGCCGCTGATCGTGGTCGCGGGCGTGTCGATCAACTCACGCCAGGAACTCACCTTCCCGCCGGTTGGTTTCTCGCTGGCCTGGTACGCCCAGATCTTCACCGACCCGGAATGGCGGCTGGCGCTGATCCATTCAGTGACGCTGGCTGTCTGTTCGGCCGCGATTGCCGTTGCGGTCGCGCTGCCGCTGGCCTGGTTCCTGTGGCGGCGCATCGCGCCATGGGCGAACATTTTCCAGGTACTGGGGCTTGCCCCTTTCATCCTGCCGCCGGTCATCACCGCGCTCGGCTTCCTCTCCTTCTGGGCGACGGTCGGGCTGTTCGGCCAGTTCTTCACCGCCATCATCAGCCACGCCATCTTCTTCGTGACGCTGCCGCTGGTGACGCTGTCGCTGGGCTTTGCCTCGATCGACCGCTCGCTGGTCGAAGCCGCCGCCACCATGGGCGCCGACGACCGCACGGTGTTGAAGACGGTGGTGCTGCCGCTGATCCTGCCCTACCTCGTCTCGGGCTATGCCTTCGCCTTCGTGCTGTCGCTCAACGAATACATCGTCGCCTATATGACCATCGGCTTCACCACCGAGACGCTGCCGATCAAGATCTTCAACGCCTTGCGCTACGGCTACACGCCGACCATGGCCGCGGTGTCGGTGTTCTTCGTCGCGGTGGCGGCACTGGTGTTCGGCTCGATCGCCAGGTTCGGCGATATACGCAGGCTGCTCGGCGCGATGTCGTCGGACGGCAACTGAATGCATGTAATAGCGTGAGCATCGGGGCCTTGAACGGCCCCGATGCGCTAACCGCTCGTTCCCTTTGGCGAAGGCACAGCCAATTTAGCTTCGAGTTGAGCTAGCGCCGACTGGAGTTTGTCGCGCAGACGCGCACCCCTGGCGGGATCGAGCCCGGCAGTATCGAGCGTCAACGACATGCCCTCGTCCGTTTCCGTTATGACAGTGTCGTCACGCGCCTGTTCCAGGACACCCCGCACCATATAAGGCACGATCGGTCTGCTGATCCCCTTCATGCTGATCTGCTCACCTGGCGACGCATCGACCATGTCGCGTACGTTGGCGTATGTTTCGTAGCTGAGCACTATCCCGCCGGCAGGTGCAATGCTCTGCAGCCGGGCAGCGAGGTTGGCTTCGGCGCCGATGATGGTGTAATCCATACGATCTTCGCTGCCGAAGTTGCCGACATTGCAGTAGCCGGTGTTTATTCCCATCCGGACACGGAAGGGGTGCTCGATACCCTGATGCCGCCATTTGACTTGCAGGTACTCCAACCGCTTTTGCATGGCCAAGGCCATACGCAGACATGCACGTGCGTCTTCGCGCGGGCCAAGCGTCTGCGGGTCGCCGAAAAACGCGAGAATGGCATCGCCGATGAACTTGTCGACGGTGGCGCCATGAGAAATGGCGATATGCGACATCTCGGTCAGATATTCGTTGAGATGGGCGGTCAGTTCCTCGGGTTGCATACGCTCGGTCGTGGCAGTGAAATCCACGATGTCGGAGAAGAAGATAGTCAGTTTCTTTCGCTCCGCAGTCACCTTCACGTCGCGCTCGCCGCTGAACACACTTTTGTAGATCTCAGGTGAGAGATATTTTGCGATTTTGAGCGACACCGTTGCCAGGAAGTTGTTGGCCTCCTTCAGTTCGCCGTTGACCAGGGCAAGTTCGCGCGACTGCCGCCATTGCATCACGATGAATGCAACTCCAGTGGCCAGGGCGGCCGCAAAATATGCGAAGAGATAGTGGAAGCCGATCGACCCTTGAGACAGAGGCTGCGAGACAGACACAGATTGAATCCCTCTGACATCACCGACCTTCCAATCCTTCTTTGGACTGTCCGGATGCGAGTTGTGGCATGCCACGCAGGCGGCGGTCATACGGATCGGCGAAGCCAGCCTAACGGTCGGGCTCCAGCCCCCTTCCGTCGCCTCAAGCGATTGAATATTCGGGTCGGCGCGAAATGATGCCAATGCCTTCAATTGGAAGTCATCAAGATTGTGCGGAGGCCGCCCGGCGAACGGATAGTCGGAAACAAATTCGTACCGGACAGTGTTGTCACGGGAACTCGTGAGCCGTCCGATTTCCAGCGAGAACGTCGCTGGAATTGGTATCGCGCCGGCAACGTCGCGGTAGTTATCTGTTGCCGTGATCTTCGTATGCGGGTCCGCCTGGAGGATCCGCCCGACCACGTCGGTGGCGTAGAACGTGCGAATGTCGGTTATGATCTTGCTGATGTCGTTGGCTTGACGTTCGGATAGTTGATGCGTGAAGTCACGCAGGTCGAGGACGACCGCAGCCGGAAGCGCCGCCAGGAGAAGGATTACTGCGATCGCAGCCGGCCAGATGCGACGCTCCCGCACGCTGTTATTTCCCTCCGAAGCCGGTTGCGCGCTTGTCACGGCAATGACCCTTGGTTTGGCTGAGGTTACCACAAGAGGTTGCATGAAGTCAGTTCCCAGATTGTGTCGCTGAAGCGCGCGCTGGAATCGTGGATGTTACAGCGGTGTCTGGATTCACCTTATGCGTCCGCGGGTGCGGCAGCTCTGCTATGGCATGAGCAGCCACTACCTCGGACATGTTCAACGCGACCTCAGACTTGGGCGAGCGGCCCCAGCGCTGCCCGCAACGGGTCAAGGGCATCGCCATATAGTTTCCAACGCTCGACCGAGGTTGAATAGATCGGCTGGCGCACCTGCCAGCGGCTCGGCGTTCGGACTGTGCGTTCAGTCTCGTGAAATTGCAGACAGGCGGCGTCCCACTCCACACCGAGGAAAGCGATCAATCCGCGAGCCTGGGTTTCGAGATCAGCCACGGTTCGTTCGTATTGCATGTCATGGATAGCAATTGGCAGGACCTTTGCCCAATGTTTCATCAGGCGATCATATTGCCGATAATACTGGCCAAGTTTGGCGAGGTCGGCATTGTAGCCATGCGCATCCGAAAAATTGTGCATGAAGCAGGATGTGCAATTGTCCATCGGGTCGCGCATGCAGTGGACGACACGCGCGTTTGGCAAAACAAGGCTGATGAAAGCCAATAGTTCGAAATTATGCGGCATCTTGTCGATGACGCGTATCGCTTTGTCGTTGCGCTTCTTGAGATAGCCGAGATATTTCGAACCGAGGTCTTTGGCTTTCTGCGGAGTGAGTGCCTCCATGGCCTTGGTGAAGATCGTAGGATCAAGCTGATCGAACCCAAGTTCTGCGGCCAACAGACGGATGATCGGCAGTTCGCCGGCGCCATAGATACCCCGATGGCTGGCGCATATCTGCTCGGTCAGCGTCGTTCCCGAACGTGGCATGCCAACGATGAAGACAGGTCGGTCGGACGGATTGCCAAATGCTTGACGAGCTTCAAAAAAACCAGCGTCGAAAGTGTGGATGAAGCTGTCGTAAAGCCTCGTGTGCAGGCCAATATCGAAGTCGTTGCCGGAAATAGCCTTTGCCTTGGTGAAATGGCGTATCGCAGACAGATACTCGTCTTGGTCGTTAAGCATCTTTCCGGCGGCATGGTGGAGGATCACCCGATCACGATCGGTGGTCGTCGGCAGCTCGAGGCGGGCCTGCACCAACGCCAGGGCGGGGTCGCCCTTGATCGCCCGTCGTGCGAGCGCCAGCCCGGCCAGTGCCTCGACATTCCGCTGGTCAAGGGCAATGGCACGCTCAAAATATCCAACCGCTTCGGCTTGTCTGCCCATATCCGTGAGGAGGTCGCCCATGCCGACAAGGGCAGTGAGCGACTGGCCGTCGACCTCCAGCGCCCTGCGGTAGAAACCCTCGGCAATCTCGCCCGCAAGTTCAGCCCTATAGGATCGGCCAAGGTTGCACATAGCCTCGATCAGCCTGCCGTCAAGATCGATTGCTTTTCTCAGATGCTTGCGCGCCAGATCGACATTGCCGACAAGATTATAGACGTTACCAAGATTATTTCGGAAAATAGCGTTGTTGGGATCGAGTTTGACTGCTCGCTTCATGTAGCCAATGGCCACATCGTTTCGATGCGCTTCGATTGCCAGCGTGCCCATCAGGTTAAGCGCCATGGCATTGTCGGGGTGCTGGCGGAGGACAGTCTGGTAGCAAAACTCTGCTTCGCGGAAGAGATTTCGCCGTTGAAAGTCGATACCGCGCTGTAAGGTCTCCAGAGCAGATGTCCCCGTGGTGGGGTGCGAGTTCTGGGCCATAGCTATGGTGCCACGGGTTGCTGGAGCAGCGACAACGGGATCGTTAACTCCTGGTTGCCGGAGAGCCGACAACAGTCAGCCGGACCGAGTTGCAACCAATCAGAATTTGAACGTCACGCCAAGCTGAAGGTTTTGGGAATTCAGCTTGCCGTTTGAAAAAACGGCGTCGCCTTCGCGACTGGAATCGAAGTCGACACTGGAGACAGCCTTGAACCGGTAGCCAAAGTCGATGTCGATATTCTGCGCCAGCGCGTAGTTGACGCCGGCTCCCAATTGACCGGCGAAGCCCCACCCGCCCGACCCGTACCCATACGAGTGTCCGTCCCAATGGGTGTCGGCGGTTACATAGGCGGCGCCGAGGCCGCCGCCAGCGTAGACCGTGGCCTTCCCGAAATGAGCAACGTCAGCCCAGACGTTGGCTAGCAGATAGGTAGCGGACAAATTACCCGAGGCCGGGTACCCCGAAAAAGGACCCTCGGAATACGTGCTCGCCTTGTAGCGAGCATAGGACAGTTCACCTTCGACGCGGAATACGTCATTGAGCCGTTTGCCGACGGCCGCGCCGACGATGAAGCCGGTCTTGAAGTCCATGGAGAAGTCATTGTTGTAGTAGTCCGCGTGGGTCTTTACCTCACTGGGAAAGCTCGCGCCGCCGAACAGCGTGACATACCAAAGGTCCTGGGCAGCGGGGATTTCTACGGCCTCGGCGGCATGTGCAGAGGTCCAGCCGAGCGCCAGAGCTAACGTCGACACGCTGGCCATCAGGTTCAGTTTCATGGATACGCCATCCCACACCGAAATGCATCAGGCGACATCAGTCTCGGCCAATTGCCGAACTGTCAACCTTTGAACATGCAACTTGATTTTTCGGCCGAGATTAACAGCAATTCCAGTTGCAATACTGCAACAACCGGATTGTGGCATCATGATCGGCGCAAAGTTTGCGGCGGGCAGGTCATCAAGCTTTGCTTCAACCATAGCGAGACTTCAAAATGCGGCCGATCTGGACCAGATTCAGAAGCACAAAGAAAACGTTCCAGCCGACGACGTTCATGAGCGGCGCCGGCTGGCTATAGAAATACACGGCAAGACAGATTGCAGCCGCTGTGGTGAGAATCCTCAGCCGCAAAATGTCCAGCGTGAAGTAGGCGATCACATACAGGATGTTCGCCATGTTTATCAGAAGGTCCATGTCCCTGGTTCCAATGGGTGCTGGGTACTCAGACGAGACGGTCCTTGAAGTGTTCCCGAACGGCAAAGGCGATCGCACCGCGGCGAATGCCTATGTCCTTCAGGATATGGTCAGGCAGTTCCTGCAAGGCCCTCTCGGCCCTGCGTGCTCTCAGCCCGATCGAAACGCGCTTCAGGTAGTGAAACATTGCTTTCTCCATTCGTTGGAATCGCAGCGCATGGAAGGCGGCATGCCGCCCCAAGCGCCGTGCTGTTAATGTTTGCTGGTTGAATGACGCTGCCTCGCTTTGTTCACGCGAGGCAGCGACTGGAGGTCGTCAGGCGGCCGCCGTCATCGGATCGTTGCGAAGGATGACCGTGTCGGCGACGGGGTAGAATTCCTCACCGGGCATGCCGACGCGCTTGGCGTGATCCCGGATGGCCTCGCCGTCCTTGGCCTCGTAGATGCAGAAGGTGCCGATGCGCCCGTCGGGCTCGTGCACGACATAGCTGCGGATCCAGCTGACCGTGCCCGCCATCTGTTCCTTGGCGACCTTTGCCGATTTGGCGCCGGCGGCTTCGAGTTCCTGCAGGGATGCCCACGCGCTCGGGCGGCGGATAACAAACAGGTTCATGATCTTTCCCTTTCGATTTCGCGCCAACCTTTCGCCGGCGCTGATGATTGCCAGGCGTGTCTGCCTGGCTGGGGAAAAATTACCGTCGAGGGGGACTGATCGTCCTTATCGGGACCTGATCTCTGGCTGATCTTTCGATCAGGAGGCAGGCAGAATCAGAGGGTGAGTTCTTGCATGGAGCCATCGCCAGACGGCTGGCTCTCGCGGGAAAAGACACTGCGGAGCATTGCAGCTTCCTCTTCCAGGCGCCGTGATCCCAGATGGCGGGCCGATCTCTCTGCCGCTGTGATCTCCACTTTCGCCCCACTGACGTCGCCCGAACTCAACAATGCGCTGGCGAGCCGCAGCCGAACCCTTGCCGCGTGATAATCGACGCCTGCACTGGTCCATAGCTGCCGGGCCAACAGCAGAAGCCGATTGCCGTTCGGGTCGTCTGGCTCGCAAAGGGCCGCCTTGGTTTCGGCTATCAAGGCCTGCGTTGCCGGTTGCCGCCAACGCTCTGGCTGCGCATCGATTTCGTGGAGATAGATTGACGCCTGGGCTGAGCGCCCGCCGCGCGCCGCAATGCAGGCTGCGTTCACCAGCAGGTTTCCGCGCCGCTGCAGATGGAACCACGACATCCCTTGCAGAGCCCGATCGAGCGCGGCAAGCGCCCCGTCCAGATCGCCTGTTTCGAACAAAAGCACGGCATTGCCCGGCTCCGCGTCCCAGCCGAGTGCATAAGCCTGGTCGTAGTCGGCGCGCGCCGATGTGAGGTCGCCGATCATGGCGAAGATATCGCCGCGAACGCGGAAGCCTTCGCCGAGCGACCAGGACTCCTCGGCGGAGAGTTTGGGAAGCGCGTCGTTTATGCAGGTCAGGGCTTCAGGCAATATCTGCTGCGCCGCGACCACTTCGGCGCGATGAAGGTCACACGCGCCCGAGGTCTGCGCAAAACTTGCGGTGCACCAGCTTTCGAAGCCTTCGCTCCACTGGCGAGCACGGGGCCAATCGGCGTACGTCCTGCAGCTCCACAGGATGTTGCAGTAAACCAGACTACCGGTGATGGGGTCGACCTGGCTCGACAGAGCGATCGCCGCCGCGTGGTTTTGCTGCTCGCTGCCCTCCTCGATCTTGCCGAGGGCGAGGTTGAAAAACCCCTTGTATGTCAAAGTCAGAGCCCGCAGGCCGGGATCATCGCAATTTTCGGCTATCGCGTAAGCGGCTGATGCCAGTTGCAGCGCTTCCTCGGGACGGCCGCCCGAGGAAGCCAGGCGCGACCTCATCCACAGCAGATAGGCTTGCGTAGCATCGTCCGGCGACTGAGACAGAAGCGACGCAGCACGCTCCAGCCATCCCTCTGCAACGGCACCCGATCCGCGTTCGGCCTGGATCTTCGCGAGCGTGACAGCGGATCTGGCGGCGCGCGCGAAATCACCGACCTCGATATGAGCCGCCACCGCGCGGGCCAGCACTGGGATCGCCTCGGTCGGTCGTCCACCACATTCGACGACCAGAGCCCAGAGATCGACATCAGCAGGAGAGAGACCTTCATTGTCCGCCAAATGCGCGAAAAGTCTTGCAGCGGTGCTCCAATCGCGTGCCGCTGCCAGCCTGCGGGCCTCGGCAAGCATGTCGTCCCCTTGCAACGAGGCAGGCCGGACATAGCCCAGTCCCGGTTCATCCATGGCGAAGCGATAGCCGTGGCGAACGTAGCTGTGTATCGCGTCCTGCAGGCCGCCTGCTGCAAGCGCCTTGCGGGTGAGGCTGACCACGCGCTGAAGCGATGCTTCCGTCACGATAACATCGGGCCAAAGAGCCTCCATCAATTCGTCCTTGGGGACGACCCGGCCGGCGTTGCGCACCAGATACACCAGCAAATCAAAGACAAGCGGCTGGATCTTCTGCCCAACGCCGCCTAGCGTCAGTTTGCGCGCAGCTTCATCGAGTTCGAATTGTCCAAATGAGTGTCGCATCGCCTCATCCCGATGCAACAATCTACCTTATCAGCTTTGACTAGGGGAGAGGCCTGGGCCGAACGATAGCAAGGCTTAGGTTGGATCGGTAGCCAACGGCAGCTTTAGCGACAGCAACTGGCGGGCCGATTGGTGCGCCATCAATGGCTGAAGACGAGCGGCGGCGCGATGCGGTCGCGCCGCAGCCAGCGGGCCAGGAGCAGCACCGCCACCACCGCCAGACCCGACGCCAGGCCAATCCAGATGCCGACGCCGTGCAGGCCGAAATGGAAGGCGAGCAGCACACCGAGCGGCAGGCCTATGCCCCAATAGCCGATGGCGGCATAGATCATCGGCACCTTGGTGTCGTGCAGGCCGCGCAGCATGCCGGCGGCAACGGCTTGCGCGCCGTCGAAGATCTGGAACAGCGCGGCAAAGGCCAGGAACGACACGGCAAGCGCGATCACCCTGGCATTGACCGGATCGGTGATGTCGATGAAGGCGCTGATCAGCAGATGCGGCCACAGGACCATCACCAGCCCCATCAGCGCCATGAATGAGACGCCGATTACGAAGGCGGTCCAGCCGGCGCGCGAAACGCCCGCCGGGTTGCCGGCGCCATGCGCCAGGCCGACGCGCACCGTAACCGCCTGGTTGAGGCCTAGCGGCACCATGAAGGAGATCGAGGCAATCTGGATGGCGATGGCGTGCGCGGCAAGCGAATCCGCATCGATCAGGCCCATCAGCAGAGCTGCCGCGTTGAAGATCGTCACCTCGAAGGCGAGGATGCCGGCGATCGGCAGGCCAAGCCGCAGCAGGCCCTTGAAGCGTGGCCAGTCGGCGCGCCAGAAGCGCCCGAACAGGCGATAGCGGCGAAACTTCTTTTCCAGCATCACCACTGCCCCCAGGCCGCAGAACATCAGCGTGCTCGACAGCGTCGTGGCAAGTCCTGAGCCGGCAATGCCCATCGGGCGGACACCGAGATTGCCGTACATGAACACCCAGTTGAAGAGGGCGTTGCAGGCAACGGCGACAAAGACGATGACCAGCGCCCAGCCCGGCCGCTCCAGCGCCGAGATGAAGGAGCGCAGCACGATGTAGCCGTAGAAGGGCAGAACCGCCCATTCGAGCCAACGCAGATAGATGCCGGCTTGATGGGCTAGACGGGGCTCCTGTCCCATAGCCAGCAGAATGGCTTCACCATGCCAAAGCACGATCCAGATCGGGATCGCGATCAGGATTGCCAGCCACAGACCCTGGCGCACGGTGCGGCGCAGGTCGCGCACCGAATAGCGGCGGCGGCCAAGCTCGGTCGCCATCATCGGCGAGGTCGCCAGCATCAGGCCGAGGCCGAAGATCAGCGGCATGAAATAGAGGTTGGCGCCGAGCGCGCCGCTGGCCAGCGTGTCCGCTCCCAGACGCCCCATCATCATGACGTCGGTGGCGGTCATCGCGGTCTGGCCGAGATTGGTCAGCACCATCGGCCAGGCCAGCGCCAATGTCGCCCTGATTTCCTGACGCCAAAGATTTTCCGGCGCACGAGCGCCGGCTTCGATCGCAGACATTGTCCTGCTCTTTCCGATTGCGGCGCGTCGGCAATAGGCCGGAAGCCACACTTCCAAACGGCAAAACCTTCGGTTTCGCGGCGTTTGCGTCGTCTAATGAACGAAACGCGACATGAAGGCAAGGGAGGACGGGCTGGCAGCGATTGAGCCAGAGACCCTCCCACCCGGCTGTCCTTGGATCAGCCGATGCTCTCGCCGCCGTCGATGACCAGCGCCTGGCCGGTCATGAAGGATGAGCGGTCGGAGACGAGGAACAGGATCGCTTCGGCGATCTCTTCGGCGCTGGCCCAGCGCCCCATCGGGATCTTGGTGCGGACATAGGTCTCGATCGCTTCGCGCCCGCCCATTTGGGCGATGAACGGCTCGTTGAAGGGCGTGTCGACCCAGCCGGGACAGAGCGCGTTGACGCGCACATTGTGCCGGGCATAGTCGAGCGACATCTGCCTGGTCATCGCCACCACCGCATGTTTGGACGTGGCATAGGCGATCATCTCGCGGTCGTAGAACACGCCCGAATTCGAGGCCGTGTTGAGGATGACGCCGCCGCCTTGCGCGACCATCGCCGGCATGATCAGACGGGCGGCCAGAAACTGCGCCCGTACATTGATGCGCCAGGACGCATCCATGCCATCGACTTCGACCTCGGTCAGCGCCCCGCCGACCTGGATGCCGGCATGATTGTGCAGGATGTCGATCCGCCCGTGCTTGTCGAGCGTGCCAGCAATGAGTTGCTCGACAGCCGTGTCGTCAGCGACATCGGTCGCGATCGCTTCTGCCTGCCCGCCCGCCGCGCGGATGTCCGCCGCCGTCGCCTCGCCTCTGGCCTGATCCCGGTCGGCGATGACCACGACCGCGCCTTCCCTGGCCATGATCATCGCGCCGGCGCGGCCGATGCCGGAACCGGCGCCCGTTACCACGGCGATGCGGTCTTTGAGGATCATGGTGCGGCTTTCAGTTTGACGGCTTGCGCTGGCGCAGCTGCCATTGGGCAAGCACCACCAGCAGGACCGAGGCGACGAGCACGATCGTCGCAATGGCGTTGATTTCCGGGGTGACGCCGCGCCGGATCGAGGCGAAGACGTAGATCGGCAGTGTCGTCTGCGCGCCGGCAACGAAGAAGGCGACAATGAAATCATCGAAGGAGAAGGTGAAGGCGAGCAGGAAGCCGGCGACCACCGCCGGCATTATCTGCGGCAGGACAATCGAGCGGAAGGTGGTCAGCGGCGTCGCGTAGAGATCGCTCGAGGCCTCGACCAGATTGCGGTCGAGGCTGGCGAGACGCGTGCCGACGATCATCGTCACCAGCGCCATGGAAAACAGGCCATGCGCGGCGATGATCGACCCATAGCCGAGCGACAGCCGTGGTGGCTGGTCGTCAGGCCAGATCGAGGCGAGGAACGGGTTGAGCACGCCAAACAGCTGGACGAGCGCGACCAGTGTGGAGATGCCGATGACGACGCCGGGAACGACGATCGCCGCACCCATCAGCGCGTCGAAGACGGCGCGGGTTCTGACACCAACACGCGCCAGGCCGAGCGCCGCAGCCGTGCCGCACACGGCCGCCAGCAGCGCGCTGGTGGTGGCGATGAACAGGCTGTTCTTCAGCGCCTCGACCAGGAACGGGTTCGACAGCGCCGTGCCGTACCACTGCACCGAAAAGCCGGTGAACTCGCTGGCGTGACGGCCGGCGTTGAAAGAGAACAGCACGACCAGCGCGATCGGCAGATAGAGGAAGGCAAAGACAGCGGTGACGAAGGCGCGCATCAGATCAGGTCCACCCGTCGGGCGCCCGACACCCGTGTAGAGATGCGGTTTGCCGCTATCAGCACCACCACCGAAACCGCCACCAGCGTGATCGCGATGGCCGAGCCGAACGGCCAGTTGCGCGACTGCAGGAACAGGTCGACCAGCGCATTGCCGATGAAGAACACCTTGCCGCCGCCAAGCAGGGTCGGGATGAGGTATTCGCCGAGCAGCAGGATCATGACCAGCGAGAAGCCGGTCATCACGCCCGGCAGCGATAGCTTCAGGGTGACACCCAGAAAGGTCGAGAGCGGCGTCGCGCCGAGATCGGCTGAGGCTTCCAGCAATCGCCGGTCGAGCCGTTCCAGGCTGACATAGATCGGCAGGATCATCAGCGGCAAATAGCCGTAGACGATACCGAGCAGCACGGCGCCCGGCGTGTTGATCAGCCTGACATCCTCGATGCCGACGAACGCCAGCAGCGCCGGGATGCCGCGTCCGCCCAGAATGTACATCCAGGCATAGGTGCGCATCAGAAGGCTGGTCCAGAACGGAATGACGACGAGCGCCAGCAGGATCAGCCGCCAGCGTTGCGGCGCCTTGAGGGCAAGGTAGTAAGCGACCGGGTAGGCGACGAACAGACAGGCAAGCGCGCCCACCGGCGCCAGCATCATCGTGTTCCAGAAGGCGGTCGCCCGCGCCGGAAGATTGGCGTATTGCGCCAGCGTGAACGCGGCCTGATAGCCGCCCTCCGGCGCCCGCTCGCCGACGCTGAACACGGCAATGGCGATGAACGGCAACACCAGAAACACCACCAGCCACAGCGTGGCCGGAGCGAGCAGCAGCGCTGTCAGAAAATTATGCCTAAATCTGTTGCCGTGCATGAAAACCGCCCCGATGCCGGCGGACATATGCCCGCCGGTTGCTTGTCTCATTCAGGCCGGCCTCAAGCCGACTTGAATCGGGCCATCAGTTCGGCTCGGCCGGGATCGGTCAGCGTTGCCGCCGCGCCGAATTCCAGCGGCGTCAACAGGTCGGCCGCCGGATAGAGGATCGGATTGTCCAGCACTTCCTTGGGCAGTAGCTTGTTGACGCGTGCATCGATCGAGGGCGCGCCGTTGGCCAGATGCTCCTTCACCGCAACCTCAGGGGTCATCAGATAGTTGAGCAAGGCATAGCCGGCCGGCTTGTTCGGCGCGTCCTTCGGGATGGCGTAGAAGTCGGTCCAGATCTCGCCACCCTCCTTGCCCAGCACATAGGCGATCTCTGGAATGTCGCGATGCAGCTGCGCGCCGTCATTGGTCCAGCACATAGTCATCCAGGCGTCGCCCGCCCGCATGCCCGGCTGATAGTCGGATGAAACCGCGAACAGATGCGGCTTGACCTTGAGCAGCAGTTCCTCGGCCTTGGCGAGTTCGTCCTGCTTCAGCGAGTTGAAGGAATAGCCGTAATATTTCAGCGCGTTGCCGATGGTGGTCAGCTGATAGTCGTGCACCATGGTGCGGCCATCGCCCTCAGCCATGGCGGTGTCCCAGAACTCCTTCCAGCTGGTCATCGGCTTGGCCAGCTTCTTGGTGTTGACGGCAAAGCCGGTCGTGCCCCAGTTCTTCGGCACCGCGTAGGTCGTGCCGTCGATCGTGCCTTCCGAGGTGAAGCGTGGGTCTTCCTGCGAGCCGTCGAAATTCGGCAGCTTGGCCATGTCGAGCGGATCGATGATGCCGAGTTTCTTGTAGGTCGAGATGGTGTAATTGGTCGGCACGAACAGGCTCCAGCCCGAAGCGCCGGCCTGCAGCTTGGCCAGCATCTCCTCATTGGAGCCGAAGACGTTGACCTCGACGGCGACGCCGGTGTCCTTCTTGAAGTTTTCGAAGGTCTGTGGGTCGTGATAGTTCGGCCAGGTGGCGATCGACATGCGGTCGCCAAGGTTTTCGGCGGCAAAGGCCGGCGTCGGCATGATGCCGATCTCGCGCGCCATCACCGCGGTTGCGATGCCCAGGCCGGTGAGGCCGAGGAAGTCGCGGCGGCTGATCGAGCCGCGCTTCAAACGCATCAGTTGGTCGACGAATTTCTCAGGGCTTATCGGCAGTCCGTCACGATATGATTTCGACATTTTTTGCTACCCTCTGGTTGGTCCCGTTATTCTTGATCTCCGGAAACGCCAGCGGCGTCCCGGAGGCAAAGCCGATGGCGACGGGTTCACCCGGCTTGAAGAGATTGCCATGGCCGATCACATGGTCGGCCTTGGCCAGCAGCGTTCCGATGCCCTGAACCTCGATGGCGTATTCCGCGGTCGAGCCCAAAAAAATCCGGTTGCGCACGATGCCCTTGAAGGGGCCGCCTTCCGTGGCGCCGAGGCTGAGCGATTCAGGACGCAGGCTGACCGACACGGTCTCGCCCTGCTGCAAGGCCGTGCGCTTGCGCGCGGCAATGACGGTGCCGTCGGCGAGCGCCACGTTCACCAGATCGCCTGTATGCCCGGCGACCTTGCCGCTCAGCAGATTGGTCTTGCCGACGAAATCGGCGACGAACAGGTCGGCCGGCTCGTCATAGATCTCGCTCGGCTGCCCCAGCTGGACGATACGGCCGCCATTCATGACGCAGACGAAATCGCTCATCGACAGCGCTTCCTCCTGGTCGTGGGTGACCAGCACGAAGGTGATGCCGATCTCGCGCTGCAGGTTTTGCAGCTCGATCTGCATGTCGGTGCGCAGTTTCTTGTCGAGCGCCGCCAGCGGTTCGTCGAGCAGCAGCACCGCCGGCTTGTTGACCAGCGCGCGCGCCAGCGCCACGCGCTGCTGCTGGCCGCCGGAGAGTTCGTGGATCTTGCGGCCGCCATAGCCGGCGAGCCGCACCATTTCGAGGGCCTCGCCGGCGCGCCGGCCGATCTCCTGTGACGACAGGCGCGGCCGTGCCTGGCGCAGCCCGTAGGATACATTGGCTTCCACATCGAGATGCGGAAACAGCGCGTATTGCTGGAACACCATGTTGACCGGCCGGCGATAGGGCGGCGTACCGGCCATGTCCTGGCCGCGGATGAGCACCTGGCCTTCGCTCGGCTGCTCGAAGCCGCCGATCATGCGCAGGCATGTGGTCTTGCCGCAGCCGGACGGGCCGAGCAGGGCGACAAAGGCGGAGGGCGGAATGGCGAGATCGATGCCGGTGACCGCGGTCACCGCGCCATAGCGCTTGGTGACGCCGCGAAACTCGATGTCGGGCACTGCGGTCAAAGTGCTGGCCTCCAGCAACAGGGCTATTTCACGACGCTACCAGAGCCAATGGCGGCTAGTATATACCTCTCAGGTGGTATATCTAATCTATTTTCTCGTTTAAGGGGGTATAGGTTGAGTGTGTCCCGCAGCGACGAATACGCCCAGCTCGCTGCGCTTGTCGCGGCAACGCGAGAGACCAGCGGCGACCTGTTCGGCCAGGCAATGGTCGGCTGGCTGAGGCAGCATGTCAGCTTCGACCACTGCGTGATCTTCGGGTATCGCGGTGCGGCGCGACCGCCACTGCTGTTCGAAACCTTCTCGCCGGCCGAAAGCCATGTCTTCGTCACGCTCTATCAGGAAGGGCCCTATCTGCTTGACCCGTTCCACCACGCCGCTGTCGAGCGCAAGGAAGGGTTCTGGCGCATGCGCGAACTGGCGCCGGACCGCTTCTACGCCAGCGAATATTTTCGCTCCTACTACAGCCAGACGAAACTGGCCGAGGAGGTCGGCTTCTTCGTGCCACTGCCGGGAAAGGACGCGCTGGTGCTGTCGCTGATGCGATTGCGCGCTTCCGGGCCTTTCGGCACCGCGGATGCAAGGCTGCTGCGCGACATGGCGCCCGCGGTCGTCAACTTCGCCAGGCTGCGCTGGCCGCACCTTCCCATCGACGAACCGGTCGAGGCGAAACAGGACGAGACGATCGCAGCGGCCAACGAATTCGACCGCGCCCACATCTGGGAGAGCCTGTCGCTGACGCCGCGCGAAAAGCATGTCGTCGACCTGGTGCTGCAAGGGCATTCCACCGAATCGATCGCGAGAGCCATGCGCATCGTGCCGGGAACCGTGAAGGTTCACCGCCGCAACATCCATCGCAAGCTCGGCATCAAATCACAGGCCGGACTGTTCGCTCGTTTCATCGAGATCATCGAGAGCCGGCGTTGAATTCCAATGACAGACATCGTTCACTTGCCACTGACAGACTAGAGCGTTTCACCGTTTCAGGGAAACGGCGTAACCGCTCTATCTCTTTGTTTTTACGCAATTCCCGTCGGAAAACCGCTCACACTTTTCCTGGAATTGCTCTAGGAACTGTCCGAGACCGGATCGCATCCGGATTTCGCCCGGAGAGCGGACGATGGCATTCAGGCGCAGAAAGAACACGGCCGCGATCCCGCGCACGGTGCCTGCCTTCGAGCACATCGTCACCGAAGCGAGCGACAGTTTTCTGTGGCGCGTGGACGACTATCCCTGGGAGCGCAATGTCTGGAATTTCCATCCGGAATACGAAATCCATCTGCTGAGGAAGTCTTCCGGTGTCGTGCTGGTCGGCGACCATATCGGCGAGTTCGGACCGGGCTACCTGACCATCGTCGGCGGCGGGCTGCCGCATGACTGGGTAACGGCGGTGCAGCCGGGCGAGCTGATCGAAGGCCGCGACATCGTGCTGCAATTCGACCCGCAGCGGCTGCGCGGATCGGCTGGGTTGTTGCCGGAGCTGCGCGAGCTGGAGCCGTTCCTGGAGCGGTCGCTGCGCGGCATCGTCTTCCACGGCCAAACCGCGCTCGAAGGTGCCGCGCTGATGGAGCGGATGGGCACGGTGCACGGGCTCGCCCGGCTCTGCCTGTTCCTCGAGCTGGTCGACCTGCTGGCCAGGACCGACGAATACGAGCTTTTGTCGTCGCCGGATTTCTCACCCGCCCTCGATGCAACCTCGCTTGATATCATCCAGCGCACGCTGACCTATCTGTTCCAGCATTTCGCCGAGGACCTGAAGCTGCCGGAGGTGGCGGAACTGGCCGGCATGAGCGAAAGCACGTTTTCGCGCTTCTTCCAGAAGAACACCGGCAATTCCTTCAGTGACCACATCGCCAAGCTCCGGCTCTGGCAGGCCTGCAAGCTCCTGGCCGACACCGATATTCCGATCACCGACATCTGCTTCCAGGTCGGCTATATGAACATCTCCAACTTCAACCGCGCCTTTCTGCGCAAGCACAAGATGACGCCGTCATCCTATCGCAAGCTGTCGCGGCAGCGGCTGACGATGCGTGCCTGAAAACCGCCTTTCCCGGCCCATCGGTACTCACCTGACGGACACCGTCTCCATGGAGCCGGTTTTGCAGCGCACAATGCATAAAAGTACAGGTCTGCTGCAACGGGGCTTCTAGCGCGGCCTTTAGCAACTCCTCATTTTGGCGATGGGTGGCTTGTCGCTCGGGCGATGGCGAGGATCGCGCAATCCGAGGACTTCCGCTTCCTGCGACTGTTCCTGGAGGAGAAAATCAATGAAACCAATTCGGCTCGCTGCGAGCATAAGCGCAGCTTTCATGCTTACCACGACCCTCTCGACCATGGCGCTGGCGGCGCCGGTCTGCTCGGCGCCGGTCAAGGTGCTGGCGCAGCCGCGCGACGGCCTGACGCTGCTGGAAGAGTCCAAGGACGAGTTCCAGAAACTCGCCGGCGCCAGCTTCCAGATCGATTATCTCAACGAGAACGACCGCCGGGCAAAGTCGCGCGCGGATGCGTCCACCGTCGGCAACTACAACGTCTACTATGTTGACGAGGCCAATGTCGCTTTGTTCGCCTCGTCGAAATGGATCGTGCCGCTGGCCGACTATTATCCGGCTGATTACGACTATGCCGATTTCGATCCGGGCCGGCAGAAGGTCGCCACCTATGACGGCAAGGTCTGGTTCGCGCCGCTGACCGGCGGCGGCGACCTGATGGTCTACCGCAAGGACATTCTGGAGGCCGCCGGCATCCAGCCGCCGAAGACGCTGGACGAATTGATCGCCGACGTCCCGAAGCTGACCGACCCGGACAAGGGCATGTACGGCATTGCGTTGCGCGGCGCGCGTGGCTCGGGCGCCAATGTCTGGCGCTGGATGCCGTTCTTCAAGGCCTATGGCGGCAAGTGGTTCGATGGCGACAAGCCGGCTTTCAATTCCGGGGCTGCCGTCAAGGCGACCGAGACATACCTGAAGCTGTTCAAGGATTCGGCGCCCGGCACGCAGACCGGCAGCTGGGATGAATCGACGGGCGCCTTCCTGTCGGGCCAGGTTGCCATCCTCGTCGAATCCACACCGCTGTCGGGCATGGCGGTCGACCCGAAGACGTCGCAAGTGGTTGGCAAGATCGGCTTCCTGCCGCCGCCTTCGCCGCTCACCGGCGGCGGTTATGGCCATGGTCTTGCCATTGCTGCCAAGGCCAATGCCGATGACACCTCGAAGAAATGCGCCGGCCTGTTCATCGCCTGGGCGACGTCGAAGGAGAACGAGAAGCGCCGGCTCGACGCGCATCAGTTCGGCGAGCTCAACCGCACCAGCGTGCTTTCCAGCAAGGAATTCGCCGACATCTATGGCGCCGATCTCGGCCAGGCGCTCGCCGAAACCGGCAAGGTGACGGCGGTCAACTTCTGGCAGGATCCGCGCTGGCCGGATCTCGGCGACCGCTGGGGCATCATCCTGGAAGAGCTGGTCACCGGCACGCGCACCGACGTCAAGGGCGGCCTCGACGAGCTCGAAGCCTACGCCAACGAGCTGGTGAAAAAGAAGTAATCCTCCCGCCCGCGGTGCGCGGTCCACGGCATTCGATTGGATGCCGGGACCTGTGCGCCGCGGGTCTCCCGCCACTCCCGAAAGGCATAGCCCGAGGATAGGCAATGCGCCGACGTTCTTCCCTGCCCGTGACGTTTCTCGTTCCGACGCTCGCCATTCTCCTGGTGCTGTCGATGGTGCCGACGCTCTACGCCATCGTCATCGCGCTGCAGAACCGCGAACTGAGCTCGTCGGACTATTCCTGGGTCTGGCTGTCGAACTTCATCGATCTGTTCCTCGACCGGCGTTTCCTCAACGCGGTCTGGGTGTCGGTGAAATGGGAAATCGTCACCGTCGTGGCGACGATGGTGGTGGCGATCGGGCTCGGCGTGCTGATGTTCGAAGCGGCGTCGCCACGGCTGCGCAATTTCTACTGCCTGCTGTTCATCATCCCGGTGCTGTTGCCGCGCGTCTCGGCGGCCTTCGTGTGGAAGTTCGCCTATCATCCGCTCTACGGCATCGCCACCTACCCCTACCGGCTGATCACCGGCGGGCTGATCTTCGATCCGCTGTCCAAGCCATCGACGGCTTTGTTTGCGGTCGCCTCGGTCGATGTCTGGCAGTGGGGACTGTTCTTCGCCGTCATCGTGCTGAAGCTTTTGGAGACCTTGCCGCCGCAGCCGATCGAGGCGGCGCGGCTCGACCATGCCAAACGCTGGCAGATCCATGCCTATGTGACCTTGCCGATGCTGAAAGCGCCGCTGATCAGCCTGATGTTCGTCAAGATGATCGAGTCGTTGCGTTCCTTCGACCTGATCTATGTGATGACGCGCGGCGGGCCGGGCGTGGCGACCGAGACGCTCGACATGTACGCCTTCTCGCAAGGCTTCATCGAGTCCGGCAAGGTGTCCTACGCCTCGGCCATGGCGGTGCTGATGATGATCGCAACCGTCATCACCTTCACCATGCTGTGGAAGCGGGTGCAGGCATGAGACCCGGCCATTTGATCGCCAAAGCCATCCTGGCATTTGCCGGCTTCATGGCGGTGTTTCCGCTCGCCTGGACCGCGCTCAATTCGCTGAAGAACAATGTCGATATCATCACCCGCGTGCCGCGCCTGGTGTTTACGCCGACGTTTGACAACATCAGCTACATCATCGGCCGCGACAGCGTCATGACCGGGCTCTACAATTCGGTCATCGCCTGCGGCTGCGCGGTGCTGATCGGTGTCGTTCTCGGCCTGCCGGCGGCCTATGCGGTGGCGCGCTATCCCAACCGCTGGGCGGGCGATATCCAGTTCTTCGTGCTGTCGCTGCGCTTCCTGCCGCCGGTCGCTGTCGCCATTCCGCTGATGGTGATCTGGCTGCAGATCGGGCTCTACGACACTTTGCCGGCGCTGATCGTCACCTATTCGCTGCTCACCATCTCGGTGATCATGTGGCTTGCCATTCCCGCTTTCCAGGCGGTGCCGAAGGAAATCGAGGAAGCCGCCTTCGTCGACGGCTACGGCGCCTATTCGGTGTTCTGGCGGATCGCGCTGCCGGTTGCGGCGCGCTCGTTGATCGGCGCCGTCGCCTTCAGCTTCGTGCTGGTCTGGAACGAATTCCTGATCGCTCTGATGCTGTCCAGTTCCAACGCCAAAACCTTGCCGATCGTCGCTTCCGAACTGTCGCAGCAAGGCATGAATGTGCCGTGGGGCATCCTCAATGCCTCGGTCGTGCTGCTGTCGCTGCCGCCGCTGCTGTTCCTCGGCGTGCTCAGCGGCTTCCTGAATTCTGTTTTCCGGCAAAAAAAGACTTGATGCGAGGACTGACCGATGCGGGCACTGGTGCTTGAGAAAAAAGGCGAACTGTCGCTGCGCGAGATCGCGCTGCCGCTCGACGTCGGACCGGACGATGTCAAAATCGCCATCCACACGGTCGGCGTCTGCGGCAGCGACGTGCACTATTATACGCATGGCGCCATTGGCAGCTATGTCGTGCGAGCCCCTATGGTGCTCGGCCATGAAGCCTCCGGAACGATCGTCGAGGTGGGTGCCAATGTGGAGACGTTCAAGGTCGGCGACCGCGTCTGCATGGAGCCCGGCGTACCAAACCTGTCGTCGCGCGCGACAAGGCTCGGCATCTACAATGTCGATCCCGACGTCAGCTTCTGGGCAACGCCGCCGGTGCATGGTGTGCTTGCTCCTCAAGCGGTGCATCCGGCCGCCTTCACCTACAGACTGCCCGACAATGTCTCCTTTGCCGAAGGGGCGATGGTCGAGCCTTTTGCCATCGGCATGCAGGCGGCAAGCCGCGCCCGCATCGTGCCGGGCGATGTCGCCGTCGTCGTCGGCTGCGGCCCGATCGGCATCATGATCGCGCTGGCTGCACTCGCCGGTGGCTGCTCGAAAGTGCTGATCTCCGATTTCTCGGCGCCCAAGCTCGAGATTGCTGCGCAATACGCCGGCATCGTGCCGGTCAATGTCGGCGAGCAATCGCTGGCCGATGCCGTAGCGGCTGCGACCGACAATTGGGGCGCGGACATCGTCTTCGAGGCTAGCGGCAGCCCGAAGGCCTTTGCCAACCTGTTCGATGTCGTGCGGCCCGGCGGCGCGGTGGTGCTGGTCGGGTTGCCGGTCGAGCCGGTCAGCCTGAACGTTCCGGCAGCGATCTCCAAGGAAGTGCGCATCGAGACGGTGTTCCGCTACGCCAACATCTTCGACCGCGCGCTGCAGCTGATCGCTTCTGGCAAGGTCGACCTCAAGCCGCTGATCACCGGCACCTATGCCTTTGCCGACAGCATCAAGGCCTTCGAGCGGGCGGCGCAAGGCAACCCGCAAGACGTCAAGCTGCAAATCCTGCTCACCGGCGAGAAGGGCTGATCATGTCCGCGATCGTTTGTTCCCATGTCGACAAGGCCTACGGCGCCACCACCGTCATCCGCGATCTCAATCTCTCGATCGAGGAGCATGAATTCGTCGTCTTCCTCGGGCCTTCCGGCTGCGGCAAGTCGACCTTGTTGAGGATGCTGGCCGGGCTGGAGGATATCAGCGGCGGCGAGGTGTCGATCGGCGGCAGAGTGGTCAACGATCTCGAACCCGGCGATCGCGGCATCGCCATGGTGTTCCAGAACTATGCGCTCTACCCGCATATGACGATCTTCGACAACATCGCCTTCGGCCTCAAGCGGCAGAAGGTGCCCGCCGCCGAGATCCAGAAGCGGGTCGAGGCGGTGGCAAAGACGCTGGGCCTCGAGCCCTACCTCGCCCGCAAGCCGACGGAGCTTTCCGGCGGCCAGCAGCAGCGCGTGGCGATTGCGCGCGCCATGATCAAGACGCCAAAGGTGTTCCTGTTCGACGAGCCGCTGTCCAATCTCGACGCCAAACTGCGCAACCATATGCGGGTCGAGATCGCCCGGCTGCATCAGTCGCTGAAGACCACCACCGTCTACGTCACCCACGACCAGCTCGAAGCGATGACGCTGGCGGACCGCATCGTTTTGCTCAAGGACGGCGTCATCGAGCAGATCGGCTCACCGGCCGAGATTTACAGGCAGCCGGGCAATCTGTTCGTCGCCGGCTTCATCGGCACGCCGAACATGAATTTCATCGACGTGGCGGTCGGTCGGAAGGACGACCGCTGGGCGCTGACCGGCGCCGGCACGACCTTTTCCATCGAAGGCTCCGGCTTCGACCTGCGAGGCGTCCATCGCGCGGTGCTTGGGGTCCGGCCTCCGGACCTGAAGACCGCCGACGCCGGGGACAGCACCAACCTCCTGCAAGGCACTGCCGATCTCATTGAGTTCCATGGCAATGACGCGCTGGTGACGTTCGCCTGTGGCGGCAAGGAGGTCAGCGCGCTGGTGCCGGCCCGCGAATGCCCGGTGTTGCGCACGCCTGTGCGTTATACATTCGAGGAGGAGAGCGTCCACCTGTTCGACGCGACGTCCGGTGTATCCTTGCGCAGAGCGCAGAAGCCTAGCTGATGGCGTCGAGCGCCTGCCGCTGGCGGTGCATTTCGAGAAAGATCTTGTAGTCGCGGTCGAAGCGGCCTGAAGCGGCCGGGTTCGAGGCGCGCGTCCTGCCGCCTTGCTGCATGGCGACGCAGGCGGCGTTCAGGTCCGGAAACAGTGCGGCGGCGGTGGCAGCGACCATGCCGGTGCCGAGGAGCACCGCTTCGTCGGCCAGCGGTTCGATCACAGCGCAGCCGGTAGCGTCGGCATAGAGCTCCATCAGCAACGGGTTCTTGGTGTGACCGCCGGTGACATGCAGCGTGTCGATGAGATAGCCATTCTCGTTCAGCGCCTCCAGCACGTGGCGCACGCCGAGCGCGATGCCGACGGCGGTGCGCCAATAGAGCTTGCACAGGCTGTCGAAGGAGGAATCCAGCGTCAGCCCGCTGACGACGCCGACGGCATGCGGATCGGCAAGCGGCGAGCGGTTGCCGTGGAAATCCGGCAGCACATGCAGCCTGGCGGCCAGCTTGTCGCCCTCGGCGGCGCGCAGTTCGGCGACGCGCCTGGCGATCTTGGCATGCATGGCGGCGTCCGGCTCACCGCCGGCGCCGTGCCAGCGGATGATATGATCGAGCAGCGCGCCGGTGGCCGACTGGCCGCCTTCCGACAGCCACAGCTTCGGCAATGCGGCGCCATAGTACGGGCCCCAGACGCCGGCAAAGGGCTGCGGGTCGGGCGACATCGCCATGACGCAGCTCGATGTGCCGGCGATCAGCGCCAGATGGCGACCGATATTCTGTTGATCGCCGGCAAAGCCACCGAGCACGCCAAGCGCGCCGGCATAGGCGTCGATGACGCCGGCGCCGACCCGGCAGTTCTCGGTCAGACCAAGCTCCGCCGCGGCGTCAGCCGAGAGCATGCCTATATCGGCGCCAACCGCACTCGCCTTCTCCGGCAGGTTGCCGTGCTCAAACAGATCGCTTAGCCCGACAGTCTCGAAGAAGTCGCGACGCCAGCCGGTTTCTTCGTGCGCGAGATAGGTCCATTTGGCGGTCAGCGTGCATTGCGAACGCGCCAGCGAACCGGTCGCCTTCCAGGTCAGGAAATCGGTGAGATCAAATAGATAGCCGGCTTCATGCCATGTGCCGGGCAGATTGCGCTTCAGCCACATCAGCTTCGGCGTCGCCATCTCGGGTGACATGACGCCGCCGATATAGTCGAGCACGGCGTGGCCGCTTGCCGTGCATTCGTCGGCTTCGGCGATGGCGCGGTGGTCGAGCCAGACGATGGTGTCCCAGCGCCGCTCGCCCGTCACCGACACACTGAGCTGGCCGCCATCCCTGTTCAGCACCACCAGCGAGCAGGTGGCGTCGAACGACATGCCGACAATGTCTTCAGCTGACACGCCTGCTTTTTCGCGCGCGGCGCGCACCGCGATGCACACTGCCGACCAGATATCCTGCGAATTGTGCTCGGCGTGATCGACCTTCGGCTGGTTCATGACGATCGGATGCTCGGCGCGGCCGAGCAAGGTGCCTGACGTGTCGAGAATGCCCGCGCGGGCGCTCCCGGTGCCGACATCGACCGCGCAAACGAAGCTTTTCGTCAAGATGCTTTTACTCTCGCTCCCAGGCCTGCAATCAGATCGGGCAATTGCAGCATGTCAGCGAATATAAAGTCCGGTTCACTCGACGCAAGCCGCGCTTTCAAGGCCGGGTTGCCGGCGTGCGAGCCGCCGGTGAAGGCAAAGACGCGCATGCCGGCAGCCCGAGCCGCGGCGATGCCGGCCGGGCTGTCCTCGACGACAAGGCAGCTGCTCGGATGGGCCCGCATCGAGGCGGCGGCGTGGAGAAAAAGATCCGGCGCCGGCTTGCCGCGCGCGACCATGGCGGCGCTGAACAGATGCGGCTCGAGCAGGCCAAGCAGACCGGTGACGTCGAGCGCATAGCGGATGCGGTCGAGCGTGCCCGAGGAGGCGACGCAGCAGGGTGCGCCGAGCCTCGGCAGGATGTCACTGACGCCGGGTATCGGTTTCAGCTCCTCGCGGAATTTGCGCATCAGTTCGACACGCATGTCGGTCAAATGGCTGTCGGTGATGTCTACGCGGAAGTCACGGCCGAGGATTTCGCGCACGCTCTTCATGCTCTTGCCTAGGAAATGCTCGTAGGCCGTATCCTCGCTGATCGAGCCGCCGGCAGCAGAGATCATTCCGAGCAAAGCCGAGACGGACAGCGCCTCGCTGTCGACCAGCACGCCGTCACAGTCGAAGATGACCAGTTCGGGCGTCATTGCGGCTCGCGTCAGAGCTTGCCGGCGATGTAGCGCGTCAGCGTCGCGCGCGCGCCATTTGCCCACAACACGTTGAGCGCATGGGCGAAAGCCTCGGCAAACGGCGCCGAGCGGCCGACATCGCCATAGATGTCCTCCATCGCAAGCCAGGCGCCAGGCTTGTCCTTCGCCGCCTTGGCGGTGGCCTGCAGCCTGTCCCAGCTCGGATCGTTGGCTTCAATGACGGCGCCACTGTCGGTGGTGCCGAAGCAGTAGCGGCACCACAGTGCCGATTCCAGCGCCAGCCCGGCGACGCCCTTTCCGGCCTTCAGCCGGTCGGCGATGGTCGGGATGATGAATTTCGGTTGCCGGTTGGAACCATCGAGGCAAAGCCTTCGGATGGTGTCGCCGATCTTGGGGTTGGAGAAGCGGTGCTCGATAAGCTGGTAGTAGTCTTCCAGCACCGTGTTGGGCACCGGCGGCACGGTCGGAATGATCTCGTCATGTTCGAGCTTGGCCAGGAAGCCGCGCACCAGCGGCTCCTGCATCGCCTCGTGGACGAAATGGATGTCCATCAGTCCCGCGGGATAGGCGATGGTGGCATGGCCGCCATTGAGGATGCGGATCTTCATCAGCTCATAGGGCGCGACATCCTTGACGAATTGCACGCCGACCTTTTCCAGCGGCGGGCGGCCGTCGGTGAAATGATCCTCCAGCACCCATTGCTTGAACGGCTCGCAGAACACCGGCCAATTGTCCTCGAGGCCGAACTCCGTGGCCAGGATGCCGCGCTCGCGATCTGAGGTCGCAGGTGTGATGCGGTCGACCATGCCGTTCGGAAAGGCGACGTTGTCGCTGACCCAGTTGGCCAGATCCTCATCGATCAGGCGGGCGAGGCCGATGACGCCGTCCGACGTGACATGGCCGTTGTGGGGGATGTTGTCGCAGGACATGACGGTGAACGGCACGATGCCGTCGGCGCGGCGGCGCATCAGCCCGGCCAGGATGAGGCCGAACACTGTCTTCGGCGTCGTGCCGGCCTGCGCATCGGCGACGATGTCGGGATGGGTCGGGTTGAACTTGCCCGACGCCGGATCGATGAAATAGCCGCCTTCGGTGATGGTCAGCGAAACGATCTTGATGGCCGGATCGGCAAGCTGGTCGATGATGGCATCGGCATCGCCGGGCGTCAGGAAGTCGATCATGGCGCCGGTAACGCGGGCGCTCATATGGTCGGAATCCTGCTCGACCACGGTGGTCAGCCAGTCCTGCTCCTGCAGCTTGGAACGGCCGACCTTCTCGCCCTCGAAGACGCCGGCGCCGATCAGCGCCCAATCATGGCCAACGCCCGCATTGAAGAGGTCGTCGAGATAGACGGCCTGGTGCGAGCGATGAAAATTGCCGACGCCGAAATGGACGATGCCGGCTTTGAGCGCAGTGCGATCGTATTTCGGGCCGGCGACCTCTGGGGGAAGCTTGGCGAGGACGGAAGACGAGAGTTTCATGGTCATCTGCTTTTACCCTTTGGCCGGGCTGCGGCCTGCGTAATCCCGGCCTCTTCTCCCCGTGGAGGGACGGGGAGAAGAGTGCCTTCGCCCCTCAACTCATCCACTGGCCACCATCGACATTGTAGGTCTGGGCGACGATGTATTCGGCGTCATCGCTGGCCAGGAACACGGCCATGCCGGTCAGGTCCTCCGGCTTGCCCATGCGGCCGTAAGGCACGCCCTCGCCGACCAGCCGCTTCTTCTCGCCCTTCGGCCGGTTCTCATACTTGGCGAACAGCGCGTCGACCTCATCCCACATATCGCTGTCGACGACGCCCGGCGCGATGCCATTGACGTTGATGCGGTGCTTGATCAGGTCGAGCCCCGCCGATTGGGTCAGCGAGATGACCGCGGCCTTGGTGGCGCAGTAGACACCGACCAGCGGCTCGCCGCGCCGTCCGGCCTGGCTGGCGATGTTGATGATCTTGCCGCCCTTGCCGTGTGCAATCATTGAGCGGGCTGCGGCCTGCAGCATGAACAGCGTACCGGCGACATTGACCGAGAACAGTCTGTCGTAGCTCGCCTTCGATATTTCGACGATCGGCGCCAGGTCGAACAAAGCGGCGTTGTTGATCAGTATGTCGAGGCCGCCGGTTCTTGTCTCGACCGCCTTGACCGCCGCCTCGATCGAAGCGAGGTCGGAGACGTCGAGCCTGACCGCATAGGCCTTGGCGCCAATCTCGGAGGCTGTCTTTTCGGCAGCCGCCAGATTGATATCGGCAATGGCAACGGTCGCGCCCTCGCGCACATAGGCTTCGGCGAAGGCCCTGCCAATGCCGCGCGCGGATCCGGTGATCAGCGCCGATTTGCCTTTCAGCCTCACTGCGTCAGCGCCTTTCCGTCGGGGCCGAAGCGATGCATCCGAACCTTGTCGGGCGTGAGGTAAATGGTGTCGCCGTGACGGACAGGCATTTCGCCGTCGGCGCGCACGGTCAGCGTGCCGACGCCATCGGCCTGGACGTGCAGGAAGGTGTCGGATCCGAGATGTTCGGCAACGCCAACAGTGGCTTTCCAGTCGCCCGCCGTGGTCGAGATGTTCATGTGCTCGGGACGGATGCCAATGGTCTTGGCGTTGTATTTGGCGGCCGGCGCACCTTCGATCAGGTTCATCTTCGGCGAACCGATGAAGCCGGCGACGAACAGGTTCTTCGGCGACTTGTAGAGCTCCATCGGCGAGCCGACCTGCTCGATGTTGCCGGCGTTGAGCACGACGATCTTGTCGGCCATGGTCATGGCTTCGATCTGGTCGTGGGTGACGTAGATCATCGTCGTCTTGAGCTGATGGTGCAGCTCGCTTATTTCCAGCCGCATGGTGCCGCGCAGTGCGGCATCAAGGTTGGACAGCGGTTCGTCGAACAGGAAGGCCGAGGGCTGGCGCACGATGGCGCGCCCGATGGCGACGCGCTGGCGCTGGCCGCCGGAGAGCTGGCCGGGCCGGCGCTCGAGGTAGTTGGTGAGGTTCAGCACGCGCGCGGCGTCCTTCACCTTCCTGTCGATGGTCGCTACATCCTCGCCGGCCATCTTCAGCGGGAAGCCGATGTTCTTGGCCACCGTCATATGCGGGTAGAGCGCATAGGACTGGAACACCATGGCCAGCTTGCGTTTGGCCGGCGCCTCGCCGGTGACGTCACGGCCATCGATGTTGATGCTGCCGCCGCTGGTGTCCTCGAGGCCGGCGATGAGGCGCAGCAGCGTGGACTTGCCGCAACCCGACGGACCGACGAAGACGACGAACTCGCCATTCTCGATGACCAGGTCGAGACCCGGAATGATGACCGTCGATCCGAAATGCTTGGAGACGTTCTTGAGCGTGATGTTTCCCATGGTTTCCTCCCCGAGGGGTAACTGTTTGGTTCTACGCAATTCCGAACGGAAAACCGCTACACACTTTTCCTGGAATTGCTTTCGCCGATTGCTTCAGGCAGTTTCGGTTTACTTCACGGCTCCGAACGTCAGGCCGCGCACCAGCTGCTTCTGGCTGAACCAGCCCATGATCAGGATCGGGGCGATCGCCAGCGTCGAGGCCGCCGAAAGCTTGGCCCAGAACAGGCCTTGCGGGCTTGAGAACGAACTGATGAAGGCCGTCAGCGGCGCGGCCTCGGTGGTGGTCAGACGGATGGTCCAGAACGCTTCGTTCCATGCCAGGATGATGTTGAGGAGCATGGTCGACGCTATGCCCGGCACCGCCATCGGGGTCAGCACATAGGCGATCTCGCCCCACAGGGTAGCGCCGTCCATGCGCGCCGCTTCGAGGATTTCGCCAGGGATTTCGCGGAAGTAGGTGTAGAGCATCCAGATCACGATCGGCAGGTTGATCAGCATCAGCATGACCATCAGGCCGATGCGACTGTCGAGCAGGCCGGTGTCGCGGAAGATCAGGTAGATCGGGAACAGCACCGCGACCGCCGGCATCATCTTGGTCGAGAGCATCCACATCAGGATGTCCTTGGTCCGTTTGCCCGGCGAGAAGGCCATCGACCAGGCGGCCGGAACCGCGACGATCAGGGCCAGGATGGTCGAGCCGACCGAGAGCAGCACCGAGTTGAAGAAGAACTTGAAGTAGCCGCTCTGCGCCTGGACCTCGGTATAGCTCTCGAACGTCCCCGACGGGATCAGGGCGAAGCCCTGGATGGCCTCCTGCTCCGACTTGAACGAGGTGATGATCGTATAGAGGATCGGGAAGAAGATCAGCAGCGCGACGACCCAGGCGGCGCCGGTTGCAATGACCTTGTGTTGGGTGGTGACTGCACGTGCCATCGTATCCTCCCTTACTTGTCCAGGTTCTTGCCGACTGCGCGCATGGCGAAGAAGGCGACGATGTTGGCGAGAATGACGGCGATGACACCGCCGGCGGATGCCTGGCCGATTTTGAACTCCAGCAATGCCTTCTGGTAGACGAGGAAGGGCAGGTTGGTGGAGGCGTAGCCGGGGCCGCCATTGGTGGTGACCAGGATCTCGGCATAGACCGACAGCAGGAAGATGGTCTGGATCAGGATGACGACGGTGATGGCGCGCGACATGTGCGGCAGCGTCAGATAGATGAAGCGGCTGATGAAGCCGGCGCCGTCCATCTCAGCGGCTTCCTTCTGCTCACCGTCCAGCGACTGCAGCGCGGTCAAAAGGATCAGCGTGGCGAAGGGTAGCCATTGCCAGGCGACGATGATGATGATCGCCATCATCGGATGCTGCCCGAACCAGTCGATCGGTTGAGCACCGAAGAAGCGCGCAATGTCGGCAAAGACGCCGTATTGCGGGTGCATGATCATATTCTTCCAGACAAGCGCCGCCACCGGCGGCATGACGAAGAACGGCGAGATGACGAGGATGCGCACGATCCCCTGTCCCCACATCGGCTGATCGATCAAAAGCGCCAGCAGGATGCCGCCGATGACGGTGATCAGCAGCACGCTGCCCACCAGAACAAGCGTGTTGAGGATCGACTGCAGGAAGGCCGGGTTGGAATAGAACAGCGCGTAGTTAGAGAAGCCGACGAACCCGTCGCGGATCGGATTGAGCGGATTGTACTGCTGGAAGGAGAACCACAGGGTGATGACCAGCGGCACGATCATCCAGACGAACAGCAGCACCACGGATGGCGCCATCATGAAACGGGCAAGCGAACGGGTCTGCTGAGTAGCCATGACGGTCACCCTTCAAGGTCAGCCAAATTTTCAAGTGTGTGAAAGAGGCCGCCCGAACTGGGATTCGGGCGGCCGTTGCCGGCCAGGAAGGCGGCCGGCAGTCGGCACCGGGAGGAGCCTTACTTGATGTAGCCGCCTTCGGTCATCGTTGCCGTGGCGGCGTCCTGGGCCTGCTTGAGCGCATCGTCGACGCTCGACTGGCCGGCAAGCGCCGCCGAGAACAGCTGACCGACGGTGGTGCCGAGACCCTGGAACTCAGGGATGGCGACGAACTGGACGCCGACATAGGGCACCGGCTTGACGGTCGGATGCGTCGGGTCGGCGGCGTTGATGGAGTCCAATGTCATCTTGGCGAACGGAGCCGCCTTCTGGTATTCGGCATTGGCGTAGAGCGAGGAGCGCGTGCCTGGAGGAACGTTGGCCCAGCCTTCCTTCGCCGCGACGAGCTCGGCATAGTGCTTCGAGGTCGCCCAGGAGACGAACTTCTGAGCCGCATCAGCCTTCTGCGTACCGGCGGGAATGGCCAGAGACCATGCCCACAGCCAGTTGCCGCGTTTGCCCAGACCGTTGTCGGGAGCAAGAGCATAACCGACCTTGTCGGCGACAGTGGAAGCTTTCGGGTCGGAGACGAATGAGGCGGCGACGGTGGCGTCGATCCACATGCCGCACTTGCCCTGCTGGAACAGCGCCAGGTTTTCGTTGAAGCCGTTGGAGGAGGCGCCCTCAGGCCCGTCGGCCTTCATCAGGTCGACATAGAACTGCAGCGTGTTCTTCCATTCCGGCTGATCGAACTGCGGCTTCCAGTTTTCGTCGAACCAGCGTGCGCCGAAGGAGTTCGACATCGCGGTCAGGAAGGCCATGTTCTCGCCCCAGCCGGCCTTGCCGCGCAGGCAGACGCCGTTCACGCCAGTGGCGCGGTCGGTCATCTTGTCGGCGGCCTGCTTGATGAAGTCCCAGGTCGGGGCATCGGGCATGGTCAGCCCTGCCTTCTCCATCAGGTCCTTGCGGTACATGACGAAGGAGCTTTCGCCATAGAACGGCGCGGCATAGAGCTTGCCGTCGACCGACAGGCCGCCGGCGATGGCCGGGATGATGTCCTTGACGTCATAGTCGTCGCCAAGCTTGTCGAGCGGCAGCAGCCAGCTCTGCTTGGCCCAGATCGGAACCTCGTAGGTGCCGATGGTCATCACGTCATACTGGCCACCCTTGGTGGCGATGTCGGTGGTGACGCGCTCGCGCAGCACATTCTCTTCGAGCGTGACCCAGTTGAGCGTGATGTCGGGGTTAGTCTTGGTGAAGTCGTCCGTCAGCTTCTGCATGCGGACCATATCGCCATTGTTGACGGTGGCGATGGTGATGGATTCGGCATGCGCGGCGAAAGCGAAAGCGCTGGCCGACAACAGGCCCAGAGTGAGCGTGCGAAGTTTCATCAAATTCCTCCCATGAACCAAGATGAGCATTTGCCTTGGTGCTGAGCAATTACTCACTCGGCGTTAATTATGTCAAGCCGGATTCGATGCTGCAGCGCAGCACGCGGGCGCCGCGCGGCGTCGGGCGGGGAGAGAATATTGGATGGATTCGGGGGCAGCCCGTCGGGGCGCGAACATCAGGGCGGCTTGCCATCGCAACCCCATCAATCATGGAGCTAGGGCAAACCCTCAGCCGTGGGCCGGATAGCTTCCGACGGAATATTCGAAAACTCCACCATCGCGGGTTTGCTTGGCTCTGGTCAGCGTTTCCGTCACCCGGATCCAGTTGGGTTCGTCCTTGCGCAGCCTAACTTCCCGGCCGATTGCCTTTGCGGCAGCTTGAAACGGCGCGAATGCTTCGATGACGTGCGTCACGCGCACGGTGTTGTTTTCGACTTCTTCGACGCGATAGACTTTCATCAGCCCGCTGATCGATCCTGTTTTCAACTTGCACAGGATTGATCCCGTTCAATTGGGCCGCCACAAGCACGAGCCCAAGCCAGACAGGCGATATCGACAGTGTTTTTCTCAGGCTTGGTTAACCGGGCTGCCCGATAGCCTGCTTGTCCCCAAAAAGCGAAGCTTTCGTGGATCTGCGACTCGACCTTGCAGAGTTCGCTCCCGGAATCATTCCGCGAATCGCTCGGGCCTTATGCGCAGGCGATCTCGGCCAGGATCCAGTCACGGAAGGTCTTTATCTTCGGCACGTTGCGGCGGGCTGTCGGGTAGACCAGCCAATAGGCGTGACCGTCGTCGCCAACCAGGTCGAAGGGCTGGATCAGGCGGCCGGCGGCGAGCTCGGTCTTGAACAGTGCCGTGGTCAGGATCGCCACGCCATGGCCGGCGATCGCCGCATTCGCCTCATAAGCCTGCGCGCCCATGCTGGTTCCGGTGCGATTGGCAAGTTCGTCCGCCGGCACGCCGGCAAGGGCGAACCATTCCCGCCACCATATGTCGCCGGGATCGAGAATGGGCAGTTTGAACAGGTCGGCCGGTTCGTGAACGCCACCAATGCTGGCGGCGAGCGCCGGGCTCAGCACCGGGGTGAAATCGGCCTTGAACAGAAGGTGCGTTTCCACCCCCGGCCATTTGCCGCTGCCGGAGCGGATGGCGATGTCCACGTCCTCGCGGGTGAAATCGATGACCCTGTTAGACGTGTCGACGCGCACCGCCAGCGACGGGTGCGACAGCTGGAAGGAGCCGAGGTGCTGCGCCAGCCAGTTCGAGGCGAAGGTCAGCAGCGTCGACACGCAAAGCACGCCATCGGCGCCGCCGCGCGCGGCCGAATAGGCGCTGCTGATCAGACTGAACGCCTCGCTGACGGCGGGCGCCAGGCGCTGGCCGGGTTCGGTCAGCACGATCTGGCGCGGCTGGCGCAGGAACAGCGGCGAGCCGATGCGCTCTTCCAGCAGCTTGATCTGATAGCTGGCGGCGGCCTGGGTCATGCCCAGTTCCTCGGCGGCCTTGGTGAAGGAGAGATGCCGCGCGACGGCTTCGAACACCCTGATGGCCTGCAGCGGCGGCAGTTGGGCAAGCTGTGGTGCCTTGAGTTCGGGCATAAGCCCTCCTTATGGGTCATGATCGACGTTTGATTGGAAGCAGGAGCCGATCAGACCGATATGTGGTGTGGACGATCAATCCAGCTCAAGCATAGCGGAGACTGAAGATCATGACCACGGTACAGGAAAGACTGCATTCTACCCCGGCACAGAGCTGGTTTTCCGTGCTGGCGCACGAATTTTCCCAGCTTGTGAACCGCAAGCGCGGCTATGTCGACGTCAGGGACCTGTCGCCGCATCTGCAGCGCGACATGGGTTTCCTCGATGGCAACGACGTTGGCGGGCGGCATAAATAGCCGTGCCGATTTTTATCGCCAGCTCAGGCGCCGTCGAGCAGGGCCGTGGCGGTCCGCTCGTCGGTGATGAGGCCGTTGACCAGCCGCCGGTTCACCGCCGCCAGAATGCCCGGCAGCTTGCGCTCGCCCATGGCGAGCGCAATGACGAGCGATTTTTCGCGTGACGGCAAAGCGGCCGACGATACCCGGTCGTTGGTGATGCCCTCGATCATGCGGCCTTCCCGGTCGAACACCCAGCCGACGATCTCGGCGACGCCGCCGGCCTTTTGCAGCGCCTTCAATTCACTTTCCGAGATGAAGCCGTCCTCGTAGAGCGGCGCCTTCGGGCCGAGATCGCCAATGCCGACAAAGGTGACGTCGGCTTCCGCTGCGAGCGCCAGCGTCGGCTGGATCATCGGCTGGGCGAGCAGCATCTCACGCTCTTCCGGCGACGAGGCGATGACCGGCAGCGGCATCGGGAACGAGCGCGCCTTGACCCTGTCGGCCATGGTGAAGATGACGTTGTAGAAGGCGGCAGAACCGTCGGGCGAGATGTTGCCGGTCAACGACACCACCTTGTGCTGCGAGCATTCCATCGGCGGCAATTGCTCGATCGCCGCCTTCAGCGTGCGGCCTGTGCCGATGGCCATGACAATCGGCGTCGGCGACCTGAGCCGCCGCTCGATCTCGGCGGCCGCCGCCTCGGCAATGCCGATCGTGGTCGAGGACGAGGTCGGATCGCTCGGCACCACTTCGACCAGGTCAAGCGCGAAGCGCGACCTCAACCGCGCGGCGAGGTCGAGGCAATTGGCGATCGGGTGGTCGACACGCACCTTGATCAGCCCCTCCGATACTGCGAGCGATACCAGCCGCTGCGCAGTCTGCCGGGAAATGCCGAGCGTGGTGGCGATCTGGTCCTGCGTGTTGCCGGCGACATAGTAAAGCCAGCCGGCGCGCGCCGCGTCGTCCAACCTGTTGCTGCCGCCGTCCTGCCGCGAATTCAAAGTCTGCCTCCCGAGACCCCGCCCCCTTGGGCGAAGCGTCATAGTCTTGCAGGGAATGCTCCGGCGCGCAATTGTCTATCGAGAGGGCAATTGCTTGCCGCGTTGACCCGATTGCGACGAGGCAATCGCCCCAGCCAAAAATCGCAGGCAAAGGGCTTCGGCGGTTTATCTCCCGGTACAAACGCTTTAAGGGGATCGGCAAAAGGAGCCTCGCGCATGACGCCGAAAGCGGTTTTCTGGGATATGGACGGCACGCTGGTCGACAGTGAGCCGCTGCATGAGGCCGCCCTGGTGGCGGCGCTGCGCAGCGTCGGCATCGCGCCGCCGATCAACCTGCATGAGCGGGTGCTGGGCATCGCCGCCGGACCGGTCTACGAGATGCTGCGCAGCGAGTTCGGCCTCGACCTGCCCTTCGACGACTGGATCGTGCGCAAGTATGACCACTATCTGCCGATGGCCGAGACGCTGAAGCCGCGCCCCGGCGCGATCGAAGTGTTCAACGCACTGCGCGCCCTTGGCGTGCAGCAGGCGGTGGTGTCCAATTCGGACCGGGTGATCGTCGATGCCAATTTAAGCGCCGTCGGCCTGATCTATCCCGGCATGCGCACGATCAGCCGCAACGACGTGCGCGAGGGCAAGCCGCACCCCGAGCCGTTCCTGCGCGCCGCGTGGCTGGCAGGGGTCGACCCTGCGGATTCGGTGGCGATCGACGACAGCGTGACCGGCGCCACATCCGGCCTTGCGGCGGGGATGCGGACGATCTTCTGGCCGGAAGCGCCGATGCAAGGACCGAAGGGGGCTGTGGTGATCAACAGCGCGGAGGAATTGCGGGCTCAGCTGGGGCTCTGAGGAGATCCCTCGAAGCCGGCGCTACCCCTCATCCTCCCTTCAGCTTGGCGCATGCATTGTCTAATGTTGCGCTGGTCGACCCCCCACTCCGTCTCGGCTTCGCCGAGCCACTTCTCCCCCGATCGACGGGGTAGAGGGAAGGCGCCAAGCTTTTTTGCCGTCAAACGCTCGTCCAGCAAGGCTCCCTTCCTTTCCCTCCGGAGGGGGGAAAGGTGGCGCTGCAAAGCAGCGACGGATTGGGGGAACCACCTGGCAATCAAGCCTTCGGCCGATCAGTCACACCAATCACGTAAGGTGTGTGCGTAGCGGAGAAGGATGATCGCTCAGCTCCGGTAAACCGGCTCCTCTTCGTCGAGGATCGCCTTCAGCTCGGCAAGATGGCGCTCGGCCTGGCCGGGATAGTCGTCCATCTCGCTGGCTGCCTTCTCGGCGATGGCGTCGGACAGCGTGCGCAAGGGGCGGCCGGTCCACAGCGCCTTGATGTAGGTTTCGGCGGCGCGCTCGAAATAGAACATGCGGTTGAAGGCGTCGGCGACGGTATCGCCGATGACCATCACGCCATGATTGCCCATCACCATGACCTTGACCTTGGGGTCGGTGAGCAGTTGCGAGCAGCGCTCGCCCTCTTCCTCGAAGGCCAGGCCGCCATAATGGGCGTCGACGACGTGGCGGTTGAAGAACATCGCCGAGTTCTGGTCGATCGGCGGCAAGGTCGAGTCGGCCAGCGATGCCAGCACGGTGGCGTGGATGGAATGCACATGCATGGCGCAGCGGGCGTGCGGCACGTTGCGATGGATGGCGCCGTGCAGCCCCCAGGCGGTCGGATCGGGTGCGTTGGGGCCGGTCAGCGTGTCGGGATCATTGGCGTCGATCAGCAACAGGTCGCTCGCCTTGATGCGCGAGAAATGCACCTGGTTGGGGTTCATGAGGAATTTCGTGCCGTCCTCGTTGACCGACAGCGAGAAGTGATTGGCCACCGCCTCATGCATGTTGAGTCGCGCCGTCCAGCGGAAGGCAGCGGCGAGATCGACGCGCTCTTCGTAGTAGGGCAGGTTGGTCAGCGCTTCCTTCTGCAGGCGGGCGATGCTCATTTGAAAACCTCCGTTTTCGAGAGAATGCCGCGCCCGACCCCGGCCAGCAACGGCAAACTGCTGGGTCAGGCTGTCTTGCGTCAGGCCGCCGTGCGAGCCGACCGCAGCCCGCCATGCTCGACGATGAAGTCGATGACCTCCTGCAGCCCCTTGCTGCGCGACAGGTCGGTGAAGCCGAACGGGCGCTTGCCGCGCATACGGGCGGCGTCGCTCTCCATGACATCGAGGTTGACGTTCACATAGGGTGCCAGGTCGCTCTTGTTGATGATGAGGAAATCGGAGCGGGTGATCGCCGGCCCACCCTTGCGCGGGATCTCCTCGCCCTGGCAGACCGAGATGACATAGAGGGTCAGGTCCGCAAGGTCGGGTGAGAAGGTGGCGGCAAGATTGTCGCCGCCGGATTCGATGAAGACGATGTCGAGATCCGGGAATTTTTTGTTCAGCCCGGCGATCGCCTGCAGATTGATCGAGGCGTCCTCGCGAATGGCGGTGTGCGGGCAGCCGCCGGTCTCGACGCCGACGATGCGATCTTCCGGCAGCGCCTGCAGGCGGGCCAGCATCATGGCGTCTTCCTTGGTGTAGATATCGTTGGTGACGACAGCGATGGAAAAGTCGTCGCGCAGCGCCTTGCAGAGCTTTTCCGTCAGCGTCGTCTTGCCGGAGCCGACGGGGCCGCCGATGCCGATGCGAAGGGGACCGTTGGCCTGGGTCATGCCGAAAACTCCGTTATGGCGAGAATTGCGAAGCTGAGCCCGATCAAAAGGCACAGCGGCGAATAGAGACTGGTATCGAGCCGCGCAAAAGGCTGCTCCGGCGCCAGCCGGCGCCACCAGGGCGTGAAGCCCAAAATGCCGCGACCGAAGAAGACCAGTCCGACGAGCAGCGCTGTGGCGGCAAGGCCTTCCCTTGGAAAAGGTGAGGCAAAGACACCGGCGAGCGCCAATGGCCATAGCGTTGCCAGACACAGGCATGCGGCAACGGCAAAACAGGCAAAGGGCGTCGGCATCTCGTCGACGCCCCGAAATCCGACAACGGCGTGGGCGCAGGAGGCGCCGTCCCTGCCCGGCCAGATGCCGCCAAGGCCCCAATAGGCATGCAGCGCGGTGATCAGCAGCAGGACGGCCGAAAGGGCTACGGCGAGGACAGTCATGAGCGGAACAGCCTGGAATATTGCGTCTCATGTTTCATTGCCATCACGTCGGAGATGAAGGCGCAGCCGCCGAGATCGTCCGATGTCGAGCCGGCCGCCCGCGCGGCCGTCGACAACGCCAGCGGTTCGAAGCCGGCGAGCAGCACAGTCGCTCCGCTTTGGCCGACGACGCCGAGCCGGATCGCGGCCTGGACGAGGTTGGAGAAGAAGGCCTGCAGGAAGGCGGACAGCGCGTCCTGAAGCGCGATGCCGTTGCCGCCGGTAATTGCGCCGACGGCGACACAATAGGCGCATTCGGCCGGCAAGCGGGCCAGCACCGGATTGGGCCAGGCCGACGCCGCTTTCAGAAAAGCAGCGCCTTGCAGCATGGTTTCGGTGTGGCGCTCCTGCGAGCCGGCAAGCGCTTCGGCGAGGTCGGCAATTTCATGGAGGTTACCGCCGTCGCGGGCGCGGCGCCAGGCCTCTGTGAACAGCACAGCGTCGTTCCAGCCCGAGCCCATCTCGACCAGCGTTTCGAGCCAGCCGGCGAGGCTTTCGCTGTCGGCCACCAACCCGTCATGCACCGCCCGTTCGAGACCGTGGCTGTAGGAAAAGCCACCGACCGGGAAAGCCGGCGACAGCCACGCCATCAGCCGCAGCAAAGCGATGCCGGACGGTTGATCAGTCATGGTCGTGGTGATGCCCTTCGTGGGAATGGCTGTGGGAATGGGAATGCGACTCGCTGTGTGCGTGAGAATGCGCCTCGGCGTGGCTGTGTGCATGCGCTTCGGCGTGCGCATGGCCGTGATCATGGCCGCCGGAATAGGCGCCACGCACCGGCTTGAACGGCTCGGAGACCTCGCGCACGGTGGCGCCGAGACCTTCCAGCATCGCCTTGATGACGTGGTCGCGCAGGATCAGGATACGGCCGGACTCGATCGCCGCCGCCAGATGCCGGTTGCCGATATGCCAGGCAAGTTCGGTCAGATGTACGGCGTCGCGGGCGCGGATGTCGTAGACCTCTTCGGGTGCTGCTGTGATTTCAACATGGCGGCCGTCCTCCAGCACCAGCCGATCACCGTCGTTCAGGGTCACCGGTTCAGGCAGGTCGACCAGCACCTTGCTGCCATCGGTAAGTTCGATCGCTCGCCGGCGCAGATGGCGTTCGTCATGGGGCAGAACGGCGCGGCCGAATGGCGCCGCGGCACCGGCTTTTCCGGCAGGCAGCACCTGGACGGCGCGCGGGAATTTGGTGAAGTCGGTGTTGAGGTTGAGTTTCATCGCATAGCTCCGCCATTGGCTTGCGCCCGCGCCCGGGCCGGCCGCGAAAGCACACGGTCGAAATAGGCGTTGACGCGCTCTGACTCGATCGGGAATTTTCCGGCGCGGGCCCAGTTGCCCATGTCGCCCAACAACACGTCGACGGCAGAGAACCGGTCGCCGAGTGCAAACGGCCGGTCGCCCAGCCGGCGATCAAGCGCCTTGGTCTCCGAGGCAAAGTCGTAGGCGGCGGCCGGGCCGACATCGACCCGCACTTCCTTCGGCAGCAGGAAGCGATGGCGCACTTTGTTCCACAGCGGCGCCTCGAACTCGCTCTGAGCAAAATGCATCCAGGAATCCATCTCGGCGCGGCCGGCGACACCAGGATTGGCGCCCAAACCCTTGTCGGCATGCTTGTCGGCGAGATAGACGCAGATCGCCGCCGAATCCGTCACCGTCAGTTCACCGTCGATGAGGATCGGCACCTTGCCCGACGGATTGAGCGCATAGGCTTCCGGCGAGCGCAATTTGACCTCGACGAATTCATAGGGCTGTCCGAGTTCCTCGAGCATCCAGAGAACGCGGCTGACCCGGGATCCGCGCGATCCGATGGCCTTGTACATTGGTTGAGCCCTCTTTCCTCGCGACCCTAAATGATTGCGCTCGCTCAGACGATGGTGTCGAAGAGCCGCAGGATGAACGAGACCTGGTAGATCAGCGTGCCGACGACGAAGGCGATGTGGAAACGGCGGTCGCGCACCAGGATGGCGGCAATGCACAACAGGACGAAAACCGGCGTCCGGAACAGATATTCGTTGCCGTAGCGGGCGAAATGCTCGGGACCTTTCAGAAGCGTGTCTACGACATCGAGCAGGTAAGTGGCCGCCAGCAGGCCGAAAAACCAGCCACGGCGCGAATAGAAGAAATCCTCGTAGCTGGTGTAGTCGAGCATCGAATCCGGAAACAGCAGCGCGCACAGCAGGAACAGCGTGATGGCGTAGAAGATCAGGAACAAATATTTGCCGAAGGTCCAGGTCTCGATGGCATAGAGACCGAACTCCCACCACCAGAAATGCACCAGCAGCAACAGCATGGAGGCGACCCAGGCGAGGTGCACGGGGTAGAGCCTGTACTGGCCGGGATGCTGGACAATGCGCGCGAGCCCCGACAGCAGGCGCGTGACGCCGAGGCCGATCACCATGCCCATGACGATGCGGATGTGCGGGAAGATGTCGTGGGCGGACGCTGTTTCGATGGCCATGCCTGATCACTATGCGGCTTATCGTGGGCAGCATATTGCGGCGTCGGGATGCCAGCCGCAACGCATTTTGCCCGGTCGGTCGGATTGCCGGCGTCAGAACAGAAAATACCGCTGCGCCATCGGCAGCACGGTTGCCGGCTCGCAAGTCAGTAGCTCCCCGTCCGCGCGAACCTCATAGGTTTCGGGGTCGACTTCGACATGCGGCGTGGCGTCGTTGAGGACCATGGAATGCTTGCCGATGCCGCCTCGCGTGTTTTCCACCGCAACGAACTGCTTGTCGACGCCGAGCCGGCCATGCAGGCCAGACTCAAGTGCGGCCTTCGAAACGAAGGTCACCGACGAATTGGTCCTGGCCTTGCCATAGGCGCCGAACATCGGGCGATAGTGCATGGGCTGCGGGGTCGGGATCGAGGCATTGGGATCGCCCATCGGGGCCACAGCGATCATGCCGCCAAGCAACACCATGTCCGGTTTGACGCCGAAGAAGGCCGGGTTCCACAGCACAAGATCGGCGCGTTTACCGACCGCGATCGAGCCGATGTCCTTCGACAGGCCATGGGCGATGGCCGGATTGATGGTGTATTTGGCGATGTAGCGGCGGACGCGGAAATTGTCGTTGTTGCCGGTTTCCTGCGGCAGCGACCCGCGCTGGCGCTTCATTTTGTCGGCAGTCTGCCAGGTGCGGATCGCCACCTCGCCGACGCGGCCCATGGCCTGGCTGTCGGACGAGATGATCGAGAAGGCGCCGATGTCGTGCAAAATGTCTTCGGCGGCAATGGTTTCCTTGCGGATGCGGCTTTCGGCAAAGGCGATGTCCTCGGGGATCGACGGCGACAGATGGTGGCAGACCATCAGCATGTCGAGATGCTCGGCCAGCGTGTTCACGGTGTAGGGCCGGGTCGGGTTGGTCGAAGACGGGATGACGTTGGGCAGGCCGCAGACCTTGATGATGTCAGGCGCATGGCCGCCGCCGGCGCCTTCGGTGTGGAAGGCGTGGATGGTGCGGCCCTTGATCGTCGCGACGGTGTTTTCGACGAAGCCGGATTCGTTCAGCGTGTCGGTGTGGATCATCACCTGCACGTCGTAATCGTCGGCCACCGACAGGCAGCAGTCGATGGCCGCCGGCGTCGTGCCCCAGTCCTCATGCAGCTTCAGCGAACAGGCGCCGCCCAGCACCATTTCCTCCAGCGCCGCCGGCAGCGAGGCATTGCCTTTGCCGGACAGGCCGATGTTCATCGGAAAGGCGTCGAAGGACTGGATCATGCGCGCCATGTGCCAGGGGCCTGGCGTGCAGGTGGTGGCCAGCGTGCCATGCGCCGGGCCGGTGCCGCCGCCGAGCATGGTGGTGATGCCCGACATTAGCGCCTCGTCGATCTGCTGCGGGCAGATGAAGTGGATATGCGCGTCGAAACCGCCGGCGGTGAGGATCTTGCCCTCGCCGGCGATGATTTCCGTGCCGGGCCCGATGATGATGGTGACGCCGTCCTGTGTATCGGGATTGCCGGCCTTGCCGATGGCCGCGATGCGGCCGTCCCTGAGGCCGATATCGGCCTTGAAGATGCCTGCCGACGCATCGATCACCAGCGCGTTGGTAATGACGGTGTCGACCGCACCCTGTGCACGAGACACCTGGCTCTGGCCCATGCCGTCGCGGATGACCTTGCCGCCGCCGAATTTCACCTCTTCGCCATGGATGGTGAGGTCCTTTTCGACCTCGATGAACAATTCGGTGTCGGCCAGGCGCACCTTGTCGCCGACGGTGGGACCGTACATCTGCGCATAGGCGGCGCGGGTGATTCTAGCCATCAGTCAATGCTCCCCAAAACGGTCTGGCTTCAGCCGAATTCCACATCGTCGCCATCCAATGGTCATGCAATGACCCGCTCGGCGACACCTTCTGATCCCATTTGGCCGTTGAGGTGGGCGTGCCACCCCGAACCAACCGTTTGCCAGATCCCTGGCCCATTCGATGGAAGGAAAATCCATGCGCAAAATCATCGTTCTTGCAGCCGCCGCCACGCTCGCCTCCGCGACAATTGCCGGCGCCCAGCAGCAGCCGACGCCGCAACCGAAACCAACCGCACCTAGCGCTCAGCCGGCGGCGCCGGCGATCCAGAGCGTCAACATCGTCGATATCACCGAGCTGCCTGAGGCCACCCAGACGCAGGTCAACCAGGTGATCGCCAAGCGCGGCGATGCCGGGCTGCAAAAACTGCGCAGCTCGATCGATGCGACACCGCAGCTCAAGTCGGCGCTCGAAGCCAAGGGGCTCACCTCGGCACAGGTGGTCGCCGCCAGCATGACCACCAATGGCGCGCTGACCCTGGTCACCAAGAAGGCGAGCTGACGACCGCGCCTGGCGGGCCGATATCCGGCCCGCCGGCCCTATCGCGGAGGGAACCTTCGCCGGACGGGAGTCGTTTGGCTTCTTTGGCGCCGAACGGCGTTGCGCAGAAAAGTTCGCCAGGAGCGATCTATGCCGACCATTCCCTTTACCGACGCCAGATGGCTCCAGACCATAGCGACTTGCGTGTTCCTCGCGGCCTACGGGCCGCCTGCCGCGCAGGCCGTTGAGAGCGCGGACACCGTCAACCGGATCGTCGGCTCCGATGTCCGCCAGGAAGAGGCGCGCACGACGACGGAGACCGGAAAGCTCATCGCCGCGATCGAGCGGACGCGTGAAAACATCGGCACGGTACGCAAGACATCCAAGCTCGACACGGTGGATATCGTCTTCCTCACCGACGCGGCGCGCAGCGAAGGCGGCCCGCCGCCGGCCGTCGAGAGCAAGGTCAGGCAGCATCAGGACGACATTACGGAATTGCGCAAGGAGATCGACGCCAACGCGCTGCTGTTCAATGCTATCGAATCCAGGCGCGTGCTGGCCGAGGACGTTCTCGCCGTCGAATTCGACGGGCCTGCAGGAATCGTCATCTATGCAGCGGCCAGGCCGTCGAACTGATCCCAGGGCGTTCGACCCTGTCGATCTCACAGCTTGCCCATGATTTTCTGCTGGAAACCATAGACCTCGCGTTTTCCCCCGAGCGGTACCAGCGTGACGTCACGCTCTTGTCCCGGCTCGAAGCGCATCGCGGTGCCGGCGGCTATGTCGAGACGCATGCCGCGGGCTTTGTCGCGATCGAATTTCAGCCCCTCATTGGTTTCGAAGAAATGGTAGTGGCTGCCGACCTGGATCGGCCGGTCGCCGCTGTTTGCGACTTTGAGCGTAACCGTCGGCAGGCCCTTATTGAGCTCGATGTCGCCGCTTGCTGTGATGCTTTCGCCGGGGATCATCGTGAGCCTCACAGAACGCCGAAGACCAGGCCGACACCGACCGCAGCGCAGGCAGCACCGGCGGCGCGGGCAAGGCCGCGAAAGCGCAGGCCGATACCGAGACCGGCAGCGATGCCAATGACATGGAGAAGCGCGGTGGCGACGGCGAAGCCGGCCATATAGTCAAGCCCGCCAGCATTTTCCGGCACTTCGGTGCCGTGGGCGTGGCCATGGAACAGCGCGAACAGGCCGATGATGGCGACGCCGGTGGAGATCGGCAATTCAACCGCCAGCGCAACCAGCAGGCCAAGAGCGACGACGGAGGCCAAAATGCCCGGTTCGACGAAAGGCAAGGGTACATGCAGCATGCCGAGCGCGGCGCCGACCAGCATGACGCCGACAAAGGCCAGCGGCCAGGCAAGAACCGCCTTGCCGCCCTTGAGCGCGGCCCACAAGCCGACGGCGATCATCACCGTCATATGGTCGAGTCCGGACAGCGGATGCGCGAAGCCCTCCGCGAAGGACGAGGTCGTGCCGATGCCGACATGGGCATAGGCGCGCATGGCTGCCGCCAGCAGCAGGATTGCGGCTAGCGTGGTGCGTTTGGCTGAGGCAGAGATCATCGGTCTTCCCTTCCAAGTCACGGTAACAATCACGCGGCCTTGCGCGGGCCGCAGCCCTCGGCCTTGAGCACACGTTTGGTCGAGGCCGGATATTTCTTCAGCTTCTCTGCCGGCCGGATTGGGCGGGCGGAAAAATTGCCGCCGCAATTCGGACAGACGCCGCCCAGCACATTTTCAGCGCAGTCGGCGCAAAAAGTGCATTCGAAGGTGCAGATCAGCGCATCCGTCGCTTCCGGCGGCAGGTCCTTGTCGCAGCATTCGCAGTTGGGCCTGAGTTCGAGCATCGTTTCCTCCTCACCTGATCGGTTCGTGCACGGTGACCAGCTTGGTGCCGTCGGGAAAGGTAGCCTCGACCTGGACGTCGTGGATCATCTCGGCGATGCCTTCCATCACCTGCGCGCGAGTGACGACATGGGCGCCCGCCTCCATCAGTTCGGCGACCGGGCGGCCGTCGCGGGCGCCCTCGACGACGAAATCGGTGATCAGCGCGATCGCTTCGGGATGATTGAGCTTGACGCCGCGCTCCAGCCGCTTGCGTGCCACGATCGCCGCCATGGCGATGAGCAGCTTGTCCTTTTCACGCGGCGTCAGGTTCATGCGCTTTCCTGGATTTGGCCTGGATTTGGTTCAGAGTGACCATAATTTGGGCAGACCGGCCCGCCCGTTGAGCAGTTCGACGAGCGGAACCAGCCGCTTGCGCAGCTGGTAACCGTCCTCGGCAAACAGCCTCGCAAGAAGCTTGCCAGATTGTTTCACGCTCCAGGCGCTGGCGTCGCCCTCGGCGCCGATGATGTCGCGGGCCGGCTCGAGAAAGGTTTCGGCATGCGGCGAAACCATCAGCAGCGTCGCCACGGCAATGGCGCCGCAAGCGACTGCCGGGCGACGAAGCGCTGTGGCAATGGCCGGCCCGATGCGGAAATCCTCGGCATGAATGAGCGCGCCGTCCCGGCGGACCCGCCAGCGGTCGTGGAAATGGCCGTGCGCGGCCTGTTCGCCCATGGCCAGGCGGCCAAAGACGGTGGCCTCGAGCAGCAATGCCTCGGCGCCTGCGGCAAGCTCAACGTCGAGCGTGCGGGCAAAGGCCGAGCGGTCGAAGACGATGGTTTCCTGCGGCAGCCAGGCAATACGGCCATCCGCGCCGACTTCAAGTTTTACCCGCACTTCGGCACGGTCGCTTTCGGCGCGATAGATCTTTTCGCAGGCCTGGGTGGTGATGGAAGCGGAGGCACCTGGCCCGACATCGATTTCCCAGCCAAGCCGATCACCGCCAGTCAGCCCGCCCGCGGTGTTGATGAGAACGGCTTCGAGCGGATCCGCCGCGACGGCCGGCATTCGGATCTTGGCCGATCCGTCTTGATAGAGGCGCGAAAGCCTGGTGCGGCCGGCACTGACGCCGCATGCAAGCCGGGCCGCGCCAGCGACGCGCTGGGCCGGTAGCACTGCAGTCAAGCCAGGTTGCAACGTATCCATCGCCCCAACGTTAAGCACTCCGGCTGCTTTGTCGATATGGTGCTTATTGATATAGCTTGTTGCTTGACAGCGTTTCCGTTTCTATAGAGGGAGCCTCTTTGGAACGGTCATGCCGCGCCTGGCGGGGTTTTGAAGGCGACGGCGATTTTCAGTCCAGGCAACACGGGCGCCAACCAATCGGCACCGCGAAACGATAAAATTGGGGAAGGAAACGAATGGCTGACGAGCTGGCAACGGAAATCATCGCCAAGATCAGGGCACATGCTGAGCCCGGCGGCGAAGAGATCACCACCAATACGGAATTGACCGCGCTTGGCATCCATTCCCTGGAACTGACCGAGATCATCTTCGATCTCGAGGAACAGTACGGCATCGAGATCGAGATGAACACGGTCGATGCCTGGAGCAATCTGAAGAATGTCGGCGACATGGTCGAGGCTGTTCGCGCGCTGATCGCGAAGAAAGCCTGAATGCACAAGCGCGTCGTCATTACCGGCATAGGCGGCATATGCGGGCTCGGCACCAATGCGCCTGCGATCTGGAACGAAATGCGCGCCGGACGTTCGGCGATCGGCCAGATCGACAACCCGCTGCTGCATGATTTGAAGGTCAAGGTCGGCTGCGAGATCAAGGCGATGCCCGAGCATGGCATCGGCCACAAGCAGACCGTGTCGATGGACCGCTTCAGCCTGTTGGCGACGATCGCGGCGCGCGAGGCCATGCAGCAAGCCGGACTGACGTCGGACGAAGCCACAACCTACCGGATGGGCACGGTGGTCGGCGTCGGCGTCTGCGGCTGGGAAGCGATCGAGGAAAATTATCGCGCCATCCTGATCGACGGCAAGAACCGGGCCGGCATCTTCACCGTACCGAAAGTGATGCCAAGCGCTGCGGCCGGCCAGGTCAGCATGGTGCTTGGCCTGCGCGGGCCGGTGTTCGGCGTCACCTCGGCCTGTTCGTCGTCCAATCACGCCTTCGCCTCGGCGGTCGACCAGATCCGGCTTGGCCGCGCCGACGTCATGGTCGCCGGCGGCACCGATGCGCCGCTGGTCTGGGGCATCCTGAAAGGCTGGGAGGCGCTGCGGGTGCTGGCGCCCGACACCTGCCGGCCGTTCTCGGCCGACCGCCAGGGCCTGTCGCTGGGCGAAGGCGCCGGCATGGCGGTTCTGGAAACTTACGAACACGCCATGGCGCGCGGCGCCGACATTCTGGCCGAAATTGCCGGCGTCGGGCTTTCCGCCGACGCCTCCGACATCGTCGCACCGACTGTCGAAGGGCCGACGGCGGCGATGCGCGCCTGCCTGGCCGACGCCGGGCTCAACCCCGAGGACGTCGACTATCTCAACGCCCACGGCACCGGCACCAAGGCCAACGACCAGATCGAAACGGCGGCGATCAAGCGCGCGTTTGGCGACCACGCCTACAAGCTCTCGGTGTCGTCGACCAAGTCGATGCATGCGCATTGCCTCGGCGCCTCGGGCGGCCTGGAGATGATCGCCTGCGTGATGGCGATCCGCGAAGGCATCGTGCCGCCGACGGCCAATTTCCGGCAAGCCGACCCCGATTGCGATCTCGACGTCACGCCCAATGTGGCGCGCGAGCGCAAGGTGCGGGCCGCGATCAGCAATGGTTTTGCCTTTGGCGGCACCAATGCCGTGGTAGCGTTCAAGGCGGTCTGACGGCAGGCGGCTGGCCGTGAATCGCTGGTAAACACGGTGTGTGCACCGCCGGCCGGTTGATCGGCAAACACGTGGCGGATAATCCTTCGCAACCCGCCAAACGGCGCGATGCCAGCGCCAAATTCCCGACCGGAGCTTTCGATGACCGACCTGTCCGCTTTTCCGATCACCAAGCGCTGGCCGGCCAAGCACCCCGACCGCCTGCAGCTCTATTCGGCGACGACGCCGAACGGGGTGAAAGTGTCGATCGCGCTGGAAGAACTCGGCCTGCCCTACGAGGCGCATCTGGTGGACATCGGCAAGGACCAGAGCTGGACGCCGGAATTCCTGTCGCTGAACCCGAACGGCAAGATACCGGCCATCATCGATCCCGACGGCCCGGACGGCAAGCCGCTCGGCCTGTTCGAATCCGGCGCCATCCTGCTCTACCTCACCGACAAGACCGGCAAGCTGATCCCGGCCGACCCGGCGCGGCGCTACGAAACCATCCAGTGGGTGTTCTTCCAGATGGCGGCGATCGGACCGATCTTCGGACAGGTCGGGTTTTTCAACAAATTCGCCGGACGCGAGATCGCCGACAAGCGGCCGCTGGATCGCTACCGCAACGAATCGCGGCGGCTGATCGGCGTGCTCGAGACGAGGCTGAAAGGCCGCAGCTGGATCATGGATGACGATTTCACCATCGCCGACATTTCGATGCTGGGCTGGGTGCGCAATCTGATCGGCTTCTACGACGCGCGCGAACTCGTCGGCTTCGACGATTTCCCCACCGTCGCGGCTTGGCTTGACCGCGGCCTGGCACGGCCCGCGGTGCAACGCGGCCTGACCATTCCAGCCAGAGGCTGATGATCAAAGCCGCTTGAAAGCGGCTTTCCCCTTTTGTTTGACGCAATTCCCAAGGGAAAGCGCTACGCGCTTTTCCCGGGAAAACCGCTCCACACTTTTCCTGGAATTGCTCTACTTTGCCTTGGCTTTGGCCTTGGAGCCGCCCTTGCCCATCACTGACGCGGCAAGTGATGCAGCGCCTCTGGCCGTGGCGACAACCGCGCCGGCGGCAACGTTGGCTACATTGCGCATGGTGCCCACCGAGCTGCCGCTGGCTGCCGGCTTCTTGGCCTTGGCAGGCTTTGCCGCCACCTTGGCCGCTACGCCCGGCACCACCTTCTTCGGCGCCGCCTTGCCGAAAGCCGGCTTTGCATCTTTGGAGCGCTCCGCAATTGCCGGACCGGCGCCTGCTTTTGCCTGGGTGGCCTTGGCTGGCGTTGCCCTGGATTTGGCGGCTGCGGGTTTTCTTGCTTTGGTTGCCATCGGACGAAATCCCTCTGTGGCTAAGTTGCCTCGTCAGCGATAACGACCTGAAAGTCTTAAGGTTCCCGTTCGGAAATCCTGAGAATTAAGCGGGATCGCCGACAACCAGGTCGGCGGACCGCCGACGGCCAAGCACGCGGTCGATGTTGGGCATGTCGTTGGAGGCGATCCAGGCGCGTGCGTCTTCGTCGGAACGGCCATGCTCGTGCCAGCGCGCCAGCAGGCGGCGCTCGAGTTCGGCGCGCGGCACGTCGACAAAGATGGTGAAGTCGAACAAAGGCGCCAGCCGCGACCACGGCTCCTCGTCGAGCAGCAGGTAATTGCCCTCGACCAGGATGAACTTGGCCTCGGCGGCGACGATGGAGGCTGCGGCGCGCGACAATTCCATGCTGCGGTCGAACACCGGAATGGCAATGTCGGGCTCGCCCGCGCGGATGCGCTTCAACAGCGTTTCAAAACCGCCGAAATCGAAGGTTTCGGGAGCGCCTTTTCTTGGCCGCAGGCCGCGCTGGTTGAGCACGACGTCGTCATAGTGAAACCCGTCCATCGGCACGACTTCCGAGGCGCCTTCCGGCAACAGATCATGCAGGCTGGCCGACAGCGTCGACTTGCCGGCGCCGGGCGGGCCGGCAATGGCGACGATGAAGCGCTTCGCCTTGCCGGCGCGCTTGAAGATGGTGGCGGCGAGGTGGGCGATTTCAGACATGAAAGCCTTTTTGCAGCCAGATGGTTTCAGCCGCATCTTGACGGCTGTTGGAGGAAATTTCAAACCCTGAACTTGCGATGCCGTCAGGCTACGCTGACTTGGCGATGCGCAGGAAGTCGCTGTCGAATGCGACGTCGCGGGGCGACCCATCGGCTCCGGTGAGACGCATGTGACCTGATGTTGTCGCGATATCGCGCGGAGGCTCGCCGCTAGCCTGAGGCAGCGCGCCGATGACATGGCGGAAGGAGACTTCGCCGCCGAGCGCAAAGGCGGTCGCCACGCCTTCGCGCTTCAGCCAGTTGCCGCCGACCGAGGCGGCATGGCCGACGGCGGCGCGGCCGTCCTCGATGCCGAGCACGCCGCGATGGCGGCCGCTCCACGGCGCGTAGTCGCGGCCGCCATTGCTGAACCACAGCATGGTGACCGGCAATTCGGCCGGGTTCTTCAGCACCAGCACCAGATCCTGCTCGGCCCGGCGCGCCAGCGCCGTCCAACCCGGACCGCCGTGATCGGCCTCGACCATGGTGATGAAATCCTCGCGCTGATCCTCCATGCGGTAGTCGGTGAGATCGAGCGTGCCGCCGCCGGTGGCGGGAAAGCGCGTCAGATTGGTGGTGCGCGCGGGATAGGCAAGCTTGAAGCGGCCGCGGGCCGGATCGGGCTCCAATGGTGCGTCCAGCGTTGCGGCAAAACGCTTGGGCGAAAAGGCCAGCCTCCCGCCGTCGCGCATCGCCGTCATCGGATGGTGAGCGGCGGACACCGCGCCCGCCCCACCGGAAAAGACATGCTCCTGGTAGAGGAAGGGATGGCCATCCCGAAGCGTAAAGATCTTGTCGACCGAGGCGCCCATGACCTGGCGGCGCAGCCGGAAGATGGCCCGCCAGCCATCGGATGTCGCTTCGCTGGCGGTGACATCCCAACCGCTGTTGGCCGGCCAGCCATGCAGCGGCGCAGCCTCGATGTCGCTCGCCGAAAACGGCGCGCACAGGAAATCGCCGGAAAGCCGCACCGTGCCCTCGGGCAGGTCTGGCGGCAGCGTCTCGCCGGCATCGACCCAGGGCGCGCGGTGCAGCGGCTTCAGCTGGCGGCCATCGCTGTCGACGGTCATGTCGGCGATATGGCCGACGGTGAGGTCGACCGTGACCGAGATGCCTTTTGCCTTGATCGTGACCGTATCCATCATGCACCTGCTGATTCTGATGGCAGCGAACAAACCCGCTCCGCGCAGGTTGCGCAAGCGCAGCTTCCGGCATTTTGCATCAGACCAGTTCGCTGCCATCATCGAAGGTGGTCGACTTATCGAAGGCCAGCGCCGCCCCTCACCTGCCTGCCGGCATCCTCTCCCCGTATAGTGACGGGGAGAGGGGCGCTTTCGTCGCCACCTTCGCCAATCACCAGCGTTGCAAGAAGGGCGCCGGCGTTGCGGCCAGCCCTTTCTCCCCGTCACTATACGGGGAGAAATGCCCGGCAGGGCAATGAGGGGCAGCGCAAACGGTCGGAACAGCAAGGCATACAGACCGGCCCTGCCCCCTACTGCCGCTTGTATTCCCTGACCGGCGACTTGGTGCCGTCGGTGTAGGTGACCTGCACCGCCATCGACGTCACGCTGTCGGCGACCTTGAAGTAGGGCTGGTAGTCATAAGGGATGGCGTAGGGGTCCTTCTTGTCGCAAGGCGGCAGCTTGATCTCCTTGTCGAGCGCGGTGCCGTTCAGGCTGTAGCGCACCTCCTTGATGCCGCAACGGTACGACAGCATCTGCGAGAAATAGACCAGGCCGTGATTGCCGCTGGCGTCGAAGGCGATCCACGACGTCCAGAACTGGTCGAGGATCTGTTTGTTGCCCTCCTGGAGGGCGGCTTCCGGATCGAAACTTATGTTGAACGGCCCGGTCTCGCGGCCCCTGAGATCGAGATATTTTACCCCGATGATGGTGGCCGTCGTGCTGTCGGGCAATTCGAAGCTCGGATTGGGCATCGGCTTGCCGGTGCGCTGGTCGTTCATCGCCATCAGCCCGGTATCGGTGAACGGACCGGACTCACCCAGGCGCCAGGAAATGCCGGTAGCCGCCTCGGGCAGCGATATGGAGATGGTCCAGCCGGCATTGGAGCGCATCGGCGTCAGCGACGGGGCAAAACGGGCGGGGTCGAGCACGTCGCCAAGGGCCGTCAGCCGGCTGCGGCTGTGGTCGAGCCAGTCGGCAAGCTCCCTCTGGTCGACGAAATATTTGAGCAGCCCACCATCCTTTTCGTAGGAGACGAATTTGGTGAGCGCCTCGGCCTCGCTGCGCTTGTCGGACAGCGACTGGGCGCCGAGGCGGTCCTCGGAAAACTCCTGCGCCAAGAGGTAATAGGCCGGCGCGAAATCCGGATTGGCCGCGATGAAGGCGTTGAGCTTGTCGAGACGCTGGGTGTCGTCGAACTGCAGGACATGGACCAGCTTGATCGACAGCGCCTTGGCCTTGTCGGCAAGCTGGCCGAACACTTCGCGCGCACCGGCCTTGCCGTCCTGCACGCGCAGCAGCGTGGCAAAGCGGGTGTAGGGATCGACGGCGTCGACGTCGAAGCCGGCAAAGGCGAGATAGGAGCGGCGCGCATTCAGCATATCGCCGGACAGCTCGTAGACGCGGGCATTGTGGTAGAATTCATCCGGCCGCTTCGGCTCGGCGATCGCCCCGCCTTGCGCGGCCAGCGCGGCAAAGCCTTTGGCGATGGTGTCGATCGAGGCGGCGATCTGCTCGGTGGTCGCCTGCAGTTTATCGGCCTGCTCTGCCTGTTTCTGCTGGCCGGCGGCGAGCGTTTCGGTGGTCTGCTTGACCTGATCGACGGTCTTTTGCGTCTGCGCGCCCTGCTCGGTCTGCTGTTGCTGGCTGGAGGCGATCTCCTCGGTCTTTTTCGCCACAGCGTCGGTCGATTGCTTGACCTGGTCGACCGTCTGCTGGGTCTGCGTGACGGTCTGCTCGATTTTGGCCACCCTGGCCGAGACGATGCCCAGCTGCTGCTGCAGCTGCGCGATGGCCGGCACCAGGCCGGCGATCACGCCGTTTTGCGAATTGGTCTGCTGCTGCAGGCCGTAGACGCCGCCGGCGACGGCAGCCGCACTGGTGGCAAAGATCAGCGCCGGCAGCGCCTTGGCGGCCAGCACCAGCCGCAGAACAATGGCGATGGCGATGATGGCGGCGGCGACCGAGGCGACCAGCGCGATATAGGCGGCGAACGGCGCCAGCGGATTGAGAATGTCGGAAGCAGCACCACCGATGAAGGCGACACTGCCGGCCCATTTCCCGGTGCGGCTGAGCGAAGCCTTGATAAGCGATGGCGCAGCCGCGCCGATGTCACCGGTCGTCATGTCAAACCCCCAAAGCAATTGCCGCGCGCAGTGTAGCAGCGCAACCCCGCCGGCAAAACAGGACAGGAAACAGGCGATTTCGGGGCGGGATGAACGCGAGGAAAACCAGGCTTCGCCGTTAACCAAATGGACGAAGGCAATGGGTTAGGCTAGGTTCCGGCCCTCTCAGCAACGCCGGACTTGCCTTGCCCGATTTCCATTTCCCCTCCCTCGCCCAAAGATTTGTCGCAGCCATCCTGCTGCTCGTCTTCGTTGCCGGCTGCAGCACCACCGCACCGCCCGACAGCGTGCTGGCGGTGCCGGCGCCGCAGGAAAAATATGCGGCCATCGTCGTCGATGCCAGCGGCAAGACGCTGTTCGAGGTCAGTTCGACGGCGCAGCGCTATCCGGCGTCGTTGACCAAGATGATGACGCTGTATCTGCTGTTCGAGGCGCTGGAGACCGGCCGCGTCTCCAAGGAGACGCAGATCCCGGTCTCCGACAATGCGGCCCGGCAGCCGCCGACCAAACTGCGCTTCAGGCGCGGCGAGAGCATCGATGTCGATTCGGCGATCCGGGCGATCGTGGTCAAATCGGCCAATGACGTGGCGGTGGCGGTGGGCGAATATCTTGGCGGCTCGGAAGACCAGTTCGCGGCCATGATGACGTCGAAGGCGCGCCAGATCGGCATGACCAGCACCGTCTTCCGCAACGCCTCCGGCCTGCCCGACGCCGGCCAGCACACGACGGCGCGCGACATGGCAACGCTCGGCATGGCGCTGCGCGCCCGCTTCCCGCAACAGTTCCACTATTTCTCCGAAAGCGATTTCATGTTCCGCGGACGGCTGGTGCGCGGCCATAACGACATGCTGGGCCGGGTGCGCGGCGTCGACGGCATCAAGACCGGCTATATCAGGGCCTCCGGCTACAACATCGTCACCTCCTACAATGCCGACGGCCGGCATCTGATCGTGGTGGTGATGGGCGCCGACAGCGCCAGGCAGCGCAACGACCATGTCGAAGCGCTGATCCAGCGCAGCCTGTCGCCAGCGATGGCCGATACCAAGACGCGGCTGATGTTTGCGGGAGGCCAGCCGGCCGGCTCGCCGCTTCCCGGCCTGCCGCCACCGGGCTCGTCGCTTCCAGGTCTGGAGCCGCCCGGTTTGCCGGCGCCTGGTTTGCCGACGCAGTAGCGTGGCGCAAGGACGGTGCCTGCTGCAACCCTACCGCACGACCAGCACCGGGATCTCCGTCAGCGACACGACTTCCGCGGTCTGGCTGCCCAGCACCAGCCTGCCCAGTCCGCGGCGGCCATGCGAGGCCATGACGATGAGGTCGCAGGCCTCGGAGCGGGAGGCGTCGAGGATGGCCTCTGCCGGCGTCCGGTTCTCGACGTACAGGGTCTTTGCCCGCACGCCGAGCGCGTCGGCCTCAGCCTTGCACTTGTCCAGCACCTGGCGGCCATATTTGCGGGCGTTTTCCTCGTAATTGACCAGCTCTTCGCCGGCGACATAGCCGGCCATTGCACCGCCCCAGGCCAGTGCCGGGAACGGCTCGGAGACGTTGACGAAGGTGACATCGGAGCCTAGGCCCTTGGCCAGTTCAAGGCCGTGGGCGACGCCCTTGGCAGCGAGTTCCGAACCGTCGGTGGCGATCAGGATATGTTTGTACATGGTGGCAACCCCTGTTGTGGGGCGATTCAATGCCCCTGGCGGCAGCCTGACCCTAGCGCTTTCATGCAACATCGTCAGGACTGATCTGGATATAAGCGCCCCGCCCGGCCCGCCACAGGTCCATGATGGGGCCAGCCGCCAATGACCATGGCGCCAGCCGCGCGCGTGACGACCCGACCCGTCAATCACAAGCGCTTGCACAGGCCCGCAATCTTCGCCGCAGCGATAGCTATGCCGCGCCGGCTTGGCGTAACGTGTCCGACAGCGCGACAGCAGGAGCCGGCATCATGAGCACAGCCCCAAAACCATCCGAACAGGCCGACAGCGAAAACGACAGCGGCGGCGAGTATTTCGAGGCGCCGCCCGCCCACGAAGCCGAGCTGGTCGCCGACGAGGCGCTCGAGGCGCCCGAGGTGCCGGACTCCGAACCCACCGGTCATGGCCGCCTGAAGCCGAAGCGAAAACCGTCGGCGATTTCAGGTAGAAAGTTTCGCAAGCGCGACCTAGTCCGCATCGACGATCTCAGGCCGAGCCTTGCCGACCGCATCCGCTCCGACCATCCCGACCTGCCGCGCGGCGCCCGCATCAGCCGCGAGGAGCTCGGCCGCTACCGCATGCGCTACATGGAAGAGTTGCTGCAGCAGGAGCATGGCGAATTCTCCGAGCTCGACCGCCAGGTGGTCGAATCGATCGCCAGGCAGGACACCATCTCGGAAAACTCGGAAGAGGAGTTCGAGGAGCACAGGTCGTTCGCCGACCGCGTCTCCGACAATATGGCGGCCTTCGGCGGCAGCTGGTGGTTCCTGATCTCGTTCGGCAGCGTGCTTTTGGTGTGGATCGGCATCAACCTGCTCGAGGGCTTGCAGAGCGCCTTCGACCCCTACCCCTTCATCCTGCTCAACCTTCTGCTCTCCTGCATCGCCGCCGTCCAGGCGCCGATCATCATGATGAGCCAGAGACGAACGGAGGCCAAGGACCGCCTGCGCTCCTTCAACGACTACCGGGTGAACCTGAAAGCCGAACTGGAAGTGCGCCATCTGCACGAAAAGCTCGACTACCTGATCTCGCGCCAATGGACGCGGCTGGCCGAAATGCAGCAGATGCAGCTGGATGCCATGCACGAGCTGACGGGTGCGAAGAAGGCGAAGCGGACGCCAAGAAGGGTGCGCAGGAGGGTGGCGAAAGTGGAGGCGGCGGGGTGAGGCCCGCGCAGAGGGCAAAAAGCTAATTGCCGGGCTTTTCGAATAACGAAGGGTGAAGCGCCGATCCGCCTTGGGCGGAGGTCTCGCGGACCTTTTGAAGGGCAGAGAGCCTGCCAAGGGCGCTCACGATCGGTTGTCCGGTGACGGCAATTGTGCTATTGTTTTGGACATGGTGCTGATTTGCGCCAGCGACCCGCCGCCGAGGCGGGTTTTTCGTTTTCCGCCTTGCGGGCCTCGGGCTTCTCGAAACCATCAGTTGGATCCTGACAGGACTGGAACCTGTGACCTTTGCCTGAGGAGCCAGTCCAATTGCCCGTTGAAGCCCGGCGCGGCTTCCGCTAAGAAGCCGTGGCTGGCCGGCCTAATGGCTGGTTCGTTTTCAGGTTCCCTGAAGGCACCCGTAGCTCAGCTGGATAGAGCGCTGCCCTCCGAAGGCAGAGGTCACAGGTTCGAATCCTGTCGGGTGCGCCAACTCTTGTAACAATATCAGCCTATTAGTTTATTGGTGATGGTCGACCTTTCTTTAGGCAGGCAACGGGCAAGCAAGCGGTAATCATGGACCTATTCCTGGTTCGTCGTTAAAGTCTAAGCAGACCATACAGCCAGCAAAAAGTTCCTTGAGCCGTCAGCGCCTGGGCACTACTACCCAAAGTGCCAATGCGGCCAATCACGCGATCATGCGTTCGAGTTCATCGATGAGCGCGTCCATTCCGCCGTAAAAACTCTGGACCATCGCTGATAGGAAAGCCTCGCCTTCGACTGCCTCCGACCGAAATGGGTGCCCCGCGCGCAAGCCGAGCAGACGGACGAAATACAGCTGAGTCCGTCCATTCCCCTCACGAAATGGATGAATGGCGTTGAGATCGCCGAGAAAATCCGCGATCGCTGGCACGAAGGCTTCAACATCCACTCCGGGAAGGAAAGTCGCCTGATCTAGAACCACAAACAGCTTGTCCATCTCCTTCACGATGTTCTCAGGATAGCAAAACCAGCTAGCGCCCTTCGCGGTACGGATCGTCCGATACTGGCCGGCCCACGAATAGACATCCTGAAAGAGGTGACGATGGAGCGCGCAGTAATGTGCGGGGTTGAAATCGCCGGTCGGCGGAGACTCCAAGCTACGACGGCCGACTGTCTCCACCTCGAAAGCCTCAAGCTCCACCTGGGTGCGGAGATCAGGCAGATTGATGAGAAGGTTGGTGCCGGGATAACACGCCGGATCATCTATGGCTTTATACGGATCGCCGACCATCAGGCCGCCTGGGTATGGTCCAAACCGGCAAGCCGATCCCGCGCTTCATTCGATAGCTCTAGGCCCTCCACCGCGCTGATCGCCTCATACCCACGGAGGCTAAGCGCGGGAGAGGTGACCGCCAGCGAGTGCTCAATAGAGGCAATCTCAGTTGGAGTCAGTCCGAAATGACCATAAACGCGGCGATCGATTTCGGCTTCCGCCTCCACAATGCGTCTCTGCAGCGTCAACGCCTCTACGCGTTTTGCGCTGTACCAGAGCTCCCAGTCGTCGCGTTGAGCAACGGGGATAGAGACTTTGTATCGCGTGGAGATAACGGCCTGCAGTTCCGCGAAAGTGAGCGAGGGCCAATTGTGGATCGATGCGATTCGCAGGTCTATGTCGGTCAGGCGATGTTTGACAGCGACGGCGAGGTCGGCGAGTGCACGAGCAGCTAGAGATGCAACTCGACCTTCTTCCCGTAGTTGAGATAAGGCTGCTTCGTCGGGGAGCGGCAGTTGACTGACGAATTCGGTGCGAAGGCGTAGATAGCCCCCGCGTGCGATGTTGGTGAGCCCCGCGAAAAAGAACCAAGCAAGTCGGCTATTTAGATAAGAAGTGAGCCCGTCATCGTTCGACGGAATGAAGTATACCGTATTGGCAGGGTAAAATGCGTCTCGATCGATCGAGAACGTTCCATAGTTGGCGATATCTGAGTAAACGATTTTCGGCGCCAAAAAGGCTGCCTCATAATTCGCTTGAGCCTGTTGAAGCTCCCACCATTGTTGCTGCGTCGCGCGGGCCTCAAGGCGATCCCGGCGGGATGAAAGAAAATCGCGCAGAGCTGGATAGCGCTCGATATCAATGCGGTTCTTGGGTATGTATGCTAGCCAAAGATCATCCCTCTCGACGTGCCAGCGCTTAAGGTTCTCGCCAATCAGAAAGGGTTTGAGCAGGCCAGCGGAGTGGTCCTCGGGAGTCTGCATCGCTCGCTCTACAATGCTGTCGCGCTCCGCCCGGGATAGCACGAAGGCGTCGTTGAGGCCGGTTTTGATACCGTAGAGCGGAGCGCCGAACACTTCAGCCAACGTCGGTCGTCCCGACGCGATCTTTTCGCGAATCTTGTCGAGCACGTCGCTCTCGAAGCGCCAAGTGCCGCTTGTTAGCCGAGCGCGCGGCATCGGCCGAGCCTCCTCCTCGAAGGTCTTCCCCAGGTCTTGCGGCAGTTCTCGGACTGCAAGATATTGCAATGTGCCATCTGCCGAAGCCCTCTCGCTCTTTCGCAGTGTAACTATAGCAGGATAGGTAGTGACACCTTCGAAAACCTGGAGGTCACCGAAATCGACCACACTTTCAATCTCACTATGCTCTGCGAGATAGGCACGGAGCAGTTTGCCCGAGCCCGTGCGAAAGAAGGTGGAAGACGATATGAAGCCAAGCCTACCACCGGGCTTGAGCAGCTTCACGCCCAACTCAAAGAAATAGGCGTAGAGGTCGGCACGTTCGGTCGCGACGGTGAAGCGTTGCTGAAGGTGTGGCTTAATGGCCTTAATCAGTTCCATCCGAACATAGGGTGGATTGCCGAGCACAATGTCGAAGCAACCGCCATCGACCAACTGGGGAAAGGCCTTCTCCCATCTAAACGGTCGCATATGATACTGGGGGTCGTCGACTAAACTGTTACCGTGCAATATATTGCTGTCCAAGCTTTCCAAGGCGCGGTCCCGCTTTGCTGTCTGCAGCCACAATGCGAGCTTGGTAATTTCGACTGACTCAGCATTCAGATCCACACCGAACAGATTGTCTGTGATGATCTCCACATCGGCATTGGGTGAGGCGTACGCAAGTAGGCCGGGTTGCAATTCGCTAAGGCGATCACGCACCCGCTTCTGCTCGGAATTGAGGAAGTTGAAAGCGGCGATCAGAAACGCGCCCGAACCGCAGGCTGGATCGAGGATACGCAGACTGGTCAACCGGTCCAAGTAAGCGTTCCAATAGTTCGCTTCTGCCGTTGTCTTGTTGCGCCAGCGTACGGCGTCACTAGCATCGCGCTTGCCGTAGACCGGGAGCAGATCATCTCTGATGTTGGCCAGATGGCGGCCGATCGTCTGCTCAACGATGAAGCGAGTGATGAAATCAGGCGTGTAGACGACGCCCTCACGCTTTTTCTTCGGTACCGGTGGCGGCGCTTCAAGGCCGGCAGCCGCCTTCTCGTTCTCAATGTCGGTAATTGACTGTTCGAAGATGTGACCAAGAATCGTGACCGATATTTCACTCGCGAAATCATAGTTGGCAAGCAGCCCGAATCGCTCCACGAGGTGATCGGGGAGTCCCAGGCCATCAATCATTGGATCAGCGGCGAAAAGGCCGCCGTTGTATCGTGGTATGTTGTTCGGTGGCGCGCCCTTGTCGACCCATTCGAAAAGCTTGCAGATTTGCTCCCACTTCGGCCGAGGAAAGTATGGATCATGATATTCAAGCGCCTGGGCGAGACTTCGTGAGGGAAGTAGGTTCTTGTCCTCTGCAAACGCGATGAATAGCAGCCGATCGAGCAGTGTTTGGACGAGCCTGATCCGAGCCTCAACCTGGATCGAAGGGTGGTGCGACGCGACAAACTCCATGAGCTGAGCGCGGAGTTCCTTGTAGTCGCGGTATAGCTGATTGGTAACTTCCCGATCGGCCTGTGCGCTGCGGGTCAGAAGCTCGGCGGTGGCGCCGGTTAATAGGCGATCAGATCCTAACAAAAGGCGCAGTCGCTGAAGCTCGTTTGGTTGGCCGATCTTTCTCAGGTCGAAACTTTCGTAGAGTTGCCGGCCTTGGCCAAACGCATATAGGCGCAGTTCCTTCATATTGCTGATCAGCACCCAACGGGCCCCTGGGGCGTCCATTGCATAGTCCCACGCCTGCTGAACTGGTGTCTTTGCCCGCCCTGGCATGATTCGATCGAGCGCTACCTTTGGTCCTTTAAGCTCTAGTGGAGCAATAATGCTCGCCTTTCCATCGACGAAGCGACCGAGTGCGACATCGACGATTGTGCCGCCAGGCACGGGTTGCTTCACCTGCATCGTGCCTACAATGGCAGGGGATGGCGCTGCATAGCCGAGCACCTGCTGTAGGATTGTGCGGTTGAATTCCTGCTCGAGCTGACTCTCGTTCTGCAGCTCGAATAACGGATCGGCGGCTCTTGCGGCCCAAGTCTGCGCCGCAACAGCTTCGTCAGCCGTTGGCTTCCAAGTGAAAGCAGCTAACGCTGTCTCTACGGTCTTCGGATTGAATAGTGGCATGACTTCTTATGGTCCCGAACCTGCGCGTCGTCTAGGACTAGACGGCTACTCTCCGCCTAGCATCGCCTCAATAGCCAGGACCAAGGCCCTGCACAACGATCCCAGACCGTAGCCGATCAAACCTAGCTGGGTCATGCGCCCATGTCCCGAAAAACACCAAACGCGCATACCCACGCTATCGCCCGGGAGCGCTACCCCCAAGAACCCTCGATTTTTCACACCCATCGCCAAATATCTATCCCAACCACCTTAAGCAACCATAACAACGATTTCCAATACTACCTACTCTTGCCGAAACTAAAACCGCTACTCTCCCGTAATCATATTGGTAATGGATGCGTTCGACCTGCGTCCAGGCAACCAACACGGGGGAGCGTTCTGATGAATTTCTTTAAAAGTTTCATCAAGGTCTTGGCAGGCAGCGCTGTTGCCGCTGCTTTGTGCTTTCCGGCTAATGCGGGGGGGCTCAATGTGGGCGTCGGCGGGGTGGGCGTCTCGGTCGGCGGCAGTGGCGGCGGGCTTGGCGTCGGCGCCTCGGTCGGCGGCAGCAAGGGCGTCAATGCCGGCGCTACCGTCGGCGGCGCCGGCGGCGTCACCGCCGGCGCAACAGTTGGCGGTACCGGCGGCGTTGCTGCCGGCGTCGGTGCATCGGTCGGCAATGGCGTCAACGCGGGCATCGGCGCATCGGTTGGCAGCGGCGTCAAGGCGGGTGTCGGCGCAACGGTCGGCAACGGTGTCGGGGTTGGCGCCGGTGTCGGTGTGGGCAATGGGGTGACGGCCGGGGTCGGCATCGGCATTGGCGGCACGACCGGGCCGACCAGCCCGCGCGATCCCTACACGCCGGCAATCCCGACGCGGCCGGCGGTGACGGCCATCAACGCCATGTCGGTTGGCCAGCTCGCCAAGATGAAGAAGCGCTGCGCCAGCGTGCTCAGCGGCCAGGGCAACTACGATCGCCTGAAGCAGCTCTGCCTGTTTTTGGCGCGGCGCTAGATCCAGCCTGCCGCTTCGAAAAATCCGGGCACGTCATCCAGTCCGTGGGCGATCGCGTCCGGCTGGTAGTCGGGCGGCGGGCGCCGGCCGGTGCCGCGGTCGACCCACACGGCGCGGAAGTTGAGATCGCGTGCGGCGGTCAGATCGAGATGCGGGCTGGCGCAGATGTGGACCAGCTCGTCCCTGGTCACGCCGAGAGTTCGCCAGGCATGTTCGAAAATCTGCCGCGACGGCTTGTAGGCCTGCGCCTGCTCGGCGGTGATGACCCGGTCGATCGAGCCCCCGAGCTGCGCGACGTTGCCGGCGATGATGGCGTCATCGGTGTTGGAGATGATCGCCAGCTTGAAGCCGGCATCCTTTAGCCGGCGAAGCGCCGCGACGACTTCGGGAAAAGGCGGCATCTTGCCGATCGACGAGGTCAGCAGTTCCGCGTCGTCGGCCGCCGCTTCCAGCGAGAAATCGTGCATCGCCAGCTGCAAGGCCTTTGCGGTGACATCGGCGAAGGAGACGTGCGGCCTGCTGTGCTCGAGCGCGTGCTCGTGCCGGTCATAGACCGGGATAAAATCTTTCGCCTCGATCTTGCGGCCCTTGCGCGCGAGGATCGTTGCCATCGCCGCCATCAGGCTTTCGTCCCACTGGATCAGCGTTCCGTAGCAATCGAATGTCAGCCAGGTCGGGCGCGGCCCGTTCAATGCCATTTGCAGAAACCTCAGGGAAAGTTGGCTGGACACTGCCAGCGATTTCAGTCATTTGAAAATTAAATGTTGCGATAAGATCAAGTGGGAATTCGAATGGAGCTGGATCTCGATCTGTTGCGCAGCTTCGTCGCCGTGGTCGAAACCGGCGGTTTTACGCGCGCGGCGGAGCACGTTCATCTGACGCAATCGACCATCAGCCAGCAGATCAAGCGGCTGGAAGACAGCGTCGGCCACAGCCTGCTGGTGCGCGAGCGCGCGCCGGGCGGCGTGCAGGTCACCGAAGAGGGCGAAGTGTTGCTCGGCTATGCGCGCCGGCTGCTGTCGATCTCGGCCGAGGCGGAAGCGGCCTTGCGGCAGCCCGCGGCGCCGAAGACGGTGCGGCTCGGCGTGCCAGAAGACTTTGCCGGCCGGCGGCTGATCGACCTGCTGTCGGGATTTTCAAGGGCTTCGCCGCACCTGCGGCTCGACACCGTCAGCGGCTGGAGTTTCGAGCTGCGGCGCCTGCTGGACAATGGCGAGATCGATCTGGCGCTGATCAAGCGCGAAGCCGGCGACGCGCCTTGCCTTGGGCGCTGGGAGGAAAAACTGGTCTGGGTGGCCGGCCCGTCCGGCGAGATCGACGCCGACCCGGTGCCGCTCGCCATGTTTCCGCAAGGCTGCATTTACCGGCAAAGGGCCACCCGCGCCATCGAGGCGACAGGGCGGATGTGGCGCATCGCCTATACAAGCCAGGGGCTGATCGGGGTGCAGGCGGCGGTGGCGTCGGGGCTGGGCATCAGCCTGCTGCCGGTGGATGCGGTGCTTCCCGAGCACCGCCTGCTCACCGCAGCCGACGGTTTTGCGGAACAGCCGCCGTCGGAGCTGGCGTTGATCGCGCCCTCGCAACGGCTGGATGCGCCGGCGCGTGACCTGGCTGCGTTTCTGGCCGCAAACATCGGCAGCATTCTGCATGGCTCTGTCGCCCGGCTGAAGGAAGCGCGGCACGTGGTTACGGCCCTGCGCTAACTGGTTTCGGCGCTAAAAAGGGAAAGGGTCTCGGCAGCGCGCAGGCTTGAGGCCAAGACTGCCTGGAACAGAATACAGCCTGCCCGGACCAAACCTTGGTTTGGTCGAACGCAAGCCCGGAGCGAACATGCGAACAAGGGACCGCTGCTCATCCTGCACCAGGATGACGGCGAATATTTCCAGGTTTCGTTCATGGCAGAGTTTGACGCATGAGGCGTAGTCGAGTGTCGCTTCATCCGCGCAGGCAGGGCCGCCACCCTGCAGATATGGACACAGCCCAAGATCTGTCTCTTGATGCCAGCGATAAAGTTGCAGCGCCCCGCGCGTAAAGCGGGTCGTTCCCTGTTGCTGCGCCTGTTGGGAGAGCAGAGCAAGGTTCGCTTCGCATTGAGCAAGCTCGCCAACCGCCCTTGTGGCAGCCGCGGACCACGATGCGCCTGCCGCAAACCCCATCGCTGGACACCGGCCGGACCTGTCGCTGGAGATTGCCGCAACTATCGGCACCGCCAAATCCAACGTAAGGCGCAGAAGCCGCAATTCGCGACCTCGGTGCCGAAGCCAGTCCTCGTAGGAAGATACGGTGTCGCTTGCCGTCGACTTCGGATCGATTTGAGGCAGAACAAGTCGATTGTACCACCAGATGGAGGTCGCATCTCGCTCTATCAGCTCGAGAAGTGCGCTCATCGCCGCGTCCTTGAGGTTGATGCCCAGCGCGAGGCCGTTCGAGTCGGCAGCCGGCAAAGATGATTGCTTGCCACCGCGATCATATCCAAGGAAACACAGCCCTGCGGGCACCCAGGCTTGCTCCGTACCGAGCTTGTCGTCACTCAGGATCCAGTCTTCAGGCGCGGATCTATCCCAGCGGGCCGGAACCATGTTGCGGGGCTGTCGGTTCCCGGCCTCTTGCCGGTCATATTGCTTTTCGCTGAAAAGAAGGATGCCGGGCGGCTCGACGACCCGCCCATGAATCGCATCGGCACACGATCGGAGAATTCGCCCCTCGGGAATGATCTGGGCGAAGTAGGTCTCGTCCGCCTCATAGAGGCAGCCTTGCAGCGCCTGCTCGACTGTCGTGCCCCAACCAGACACGAAGTAAGTGCTGTCATCGCCATCGCTGGCGGCGCGAACGCGGCCGGCGGCCACAGTGAGAGGACAGCCGAGCAATGGGTCCGAGATCACCACCGGGCCATAGAGAAGACTAGACCCCACGCAGACCTCGAATGTGCGTATCTTTCGCCTTGCGGGCGCTTCTGAACGGATTTCGCTCTGTCGCGCGCCCGACGCTCTTCGTGCAGCAGTTTACACGCTGCCATACGCGATAGCATCATGCAAATATGCTAAAGTACGTTCGGACGTCCGACCCGAGGTATGGATTGACCCCAAAGCCTGGATTGACCGCAAACAACGGCACGCTGAAGCGACGCCTGACTGCGATCGTGGTCGCAGACGTGGTCGGCTATTCGCAACAAATGGCGGAAGACGAGGAAGGCACGTTTACCCGCGTCCGGGCGCTGATGCACGACGAGATCCCAGGCTACGTTCATCGGCATGACGGCCGCGTTGTGAAGAACACCGGCGACGGTATCGTCGCGGAGTTCCTCAGTGCGGTCGAAGCGGTCCGGTGCGGGGTGGCTATCCAGGCCTATCTCGCAAGCCCCGGGTCGCCCGGTCTGTCGCTTCGAATGGGCATAAATTTCGGCGACATTATCGTCGACGGCGACGGAGACGTGTTCGGCGACGGTGTCAACGTGGCTGCACGCCTTGAACAGATCGCAGCCCCCGGAGGCATTTGCCTTTCGGCAAAAGTGCATGAGGAGGTCCGCGCGGGGCTGCAATTGCCCTTCGAATATTGCGGTGATTTTCTGCTCAAGAACATTCCCCGACCCGTAGCGGTCTACTCGCTTATTCACAGACCCGAGAGCCCCGCTCCGAGCATCGGCGCCGGGACTTCGGGCTCGAACACGCCATCGATCCTGGTCCGCCCGTTTGTCAGCACCGGCGGGGTGGAACCCTATTTCAGCGAAGGGTTCACTGAAGACGTCATCACCGAGCTGACGCGGTTCACGCAGCTCTCCGTCGCGTCATATCATACCTCGATGCGGCTCAAGGATGTGGAACTGCCGAAGCTGGTCGCGGATATCGGGCTCGATTTCGAGCTTGCGGGGCGAATCCGCAGGATGGGGAAGCGTATCCGCCTGTCATGCGAACTGGTTGACGCTACGTCCGGCGGTGACGTTTGGGCCGAGCATTATGACAGCGACGATCAAGACATTTTCGATGTGCAGGACGAACTGGTCCGCAAGATCGTGGGCACAGTCATCGGACGGCTCAAAGCCGCTGGTGCGGAGAAGGCGCGGCGCAAGCCGCCGGCCAATCTGGCGGCCTATGAGTGCGTGCTGCGCGGCAATGCCCTGCCGCTGGGCGACCTCGCGTGCGAAGCGGAAGCCAGGCAATGGTATCAGCGCGCCATCGACCTCGATCCGACCTATGGGCGCGCCTACGCCAAGCTGGCTCACTACAAGCAGTTGGAATGGTTTCGCGACATGGGATCTTCCGATGCCCTGCTCGACGAGGCGCACGCAATTGCCAAAAAGGCGGTGGCGCTCTCCCCCAACGATCCGGTTTGCCTCAACATTCTCGGCTGGGTGCTGCTGCACCGGCGAGACTTCGACGTCGCCGGGCAACTCTACGCACGGGCCCTCTACCTCAATCCGAACGATCCCGAGCAGGTTTCCTATCTCGGCACCCTCTACACATTTTGCGGCGAACCGGAGCGCGCCATCCAATGGTTCGAGCGGGCGCAGGTGCTCGATCCCCTCTATGAACCATCCTGGTATTGGCCGTTTCGCGGCATCGTCCACTTCATTGCGGGCCGGCCCGAGCAGGCATTGGTCGCTTTGAGCCGTTCATCGACAATGCCGACATGGGTTACGGCCTACATGGCCGCTTCGAGCTCGGCGCTTGGCCGGGACAGCGACGCAAAGTTGTACGCGGCTCGCGTGTTGGCGGGTACGCCCAGCTTTTCTTGCAGTCGATTCGTGGCCAAGGAGCCTTATCGCCTGGAAGAGGATCGGGCCACGCTGCTCAAAGGGCTGCTCGCCGCAGGGCTGCCGAACTGAAATTGAAGTTTGCTATCGGCAGCCGAAAAGGACCGCGGACGCAAGCTCTTCATGATAGTGCCGACCCTGTGCGTTGTTGTGGTACGTCCCGAGGTAATCTATCAGGTCCTCTCGGGTGACAACGCCTTCCGGCAGGGCTGGCAGGACCACAGTCAGCTCCGTTGGGGCATCGCACACCAGTTTCACTTTCGCGTCGACGATCTGCTCCAGCACAATCTTAAGTTCGCTTAGAAGAGTAGCGTCATTCAGGTCTTTTACTTTCGACACTACGCCATTCTTTAAATCTTTGCCTTTGTAGTTGATATTGGCACCAGCAAGATCAACAACGCGAAAGGTTTTGCCCGAAGTGCCCGGGGTGATCGTCCCTACCTTCACGCTTCGAAGGCCGCCAGTCTTGTCTTCAGTGCGCACAGCTATGACGTCACCGGACGCGAATGCGTTCTGCATGTCGACGGTTATAGTCAACTGACTTGTCGAATCTACCACTGATACAGTCGCCGTGAACGCGGGCGGCAAAGCCTTCAGCCAGGCCCCCACGAGCGCCGCGCCAATCTCCTGGGCCTGTCGGCCCTGCTTGAGTTTCACCTTGGGCACAACCGTTGCTCCCCGCGCTTTGAGGCGTGCGAGAACAACCTAGGCTGCTTTTTCTTTGGCTGCAAGAAGAGCCTCAAACGGTTCGCCTCCAAAGCTTTGCCGTGGACAGAAAGAGCTATTGGGAGCATGCTGCCCGTCAGTCGACCAGCAGATGGGGGGGGATCCATGAGGTTCGCCTGGCTTGTGACTTTTCTCGCCGCCACATTTTCCGCGGCCACGATCGTGCACGCGGACGAAGACCCGGACGGGCCGCAAGTAACGCAACACACATTCATCGCGCCACTTGCGGACAAGGACAGATTTGGATCGGTTATCGCCAGCCTGAACAAGATGAATCTGTCGGGGGACCCCCTGCAGGCCGTCGACATGCCGGACCTGGGATTTAGCCTGGTCACTGGAAGCTTTACCGATGAGGAAGCGAACAAGCTTCTGTCGGCGGGGTATCAGGAACCGGACTCCCCGGAAGTAAGCCTGTTCGCGGATGGCGGTTGCGAAGCACGCGGCCCGCTAGCGGATGTGACGGGTGACAAGCTCGTGCCGCCGAGCGTTTGCAGAGTCGTCGGATCGCCCGGTCTTGTGACCAACGGGTCCGCGGTCTGGATCATCGATAGCGGCGTCGACGAAGACATCGTCACAAAAGGGCTTCTCAATATTTCGGAACGGATCGACTGTATGACCACTACCTGCAGCACGACCACCGGCGCGCCAGACACTCAAGGTCACGGCACGATGGTTGCAGGGATCATTGGCGGAAAGCGTGTGCCAGGTGCAACAAGCGGTCAATTCCTTGGCATCGTTGGGGTCAGCCCCGGGGTGCCGCTCAAGATTGTCAAGGCATTTGAAGGCGGGAAGTCGAAGATCGTCGGGCCGCCGCTTGTCGCCCTGCAATATGTCAGTGATCATGCGTCGCCCGGCCAAATCCTGAACATCAGCTGGGGCTCGCAGTTCTTGGAGACCGCGAGGAAGGGTGGCCAATTGGACCTGCTTGGTCAGATGGACAAGCTGCTGTTTGCGATCGCAAACAAGCAGGTCCGCATTGTGATTGCGGCGGGCAATGCGCGGGAAGACGACGAGGCGTCGTGGGTACAGTCCTTTTTCCCGGCCAATGCGTCGGAATATTTTTCTCCAAACCCGACGCAAGGCTTCATCCAAAGTGTCTCGGCATCCGACAGCACTTATGTCACCGGCACCGGCACCGGCGCGTGCAGCACCGTTTCAAACGGGTGGTGTGATGTGCTTTGGAATGGCGGCGCTTTTGGCGCGGCCATGTCCGAGCCCGGCGTTGGCGTCCAGGTGCTTTGGCGGAGCACAAAGAATACCCACAAGCTAAGACAGAATATCTGTTCGGGGACGTCCCTTGCCGCTCCAGTCCTGGCGGGACTGCTGGCCCGGCCCGCTCCGAATTTGCAGGAGGTCCCGATCAAAAAGGGTGTGATCCCAAATGCCGATCAGCTTGGATTTTCGACGCCCGGAACGCCGGACGTCACTGATCCGGACTATCCGAAATGCAATTAACGCGCCGCACGGCCCTCCAGGGTTTGGGTCTTACCTCGCTGTTTGCGACCAGCGCAGGGCTTGCTTCGGCGGTTTTTGCCGGCGACAGCCACCCGCGGCTGCTGGTCGTCCACCTTCGGGGCGGACTTGATGCGCTGTCCGCGCTGCCGCCCCATGGTGATTCGGATTTCCGGCGGGTGCGAGGCACGGCGAGAGAACTTGACACCTCCGACGACGCGTTCAGTGTGAAGCTTGATCCGCTGTTTGCGCTTCATCCGGCGCTCGAACCTCTTGCTCGGTTCTATTCGGCCGGCGAATTGCTGATCCTGCCCGCGACGGGCATCCCGGGTCTCGGGAAATCGCATGACGCCGCGCAGAGGGTCCTGTTCGACGGCGATGTCGATGGCGGCGATTTTGGCTGGCCAGGAAGAGCCGCTTCGGTGCTGTCGCAGGGAAGGCAAACAATCTGGCGTGCAGCGCCGGCCAACCTGCCAAATGACGCGCTTTTCGATCTTGTGTTGGCCAATCCTGGACTTGACATCGCCCGCCTTTGCCTCGGTGAGGCGTCCGGTTCAGCCGGAGACGCGGTGCAGACATTGCTTGCGCGGCGACATGCGCTGAGTGCCGCCAGCTTTGCCGCAGCGGCGACCTCCGCGGGGCAGGCGCTGTCCAGGCCGGACGGTCCGCGCGTGGCCCTGCTGCAGTTGGACGGCATCGATACCCACGTTGCTCAGGGAGAGCGTCTTTCGGCGACCCTTGGGACATTGGCGCGCGGTGTCGTCGCGTTCTCGGAAGCGGCAGCCGCAATCTGGCGTCAAACCGTTGTCCTCGGCATTACGGAATTTGGGCGCTCCATCCACTTCAACGAGCAAGGCGGCACCGACCATGGCAGTGCCAGCGTCGCGTTCTTGATGGGTGGTGCGACAGCCGGCGGGCGGATCGCGGGTCGCTGGCCCGGATTGGCGGCAGATCAGCTCCACGAGGGGACCGACTTGGCGGTCACCACTGATGCCCGCTCGATTGTCAACGCGGTGTTGAAAGATCATCTTGGGCTCTCAAGCCAGGCAATGGCGTTGGTCGCTCCAAACGCATCGGGCCTTCAAGCAATCAAAGGCTTGTTTCAGACTTGATGCACCCTTGGCAGAACGCGTAGCAGCGCCGACGTCCGCTCGCGGGGACCACACGCCGGGATCGACGCAATCGCGGCGCGGCTAAAACCCGAACAGTTCCTTGCGCAGAGCGTCTTCGTATTTCGCCTTCAGGTCCAGGACCTTGTCGCGCATCTCGTCTTCCTTGAAGTGCGCTGCTTCCCATGTGTCGACCTCGGCAACCGAATGGTGGACGGAGGCCAGTTCCGCTTCTTGCCTGATCGCCGCTATCCATTCTTCCACCGCGGTCTTGTAGGCGTTCTGCAGTTGGTCGAGATTGTCGCCTGGCATGGCACGCTCCCTTGTTGAGACCGCCATTTTTAGGTCAACCCTATGAACGGACTAAGACAGCCAGCAGGCCACGGGCCGTGGCGTTAACCACCCTTTGTGTCGGCTAAAATTGCCCCTCTGGCCTTTTGCCTCAGCCGCTCTATCTGGCTGATGTTAGCCTTATCCTCTGATGGAGGTTTTGATGGATCGGCGATCATTCTTGACAGCATTGTTCGGCGTTGCGGGGGCCGCGGCGCTTGCTACTACGGTTCGGCCTCTTGAGGCCGTGGCCGGGGTTCCCAATGTCGGTAACGGCATTCTCGATGAGCTCGACAAGCAGGATGCCAGTGCTTTCGATGACGACGACGGCCCGGGCGATGTCGAGCAGATCTACCATCGGCGATGGCACCGTCGCCACCACAGGCGGCGCGTCTGGAGACGGCATTGCCGCAGGTTCTGGCGGTATGGCAGGTGGCACAGGCGCTGCTACCGCAGGCGCTCCTATGTCATCTTGCGGTTCTAGCCGCAGGATGATCCCGAGGTTCGGACAAATCCTGCCCTGAGGCGCAAGTACTGAACAGACCCATCCCGATTTGCTTCGGGATGGGTCTGTCAGGCTGGCCCCGCCACTGCCGCCACGGAGTCGCGCTCGACCAGCGGGCATTCCAGCTTGGTGATGGGATAGCGGCCGCGGCCGGGCGGCGGCACTTCCAGTTGCTCGATCGCCCATTGGCCCATGGCCATGTGCGGCAGGATCGACGTCGTCAGCGGCGGGAACAGATGGCGGGCGATCTCCTCGTCGTCATAGCCGACCACCGAAATGTCCTGCGGAATGTGCAGGCCCGCCTCCTTCAGCGCTTCGTAGCAACCGATTGCCGTGCGGTCGTTCTGGCAGAAGATGGCGGTCGGGCGGTCTTTGAGCGCCAAGAGCTTGACGGTCGCGGCATAGCCCGCACTTGCCGACCAGTCGCCTTCGACCACCAGTTCCGGATCGAACGGGATGTCGGCGGTGGCGAGCGCCCTGCGGTAGCCTTTCAGCCGGTCCTGCGCGGCCTGCATCCACGGCTCGCCGGTGATGGTGGCGATGCGGCGGTGGCCGTGGCCGATCAGATGCCGGGTCGAGCTCTGGCCACCGGCGATCTCGGAAGGAACCACGGCGGGGAAGGCATAGTCGGATGTGTAGCAGTTGAGCAGGATGACCGGGATGTCGAGGCCGTAGAGGAAGTCGGGCGCCGTGATCTCGCGGGTGAAGATGGTCATGTAGATCAGCGCCGAAATGCCGCGCTTGGTGAGAGCCGCAATGGCGCGCGGCTCCATGACGGCGTCGCCCATGGTCTGCGCCACCAGCAAGACATTGCCGGCGTTCCATGACGCCTGGCGCGCGCCCTCGATGGCGACGACGGCTTCCGGACTGGTCGCCAGTTGGTCGACGGCGAAGCCGATGACGCCATCAAGCCCTTCGAAAGCGGGAACCGGTTTGCGCAGCGCCGAGAAGGCGGGCGCGGTGTAGCCGAGCGCACGCGCGGCGTCGATCACCCGCTCGCGCGTCTGCTGCGACAACCTGATGCCGGGCGAATTGTTGAGCACGAAGGAGACGGTCGCCTGCGAGCAGCCGGCAGCCCTCGCAATATCCGTCATGGTGACGCGGCCGCCTTTGGCGGTTCTCGCCGGCGCCTTGCGCCGCCGCGCCGCGTCGCTGGCCGGGCCGTCCGGGTCAATCGTATCGCTCATGGCATTCGTGTCCCCAATCCACGGCCTGTCTAGCGGCAGCCAGTCAGGCCGACAAGATAGCTTGGCGCCGTCGACTAATGGAAATGGTCGAAGACGTTTATGTTTATTAGCAGCTTTGAAGTTCCTTCGCCATGCCGCTCCGTGCTGGTGAAGCCCAAAGGCTGCAAGGCATTCACTTGAACGCAGCCGATGCGGCGCGCGTTCGTCAAACGAGCCCCAAGGTTACCGTCGAGCCTTCACATGGGACGTTTTACTAATACTGTTTACTAATACAAAGATGCGCTGTAACGTCAATCCGTCGCGTCCGGTCCGGCTAGGACCCATGCGGCGAGAAATGCGCGTGAATGGCCTGATGGCGAGCGGGGAAATTGCCTCCGCAAGCTCTGTCTCGGACATGTGATATGTCAGACAAATCAGACTATTTACGAGCATGGGATGAGTCTCTAAAGTCCGTAATCGCGACTGGAACGACGCCATTCTTTCAGTGCCGGGAACCCTGGGGAGGAGGGCGTCCAAATCGCAAGCGGCAATTCAGTGAATGCAAGATCGGTTCAGTCCGACGACTGATCCAAAACGGGAGGTTGAACATGAAATCCTTGATACGACATGCATCCGTTGCTACGGCAGCCCTGCTGCTTGGCCTGACGGCGACAGCCATTGCGCGCGCCGACGACAAGCCGACGCTGGCCTTCGTCGTCAACGGCGCGTCCGACTTCTGGAAGGCGGCGGAAGCCGGTGTCAAGAAGGCGCAGGGCGAGCTACCCGACTACAATCTCGAACTCAAATATCCCGAGCAGTCCTCGGTCGCCATCCAGCAGCGGCTGATGGACGATCTGGTGACCGCCGGCGTCAAGGCCATCATGGTCTCGGCCGTCGACCCCAAGACATCGACCGACGGTCTGAACAAGATCGCCTCTCAAACGGCGCTTTTCACCACAGACTCTGACGCCCCGCAGACCAAGCGCGTCGCCTATATCGGCTCGTCCAATGTCGACGCCGGCAAGCAGGCCGCCGAGATCGCCAAGAAGGCGATGCCCGACGGCGGCAAGTGCCTCGGCTTCGTCGGCCTGCTCGGCGCCGACAATGCCAAGGAACGCATCCAGGGCATGAAGGACGGCCTGGCCGGCACTAAGATCGAACTCGTCGACGTACGCGGCGACGATATCGACCAGGCGCGCGCCAAGAAGAATGTCGAGGACGCGCTGGTCGCCAGCCCCGACATCACCTGCATGGTCGGCTTCTACTCCTACAACACGCCGCGCATCTATGAAGCGCTGCGCGACGCCGGCAAGCTCGGTTCGATCACCGTCGTCGGTTTCGATGACGATCCGATCACGCTGGGCGGCGTCAAGGAAGGCACGGTGGCGGCGACCGTTGTGCAGCAGCCCTTCGAATGGGCCTATCAGGGCATGAAGCTGATGGCCGCCTATCTGAAGGGCGACAAATCCGGCATTCCGGAAGGCGGCCTGATCATCATCCCGACCAAGATCATCGGCAAGGACGATGTCGACGCCTATGCGGCCAATCTGAAGGCGATGTCCGGGAACTGAGGCCACGAGCAGTTACGCCGGCTCAAGGTTCGCCTTGGGCCGGTGATCGTGTTGACGGGCGGGCGAAGGCCCGTCAGTCTGCTGAAGGGGCCATTTTGGCCCAGCGGCTGCTGTCAGGCTTGATGAACTATTCCGACACATCCATTGCAGCGACTACCCCGTTCCTCGGCCTCGAGAACGTGCGCAAGACCTATCCGGGCGTTGTCGCGCTGGATGGCTTTTCCATGGAGGTCAGGCCGGGCGAGGTGATCGGCCTTGTCGGCGAAAACGGCGCCGGCAAATCGACCTTGATGAAGATCCTCGGCGGCGTCACCCGGCCGGACAGCGGCACCATCACCGTCGACGGCGTCGCGCATGACGGGCTTAGCGTCGAAGCCAGCCTGGGGTCGGGCATCGCCTTCGTCCACCAGGAACTCAACCTGTTCGAAAACCTCGACGTCGCCGCCAACATCTTCTTTGGCCGCGAGCCGCTACGCGGCGGGCCGCTGAGACTGGTCGACCGCGCCAGGCTGCGCGAGATGGTGGCGCCATTGTTGAAGCGCGTCGGCGCCAATTTCTCCGCCGATACGCCGGTCGCAAACCTGTCGCTGGCGCAGCAGCAGATGGTCGAGATTGCCAAGGCGCTGTCGATCAAGGCGCGGCTGGTCATCCTCGACGAGCCGACCTCAAGCCTGCCGATCGCCGAAACCGACAAGCTGCTCGACGTCATCAAGGCGCTGAAGGCCGATGGTATCAGCGTCATCTTCATTTCGCACCGCCTGCACGAGATCGAGCGTGTCGCCGACCGCGTCGTGGTGTTGCGCGACGGCATGCTGGCCGGCACCTTGCCGAAGAGCGCCATCAACCACGACCAGATGGTCAAGCTGATGATCGGCCGCATGCTGAAGGAGCGCGAGAAAGCGTCCGAAGCGGCGCGAGCACCGGGCGCAACGGCGCTGTCGGCCAAAGCTGTACGCACCCCCGCCTACCCTGCCCGGCCGGTCGATCTCGATATCCGGCGCGGTGAAATCCTCGGCCTTGCCGGCCTTGTCGGCTCCGGCCGGACCGAACTGGCGCGGGTGTTCTTCGGCATCGACAGCACGCTCGGCGGCGCGCTCGAACTCGACGGCAAGCCGCTTGTCCTGGGCTCGGCGGCCGATGCCGTCGCGCACGGCATTTTTCTCGTCCCGGAAGACCGCAAGTTGACCGGGATACTGCTCGATTTGTCGATCGCGCAAAACATTTCGCTCCCCAATCTGCCGGCGCATGCGAAGCGCCAGCTGGTGTCGGCAAGTGCGGAGACCGTCACCGCCGAGAAGCAGAAGAAGGATCTCGACATCAAGGCGCCCTCGGTGCAGACGCGCACCGGCACGCTGTCAGGCGGCAACCAGCAGAAGGTGGTGCTGGGCAAATGGCTGGCGATGAACCCCAGGGTGATGATCCTCGACGAGCCGACGCGCGGCATCGACATTGGCGCCAAGGCCGAGATTTACGGGCTGATGCGGGCGCTGGCCGATGCCGGCGTCGCCGTGCTGATGATTTCCAGCGACATGGAAGAGGTGATCGGCGTGTCTGACCGCATCGCCGTCATGCATGAGGGCCAGATCTCGGGCATTCTCGACAAGGAACACTTCACACAGGAGAACGTGCTTCTGCTGGCTGTCGGCAAGAAGCCAAAATAGCATTTTGCTTTGCCGCAGGTTCTGGTCGCAAAACCGCGGAACACTTTTGCGGAACCTGTTTTGGGGGAGAAAAACGATGAGCAAGAAAGATCTGGGCCTGCTGATCCTGATCCTGGTGGTCGGAGCGGTGGTGGCGATCATCAACCCTCGCTTCCTGCTGCCGATCAACCTTGCCAATACCTCGAACCTGATCGGCCTGTTCGGCATCCTGTCGATCGGCCAGGCCTTCGTCATCATCACCGGCGGCATCGAATTGTCGGTCGGCTCGGTGGTTGCGCTGCTCGGTACGCTGTTCATCGACTTCATCGCCGTACGTGGTCTGGGATGGCCGATAGCGCTGCCGTTGATCCTGGTGCTCGGCGCCATCATCGGGCTGGTGCATGGCTGGCTGATCACCCGGCTCAAACTGCAGCCCTTCGTGGTGACGCTCTGCGGCCTGCTGATCTATCGCGGCGTGGCGCGCTTCTACACCGCCGATGGCACCGCGGGCTTCGGCTTCGGGCAGAATTTTCCGGAGCTCGAATTCCTGACGGCGGGCCGATCCTGGGGCGTACCGAACAGCTTCATTGCGCTCATCGTCATTGCCATCGTGATGTGGGTGGTGCTGCACCGCTCGGTGTTCGGCCGCTATCTCTATGCCATCGGCAAGAACGAGGAAGCGGCCAAATATTCGGGCATCCGCACCGGCCGTGTCGTCATGGCCGCCTATGTCATCTGCGGCGTGTTGACGGCGCTGTCGGCGATCTATTTCGCCATGTACACGCGCTCTATCTCGCCGGCCAGCCATGGCCAGTTCTATGAACTCTACGCCATCGCCGCGGCAGTGCTCGGCGGCTTCTCGCTGCGCGGCGGCGAAGGCTCGCTGGTCGGCGTCATCCTCGGCACCGTGCTGCTGCAGGAGTTGCAGAACCTGGTCAACCTGCTCGGCATCCCGTCTTCGCTCAACTTCGCGGTGATGGGCGGCGTGATCCTCATCGGCGTGCTGGTCGACCAGCAATGGGGCGTGTTCCGGGCAAGACGGCTGATGCTCGACGCCAGCCGCAAGGGCGCCGTGGCGGCGGAGTAGCGTTAAATTACCCCCGACATGTCGGAGAACGCCATCGCCTTGCGCAGCACTTCGGCGAAACGCTCGCCGGCGGCTTCGCGTGGACCGCCATTGTCGATCGAGGTGACGCCGGGTCCGGACAAAGCGACATTGGCACTGCGGGCGAGGCGTGCCAGCACTTCGCCGCGCGACTCACGGCCGCGCTGAGCGAGCCGTTCGGCGAGGATTTCCGGCGCAGCGGTGATCTCGACCACGGCCAGATTGGCGTAGCGCTCACGCAGCACCGGAATGACCGCGCGCGACACGTTGGCGACCGCGACATGGCCATTGGCTATCGACCAGTCGACATCGGCCGGGATGCCGTAGCGCAGGCCGTGCGCCTCCCAGGAAATGGCGAAAGCGCCGTCGGCCTCGGCCTCGACAAAGGCGGCGTCGGCCAGCGTGTCGTGATCCTCGCTTGCCGCATCGCTCGGCCTGGTGATGACCCGACGGACGAACTCCAGCCTTGTCTCATCGGCAAACAACGACTTGGCATAGCCGATCACCGTATCCTTGCCGGCGCCGCTCGGGCCGACGACGGCGACAAAGACGCCGTTGCGGACCGGAAAGGCCTCGGCGGTGAGTTCGCGCTCGATCGACGCCGAGACCATCAGGCGACCCGGCGTCCCTGGCGCCAGACGGTGCGCACGACCGGCACATGATCGTCGACGCGCACGCGCACCAGGTCGGCACGGCGGCCCGGTTCGATGACGCCGCGGTCGCTGAGGCCGATGGCCTCGGCCGGGTTCTTCGACACCATGGCGACCGCCTGCGGCAGGGAAATGCCTTCGACGACGTCGCCGAGGAAGAAGGCCGACTGGATCAGGCTGAAGGGGATGTAATCGGACGACAAGATGTCGAGCAGGCCGTCGCCGGCCAGCGCGCGGGCCGAAACATTGCCGGAGTGCGAGGCGCCGCGCATGACATTGGGCGCGCCCATCAGCACGCCGAGCCCGGCCTCCTTTGACGCTTTGGCGGCTTCCAGCGTGGTCGGAAACTCGGCAACGCGCACGCCTTGTTCAATCGCCTCGTCGACATGGCCTGATGTGGCGTCGTCATGGCTTGCCAGCACAATGCCGCGCTCGTTGCAGGCGGCTGATATCGCCACCCGGTTCGGTCCCGAATTCTTCGCCGATTCCGACATCCGCTTTTCGCAGAACAGCTTGAAGTCGCGATCGGTCAGCTTCAGCTTGCGCTGGTAGTAATAGGCGTAGGTCTCGAGGTTGACGAACTGGCGCTGCCCCGGCGCATGGTCCATCAGCGACGCCAGCCGCACGCGCTCGTCGCCGTCGAAATTGGCGAAGGCCTGCAGGCAGTCCGGCGCCGAAACCTCGCAGCGCAGATGCAGGAAGTGGTCGGCCCGAAGGCGATCCTGCGCCACGCTGTCCTCGATGGCGTCCGCGAGCTTGCGGATGTCGTCGGAGGTGAGATCCGCATCCTCATCCATGCCGACGCGCAAGGCGTCGAGCACGGTGGTGATCCCTGCGGTCGCCACCTGCGCATCATGGGCGAGCACGGCGGCGATCGGGTTCCAGCGCACCTTCGGCCGCGGCGCATAATGGCCTTCGAGATGGTCGGTGTGCAGTTCGACCAGGCCGGGGATGATGTAGTCGCCGCTCATATCCTCGCCGGTCCGCCCGGTGCCTGCGTCGATGCCGGCGATAAGGCCGTCGCGCAGCAGCAGCGATCCTTCGACGATCTCGTCGGCAAGCACGATGCGGGCATTGGTCAAAACGGTCTCGGCGGTCATCTCAGGCAGTCCTTAGGTTTTAAGGCGACGTGGTCAGGCAGTTTTCCGGGCCGCGCGGCGGCCGAGCGCATGATGGGAGAGCACCATGAACGGGGCGCCCGGTTCGGTTTCGACAAACAGCGTCAGCGCATCCACCAGCACCGGCTGCTGCAGCACCTCGGCGAACAGGCTGTCAATTGCTGCGCGCAGACGTAGGCTTTCCTGTGGCCCGGCCCGGCCGGACAGGGTCATGTGGAAGCGAAACGTCTCGAAAACATAGGGGTAGCCCCACTGGCAGAGATTGCGGAACTCGGCGGGTTTAAGCGAATCCGGGCTGCGCCGCTCGATTTCCGCCTCGGTGAGCGGCGCGCGAAAACGGTCGAAACCAAGCACGACATCATCGGCAAAACGGTTGAGCGGCGGCAGCGGGCCTTCGGGCACCAAGGCAAAGAAGCCGTCGATCTGGCTGACGATGAGACGCGGGATGGTGACCGTCGGCGTCGCTTCGGCAAAGACGTCCAGGGCAGCACGCAGCGAGGCTTCCGTCTCGTTCGGGGCCAGCCGGAAGGGGGCCTTCAGCGTCGCATGAAAGCCGTAGCGCCGCGCCGAGGCGGTGTGGAAGGCGACTTCGGCCGCCGACAGGTCGCCCACCGCTTCGCTCGGCCTTGTGGCGGCGCCGAAAGGGTCACGTCCCAGCCAGTTGGCGGCGATCCGCGCCAGTGGCTCGTCCTGCCTCGGGGTGAAATAGATGGCGTAGCGCATCGAAAATCCTCGTCAGCCCGCTGCCATAGGTGATTTCCATGACGGATTGACGAAGCTTTGAAGGGTTTTCGATGGCAAATCGACCCCATGGGTCGTTAGCCGACGATTTTTCCGAACTGGGCCAACAGCTTCCCCTGAAAGACAGGGTGGTCAGGCCTTCATCAGCCATTCGTGCTCGGGCGCGTTGTGGAATTTCCACGTCCGCTTCGGGCCGGCCATGACGTTGAGATAGTAGAGGTCGTAGCCATGGCAGGCGGCGCAGGGGTGGTAGCCCTTGGGCACCAGCACGACATCGCCGTCCTCGATCGCCATGGCCTCGTCGAGCTCGCGGGCGCCATTCTGGTCGGCGTCGGTATAGACGCGCTGGAAGGCAAAACCCTGCGGCGGGTTGAGGCGGTGATAGTAGGTTTCCTCGAGATAGGATTCGGCCGGCAGATTGTCCTGGTCGTGCTTGTGCGGGGGATAGCTCGATGTATGGCCGCCAGGCGTGATGACCTCGACCACCAGCAGCGAGTCGGCCGGCTTGCCTTCCGGCAGGATGTTGGTGACGTAGCGCGTGTTGGTGCCCTTGCCGCGCACTTCCTGGCCGAGATCGTCGGGCGCGATGACGCGAACCGACAGGCCGCCGCCCAGGCCCGGTGCCGAACAGACAGCAAGCTCGAGATCGGTGTCGGCGGTGACCGACCAGTCCGACCCCTCAGGGATGTAGACCGACCATGGCTTGCCCTCGAAGGGCGACATGCGCTCGCCGAGCAGGCCGAGTTCCTGACCACCGGCCTTTGCCGTACCCTTGCCGGTGACGAACACCAGGCAGACTTCGCGATCACCGGTCTTTCCCGAGGCGTTTTCGCCCGGCTTCAGCCGGTGCAGGTCGAAGCCGACATAGGTCCAGCCGGCGCTTTTGGGCGTGACATGGGCGACGCGGCCATGGCCCTTGTCGGCTTTGACGAGCAGTTTCGACATTGCGGTCATTCCTTCGGTTCGGCGCCAGTCTTCGGCTCGACCGGAGGCTTCGCCCCGTCGACCGGCTTGTAGAGATAGAAGAACTGCCAGACGGCGTAGGCGGCAAAGCCGAGCGCGATGACGCCCCAGAACGGTGTGCCGGAGGCGAATTCAATGATCGCCCAGATTACGCAGACGGCGACGACGGCAACGCGCCGCCACAGCGGCCGGAAGAATGGGTGCTCGTAATCTTTCATCGGGCCAATCTACAGCAAGCTGGCTCGGCGGTAACCCGTCGCATCAGACATTGGGAAAGCCTTGCGTCTCGACGGTGTAGCCGGCAGCGGTCATCACCCGCATCAGCTCCTTGTGACCTACCTGCGCCATCTTCAGCGGCGGATTCTTCTTCGGGTCCTGCTCGGCCTCGACGACAAACCAGCCTTCATAGCCATGGTCGGCGAAACGCTGCACGATGGCGCCGAAATCCAGCGAGCCATCGCCCGGCACAGTGAAGGCGCCAAGCGCCACGGCATCGAGGAAGGACTGTTTCGTGCGGTCGAGCCCGTCGATGACAGCCATACGCACATCCTTCACATGGACATGGTTGATGCGCTTGTGGTGGTTGTCGATGGCGCGCAGCACGTCGCCGCCGGCAAAGGCCAGGTGACCCGCATCGAGCAGCAGCGGAATGCCGTCGCCGGAATGGCGCATGAAGGCATCGAGTTCCGGCTCGGTCTCGACCACCGCCGCCATGTGGTGGTGATAGGACAGTGGCATGCCTTGCTCGGCGCACCATTCGCCGAACTCGGTCAGGCGTCTGGCATAGGCCTTCATCTCGTCGCCCGACAATTTCGGCTTGGTGGCGAGCGGTTTGGAGCGGTCGCCCTGGATCGAACGGCCGACCTCGCCATAGACGATGCAAGGCGCGTTGACCGCCTTGAACAGGTCGATCATCGGCTGGATGCGGTCCTTGTTCTTGCCCATGTCCTCGTCGACCAGCGTGCCGGAGAACCAGCCGCCGCACAGCGTGACGTCGGCCTTCTTCAGGATCGGCAGCATGACAGCGGGATCGTTGGGAAAACGCCGGCCCATCTCCATGCCGGTGAAGCCGGCCGAACGCGACTGGCGCAGGCACTCTTCCAGCGAGACGTCGTCGCTGAGTTCGGCAAGATCGTCGTTCCACCACGCAATGGGGGACATGCCCAGTTTGGCTTTCAAGTCGTCACTCCGGTTTTTTGTTCACCCTCCCCCCTGTGGGGAGGGTCGCTGCGAAGCAGCGGGGTGGGGGTGCGGCACAGACCCCCACCCGGACCTTCGGTCCGACCTCCCCACAAGGGGGAGGTAGGGGCTGGCGCATTTACTTCAATCACCAACACTCTGCATCTGCCGCTTTTCGTCATAGGCCTTGCGTGCCGCGTTGACCTGGCTGCGCGCGGAGACTTCCGGCACCGCTACATCCCACCAATGGCCACCGGCATCGGTGGAAACAAGCGGATCGGTGTCGATGACCAGAACGGTGGTGCGGTCGTTCTTTTTCGACTTCTGCAGCGCGTTTTCCAGGCCGGCGATTGATGGCACTTTTTCGGCGATTGCGCCCATGCTGGCGGCATGTGCGGCGAAGTCGATGTCGGGCAAGATTTCGTGGCGCGAGTCCTTCAGGAGATTGTTGAAGTTGGCGCCGCCTGTGGCTATTTGCAGCCGGTTGATGCAGCCATAGCCCCTGTTGTCGAGCAGCACGATGGTGAGCTTCAGACCGAGCATCACCGAGGTGGCGATCTCTGAATTCAGCATGAGGTAGGAGCCGTCGCCGATCATGACGACGACTTCCTCATCGGGCTTGGCCATCTTGGCGCCGAGGCCGCCGGCAATCTCGTAACCCATGGTCGAGAAACCGTATTCGGCGTGGTAGGAGCCGGGCGCGCCAGCCTGCCAGAGCTTGTGCAATTCACCTGGCAGACCGCCGGCGGCATGCAGCAAGGTCACGCCGGAGCCCAGGGCGCGTTGCACGGCGCCGATCACCTGCGCATCCGAGGGATAGGCGGCGTTGGTCGAGGCCGTCACCTTGCCGGCATCGGCCTGCCAGGCTTTCTTGCCGGTGGCCGAATTGTCGGTCCATGCGGAAGGCGCCTTCCAGCCCTTGAGCCCAGCACCGAGTTCGGCGAGCCCTTCGGCCGCATCGGCGACGAGCGGCAAAGCCCGGTGCTTGCCGGCATCGAAAGGCTGCACATTCAGCCCGATGATGGTCTTGCCGGAATTCTTGAACAGCGCCCACGAGCCGGTGGTGAAATCCTGCAGGCGGGTGCCGATGGCCAGCACGACATCGGCCTCTTCCGCCAGCCGGTTGGCGGCGGATGTGCCGGTGACGCCGACCGCCGCCATGTTGAGCCGATGATTGTCGGGCAGCGAGGATTTGCCGCCTTGCGTCTCGCAGACCGGAATGCCTGCGGTCTCGGCGAATTTTGCCAGTTCGTCCGATGCCTGCGAATAGAGCACGCCGCCGCCGGCGATGATCAGCGGCTTCTTGGCGCCCTTGAGCGCCGTGACTGCGGCCGCCAATTCATGGCGGTCCGGACGCGGCCGACGCTGGTGCCAGACCCGCTCGGCAAAGAAGCTTTCGGGATAGTCATAGGCTTCGGCCTGCACGTCCTGACACAGCGACAGTGTTACCGGGCCGCAATCGGCCGGATCGGTCAGCACCTGCATGGCCCGGCTCAGCGCCGGAATGATCTGCTCCGACCGGGTGATGCGATCGAAATAGCGCGACACCGGACGGAAGCAGTCATTGACCGTCGCCGTACCGTCGGAAAAATCCTCTGCCTGCTGCAGCACCGGATCGGGGATGCGGTTGGCGAAGACATCGCCCGGCAAAAACAGGACGGGCAACCTGTTTACATGCGCAAGCGCCGCCGCCGTCACCATGTTGAGCGCGCCGGGGCCGATCGACGAGGTCGCGGCCATGAAGCGGCGGCGGAAATTAGCCTTGCCATAGGCGATCGCCGCATGCGCCATCGCCTGTTCATTGTGGGCGCGGAAGGTCGGCAGTTCATCGCGCACCTGGTAGAGCGCCTCGCCGATCCCTGCGACATTGCCGTGGCCGAAAATCGCCCAAACGCCGCCGGAGATCGGCACTTTTTTGCCGTCGATCTCGGTCATCTGCTTGCTGAGAAAGCGGGTCAGCGCCTGCGCCATCGTCAGGCGGATTGTCTTGCTCATGGTATTTTCCTCCGCAGTCCTGCGTCGCGTCTTCTTATGCTGCTTTACGGCCACGCGCGGCAAGCCACGCTTCGGTCAACTGTTCGAAGCGCGCGGCCATGTCGGCGACGGCCTCGTCATCCGACATCTTGCCGGCCAGCCACTGTTCAGCGGCGTGGACAAAGATGGTGCGGCCGACGGCGAAGCCCTTGACGATCGGCGCCTTGGCGGTCGCGGCGAAGGCAGCTTCCAGCTCGTCCTGCGGCGCTTCCAGCCCAAGCAGCACGACGCCACGGCACCACGGATCGTGCTTGAGGATGACGGCCTCGATCTTGGCCCAGGCGCCGGCCGAGGCCTGCGGCTCGAGCTTCCACCAATCCGGCTTGATGCCGAGCGCATAGAGTTCTTCCAGCGCGCGCGGGATCGTGGTGTCATCGAGCTTGCCGTGCTTGCCGGCGATGATTTCGACCAGCAATTCGCGGCCGACCTTTCGCGCCGCCTCGAACAGCGCGCGCAGTTTCTGTTGCTGTTCTTCCTTGAGTTCTGCCGGATCGTCGGGATGGTAGAAGCACAGGCATTTGATGCAGTGGTCGACCGGCCATTCCACCAGCTGCGAGCCGATGTCCTGCGAGAATTCGAAGCGCAGCGGCCGCGAGCCTGGCAGTTCGACCGGGCGGCCGAGCCAGGCAAAAGGATGGCGCGCGAATTCGAACATCGCCTCGCGGCCATGCTTCTCGTCGATCAGCATGCCGTAGCCATCACGGCCGGCGGCAACCTTCGCCGCTGCCTTGACCGCCAGCACCTTGAAATCGCGGATGCGCGCCGGATCGGCGCCGGTCTTGGCCGCCACATCCTCGAGCTGCACACGGTGGTCGCAAGCGAGCGCCATCATCGAGGGGATGTCGCGCCGACGCGTCGTCGCCCAATGGATGTGGTTGATCGCTTCGTCCTTGCGCAAAGCGAGGTACTTGCTGCCGTTCTTGAGGAAGAACTGCAACTCCTCGAACGTCGGATATTCCGGCGCGCAGAGCAGCCGGGACACGGCAAAGGCGCCGCAGGCATTGGCCCAGGTCGCCGACGTCGCATGGTTTTCACCACCCAGCCAGCCGCGCAGGAAGCCGGACATGAAAGCGTCGCCGGCGCCGAGCACATTGTAGATCTCGATCGGGAACCCCTTGCCGACGATGCCGTCTTCGAGGTCGTCGCTGATCGGCCCGTCATAGACGATGCAGCCCATGGCGCCGCGCTTCAGGACGATGGTCGCCGAGGACAGCGAGCGGATGGTTTTCAGCGCGCTCAGGCAATCATCGGCGCCGGACGCGATCATGATCTCTTCCTCGGTGCCGACGATGAGGTCACAATCGGGCAATACCGTCTTCAGCTGCGCCGAGACGCGGTCGGACTTCACATAACGTTCAAAACCTTCGGCATGGCCGGCGAGGCCCCAGAGGTTGGGGCGGTAGTCGACGTCGAACACCACCTTGCCACCCTTGGCCTTGATGATGCGGATCGCTTTGCGCTGGGCGGCGTCGCTGTTGGGTCGGGAAAAATGCGTGCCGGTGACGACGATGGAACGCGCCGAGGCGATGAAGGCCTCGTCAATGTCTTCCGGCGCCAGCGCCATGTCGGCGCAGTCGCTACGGTAAAAAATCATCGGCGAAACGCCTTCGCTCTCGACCGAAAGCAGCACCAGCGCCGTCAGCCGTTCCTTGTCGGTCTTGAGACCGTCGACATTGACGCCTTCGCGCCGCAGCTGTTCGCGGATGAAGCGGCCCATCTGCTCGTCGCCGACGCGGGTGAGCAGCGCCGAGCGCAGGCCGAGCCTTGCCGTGCCCACAGAGATGTTGGCCGGGCAGCCGCCGACCGACTTGGCGAAGGAGCCGATATCCTCCAGCCGCGAGCCGATCTGCTGGCCATAAAGGTCGACGGAGGCGCGACCGATGGTGATAACATCGAGCGGAGCGTATTTCGCGTCCACGGCTTCGCTCATTGGAACCTCCCGTCAGTCTTGTTGTCGTTAGAGCGGCTAGCCGTTTCACGGCGAACCACTCTAACTCTTATTTCACGCAATTCCGGACGCGAAACCGCTCACACTTTCGCTGGAATTGCTTTTGCAACCTAGTTGGGGGACACGCGCGAGCGGCAGCGTGACGCCGCCAATATGAAATAATAATTCCAATCCATAGTCAATATGGAATGAGCATTCCTTCTCGGAAAAGTGCTTTGGATGATCGCCGTCGGAGGACTTTCGCGTCCGGCTCCTTCACCAGGGGAGCGGACCGTCGTCGTTGAAATAGCCGGCGTTCGGGCCATCGGCATCCAGGGTCGCCAAGTGTATCACGATCTCGGCCGCCTGCTGCACGGTGCGGTGGCCTTTAAAGCCGTTGAGGTCGGTGGCGGTATAGCCGGGTGCCGCGGCGTTGATTTTGATGCCGCTCGGCGCCAGCTCCCGGGCGAAGGCCACGGTGATGGCGTTCAGCGCCGTCTTGGAGCTGCCATAGCCCAACAGGTTGACCGCATGGTTCGGCGTGCCCGAATCGAGCGCGCGACCGATGGATCCGGTCGAACTGCTGACCATGACAATGCGCGCGGCCGGCGCTGCCAGCAGCAGCGGCAGGAAGGCCTGGGTGACGCGGATCGGGCCGAACACGTTGACCTCATAGGTGGCCCTGATATCGGCCAGATGCTGCTCGCTCGGCGGCAGCTCATAGTTGATGGCGATGCCGGCATTGTTGACCAGCACATCGAGCCCGGGGCCTTCTGCGGCGACGGTTTTGGCGGCGGCCGCCACGCTGTCGTCCTGCGTAACGTCAAGCGCAAGCCATTGAACGTCCAGGCCTTCGGCGCGCAATTCTTGTTCTGCCGCCATGCCGCGCCCGGCATCCCTGGCGCCGAGCCACACCTTGAAGCCCATCGTCGCCAGCCGTCGGGCGATTTCGCGGCCGATGCCCTTGTTGGCGCCGGTCACCACAGCGGTTTTTGTCGTCGTCATTTTGATATCTCCATTTCTCCATATCGGAGACACAGAGATGGCGCTTCGCCGCCAATGCCGCGCGCCGAAACCTCTCTTCCTCTTGCCTGATCCTCTCATCCGGCTTGCCCGGTCGGTTCGGATGCGCCATGCTGGCGCCATGAGCGAGGCGTTGCGGGAACTGATCGATATTGCCGGCCGTCACGCAGACGGACGGCGGGTGAGAACGGCGATCCCGCATGTTTCGATCGGCCGCAGCGAAACCACCACAGCACCGGTCGCGGGTGTGTGGGGGTCCGGGATTCTGTTCGTGCTGCAGGGCGCGAAGACGGTTCTGATCGGCGACAGGGCTCTGCGCTACGATCCCGCCAGCTATTTCATCTACACGGTGGAAACGCCCACCATCAGCCAGATCGTCGAAGCGAGCGCCGGGCGCCCGTACCTCGCCATCGGCTTCACCCTTGATCTGCAGGCCGTCGCCGCCCTGCTTGTCGAGCACGAGCCCGCGCTTGGCGGCGACAGTTTCGCCACCTCGCCCGTCAATGACGATTTGCTCGATGCATTGCGGCGCATCATGCGGCTGCTCGACCGGCCGGCCGAGATTCCCGTGCTGGCCAGCATGCTCGAACGCGAGATGCTGTTTCGGCTGCTGCAAGGACCCCAGGGCGGGAAGCTTCGCCAGCTGGCGCGCGCCGATGGCCATCTGTCCCGCATCGGCCAAGCGATCGCCTGGATCCGGACGCATTGCCATCAGCCGATCCGGGTCAGCGATCTCGCTCAGATCGCCCATATGAGCGAGGCTGCCTTTTACCGTCACTTCAAGGCGGCGACCGCGATGAGTCCGATCCAGTATCAAAAACAGATAAGGCTGCTGGAGGCCCGCCATATGCTGCTCGCCCAGCCAGGCAATGTTGCCAGCGTCGCTTTTGCCGTCGGCTATGAGAGCGCTTCCCAGTTCAGCCGGGAATATGCCCGCCAGTTCGGGTCGCCGCCGGCGCGTGATGCGGCGCGGCTTTCGGCGGCCGGCGAGGCGGCCGTAGAGGTGATCTAACCTTTGCGCTTGCGGCCGGTGCTGCGCCGTTTCTCGCCGACGCCGACGGTCAGCGCCATGGCCAGCGCCATGGTTGCCGACAACGAGCGGAAGCCGGCGAAATCGGCCTCGGCGACTTCGAACCAGACGCTGGCGAACTGCGCCAGCGGCGAAAACGAGCTGTCGGTGATGGCGACGATCGGCACGCCCTGTTCGGAAATGGTGCGGGCTTCCTCGATGGTTGCCGGCGCGTAGGGCGAGAAGCTGATGGCGATGACGGCGTCCGCCGGCGTAGCGAAGGCGACCATTTCGGCGTTGAGGCCGGCGGCGGATTCGATCAGCTGGTTGCGGATCTTCAATTTGCCCAAAGCATAGGCGATGTAGCTTGCCACCGGATAGGAGCGGCGCTTGGCGAGCACATAGATGGTCTCGGCCTTGGCCAGCAGCGAGATCGCGTCTTCCAGATGGGCTTCGTCCAGCGTGCGCGAAATGTCATTGAGCGAGGTGCTGGCGGCAGCGACGAAGCCGTCGAAAATGGCGCGATGGCCCGCACCCGCATCGGCCTTGGCGCGCAGCGCCTGCAAGCGCTCGTCATAGGAGGAGTTGCGCTCCCGCAGCCGCTCGCGAAACACCTGCTGCAGGCTGGTGAAGCCGTCGAAGCCAAGCTGCTGGGCAAAGCGGATCAGGGTCGAGGGTTGTACGCCGGCCGAAGCGGCGATGCTGGCGGCGGTGCCGAAGGCGATGTCATCAGGGTTGTCGAGCGAGTAGGCGGCAATCTGGGCAATGCGCTTGGGCAAGGTTTCGCGGCGATCGAGGATCGTGGCGCGCAGCGTCTCGAAGTCGCGAGGTACCCGTTCGTCCATCGTCGGCCCGTCCAAGCTCATCCGTGAAACGTCCTCTCTGCCCCATCATAGCCAGCCAGCGCAAGAACGCCATAAAAAATGAGGCAGACATTCCATTTCTGGAGAAAATGGACTAATTCATCCACCGAGGAATTTAGGCGAGTGGAGAAGAAGATGGTCGGCGTCGGTCTTATCGGCACGGGTTTCATGGGCAAGTGCCACGCCATAGCGTGGAGTGCCGTCGGTGCCGTCTTTCCGGATGTCGCCAAGCCAAAACTGGTTCATCTCGGCGAGGTCAATGAGGAGCTTGCCAAACGCAAGGCGGGCGAGTTCGGCTTCGCCAAGGCGTCGGGCGACTGGCGCGCCGTCGTCAACGATCCGGCGGTCGATATCGTCTCCTTGACCACACCCAACCAGTTCCATCCGGAAATGGCCATCGCCATCCTCGAAGCCGGCAAGCATTTGTGGTGCGAAAAGCCGATGGCGCCGAGCTTTGCCGAGGCCGAGGCGATGGCAGCCGCGGCGAAGAAGTCCGGCAAGGTCGCAGCGCTGGGCTACAACTACATACAGAGCCCGGCGATCCGGCACATCGGCGCGCTACTGGAGGAGAAGATCATCGGCGAGGTCAACCATCTGCGCATCGAGATGGACGAGGACTTCATGGCCGACCCGGAAGCGCTGTTCTTCTGGAAGCATGAGGCGGCGTCCGGCTATGGCGCGCTCGACGATTTCGCCGTGCACCCGCTGTCGCTGGTCAGCATCCTGTTCGGACGGGTCGCCAGCGTCATCTGCGACATGGCCAAGCCCTATGCCGACCGCAAGCTGGCCAGCGGCGGCCGCCGCGCCGTCGAGACCTACGACATTGCCAGCGTGCTGATGCATCTGGAAAACGGCATTGCCGGCACGCTGCTGGTCAACCGCTCGGCCTGGGGCCGCAAGGGCCGCATCGCCATCCAGATTTTCGGCTCCAAGGGATCGATCCTGTTCGATCAGGAGCGGATGAACGAAATCCAGCTTTACGTCACCGCCGACCGCCCGACCGAGCAGGGCTACCGCACCATATTGGTGGCGCCGCACCACAAACCCTACGACGCCTTCCTGCCGGCGCCGGGCCACGGCCTTGGTTTCAACGACCTCAAGATCATCGAGTGCCACGAATTGCTGACCCGGCTTGCCGGCAAGCCGGCGCGGGTGATCGAATTCGCCGAAGGGCTGGAGATCGAGCGCACCGTGCACGCCATGGCGCGCTCATTCGAGGAAAAGCGCTGGGTGGACGTGCGGTAATATCTGCTCGCCTAAGCAATTCCAGGAAACGTGTGTGCGGTTTTCCCGGGAAAAGCGCGTAGCGCTTTCCCTTGGGAATTGCGTAAAAACAAAGAGATAGAGCGGTTCGCCGGTTCCGTGAAACGATGAACCGCTCTAGCCGGCCGCGGCCACAGCGTTCGTCTCCCAACCGTCGACCCAGACCTGCCGCAGACGATCGCCTTCGCCCTTGAAGCGCAGGCCGGTCGCCCGGCAATCCTCGATGCGGTCGCTGCGGAAATTGCGGATCGCCTGGCGCAGTTCGCACCAGGCGACGATGTTGGCGGTCTCGGCGTAGTAGATCAGTGCGATCGGGCGGATCAGCCGCTCGGAAGCGCGGCCCATTTCGTCGCGATAGGAGAGGTCGAGCTTCTCCTCGTCGCGGATGGCGCGGCGCACCAGCGCCAGATCGATCGTGCCGATTGCGGGCGCGGCGAACCCCCAGACATGCAACGCATTGGCGTCGAAAGCCTGGCGCAAGGGCGGCGGCACAGCACCTGCAATTTTGGCGCTGACGCGCTTGGCTGCCTGTTTGAGTTCGCTGTCTCCGGTGCGCTCCAGCAGCGCCAGCGACAGCACGATCGCCTCCATCTCCTCGATCGAAAACATCAGCGGCGGCAGGTCGAAGCCTGGGCGCAGGATGTAACCGATGCCGCGCCCGCCCTCGATCGGCACGCGCATCGCCTGCAGGGCGGCGATGTCGCGATAGATCGAACGCACCGTCACTTCCAGCTGCTCGGCAATCATGGCCGCCGTCACCGACTGCCGCGCCAGCCGCAGGATCTGGATGATCTCGAACAGGCGCGACGCCTTGCGCATTTCCTCTCCCTGATGAAACGCTACTGACACATCCCCGTCAGTTGGGATGATCTATTGGACTGCCTATCGGGTTGAAAATCAACAAATTCCCCAACGGCACACTGGCAGGAAGCGACAGGCAACTGACATGAGTTACGCGGAAAATCTCTGGCTTTTCTTTATCCTGCTGTTCGGCATCATCATCGTGCCCGGAATGGATATGCTGTTCGTGCTTGCCAATGCGCTGACCGGCGGCGGCAACAGGGGGCTTGCCGCGACCGGCGGCATCATGACGGGCGGCATGGTGCATACGCTGAACGGCGCCGTCGGCGTCGGCCTGCTGATGCATTTCGTGCCGATCCTCTACAACCCGCTGTTGATCGCGGGCGCCGTCTACATGGCCTATATCGGCCTGTCGCTGATGCGCAGCTCGATCAAGGTCGGCCAAGACGGGCCGGCCGGCAGCCGCTCCGCATGGAAGGCGTTTCGCCAGGGGCTGGTAATCTGCCTGATCAATCCCAAAGCCTATCTCTTCGTCTTCGCGGTCTATCCGCAATTCCTGAAGCCGGCCTATGGCCCGATCTGGATGCAGGCGACAATCATGGGATTGATGACGGTCGCCACGCAGTTTGCCGTCTATGGCGGGCTCGCAGTATCAGCCGGGCGCAGCCGCAACCTGCTGGTTGCCAATCCGCGGGCGACCATATTTGCCGGCCGGGCGGCCGGACTGCTTCTGATTGTGGTTTCGGTGCTGACCGCCTGGCACGGTTTGAAGGCGGCGTGATCCCCGACCAAGCGATCACGCCGCGTTTCTTCCTGTACCCCTCATCCGTCTCGGCACTGCGCGCCGATCCACCGCCCGGGGCGAGCCACGGGTCTCGCCCCGTCCTTCGGACCCCTCAGGGGGAGAAGGAGATTACGCGGCGCCCTGCCGGCTCTCCATCATGGCGCGGCGTGCTGAGCGGCGCCATTCGACGGCGCCGGCGAGGCCGTGCAGCACCGTCTCGGTGGTTGCCCAGTCGATGCAGCCATCGGTGACGCTCTGGCCGTAGGTAAGCGGCTTGCCGGGCACCACATCCTGCCGTCCGGCGACGAGATTGCTCTCGATCATGACGCCGATGATGCGCTCGTCGCCCGCCGCGACCTGGCCAGCGACGTCGGCCGCCACTTTGGGCTGGTTCTCCGGCTTCTTGCCTGAGTTGGCGTGGCTGACATCGATCATCAGCCGGGGCGCAACGCCGATGCGGGCGAGTTCGACTGAGGCGGCCTCGACGCTCGCCGCATCGTAGTTCGGCTGAACGCCGCCGCGCAGGATGACGTGGCAGTCTTCGTTGCCGGTGGTTGCGGCAATGGCGCTGCGGCCGCCCTTGGTCACCGCCATGAAATGATGCGGCTGAGCAGCCGATTTCACCGCCTCGGCGGCGATCCTGAGATTGCCGTCGGTGCCGTTCTTGAAGCCGACGGGGCAGGACAGGCCCGATGCCAGCTCGCGGTGGATTTGGCTTTCGGTGGTGCGCGCGCCGATGGCGCCCCAGGCGACGAGGTCGGCAATGTATTGCGGGATGGTCATGTCAAGGAACTCGGTCGCTGCCGGCAGGCCGAGATTGTTGACGGCCGACAAGACGTTGCGCGCCATGCGCAACCCTTTCTCGATGTTGAAACTGCCGTCCAGGTCGGGATCGTTGATCAGGCCCTTCCAGCCGACCGTGGTGCGCGGCTTCTCGAAATAGACGCGCATGACGATCTCGAGCCGGTCGGACAGGGTCTCGCGCAGCGCCGCCAGACGGCTGGCATAGTCAACGGCCGCGACCGGATCGTGGATGGAACAAGGGCCGACGATGACAAGCAGTCGATCGTCGGCCCCCGTAAGGATGGAATGGATGGCGTTGCGCGACGTGGCGACGGTGCGCGTCGCCGTCAGCGTGCGCGGTATCTCGCGCATCACCTCTTCCGGCGTGCTCAATGCCCTGATTTCGGTGACCCGAAGGTCGTCTGTGGTGGTCAACACGGCTTTCTGCTCCTGTTTTTTTAGGAGACCTGCCGGCTGAAACAAAAAAGCCGCCAGGTCTGGCGGCTGTTCGGACTTGTTGCTGCAATCTTCAGATCGAGCGCAATCCTCCCGCCGCCAGCGAGCTGCTAAAGTACCAATACGTGGCGGACAGGTTGATCATGAGGCTCATATAATCGAAGCTAGAGCGTTTGTCACGTGCCGTAAATGAGTTGGCGAATCGCCGGCGAGCGGCCCTCTCCCCGTCACTATACGGGGAGAGGATGCCGACAGGCAGGTGAGGGGCGGCGCTTGCGTCGGAGGATAGGACAGGGCCAAGGCGCCGACCTCAATCGACCCTGTAGCCGTCAAAGTCAGTGCTGCCCCTCATTGCCCTGCCGGGCATTTCTCCCCGTATAGTGACGGGGAGAAAGGGCCGGCCGCGCCGCCGGCTCCTTACTCCGGTGATGCCCCCGCAACATTCTGGTCATAGTCGACCAATGACCCGGTGATGACGCCGGATTGCGGGCTCACCATATAGCTGATCAGCCGCGCGAGCTGATCCGGCTTCACCAGCTGCCCCATCGGCTGGCCGGCTTCGGCCTTTGCCAGCCAGTCGTCGGAAGCGCCGTGCCATTTCTTCTGCACGATGTCCTCGCCTTCGGTGTCCATCCAGCCGGGCAGCACGGCGTTGCAGCGGATGCGGTTGAAGCGATAGGCGTTGGCAACGTTCTTGGTCAGCGTCGCCAGCGCGCCCTTGCTGGAGGAATAGGGGGCCAGGAAAGACTGGCCGCAATGCGCCGACATCGACAGCACGTTGACGATCGAGCCGGGTGCCTTCTTATCCAACAGGTGAGCCACCACGCCCTGCATCAGGAAGAAGGGGCCGCGCACATTGGTCTGAAAGATCTGGTCGAAAACCTCTTCGGAGGTTTCGACCAATGACCCGCGTGCGGACGTGGCGGCGGCGTTGACCAGCGCGTTGATGGTCCCGAAATGCGAAATGGCGGTCGCGACCGCACGCTTGCAGTCGGCCACTTTCGAGACGTCGGCGCTGATGAAGATGGCGTCGACGCCGGCCTTCTTGAAATGGGCGACGGCCTTGTCGCCCTTCTCCTGCGAGCGGCCGATGAGCGCCAGCGCCCGGCAGCCTTCGTCGGCCAATGCCTCGCCGACGGCAAAGCCGATGCCTTGCGCGCCGCCGGTGACGATGGCGCGCGTCTTCGAATTGCGATCGGCGGATGTGCTCATCGCTCTGCTCCCTGAAGTGAGTTTCGGATCTTACTTGTCGAGGCGGACGGTCTTGCCTGACGTCGCCGATTTCAGCGCCGCATCGGCCAGCTTCAGCGCCACGAGGCCGTCGGCGCCGCTCGGCGATGCCTTCTTGCCCGAGGTCGCGGCGGCGATGAAGGCGGCAATCTCGATGGCGTAGGCGTCGAGATAGCGGGTCATGAAGAAATCGTGCAGCGGCGGGCGCGTATAGCCCTTCTCATTGGCCAGTTCGATCGACACCGGCCGCTGGTTTTCGGCGGCGACCATGCCCTTGGAACCATGCACCTCGATGCGCTGGTCGTAGCCATAGGTGGCGCGGCGCGAGTTGGAGATGACGGCCTGCTTGCCCGATGCGGTCTCGAGGATGACGCTGACGCTATCGAAATCGCCGGCCTCGCCGATCTTCTTGTCCACCAGCACCGAGGCATGGGCACTGACCGCTACCACCTCCTCGCCGAGGAGGAAGCGCGCCATGTCGAAATCGTGGATGGTCATGTCGCGAAAAATGCCGCCCGAGCGCTTGATGTAGTCGACCGGCGGGGCGCCCGGATCGCGCGAGGTGATGGTGACCATTTCGACAGTGCCGATGGCGCCGTCGTCGATCGCCTTGCGCACGGCGGCGAAATGCGGATCGAAACGCCTGTTGAAGCCGACCATCAGCGTCGCCTTGGCCTTGTCGACCACGGCCAGGCATTTCTCCACGCGCTTGACGTTGAGGTCGATCGGCTTCTCGCAGAAGATCGCCTTGCCGGCCTTGGCAAAGCGCTCGATCAGATCGGCATGGGTGTCGGTCGGCGTGCAGATGACGACGGCGTCGATGTCCTTGGACTTCTCGATGGCATCTATGCTGCGCACCTCGGCGCCATAGGCAGTCGCCAGCTCGGTCGCAGCCTTCTCGAAGGCGTCAGCCACCGCTACCAGCTTTGCGTCGGGGTTGGAGCCGACGGCGCGGGCGTGGACCTTGCCGATGCGGCCGGCACCAAGGAGAGCGAAACGAACAGTCATGGAAATTTCCTCTAGGGGGATGGGTTCGAGAGAGAGTTGTGTGCGCACCTTTCTGTCTGGGGAAGGTGGCAAGGCTATTTCTTAACGTCCGGAAACAGGGCGGTCGCCCTGTTTAGGCCGCGAGCTCCGCCTCCCCGGTCTTGGCGCCGGTGATGTAGGAGACGATGTCCTGGCCGTCGGTGTTTTCCTTTCGCAGATTGGCGACGATGCGGCCACGCCGGAAGACGACGATGCGGTCGCACAGGTCGAACACCTGACGCATATTGTGGCTGATCAGGATCAGCGGCTCGCCATTGTCCTTCAGCGTGCGGATGATGTTTTCGACCTGCGCGGTCTCCTGCACGCCGAGCGCCGCCGTCGGCTCGTCCATGATGATCAGCTTGGAGGCGAAGGTTGCGGTCCGGGCGATCGCCACGCATTGCCGCTGGCCGCCCGACATGTGGCGGATGGTGTTCGACAGATTGGGGATTTTCACCGCCGTGCGGATAAGCGCCGCCTCGGTCGCCTTGCGCATGTATTTGCGGTCGAGGATCGAGAACGGGCCGAGATTGAACAGCACCTTTTCACGGCCGAGGAACAGGTTCGACGGCACGTCGAGATCGTCGGCGAGCGCCAGGTTCTGGAAGACCGTCTCGATGCCCGCCGTGCGGGCCTCGATCGGCCCGGCAAAATTCACTTCCTTGCCGTCGAACCAGATTTGGCCGCTGGTGCGTTGCTCGACAGCGGTGATCTGGCGCACGAAGGTTGATTTGCCGGCGCCATTGTCGCCCATGATGGCGACATGTTCGCCCTTGCGCAGCTCGAAATTGGCGCCTTCCAGCGCATGCACGCCGCCATAGCGCTTGGTGAGGTTTTCGGTCTTCAGGACGATGTCTGACATGGTCAAGCCCTCAATGCCCGCATGCGTTGACGCCACTGGTCGAGCACGACCGCGCCGACGATGATCACGCCCTTGACCATCTCCTGATAGTAGGCGTCGAGGCGCAGGAAGGTGAAGCCGGAAATGATGACGCCGAAGATCAGCGCGCCGATCACCGTGCCGATGATCGAACCGCGACCGCCCGACAGCGAAACGCCGCCGATGACCGCCATGGCGATGGCGTCGAGCTCGTACATCACACCCATGCCGGACTGGGCGGTCAGGTTCTTGGAGCACAGCACGACCGCGGCGAGCGAGGCAAGAATGCCGGCGATCGTGTAAACGAGGATCTTGTGATTGGGGATCTTGATGCCGGACATGCGCGCGGCATCCTCATTGGACCCGATGGCATAACAATGCTTGCCGTAGCGCGTATAGGTCAGGATCAGCTGGAACAGCACCGCCAGCGCCAGGAAGATGATGACCGGCCTCGAGCCGGTGCTGATGGCGGCAAAACTGTCGGTGGGAAACGAGATCGGCTGGCCCTTGGACCACCATTTGGCGATGCCGCGCGCTGTGATCATCATGCCGAGGGTGGCGATGAAGGGCGGGATGCGCGTGTAGGCGATCAACGAGCCGTTGATCAGGCCGGCGAGCATGCCGCAGCCGATCGCGACCAGCACCGGCACGATGACCGGCAGGTCGGTCCAGCCTTGCGCCAGGAACATCGCCTTGGGGTTGGGGTTGCCGTTGACCGTCGCCACCTGGGCGAAGCTCATGGCGATCATTGCAGTGGCGCCGACGATCGAGCCCGAGGACAGATCGATGCCGCCGCAAATGATTACTTGCGTGACGCCGATGGCGATGATGCCGACGATCGACACCTGCAGGATGATAATCTGCAGGCGGGCCTCGTTGAAGATCCCTGCGACATTGTCGCGGGTGTTGAACAGGAAGGAGTCGCCAAGAAAGATGCGGCCGATCAGTTCGAAGACGATGACGAGAATGATGAGCGCCAGGAAGACGTTGAATTCGGCCGGCCATGTCCGCTTCTTCGCGTCATAGCTGACCCCGCCGACGCCATGCGATGTCTGTGACATGTCTTGTCCTCCGTGAGGCCACACCTGCCCTCCCGCCCGTCAGGGCGGTGAGGGAGACAAGAGCGGCACGGATGTTGATGCGCCGCTCCGTTGGTCGAGCGAAGCGCTTGCCTCAGTTCTTCTTCAGGAACTTGTCGATGTTGGCCGGCGTCACCAGTTGGAAGGGCACGTAGACCTTGTGCTCGACCTTCTCGCCCTTGGCCAGCTTCAAAGCTGCATCGAGAGCGCCCGCGCCTTGGCCGGCCGCGTCCTGGAACACCGTTGCGTCGAGATCGCCCGCCTGCATGGCGGCCAGCGCGTCCTGCGTGGCGTCGACGCCGCCGACGACCACCGACTTCATGTCGACGTTGGCGGCCTTCATCGCCTGGATGGCGCCGATGGCGCTTTCGTCATTGTTGGCGATGACGCCGTCGAACGGCTTGCCGGTCGACAGCCAGTTGGTCATCAGGTTCTGCGCTTCGTCACGGTTCCAGTTCGAGGTCTGCTTGTCGATGATCTTGATGAAGCTGCACTCAGGCGTGGCGATGACATCGTCGATGTCCTTGGTACGCTGCACGGCGGCCTGGTTGGAAAGCTCGCCCATGATGACATAGACATTGGCTTCCTTCTTGCCGGCTTCCGTGAACAGGCGGCAGACTTCCTTGGTCTCGAGCGTGCCGGAATCGGCCTCGTTCGAGGCGACGAAGGCCTGGTTGTCGGGCAGCGAGTCGACGTTGACCGGCTCGCGGTTGACGTAGACGAGCGGGATCTTGGCGGCGGCGGCGGCATCGGACATCGCCTGCGTGGCCGAAGTGTCGACCGGGTTGACGATGATGGCGTCGACGCCTGAGGCGGCGAAGTTCTTGATCTGGTCGAGCTGCTTGGCGACGTCGTTCTGTGCGTCTTCGACCTGCAACTCGACGCCGCTCATGCCCTTGGCCTGCTCGATCATGCCGTTGCGCAGCACGGTCAGGAAGTTGTCGTCGAACTTGGCCATCGACACGCCGATCTTGGCGGCAAAAGCGGACGAACTCATCAGCGCCGCAAAGGCGACGCCCAAAATCAGTTTCTTCATTGTGTTTCTCCTCCACATTTGGTGTCCGGCTGCACCGATCTACCCGGAATCCCCGATCGCCCGAGGAATCTCTCCCTATGTCGTCTCTGTTCCGGACGGCGTTTTCCCAAGGATTGGAACGCCAGGCTCCCTGTTTGAAACAGATGTTCCGGAACGAAAGAACCAAAATACCTAGTTGGTGAAATATTTATTCCATTTTCCGCCGCGACGTCAAGGGTGATTCCGCGGTCGGATGGCGGATTTTCGGCTCGCTCTGATAGATTCTATCATTTCCGGGCCGACTCTCGCCGGCGAGGGTCAAATGTTTTCCGGCACGTAGATGTCGAAGGGCAGAAAGGTCTGGCCCGGCGCATTGGCGGCGCCGGCCTCGATGGCATGCGCCATCAGCCCGACGAGCTCGCGGCACAGAGCGGCGAGCGGTGTCGAGATCACCATGGTCAGGATGTTGTCGGCGAGTGCTGCGCGCGATTCGGCGTTGATCTCGTTGCAGACGACCACCGGCATGTTTGCCGGCTTCGCCGCCCGCAGCGCCGAGACCGCGCCTTCCATGCCGCCGCCGGCGACGTAGCAGCCGGCAAGATCCGGATAGCGCGCCAGGAGATCGATCATCGCATCGTGGGTCACCCGGTTGGCTTCCAGATTGACCAGCGTTTCCATCACGGCAAACTCCGGCGCGTGTTCGCGGAAGAAGGAGCGAAAGCCGATCTCGCGCAGCTCATGGCCGTGGAAGCGATGGCTGCCGACGAAAAGGGCGACCTTGCCGGGCTTCGGCGCCGCCTTGGCGATCATCCAGGCCGCGGTGCGACCGACCTTGCGGTTGTCGAGGCCGACATAGCCCTCTCGGATGCCGGCGGCAAAGTCCGACAGCAGCGAGAAGACCGGTTGCCCCCTCGCCTTCAGCGCCTCCACCGCCGCCGTCAACGTTGGATGGTCCGGCCCGACAACGGCGATGGCCCTGGATTTCGCCGCCAGTCTGCGCATCTGGGCGGCGATCTCGTCGGCGGCGAGCGAACTGGCGAAGTCGATGGTGGCGACGCCGCGAAAGCGCTGCGATTGCGAGACCGCCACTTCCAGTTCCCGCGCGAAATCGCCGTAGAAGACATCATTGCCGCGCAGCAGCAGAAAGCCGAGTCGGTATTCCGGCAATTCCTGGCGCATGCGCTGTTTGATCAGCCCGGCGGCGTGATAGCCGATACCGGTCGCGGCCTCATAGACACGGCGCGCGGTTTCCTCGCGCACCGGCAGCCGGTTGTTCAACACCCGGTCGACGGTGGCGACGCTAACGCCGGAGATGCGCGCCAGATCGGTGATGGTTGGCCGCTTTGCCATGGATCCTCCGCTGCTTGCGAACTGAGATTACCTCATTCTGATATGAAATGATAGAAACTATCTTTATGATATTGAGACTATCATGGCTTGGCGCTATTTTGAATTCTCAGCTATTGCGCCCGAGCTTCCATTGTGGGCTGATCGCAAGGCGCTGATGGAGGAACCTCGATGACGGCAGTGATGGACGCAGCACCGTCCCGGCGCGACTACAGCCTGATCGGCCGCGACGCCAGGCTCGCCGTCGAGACCGGGCTGTCGGCGGCCGAGTGGTATCACACCGATGTCTCGCGCAAGCAGATGAAAGAGCTGATGCAGCGCTCGGACCAGCCGGCGATCCGCGACACCATCATCTGGCTCGGCGCGCTCATCCTTAGCGCGGCAGGCGGCGCCTGGTTCTGGGGCACGTTGTGGTGCGTGCCATTCTTCTTCGTCTATGGCGTGCTCTACGGCTCCTCGACCGATTCGCGCTGGCACGAATGCGGCCACGGCACCGCCTTCCGCACGCAGTGGATGAACGACGCGGTCTACCAGATCGCCAGCTTCATGATCATGCGCAATCCGGTGACCTGGCGCTGGAGCCACACCCGCCACCACACCGACACCATCATCGTCGGCCGCGATCCTGAGATATCGGTGATGCGGCCGCCGGACCTGCTGCGTGTCGTCCTCGCCTTCGTCGGCGTGCTCGATGCCTGGCGTGCGATGTCAGACATGCTGCGCAACGCCGCCGGCAACATCAGCGCGGCGGAAAAGACTTTTATCCCGGAACAGGAACAGCCCAGGGCGATCCATGTCGCTCGCATCTGGACGGCGATCTATGCCGTGACCATCGCGCTGGCGATCTATTTCGGCTCATGGCTGCCGCTCATGCTGGTCGGCCTGCCCCGGCTCTACGGCGCCTGGCATCACGTCATGGTCGGCCTGCTGCAGCATGGTGGGCTCGCCGACAATGTCGTCGACCACCGGCTGAACAGCCGCACCGTCTACATCAACCCGATCAGCCGCTTCATCTACTGGAACATGAATTATCACGTCGAACACCACATGTTCCCGATGGTGCCCTATCACGCGCTGCCGAAGCTGCATGCGCTGATCAAGCACGATCTGCCTGCGCCGACGCCGTCGATCCTGGCCGGCTATCGCGAGATGATCCCGGCCTTCCTGCGCCAGCTGCGCAACGAGGATTATTTCCTCAAGCGCGAACTACCGCCGACGGCGCGGCCGTACCGCGAGGAATTCCACAACGATGCCGTCGCCGCCGCGGCGGAATGATCGCGGCGATCCGATTTTTGGAGAGAGAAAATGAGTGACTGGGTCGAGGCCTGTGCGGCCGGCGATATCGACGAAGAGGATGTCATGCGCTTCGATCATGGCGGCCGCACCTTCGCCATCTTTCGCAGCCCGGACGATGACTATTTCGCCACCGATGGCCTGTGCACACATGAAAAGGTGCATCTGGCCGACGGGCTGGTGATGGACGACATCATCGAATGCCCCAAGCATAATGGCCGCTTCAATTACAAGACGGGCGCCGCACGCGGCGCACCGGTCTGCGTCAACCTCGCGACTTATCCGGTCAAGGTCGAGGCGGGCAAAGTGCTGATCCAGATCGGATGATGGCGATGCAAGCGGGGATGGTCATCATCGGCGCCGGCGAATGTGGCGGGCGGGCAGCGCTGACACTGCGCGAGCTCGGCTATGACGGCCCGGTGACGCTGGTCGGTGACGAACCGCACCTGCCCTATGAGCGGCCTCCTTTGTCGAAAGACGCGATGGTCAGCGATGCGCCTGAAATCAAGGCGATCGCCAGCGACGAAATTCTGGCGGAACGGTCCATACGCCATATCCATTCCGTGCAAGCCGTGGCTATCGACCGCGCGGCGCATCTGGTGCGGCTGTCTGACAGTTCGGTGCTCGCCTACGACAAACTGCTGCTGGCGACCGGTTCGACACCGCGCAAGCTGCCCATGCCGGGGTTGGGTGCGCGCTGCGTCTACCTCCGCACCTTTGCCGACGCACTCGCCATTCGCAGTCACCTCAGCCCCGCAAACCGCATCGCCATCATTGGTGGCGGCTTTATCGGCCTCGAACTCGCCGCTTCGGCGCGCAAGCTCGGGGTTGCGGTCACCGTCATCGAGGCGCAGCCGCGCATCCTGATGCGCGGTGTGCCGGCCGAAATCGCGCAGATTGTCCATCAAGCGCATGAAGCCGAGGGCGTGAAAATCCTGACCAGTCAGGGCATCATCTCCATCGCCGATGACGGCACCGAGGTGTGCATTGCGCTCGCCGACGGACAAGAGATCGTTGCCGATCTGGCCGTCATCGGCATCGGCGCCGTGCCGGTCACCGGCCTTGCCGTCGAAGCGGGCCTGTCCGTCGATAACGGCATTGTCGTCAACGCCGAACTGCGCACCGACGATCCGGACATCTTCGCCGCGGGTGATTGCTGTGCGTTTCCGCTAGCCATCTATGCTGGCCGCCGGGTGCGGCTGGAGGCCTGGCGCAACGCCCAGGAACAGGGCGCGCTGGCAGCGAGGAACATGCTGGGCGCCGGCGAGGCGCATGCAGCGGTGCCGTGGTTCTGGTCGGATCAGTATGGGCTCAGCCTGCAGATTGCCGGACTTTCCGACGAGGGCAAAAGCACGGTGCGCCGCGACCTCGACGATGGCGCGTTCATCCTGTTTCATCTGGCCGACGATGGCCGGCTGGTGGCGGCGAGTGGTATCGGTCCCGGCAATGCGGTGGCGCGCGACATCAGGCTGGCAGAGATGCTGATCGCCAAGCGGGCAAAGCCGGCGCCGGAAGCGCTGGGATCGCAGGATGTGAAGCTGAAGTCGCTGCTGGCGGCCTAGGCTTACCCTCCCCCCTTGTGGGTCGCTGCGAAAGCAGCGGGGTGGGGGGTGCGGCACCGACCCCACCCGGACCTTCGGCCCGACCTCCCCACAAGGGGGAGGTAGAAGGCCCCTAAAACAGCACCTTCAGCTCGTCCAGCTTGTCGTTGACCAGCCAGCCATAATAATTCTCTTCCGGCAGTTTCACCGGTTCGCCGGCGGCGCGGCGCTTGTCGTTTTCGGCCTTCAGCGCATAGGCGCGCTGCTCGGGATTGCCGACATTGTAGAGCGTGGCGGTGAGCCCCGGATTGCCCGAGATGTCGAAGCCGGCAATATTTTTGTAGGCATCGATCGATTTCTTGATCGTCGCCGCCACATAGGGCAGCGTCAGATCTGGATCCATAATCGTCTTGTAGACCCCATTCGGATCGCCGACATCGAGCTCGGGCAACCCCGAAACCTTGTGGACGAGATCGCTCATCTGCAGCGCGGTCAGCGGGTTGAGCTGGCCGAGGCCAAAGGTCTGGCCGGCATAATAGGGCTGGAAGAAGGTGGCGCCGAAGCGGTCGTTGGGAAAGCTTGTGCCGCCGACGGTCTTGCCGCGGAAAGAGTGGTTCCACACCTGCTCGCGGCATTCCCACAGATCGTAGCTGTCGGACATCGTGCATTTCTTGAATTCCGGCCGCTGCACGAAATCGGTGATGTCCTCGCCGTCATAAGCGAAGGAGAGCTTGCTGGAGAGGTAGGAGATCGCCTTGACGTAATAGGTCTGCAGCCGGTCGTAGGCGTCGACATTGTAGGTGTGCTCGCCGACGATGGCGCCGACGATGTGCAAGGGGTTGATGCCGTAAGCAGCGGCCGCCTTCTTGATCTTGGCGCGCAGTTCGGCATCACTCTGCAGCAAGGCGTAGACCTTGCGGTATTTGGCCTGGAAGGTGGTGTTGGTGGCCTGGGTGCGGCGACTGGAAGCGCCGGGTATGTCGGGCTGCACGGCGTTGCGATTGCCCGCCGGCACCAATGTTGCCGCGTCGGCGGCGAACAGCGTCGCCGCCAGCGTCAAGCTGAGAATGACCAGGATCAGTTTTTTCATGCGCCGCCGCCTAGAGAATTGCCGCGCAAACTAGGGAGTGCTCCGGGTTGAGTCGAGAGCGCCCCGTCACACGGCAAGACGAAAGGTGGCCCGATGATACCATCCGGCCACACATGGTGCTGTTTGCCGGAAGTTGGTGCCTAAACCGGCGCCGGACTGACCGGCGCCGTTGTTTAAAGGATGAATCGCGACAAATCTGTGTTTCTGGAGAGGTCGCCGACATGCTTTTCCACATAGGCAGCGTCGATGGTGACGCTGGTGCCGTTGCGGTCCGGCGCATCGTAGGAGATCTCGTCCAGCACGCGCTCCATGACCGTCTGCAGCCGCCTTGCGCCGATGTTTTCGACGCTGGCGTTGAGGTCGACGGCGATGCCGGCGAGCGAATCGATGGCGTCGTCGGTGAAGGTCAGGTCGACGCCTTCCGTCTTCATCAGCGCGATATACTGCTTGATAAGGCTGGCTTCCGTCTCTGTGAGGATGCGGACGAAATCGTCCTTCTCCAGCGCGCGCAGTTCGACGCGGATAGGCAGGCGGCCCTGCAGCTCCGGCAAAAGGTCGGACGGCTTGGCAACGTGGAACGCACCCGAGGCGATGAACAGGATGTGGTCGGTCTTCACCGGTCCGTATTTGGTCGCCACCGTCGTGCCCTCAACCAGCGGAAGCAGGTCGCGCTGCACGCCCTCGCGCGACACGCCGGCACCGATGCCCCCCTCGCGCGAGGCGATCTTGTCGATCTCGTCGAGGAAGACGATGCCGTCGTTTTCGGTCGATTCGAGCGCCCTGCGCACCACCTCGTCCTGGTCGAGCAGCTTGTCGGATTCGTCGCTGATCAACAGCGCATAGGATTCCTTGACCGTGGTCTTGCGGCTCTTGGTCTTCTTGCCGCCCATCGCCTTCGACAGCATGTCGTTGATGTTGAGTACGCCGATATTGCCGCCGGGCATGCCGGGAATCTCGAAGCCGGGCATGCCGCCATTGCCGGTGTCGGCCACTTCGACCTCGATCTCCTTGTCATCGAGCTCGCCGTCGCGCAGCTTCTTGCGGAAGCTGTCGCGCGTCGCAGGGCTCGCCGTCTTGCCGACGAGGGCTTCCAGCACGCGTTCCTCGGCGTTGATGTGGGCACGCGCCTTGACGTCCTCGCGCATCTTCTCGCGCACCAGGCCGATGGCGATCTCGACGAGGTCGCGGATGATCTGCTCGACATCGCGGCCGACATAGCCGACCTCGGTGAACTTGGTGGCCTCGACCTTGACGAAGGGCGCGCCGGCGAGCCGCGCCAGGCGGCGCGATATCTCGGTCTTGCCGACGCCGGTCGGGCCGATCATCAGGATGTTCTTCGGCATCACCTCTTCGCGCATCTGGCCTTCCAGCTGCTGGCGGCGCCAGCGGTTGCGCAAGGCGATGGCCACGGCGCGCTTGGCGTCCTTCTGGCCGATGATGAAGCGGTCGAGTTCCGAAACGATTTCACGGGGAGAGAAGGTGGTCATATCACTAAATTCCACTTTGCCACTGCTTGATGGGCTCGAACGGATGCAGCAGCATGATCACGTTGAGCGTCAGATTGTCCCGGACGAGATAGCCGACGCCCAGTTCGAAGATGAAGGCGAGGCCGACGACGACTGATATAGGTAGCTTTCTGGCCATCACAAATCCCAGCACCATGGCCAGTGTGTCGGACACGGAATTGATGATCGAGTCGCCATAGTAGTCCAGCGAAATGGTGCCGGCGCGGTAGCGTTCGATGATGAACGGGCTGTTTTCCAGGAGCTCCCAGCCGCCCTCGATGACGACCGCAAAGGCCAGGCGCAGACCGATCGGCGAGCGCGGAAACAGGAACCAGGCCAAGGCGTAGAACAGGAAGCCGTGGATGATATGCGAGAAGGTGTACCAGTCGGAAATGTGCTGGGAATTCTCCGAACTGTTCACCACGCCGTGCCAGAGTTTGACGTAGCCGCAAGTGCAGATCGGCGTGCGGCCCATGCCGTAAAGCGCGCCCGCCTGGAAGATGAGCAGAGCGAGCACGAGCAGGAGCCCCATCCGCCAGCTGTCTTCGTAGGCCGAGTAATTCGTGTCCCCGCCCGGTGTCGTCATCAGCTTATTCCCCCTCTTGCGCGTCGCCTTCGGCATCGACGGCCATCAGCACGACGTCGCCATATTCCGAGTGCCTGCGATCGATAGCCCTGAAGCCCGCCTTTTCATAGGCGCGGATGGCGCGGCCATTGTCGGGATGCGGATCGATGATGACGCGCGGCGCGCCTTCTTCGAACAGTTGCTCGACGAACTGCCTGACGATGGCCGAGCCATGGCCTTTGCCGATAAGGTCCGGCACGCCGATCGACAGGTCGATACCGTGCGTGCCGAACGGCTGGTCGGCATAGGGATGACCGTCCTCCAGATGCGGGTCGTAGCTCTGCAGATAGGCAATCGGCTTGCCGTCGAGTTCAACGATCAGCGGCTCGACGGAAATCGAGTCGATATGCTCGCGGATCCCGGCGATTTCCGCCTCCGGATCGTCCCACCACTCGGCGACATGCGGCTCGGCCAGCCAGCCGGCGATCATCGGCAGGTCTTTTTCCACGACCGGCCGAAAATCGTAGAGCACCGGCGGCTCAGGCGGCATCGAGCGTTTCGATGACGAAATTATTGTTGGTGTAGACGCAGATGTCGGAGGCGATCTGCATCGCCTTGCGGGCGATCTCCTCGGCATCCTTGTCGGTATCCATCAGCGCACGGGCAGCGGCGAGCGCATAATTGCCGCCGGAGCCGATGGCCATGACGCCGAATTCAGGCTCCAGCACGTCACCGGTGCCGGTCAACGCCAGCGAGACCGACTTGTCGGCCACCAGCATCATCGCTTCCAGCCGGCGCAGATAGCGGTCGGTGCGCCAGTCCTTGGCGAGCTCGACGCAGGCGCGCGTCAGCTGGTCGGGATATTGTTCGAGCTTGGCTTCCAGCCGCTCCAGCAAGGTGAAGGCATCCGCCGTGGCGCCGGCGAAACCGGCAATGACATTGCCGCCCTTGCCGATGCGGCGCACCTTTTTGGCATTGCCTTTCATGATGGTCTGGCCAAGGCTCACCTGGCCGTCGCCGGCGATCACCACCTTGTTGCCCTTGCGCACCGTCACGATGGTCGTGGCGTGCATGGTCAGTTCATTCGACATTTATAGCTCCGATTCGCGCGATCCCGATAAGGCGATTGGCGCGGTACGAGTGATTTCGATCGGCCATATGTATGCATGGGGCGTGTGATTGCAAACCGCCTCTGCTACCGGCGATAGCGATCCGCATCGCAACTGGCAATCGCCGGATCATGCTGCTAGAAGGCTTTCGTTTTCAAGCAAATGAGCGCTTGGAGGCATTGTCTTTCCGTTTCGCCCCCAGTCGTTTGCCCAAAGACAAGGATAAGGTCATGGCGTCCCGTTCCGCCGAAGTCAGCCGCAAGACCAAGGAAACCGAGATCGCGGTTTCGGTCCATCTCGACGGCACCGGTATCTCCGACATGTCGACGGGCGTCGGCTTCTTCGACCATATGCTCGACCAGCTGTCGCGCCATTCGCTGATCGACATCACGGTCAAGGCCAAGGGCGATCTGCACATAGACGACCACCACACTGTCGAGGACACCGGCATTGCGATCGGGCAGGCGCTGGCCAAGGCGCTGGGCGAACGACGCGGCATCATGCGCTATGCCTCGATCGACCTTGCCATGGACGAGACGCTGACGCGCGCTGCGATCGACGTGTCCGGCCGGCCGTTCCTGGTCTGGAACGTCGCCTTCTCGTCGCCGAAGATCGGCACCTTCGACACCGAACTGGTGCGCGAATTCTTCCAGGCGCTGGCGCAGAATGCCGGCATCACCCTGCATGTCACCAATCACTATGGCGCCAACAACCATCATATTGCCGAGACCTGCTTCAAGGCGGTGGCGCGTGCGCTGCGTGCAGCGCTGGAGCGCGACCCGCGCCAGCCGGACGCGGTTCCCTCCACCAAGGGATCTCTGAAAGGGTAGGCTGATGGCCATCTATGTCGTGATGGAACCGCCGGGCCGCACCGAGGCGGCCGACGCAACCATTTTTGTCCGCGACGGGTTTTCCTGGCTGGCTTTCCTGCTTGCGCCGCTGTGGCTGGCCTGGCACCGGCTGTGGGTCGAGGCCGCGCTCGCCTTCGTCGCCATGGGCCTCATCTCGCTGCTCGGCCAAAGGCTGGGACTGGATTGGGCAGGCTCGGCGCTGTCGCTGCTGGTCTCGCTCTATATCGGCCTGGAGGGCCAAGGGCTGCGGATCGCGGCCCTGCGCCGCCGCGGCTGGCATGAATGGGGCGTGATCGAAGCCGACAATCCTGACGGTGCCGACATCCGCCAGGCGCTGGACGCAGAGGCGCAGGCGGAGGAACAGGCGCCGCTGCCACGCATCGTGCCCGATGCCAGTCTTGCCCGGCCGGCGCAGACCGGCCTGACGCTCGGGCTGACCCATACGCCGGGAAAAGGCTGACATGCGGGTTGCGATCATCGATTACGGGTCGGGCAATCTGCGCTCGGCCACCAAGGCCTTCGAGCGTGCCGCGCATGAAGCCGGCATCGCGGCGGCGATCGAGCTGACCGCCGATGCCGAGCGGGTGCGCAGCGCCGATCGCATCGTGCTGCCCGGCGTCGGCGCCTATGCCGACTGCGCGGCAGGCCTGCGCGGGGTGGCCGGCATGTGGGAAGCGGTGGAGGAAGTGGCGATCGCCAAGGCGCGGCCGTTTCTCGGCATCTGCGTCGGCATGCAGCTCATGTCGCAGCGCGGCCTGGAAAAGACCGTGACCAAGGGCTTTGGCTGGATTGCCGGCGACGTCAAGGAGATCACGCCGACCGATCCGGCGCTGAAGATCCCGCAGATCGGCTGGAACACGATCGATCTGGAGCGCAAGCACCCGTTGTTTTCCGGCATTGCTACCGGGCCCAAGGGGCTGCATGCCTATTTCGTCCACTCCTACCATCTCGATGCCCAAAAAGCCGACGAGGTGCTGGCCGTTGCAGACTATGGCGGCCCGGTGACGGCCGCGGTCGCGCGCGGCAATCTCGCCGGTACGCAGTTCCATCCTGAAAAGAGCCAGGCGCTCGGCCTGGCGCTGATCACCAATTTCCTGCGCTGGAGACCCTGATGAGCAAGAAGGGCTACTGGATCGCGCTGGTCGATGTCCGCGATCCCGAGATCTACAAGCAGTACATCGAAGCCAACGCCAAAGCCTTCGCCAAATATGGCGCGAAGTTCATCGTCCGGGCCGGGCGCTATGAAAACCCGGAAACGTTGACCGGCAATCGTCATGTCGTGGTCGAGTTCGAATCCTACGATGTGGCCGTCGCCTGCTATCACTCGCCGGAGTATCAGGAGGCGTCAAAATACAGGCTCGCCGCCTCGACCGGCCATTTCGTCATCGTCGAGGGTGCCTGACCGTGATCCTGTTTCCCGCCATCGATCTCAAGGACGGCAAATGCGTGCGGTTGAAGCACGGCGATATGGCGACCGCGACGATCTACAATGACGACCCGGCGGCCCAGGCCAGGGCCTTCGAGGACCAAGGTTTTGAGTGGCTGCACGTCGTCGACCTCAACGGCGCCTTCAAGGGCCAAAGCGTCAACAGCGCGGCGGTCGGCGCCATTCTCAAGGCGACGAAGAACCCGGTGCAGCTCGGCGGCGGCATCCGGACGCTAGAGCAGATCGAAGACTGGCTCGACCGCGGGCTGGCGCGCGTCATTCTCGGCACCGTGGCGGTTCGCGACCCCGACCTGGTGAAGCAGGCCTGCAAGGAATTCCCGGGCAAGATTGCCGTCGGCATCGACGCCAAGGGTGGCAAGGTGGCGGTCGAAGGCTGGGCCGAGGCCTCAAGCCTCGGCGTCATCGAACTGGCGCAGAAATTCGAAGGCGCCGGCGTGGCCGCCATCATCTACACCGACATCGACCGCGACGGGGTTCTGACCGGCATCAACTGGGATGCCACGATCGACCTCGCCGACGCCGTGTCGATTCCGGTCATCGCCTCGGGCGGGCTCGCTTCGATCGCCGACATCGTGCGCATGACCATGCCCGATGCAAAAAAACTCGAAGGCGCCATCTCCGGCCGCGCGCTCTATGACGGGCGCATCGATCCGGCCGAGGCGCTGGCGGTGCTGCAAGGCAAGGCAATGGAGACCCGCACGTGAAAATCTCCATCATCCTGGCCTCCTATGACAGCGGCCACTATCACGGCGGCATGGGCCAGGGACCGGACGCGATCGTCGCCGGCGGGCTCGTCGATGCGCTGACGCTGGCCGGGCATGACGTCGTCGTTACCGACATCGGCAGGGTAGGCGACGAGCAGGAGCGCGAGATCGCAACCGGCTTTGCAGTCTGCAATGCCGTCTGCGGCGAGGTCCGCATCGCCATCGACCGCGGCCGCTTTCCGATCGTGCTTGCCGGCAATTGCCTGACATCGGCTGGTGCGGTCGCCGGCGAAGACGCCGATGCGATCATCTGGGCCGACCAGCATGGCGACCTCAACACGCCCGAAACCTCCGTCTACGGCTTTCTCGACGGCATGGCGCTGGCCACGGTCCTCGGCCTGTGCTGGAAGCCGATGGCCTCGGCCATCCCCGGCTTCAAACCGATCGATCCGGCCCGCTGCGTGCTGGTCAATGCGCGCGACCTCGACCCCGCCGAACAGGAGCTGTTGAAGACGCTGCCGGTGATCCGTACCGAATGCCCCGACTGGTCAATGGCCTGTGGCAGACTAAAGGCGCCGGAGGCAAAGCGGGTGCACCTGCATCTCGATCTCGACGTGCACGATCCCGAGGCGCTGCAGGCCAACCGCTACACCACGCCGGGCGGTCCGGAGCCGAAACAACTGCGCCAGGCGGTTTGCGGCATGGCCGGTTTGCTGCCGATATCCGGCATCACCGTCTCGGCCTACGATCCGGCCTTCGACGCGAAGGCCGAGGTTCCGCCGCTGGTCGGTGAACTGCTCACCGAGTTGCTGGCGACGATGGAGAAGCGCTGATGCTGAAAGCCCGCGTCATCCCTTGCCTCGACGTCAAGAACGGCCGCGTCGTCAAGGGCGTCAATTTCGTCGATCTGGTCGATGCCGGTGACCCGGTCGAGGCGGCAAAAGCCTATGACGCGGCCGGCGCCGACGAGCTCTGCTTTCTCGACATCACCGCATCGTCCGACAACCGGGAAACCATCTTCGACGTCGTCGCCCGCACCGCCGAACAGTGCTTCATGCCGCTGACGGTCGGCGGCGGCGTGCGCCAGGTCGCCGATATCAGAAAACTGCTGCTGGCCGGCGCCGACAAGGTGTCGATCAACACGGCGGCGGTGAAGAATCCGGATTTTGTCGCCGAGGCAGCGGACAAATTCGGGAATCAGTGCATCGTCGTGGCCATCGACGCCAAGAAGGTGTCGGCGCCAAATGAGGCCGACCGCTGGGAAATCTTCACCCATGGCGGCCGCGAAAAAACCGGCATCGATGCGGTCGAGTTCGCGCGAAAAATGGTCGATCGCGGCGCCGGCGAGATCCTGTTGACCTCGATGGACCGCGACGGCACCAAGGCCGGCTACGACATTGCGCTGACCCGCGCGATCGCGGATGCGGTGCGCGCGCCGGTGATCGCGTCGGGCGGCGTCGGCACGCTTGATCACCTGGTCGAGGGCATCCGCGACGGCCACGCCGGTGCCGTGCTGGCGGCATCGATCTTCCATTTCGGGACCTACACGATTGCAGAAGCCAAGGCGCATATGGCCAAGGCTGGCCTGCCGATGCGGCTGGACTCATCCGTCGATCGGCCCTAGAGCGTTTCCGGCTAAGAAAGGCTTGCTACCGCGCCATGGCTGAATTCTCGCTCTCCGAGCTGGAGACAATCATCGCCCAACGCGCCCAGTCCGGCGACCCGGACTCGTGGACGGCGAAACTGTTTGCCAAGGGCATGGACAAGGCCGCGCAAAAGCTTGGCGAGGAGGCGGTCGAGACCGTCATTGCCGCCGTCAAAGGCGACAAAAAAGCCCTCGTTTCCGAAAGTGCCGATCTTATATATCATTGGCTTGTCGTGCTTGGGATTGCGGAGGTTCCGCTGGACGACATACTGCGCGAGCTCGAGAGCCGTACCGGCCGCTCGGGCGTCGCCGAAAAGGCTTCGCGGTCGAAGGGTTGACCGCTAGAGCCGGATGATTTCAGGCCAAGGCCTGAAATCTGAATCCGTCTCTAAAATTAAAGAAGGAGCATGATGTCGTCCGAAAACCGCTTCACACTTTTCGGCATCATGCTCTAGAGGGCAGGAGACTCGATGGACCAGCTCGCTCCGACCGAGAAATATTCCCCCTACCGTTTCTTCTCGGCCGAGCAATGGTCGAACTTCCGCGCCGACACGCCGATGACGCTGAGCGAAGACGAGATCAACCGTCTGCGCTCGCTCAACGACCCGGTCGACCTCGAAGAGGTCAAGCGCATCTATCTGTCGCTGTCGCGCCTGCTGTCGGCCCATGTCGAGGCCAGCCAGCTGCTGTTTCGGCAACGCCAAGCCTTTTTCAACGCGCTGGATGTGGTCAAGACGCCGTTCATCATCGGCATTGCCGGTTCGGTCGCGGTCGGCAAGTCGACCACGGCGCGCGTGCTGAAGGAGCTTCTGGCGCGCTGGCCGTCGAGCCCTAAGGTCGATCTCATCACCACCGACGGTTTTCTCTTACCCAACAAGGTGTTGCGGCGCGACAATCTGATGGAGCGCAAGGGCTTTCCCGACAGCTACGATGTCGGTGCGCTGCTGCGTTTCCTCTCGGGCATCAAATCGGCGCAGCGCAATGTCCGCGCGCCGGTCTATTCGCATTTGACCTATGACGTCATTCCCGGCGAGTTCGTCACCATCGACCGGCCCGACATATTGATCTTCGAAGGCATCAATGTGCTGCAGCCCGGCAAATTGCCGAAGGACGGCAAGATCGTGCCGTTCCTGTCCGATTTCTTCGATTTCGCCATCTATATCGATGCCGACGAAAAGCTGATTCATCAATGGTACATCGCCCGCTTCATGCGGCTGCGCGAGACGGCCTTCCGCAATCCGGACTCCTTCTTCCACCGCTATTCGCAGCTTTCCGAAGACGCCGCGCGCGCCATTGCGGAAGGCTTGTGGACCAACATCAACCTGAAAAATTTGCGCGAGAACATCGTGCCGACGAGGGCGCGCGCCGACCTCATCCTGCGCAAGGGCGCCAATCACCTGGTCGAGGAAGTGGCGCTCAGGAAACTGTAGCCGCGGTCCCCTGGCGGTCCACGATCTCGGTCGACGGGTGGTCCTGCGTCGGTAGCCGCAAATAGGGCCGATCCGCGGGGACGAGTTTACGCGCCACGGCATAGACCACGATCGCGACAGCGGCGGCGGCATAGCCGTCGATCGCATAGTGCCAGGCCAGATACACCGAACTCACGGCGACAAAGGCCACATAGACGAACGCTACTGCGCCGAGACGGCGATTGTACTCCCGCACGAAAAGCGCGTTGAGCATCGCCAGGCCGACATGCACGCTGGGAAAGGCCGAAATGCCTGAGCCGAAACCCGTCTGCCCGGCCTCATGCAGCGTCCACAAATATTGCTGATAGGAAACGGCGGAGTTGGAGGATCCGGCGCCGTGGGCCAGGAATGCCACCTGTTCGCCAAACCGTGCCGTGTCTCCCGTGACCGCACCATAGAATGCCGGACCGGCTGACAGGAACAGCCCGGCCAGGATGTTGCCGACGACAACCCAGACCACCATGAAGCAGGCGACATAGCGTGTTCGAACCGACGCCGCCCAGGGCGATGTCACGATGAAGAACAAGGCACCGAAATTGAGGGCGAACCACAAAACGTTGTAATTCCACTCGACGGCAATCCGCACGAAATCGTTTTCAGCGACCATGTAGAGCCAGCGCCACGGATCGGCGCCGAAATGCAGGAAGGCGTCGATGTCGGCATGTGTCACGTCGAATGAAAAGCCATCCTGCCAGACCGGCATGCCGTTTTTTACGGAGGTGAATGTGCCCTGAAAGATCATGAGCGCCATCATGAGGCATAGACCCGAGAGCGAGTATGCCAGCCGCGATGTCGAAAACACATGTTTCGCCGCCAGACGGCGCCTGCCATCGAAGCGGTGCATGAGCAGGCTCACATCGACAAGAATCGCGAAGGCCGACGGCATCACGCCGTTCAACAATATCCAGCGCCAGAAATATATCGAATACGCGCTGCGGTCGGCCGCGCCGATCGCGTGCAGAAAAACCAGTCCGGCCAGTGTGTAGATGGCAATGAACAGATAAAGGCCGGAATCCCGGCGAACCAGTGGGATTGCCCCGTTGGTGGCAGCCCATAGTTGACGCAAGATTACACTGCTGTCTGTCATGATCCCCGGGCCGACGTTGCAATGCCCAGGCGCTTTTACGAGGAAAACCTGTAGAATCGGTTAGTGCCGCGCCCGCGTCACCCGCCGCAGCGTCAGATTGATGCGGCCGCCATTCTTCAGCAGCGCCGAGGTCGACGGGTAGATGCGGTCGACGCCGTGGAAGCAGAGCCGGCCTTCGCCGCCGAGCACGACGACATCGCCGCTTTTCAGTCTGAACGATTTGGTGCCGCCGTCGCGCGTCGTCTGGCCGACCCGGAACAGACAATCGTCGCCGAGCGAAACAGAAACCACGGGCGCCGAGAAATCGGCTTCGTCGCGATCCTGGTGCAGGCCCATTTTGGCATCCTGCGTATAGAAATTGACCAGGCACGCCTCCGGCGGATGCGGGTGGGCGGCGACCTCCTGCCATAATTGCATCAACGCGTCGGGGATCGGCGGCCATGGCTCCCCGGTCAGCGGATGCGTCGGCTGGTAGCGATATCCCAGTTCCTTGTCGGTTACCCAGCCGAGCGAGCCGCAATTGGTCATGCGCACGCTCATCTCCTTGCCGGTGCGCGGCATCGCCGGCACGAACAGCGGCGCCTGCTGCACCACCTTGCGTACGTCTTCGACCAGCGCTTCCTGCGCCGCGCGGGGCAAGTAGCCAGGCATATGGCGGACACCTTTGGGCAGAACGAGCATGAGTGGACCCAGGTTGATCCTGCCAACAATGCCACCGCCAAACAAAAACGGCGACCCGAAAGCCGCCAACACCCTTCAACCTATTCGTTTTCCACCCGGCCCCGCAGCTTCTTGATCGTGCCGCGCCCGGCCTTGCTTTTCAGCCGCCGCTCCACCGCGCCTTTCGACGGCCTGGTCTTCTTGCGCGGCGGCGGCGGTGGTTCGGCGGCCTTGGCGACCAGTGCCGTCAGCCTTGCCCGGGCATCGGCCCGGTTCTGCTCCTGGGTGCGGAAGCGCCCGGCTTCGATGACGATGACGCCGTCCTTGGTGGCGCGCTGGCCGGCAAGCTTGATGGTGCGTGCGCGCACGCGCTCCGACAGGCCGGCCGCATTGGCCGCGTCGAAGCGCAACTGCACGGCGGTGGCCACCTTGTTGACGTTCTGGCCGCCGGGGCCGGACGAGCGGATGAAATCCTCGTGCAGGTCGCCCTGGTGGATCACGGCTTCGTCGGCAATGATGATGTCGTCGATCGGCATGCCGCAGTCATGGCGCGGCGGACCGAAAAAGAAAAGGCCCGATCGGGACCGGGCCTTTCAACGACATACCGAGAGCGACGTCGCGATTACTCCGCAGCCTCCTGCAGACGCGGCGCGGCGCCGAGCACGACGGCATCGACGTGGCTTTCGAATTTCTCGAAGTTGACGGCGAACATGCCGACCAGCCTTGCTGCCTGGCGGTCATAGGCAGCCTTGTCGGCCCAGGTCGAACGCGGGTCGAGAATGGCGCTGTCGACGCCCGGAACGGCCACCGGCACCTCGAAGCCGAAATTGGCATCGGTGCGGAAGCCGGCCGCCTTCAGCGAACCGTCGAGCGCGGCGGCCAGCAAGGCGCGCGTCGCCTTGATCGGCATGCGCTTGCCGGTGCCATAGGCGCCACCGGTCCAGCCGGTGTTGACCAGCCAGCAATCGGCGTCGTGGCGGGCGATCAGCTCGCGCAGCAGATTGCCGTATTCCTTGGGATGGCGCGGCATGAACGGCGCGCCGAAACAGGTCGAGAACGTTGCTTCAGGCTCGGTCACGCCCTTTTCGGTGCCGGCCACCTTGGCCGTGTAGCCGGAGAGGAAATGATACATCGCCTGCGCCGGGGTCAGCCGGGCGATCGGCGGCATGACCCCGAAAGCATCGGCGGTCAGCATGATGATGTTTTTCGGGTGGCTGGCGCGCCCGGTCTTCGAGGCGTTGGGGATGAAGTCGAGCGGATAGGCGCAGCGCGTGTTTTCGGTCAACCGGCCGTCGTTGAAATCCGGCACGCGGTTTGCGTCGAGCACGACATTTTCCAGCACCGTGCCGAAACGCTGCGTGGTGGCAAAGATCTCCGGCTCGGCTTCGGCCGACAGCCGGATCGTCTTGGCGTAGCAGCCGCCTTCGAAATTGAAGATGCCGTGCGGCCCCCAGCCATGCTCGTCGTCGCCGATGAGCGTACGTGACGGATCGGCCGACAGCGTCGTCTTGCCGGTGCCGGAAAGCCCGAAGAAGATCGCCGCATCGCCGGCCGGTCCCTCATTGGCCGAACAGTGCATCGGCATGACGCCCTTGGCCGGCAAGAGGTAGTTCAGCATGGTGAACACCGACTTCTTCATTTCGCCGGCATAGGAGGTGCCACCGATCAGCACGATCTTGCGGATCAGGTCGACCGCAATCACCGTTTCGGTGCGGCTGCCGTGGCGGGCCGGATCGGCGCGGAAGGACGGCAGGTCGATGATCGTCATCTCCGGCACGAACTCACCGAGCTCGGCCGCATCGGGGCGAATGAGCAGGTTGCGGATGAACAGCGAGTGCCAGGCGAATTCGGTGATGACCCGCGTCGGCAGCTTCAGATCGGCATCGGCGCCGCCGACGAGATCCTGCACATACAGATCCTTGTCCGCGGCGTGGACAAGGAAATCGGCGAACAGCGTCTCGAACTGGGCCGGCGAAATCGCCTTGTTGTTGTCCCACCAGATATGGGCCTCGGTGGCGCCGTCGCGCACGACAAACTTGTCCTTGGGCGAGCGGCCGGTGTGCTGGCCGGTCTCGGCAAGCAGGGCGCCGCCGGCGGTCAACCTGGCCTCGCCACGGCGGATCGCGTCCTCGTAAAGGGCGGCCGCACCAAAATTATAATGAACCGTGCCGGTGGTTTTCAGGCCGATACGATCGATCGCGCAGGCGGAATTGCGTTTGCCGACTTCCGACATCAAGGGTCCCTTCTTCTGGATTCGCCGCAGTTTGCCGGCGTATATCCGGCATGCCCGCGAGGTGGCTGAGACGGTCAGAACCAGAAAACCCGAATGATATCAAATCATTAATCGATTTAAAAAATTTGAAAGTTGTTTAAATCGTTTATATGTGCAAAAAATCACAGTGGTTGCCCAAAGGATTGGCACACAGTGTTCGTCCAATCCGTGTAGAGGTTCCGATGGGGCCGCTGGAAAGCCGTCCGCGATAGCGGATGGAGCCTGTGCCACATTTTGTACCTAATTTGTCCTGCAAAAGCCCCTTCTCTAAGACAGAAGGGACAGCTCATGAGGGAGCCGCTTGAAATGGCAACAATCGCGCTTGTCGATGACGATCGCAACATTCTGACGTCGGTCTCGATCGCCCTCGAATCCGAGGGGTATCGCGTCGAGACCTACACGGATGGGGCGTCGGCGCTGGAAGGCCTGGCGGCGCGTCCGCCGAATCTCGCCATCCTCGACATCAAGATGCCACGCATGGACGGCATGGAACTGCTGCGCCGGATGCGGCAGAAGTCCGACCTGCCGGTGATCTTCCTGACCTCGAAGGACGACGAGATCGATGAGCTTTTCGGCCTCAAGATGGGCGCCGACGATTTCATCCGCAAGCCGTTCTCGCAGCGCCTGCTGGTCGAGCGGGTGCGCGCCGTGCTGCGCCGTGCCAGTGCCCGCGAGGCTGCGGCAAAGGCGCCTAGCCAGCAGGCCCGTTCGCTCGAGCGCGGCCAGTTGGTCATGGACCAGGAACGCCACACCTGCACCTGGAAGGGCGAGCCGGTGACGCTGACGGTCACCGAATTTCTCATCCTGCACTCGTTGGCGCAGCGCCCCGGCGTGGTAAAAAGCCGTGATGCGTTGATGGATTCGGCCTATGATGAGCAGGTCTATGTCGACGACCGAACCATCGACAGCCACATCAAGCGGCTGCGCAAGAAGTTCAAGGCCGTCGACGATGACTTCGAAATGATCGAAACGCTTTACGGAGTCGGGTACCGGTTCCGCGAAGCCTGAGACCGGACCGGGAGCTGCTATTCGATGGCAGTTGACGTAGAGCGAGGCAGACGGGCGGGCGCCGGCAGGCGGCCGTCGAGGATTCTGCCAGCATTCCTGTCTCGGATCACGGTGCCGATGCGCCGCTTCCTCGGCCATCACATCTTTTCCAGCCTGACCCGGCGCATCCTGTTCCTCAACCTGGCCGGCCTGGCCGTGCTGGTCACCGGCATCCTCTATCTCAACACTTTCCGCGACGGGCTGATCGACGCCCGCGTCGAAAGCCTGATGACGCAAGGCGAGATCATCGCCGGCGCGATCGCGGCGTCGGCGACGGTCGAGACGGATTCGATCAGCATCGATCCGGAAAAACTGCTCGAACTGCAGGCCGGCGAAAGCCTGGGGCCGGGCTCCGACCAGCTCGACAATCTCGATTTCCCGATCAATCCCGAGCGCGTCGCGCCGGTCTTGCGGCGGCTGATCTCGCCGACACGCACGCGCGCCCGCATCTATGACCGCGACGCCAATTTGCTGCTCGATTCACGCCATCTCTACTCGCGCGGCCAGATCCTGCGTTACGACCTGCCGCCGGTCGAGGACGAGCAGCCGGACATGCTGGAGCGGGTGCAAAAATTCGTCTTCGATTTCTTCCGCAACAAGGACCTGCCCGTCTATCACGAGCAGCCCGGCGGTAATGGCGCTGCCTTCCCCGAAGTGGTCAAGGCGCTGACCGGCAGCCCGTCGACCATCGTGCGGGTGAGCGAACAAGGCGAGCAGATCGTCTCGGTCGCGGTGCCGATCCAGCGCTTCCGCGCCGTGCTCGGCGTGCTGATGCTGTCGACCGAAGGCGGCGACATCGACAAGATCGTCGCCGCCGAGCGCAAGGCGATTTTGCGCGTGTTCGGCATCGCGGCACTGGTCACCGCCATCCTGTCGATGCTGCTGGCGTCGACCATCGCCAATCCGCTGCGGCGGTTGTCGGCGGCGGCGGTGCGCGTGCGGCGCGGCGTCAAGAGTCGCGAGGAAATCCCCGACTTTTCCGACCGCCAGGACGAGATCGGCAATCTGTCGATCGCGGTGCGCGACATGACCAATGCGCTCTATGCCCGCATTGAGGCGATCGAAAGCTTTGCCGCCGACGTTTCGCACGAGTTGAAGAATCCGCTGACCTCGCTGCGCAGCGCGGTGGAGACGCTGCCCTTGGCGAAGAATGATAATTCCCGCGCGCGTCTGATGGAGATCATCCAGCACGATGTCCGGCGGCTGGACCGGCTGATCACCGACATTTCCGATGCCTCGCGCCTCGACGCCGAGCTGGCGCGTGAGGATGCGGCAATCGTCGATTTGAAGAAATTCATCACCGATCTCGTCGCCGTGTCGCGCGAGGCGACGCGCAACAAGAAGGCGGTCGAGATCGAGTTCAAGGCCGCCAAGCTGCCGCAAGGCGTCAAAGGCTATTTCGTCACCGGCCATGATCTGAGGATCGGCCAGGTCATCACCAACCTGATCGAGAATGCCCGCTCCTTCGTGCCGGAGGACCACGGCCATATCGCCATTTCCCTGGCACGCTCGGGCAAGGTCAACATCGTGACTGTCGACGACAATGGCCCCGGCATCCGCGCCGACGCCATCGACCGCATCTTCGAGCGCTTCTACACCGACCGCCCGGCCGGCGAGGCGTTCGGCCAGAATTCCGGGCTTGGCCTGTCGATATCTAGGCAGATCGTCGAAGCCCATGGCGGCACGCTGACGGCCGAGAACATCCCCGGCACCAAGCCGGGCGACATCAAGGGCGCGCGCTTCGTGGTGACGCTGCCGGCCGAGGCATGATCCCGCAGGCTGAAAACATTCACGGAACGGCGCTGCTGATCGGCGAACGCGGTGTGCTTATCACCGGACCGTCCGGCGCCGGCAAGACGACGCTGGCGCTGGTGCTCATCGACCATTGCCGGGCGCGCGGGCTGTTTTCACGGCTGATCGGGGACGACAGGCTGCTTGCAGCCGCTCGCGCCGGGCGGCTGATCTGCCGCGTGCCGGCCACCATTGCCGGCCTCGCGGAAGTGCCGGGATTCATGCCACGGCCGCTGTCGTTCGAGCCAGGCGGGGTGATCGACCTCCATATCCGGTTGGTGCCGAAACATCAGAGGGACCGCTTTCAGGAAGACTTCAGCGAGCCGATCGCGGGCTGTCCGGTGCCGCGGATCGATCTCATCGAGCGCAACGTTGCGACAGCTTTGCCGGCCGTAATGGCGCGGCTGGCGATTGCGCCTTTCGTATGATCCGCCCCCGGTTTTTTGCTGCAATGCGTCAAAATGGCCATGGCAGGCGCAATTTTGGGCTTGTCAACGCGCCGCGCGTCGACAAGATAGCGCTCCCGCCGCCTGGGATGGCCGGCGAGCATAAAAAGCGCCTGTGAAGCGGCGATGACGGGAGCCACCATAGAATGATCGGACTCGTGCTTGTAACGCACGGTCAACTGGCCGCCGAGTTCCGCCATGCCGTGGAACATGTCGTGGGGCCACAAGACAATTTCGAAACCGTGGCGATCGGCGCCGATGACGATATGGAGCAGCGGCGGAGCGATATTGTCGACGCTGTCGGCCGCGTCGACACCGGGGCCGGCGTCATTGTTCTGACCGACATGTTCGGCGGCACGCCGTCCAACCTTGCCATTTCGGTGATGGAATCCGGCCGCACCGAGGTCATCGCCGGCATGAACCTGCCGATGCTGATCAAGCTGTCGTCGATCCGCAAGGGTGACAACATGGCGGCCGCGCTCGACGAGGCACAGGCCGCCGGGCGCAAATACATCAACGTCGCCAGCCAGCTCTTGAGCAGCAAATGAACGCGTTGTCGCCGGAGCAAGAGAAGGTCGTGCGCGAGTTCCCGATCGTCAACCAGCGCGGCCTGCATGCGCGCGCCTCGGCCAAGTTCGTCCAGGTCGCCAGCGGCTTCGACGCCATCGTCCATGTCGAGAAGGACGGCGTCAAGGTCGGCGGCACCTCGATCATGGGCCTGATGATGCTGGCGGCGAGCCCCGGCTATTCGATCCGCGTCACCGCCAGCGGCGCTGAGGCCGTCGCGGTGATGGATGCGCTGGAGCAGCTGGTCGCCTCGCGCTTCGGCGAAGAGTGCTGAAGCTCTTTTTGTTTGAGCATGATCTCCAGACAAAACGGTTCCCGTTTTGTCTGAGAAAACCGGCTTCCACTTTTCGCTGACGCGGCCCTTCGGTTCGGGATCACGCTCCGCAAACACATACGCGCATAAAGATTTCTTTATATCCCATTGTCGTCTGAGCGGCGATCTGCTAGTCAGGCCGGCATTCCCGCGCCCTTGGACGCGCCGTGTGGCGCAGGCGCATCTGAAGACAAATCACACCGGAGCACTGCCATGACAGGTAGCAAGGACTATGTGGTCGCCGACATCTCGCTTGCCGGCTGGGGCCGCAAGGAACTCGATATCGCCGAAACCGAAATGCCGGGCCTGATGGCCTGCCGCGAGGAATTCGGCGCCAAGAAGCCGCTGAAGGGCGCGCGCATCACCGGCTCGCTGCACATGACTATCCAGACGGCCGTGCTGATCGAGACGCTGAAGGCGCTCGGCGCCGACATCCGCTGGGCCTCGTGCAACATCTTCTCGACCCAGGACCATGCCGCCGCAGCCATCGCCGAAGCCGGTATCCCGGTTTTTGCCGTCAAGGGTGAGAGCCTCGAAGAGTACTGGGACTACACCGACAAGATCTTCCAGTGGGCCGATGGTGGCCTCTCCAACATGATCCTCGACGATGGCGGCGACGCCACCATGTACATCCTGGTCGGCGCCCGCGCCGAAGCCGGCGAGGACGTGCTGTCCAACCCGCACAGCGAGGAAGAGGAGTACTTCTACGCCCAGGTGAAGAAGCGCCTGAAGGCTTCGCCCGGCTTCTTCACCAAGCAGAAGGAAGCGATCCGCGGCGTCACCGAAGAGACGACGACGGGCGTCAACCGCCTCTACCAGTTGCAGAAGAAGGGCCTGCTGCCCTTCCCGGCGATCAACGTCAACGACTCGGTCACCAAGTCGAAGTTCGACAACAAATATGGCTGCAAGGAATCGCTCGTCGACGGCATTCGCCGCGGCACCGACACCATGATGGCCGGCAAGGTCGCGGTCGTCTGCGGTTATGGCGACGTCGGCAAGGGGTCGTCGGCCTCGCTCAAGGGCGCCGGCGCCCGCGTCAAGGTCACCGAGGTCGATCCGATCTGCGCGCTGCAGGCGGCAATGGATGGCTTTGAGGTGGTCACGCTGGAAGATGCGGCCCCGACCGCCGACATCGTCATCACCACGACCGGCAACAAGGATGTCGTCACCCTCGACCACATGCGCTCGATGAAGGACATGGTGATCGTCGGCAACATCGGCCACTTCGACAATGAGATTCAGGTGGCGTCGCTGCGCAACCTGAAATGGACCAACGTCAAGCCGCAGGTCGACATGATCACTTTCCCGGACGGCAAGCGGATGATCCTTTTGTCCGAGGGACGCCTGCTCAACCTCGGCAACGCCACCGGCCATCCGAGCTTCGTGATGTCGGCCTCGTTCACCAACCAGGTGCTGGCGCAGATCGAACTCTACACAAAGCCCGGCCAGTACCAGAACCAGGTCTATGTGCTGCCCAAGCATCTCGACGAGAAGGTGGCGCGCCTGCATCTCGACAAGCTTGGCGCCCGCCTGACCGAACTATCCGGCGAACAGGCCGCCTATATCGGCGTGACCCCGCAGGGTCCGTTCAAGCCGGAACACTACCGCTATTAAGCATAGCGCAAATCACCACTAGATATTGAAGCCGGGCGATTGACATTTCGACCGGCTTCTTTTTTGCGCGGAATGATTCTTCACGCCGATTCCAGCACGCGCTATTGTGGTGATTCGCGGGCCGGGGACGAGGGCCGGCGCACGCATCTGGGCGGTCTTGCATTCAGGCGGCGAAGAGGACCAAGACATGCCGGGGGAAAACCCGCCTCGCGCGGGATGGGCCGTTTCCGGCGGCCATGACGATTCCGATATCACTGGCTCCGCCAAGACAGGCGGCGGCCGAAAGAAGCGCGTCGGCGCCCGCGTCGCGGGCTTTCTCGCCACGTCCGCGCTTGCCGGTCCGCTCACTTCGTTTGCCGCGCATGCCGAGTCATCCATGGCGCAGAAGGCCGGGCTGTCGGTCAGCGCGGTGGAGGTCATCCAGCTCGCCATGTTCGTTGGCGTCATGGGCGCCGCTCTGGTCTCGGCCATCTTCCTGATCCGCGAAAGAGCCCGCACCTCGGCGCAGAATGTCGAGCTCAGGGCCCGCATCGCCGACGTCAACGCGGCGCTGCAGCGTTCGGAAGCGCTGCTCAATCTGCGCGACCAGCGCATCATCGTCTGGGCTTCGGAGAACAAGAAGCCCGAGCTGATCGGAACTTTGCCGCTCGAAAGCGGCGCACCGGAAGACCGCGCGGCGTTCCTGGCCTTCGGCCGCTGGCTGATGCCACGCTCGGCGGCAGCGCTCGAAAATGCCGTCGCGGGCCTGCGCGAGAAAGCCAGGCCGTTCGATCTGGTCATCGAATCGCAGGCCGGGGCGCCGCTCGAAGTGCATGGCCGCAAGAGCGCCGCCCATGTGCTGGTGCGCTTCGTCTCGCTGTCGGAAACGCAGCGAAGCCAGGCCAGGCTGAAGATCGAGAACCAGCGGCTGGCCGCCGACTACGACACCATGATCGGCCTGCTTGACGCCTTGCCGATGCCGGCATGGCTGCGCGCCACCGATGGCCGGCTGAAATGGGTCAACCGCGCCTATGCCGGTGCGGTCGAGGCCCCGAACGCCGAAACCGCCGTGCGCGAAGCCAAGGAATTCCTCGGCGGCCAGGCGCGCGAACAGATCGCTGAACAACACAAGTCGCACCCGGTCTTCGAACAGACGCTGTCGACGGTGATCGAGGGCGACCGCCGCGTCTTCGCCGTCACCGATTTCGCCGGCAGCGACGGCTCGGCGGGCCTTGCCTGCGACACAAGCGCCACAGAAACCATTCGCGGCGAATATGAACGCACGGTGCGCAGCCATGCCGACACGCTCGACCAGCTCAACACGGCGGTGGCAATCTTCGATACCGACGAGAAGCTGCGCTTCTTCAACCAGGCATTCCAGAAACTGTGGGGGCTGGACTCTGGCTTCTTGCACAGTGCGCCCGACAATGCGCTGCTGCTCGACCGGCTGCGCAGCGAAGGCAAGATCGCCGAGCAGCCGGAATGGCGGCGCTGGAAAGAAGGCCTGCTTGGCGCCTACCGCGCCGTGGAATCGCAGGAACACTGGTGGCATCTGCCCGACGGCAAGACCATCCGCGTGGTCGCCAACCCGCAGCCCAAGGGCGGCGTGACCTGGGTGTTCGAAAACCTGACCGAGAAGATGGATCTGGAGAGCCGCTACCAGACGGCGGTGCGGGTCCAGGGCGAGACGCTCGACAATCTGGCCGAGGGCGTTGCGGTGTTCGGCCCCGATGGGCGGCTGCGTCTGTCCAACCCGGCCTTTGTCGCGCTGTGGGGGCTGAGCCCGGATGTGGTCAAGCCCAACGTCCATGTCCAGGCGATCCGAGACCTCAGCGACCAGCGCGCCGTCGACAGCCCGTGGGGCGGGTTCGTCGCCGCCATCACCGGTTTCGACGACGAGCGCCGCGAGCGCCACGGCCAGACCGAGCTAAGGAACGGCACCGTGCTAAGCTACGCCGTCATCCCGCTGCCCAACGGCCAGGTGATGATGACCTTCGTTGACGTCACCGACAGCGTCAATGTCGAGCGCGCCCTGAAGGACAAGAACGAGGCGCTGCAGAAATCCGACCAGCTGAAGAACGAGTTCGTGCAGCACGTTTCCTACGAGCTGCGCTCGCCGCTGACCAACATCATCGGCTTCACCGAGTTGTTGTCGCTGCCAACGACCGGGCCGCTTAGCCCCAAGCAACGCGAATATGTCGAGCATGTCGGCTCGTCGTCTTCGGTGCTGCTCACCATCGTCAACGACATACTCGACCTCGCCACCGTCGACGCCGGCATCATGCAGCTCGACATTTCGGAGGTGAGCGTCGATCGCACCATCCAGGCCGCCGCCGAATTGGTCGCCGACCGGCTGGAAGAGCATGCAATCAAGCTCAGGATCGACGCCGCGGCCGCGCCGAAGAGTTTCCATGGCGACGAGACCCGGGTCCGCCAGATTCTCTACAATCTGTTGAGCAACGCTGCCAATTACGCGCCGGAAGCGAGCACGATCACGCTGGCCTGCCGCCATTTGGAACAAGGTGTCGAATTCTCCGTCCACGATGACGGTCCCGGCATGCCGCCGGACCTGCTCGATTCGGTGTTCCGCCGCTTCGAGCCGCGTACCAATGGCGGACGCCGGCGCGGCGCCGGGCTCGGCCTGTCGATCGTCAAGAGCTTTGTCGAGCTGCATGGCGGCAGCGTGCGCATCGAGACCGGCAAGGACCAGGGCACCACCGTCATCTGCACCTTCCCCGATGCACCGTCGGGCGTCCGCGCCGCGGCCGAGTAGCGCGCTCGATGACTGTTGCTGTGCTGGAGCGTTTTCTCGCCGACGAGGCTGCGACCGCAAGGCTCGGCGAGGACCTGGCCATGGCGCTGCGGCCGGGCGATGTGCTGGCGCTCAAGGGCGATCTCGGCGCCGGCAAGTCGACGCTGGCGCGTGCTCTGATCCGGGCGCTGGCCGACGATGCCGGCCTCGACGTGCCGAGCCCGACCTTCACTTTGGTGCAAAGCTACGACACGCGCATTCCCGTCCATCATTTCGATCTCTATCGGCTGTCCTCAGCCGGCGAGATCGACGAACTAGGTTTCGACGAAGCGCTGCTGCAAGGCGCTGCCCTGGTTGAATGGCCGGAGCGGGCCGAGGCCGCCTTACCCAAGACGTCGACCTGGATCGAACTCGTCCATCATGGCGAAGGCCGATTAGCGAACTTGTCGGGCGAAGGTGCAGCCTTCGAACGCATGGCGCGATCGCTGGCGATGCGCGACTTCCTCGAAACGGCCGGCTGGGGCGAGGCCGCGCGGCGCCATTTCGTCGGCGACGCCTCGGCGCGCTCTTACGAGATCGTCTCGCTCACGGGCCTCGAACCCCGCGTGCTGATGAACTCGCCGCGGCTGGTGCTCGGACCGCCGGTGCGCGACGGCAAACCCTACGCGGTGATCGCCCACACCGCGCAATCGGTGACGGCCTTTGTCGCCATCGACAAGGCACTGCTGGCGCAAGGTGTCAGCGTCCCCCAGATTCACGCCGAGGATCTCGATCAAGGCTTTCTGCTGCTGGAACATCTGGGCTCGGAAGGCTTTCTCGACGGACAGGGCGAGCCAGTGGCCGAGCGCTACGCGGCGGCGGCCGAGCTGCTGGCGATGATGCACGGCAAGACCTGGCCGCAGCGCGTGGAGGCAGTGCCCGGCGTTTTCCACGAGGTGCCGCCCTTCGATCGCGACGCCATGCTGATCGAAGCTGACCTTCTGGTCGACTGGTATGTGCCGATGGTGACCGGCAGCGCGGCAAGCGAAGCCTTGCGCGCCGGCTATCACAAGGAATGGAACGCGGTTCTCGACCGGTTGAACGAACGCGACTACACCCTGATGCTGCGCGACTTCCATTCGCCCAACATCATCTGGCGCGGCGAGCGCACCGGCCACGATCGTCTCGGCATCGTCGACGTCCAGGACGCGCTGATCGGTCCGGCGGCCTATGACGTGGCATCGCTGGCCATGGATGCCCGCGTCACCGTCTCGCCCGACATCGAGCAACACACCGTCGATGCCTATGTCGCGGCGCGTCAAGCCGCCGGCGGCTTCGACGAGTCCGCTTTCCGCGAGGCCTATGCAATCATGGCGGCGCAGCGCAATTCGAAAATCCTCGGCATTTTCGTGCGGCTCGAAAAGCGCGACGGCAAGCCCTATTATCTGAAACACCTGCCGCGCATCCGCGACTATCTCAGGCGGGCGCTGGCGCACCCGGCGCTGTCCCAGCTGAAGGAATTTTATATGGTGCATCGCCTGCTGGAGGAAACCGCACCGTGACCTTGACCACCGCGATGGTGCTGGCAGCTGGTCTCGGCAAACGCATGCGGCCGATCACCGACACCATGCCTAAGCCGCTGGTGAGGATCGCCGGCAAGACCTTGCTGGACTGGGGGCTGGACAGCCTGGCGGCGGCTGGCGTCGAGAAAGCCGTCGTCAACGTGCACTATCTGCCGGACCAGATCGTTGCTCATGTCGCCCACAGGCAGGTGCCGAAACTTGTCATTTCCGACGAGCGCGATGCGCTGCTGAATTCGGCCGGAGGCATCGTCAAGGCATTGCCGCTGCTGGGTGCCGAACCCTTCTACATCATCAATGCCGACACGTTCTGGATCGATAGCGGCCAGCCCAGCCTTGAGCGCCTTTCCCTTGCATGGGACGGCGCGAAAATGGATATTCTGCTGATGCTTACCGATCTCGACTCGGCGACCGGCCACAGTGTCGGCACGGATTTCCTGATGGCGCCGGATGGCAGCCTGCGGCGCTCGAAAGGCGACCCGGCCGGGCTGATCTATGCGGGGGCGGCGATCGTTGATCCCGCCATCTTCAAGGACGCGCCAGCCGGCGCGCATTCGCTCAATGCTTATTTCGACAAGGCGATCGCCTCTGGCCGCCTGTTCGGCATGCAGATGCGTGGAAGCTGGATCACCGTCGGTACGCCCGATGCCATTCCGCAAGCGGAAGCGGCGGTCGCCGCCGCCCTCGCAGGAGCGGTATGAGCGGCTCGCGCCGCGTTCTCTCGATCCCGCCCGGAGCGCCATTCCTGCCGACTCTGGCCGAGGCCTTGCTGGCCGGACGGCTGGTGCCTGACTTTCGTTTCGATGGCGATCCGCTGGCGCTGGCCGACGTCACCATCTATGTGCCGACACGGCGTGCAGCGCGTGCGCTGCGCGGCGCCTTCGTCGACGCGCTTTCCGGACCGGGAGCGAGCCGCCGTTCGGCGATCCTGCCGGTCATCCGCCCGCTCGGCGAGTTCGACGAAGACGAGACAGCCTTCGACGCTGGCGCGCCGACCGAGCTTGAAATGGCGCCGCCGATCGCAGCCATCGAACGACTGCTGCTTTTGGCGCCGCTGGTGCGGGCGTGGAAGCGCACCTTGCCGGCGCATGTCCTGGCCATGTTCGACGAAGAGATCGTCGTGCCGGCCTCCGCCGCCGATGCGATCTGGCTGGCGCGCGACCTTGCCCGGCTGATGGACGAGATCGAAACAGAAGGCACGGACTGGACCAGGCTTGCCGATCTGGTGACCGGCAATCTTGCCGGCTGGTGGCTGGTGACGCTCGATTTCCTCCGCATCGTCACCGACGCCTGGCCGAAATTGCTGGAGGAGCGCGACCGCTCCAACCCGGCCGCGCACCGCAATGCGCTGATCCGGCGCGAGGCGAAGCGGCTGGAACGCAATCCGCCGAAAGGCCCGGTGATCGCCGCCGGCTCCACCGGCTCGATCCCGGCCACGGCCGAACTGCTTGCCGCGGTCGCCGGCCTGCCCAGCGGCGCCGTCGTGCTGCCCGGTCTCGACCGGATGCTGGACGAGGCGTCCTTTGCCGCGATAGCAGCGCCGGGCGCTCGGCCTGCTTTGCTCGGTCATCCGCAATACGGCATGGCCAAGCTGATCGGCAAGATCGGCGTGCTGCGCGGCGACGTCGAGGAGGTCGTATCCGCCGAGCGGGCGCAGGCCCTTCGTGCCGCGCTTGTCGGCGAGGCGCTGCGGCCCGCAGAAACCACCGAATTGTGGGCCGAGACGCGCATTGCCTTCAATGCCGGCGACATCGCCGAAGCCTTCGCCGATGTGACGCTGGTTGAAGCCGCCAGCGAACGCGACGAGGCGGTGGCAATCGCCATTGCGCTGAAGACAGCCGTCGAGCAGCCGGGACAGCGGGCGGCCCTTGTCACCGGCGACCGGGCGCTGGCGCGGCGCGTCTCGGCCGAGCTTCTGCGCTTCGGCGTCGTCGCCGACGATTCCGGTGGGACGCCGCTAGCCAACACACCTGCGGCCAGCTTGCTCCGGCTGACATTGCAGGCTGTGTTCCGGCCCGGCGATCCGGTCGGCCTGTTGTCGCTGCTCAAGCATCCGCTGCTCGGGCTCGGATTGGAGCGGGCCGGCGTGCGCCATGCCGCCGAGCTCATCGAACTGGTGGCGCTGCGCGGCGGCACCGGGCGTCCCGATATCGCCTCGCTGGCGACGCTGTTCGAGGAGCGGCTGGCCGGGCTGAGCGGCGACAAGCGCCAGCCCTTCTGGTTTTCGCGCCTGAGCGTGCGCGGTATCGAGGAGGCCCGCGACCTGTTGGGCCGGCTTGCGACGGCGCTGGCGCCGCTAACCACTTTTCGTGGTGAAGAGAATGCCGATCTCGTCGCGCTGACCAAGGAGAGCGTCGCCGCGCTAGAAAATCTCGGCCGCACGGCGGACGGCAGTCTCGCCGAACTCTACGCTGGTGATGCCGGCGAGAAACTCGCCGAGCTGCTGCGCGGCGTGGTCGCGGCCTCGGCCTCATTCGACTTCCCGGCCGACGAATGGCCCGATGTCATGGACGCGCTGATCGCGCCCGAGACGGTGAAGCCGGGACAAGGCACCGACCGCAACATCGCCATCTGGGGCGCACTGGAAGCGCGGCTGCAGAATGTCGACACGCTGGTCATTGGCGGGTTGAACGAGGGCGTGTGGCCGCGCAAGCCGGAGAGCGATCGCTTCATGTCGCGGCTGATGAAGACCGGCATCGACCTTGAGCCGCCGGAGCGGCGCATCGGCCTTGCCGCTCACGATTTCCAGATGGCGATGGGGGCAAAGAAGGTGGTGCTGACGCGCTCCGCCCGCGCAGGCGACGCACCTGCCGTGCCGTCGCGGTGGCTGCAGCGCATCCTCACCTTCATCGGCAAAGACCCCGCGACCGCGCTGCGCCAGCGCGGCGATGAATTGCTGGCCTGGGCCCGCGCGCTGGACGCCGGCGAGCGGCAACACTTCGCGCCACGGCCGCAGCCGAAGCCGCCGCTGGCGATGCGGCCGCAGCACTTCTCGGTGACCGAGATCGAGACGCTACGCCGCGATCCCTATGCGATCTATGCCCGACGTATTCTCGGCCTCCTGCCGCTCGAACCGGTGATTCGCGATCCAGGTGCGGCCGAGCGCGGCACGCTGTTTCACGACATACTGCACCTGTTCTCGACAGAGGTTGCCGATCCGCGCGCGCCGGAAGCCCTGGAGAGGCTTATCTCGGCGGGCCGCAGATGCTTTGCAGAGGTAGCCCTTCCCGCCGATGTCGAGGCCGTGTGGTGGCCGCGTTTCGAAAAGCTCGCCGCCAACATCATCGAATGGGAGCGTGGAAGGGCTCCCGCCGTCGCGCGGCGGCATGCCGAGGAGCGCGCAGAAAAGACCGCTGTCGGCCGTACCGGGGTGACGCTGTCAGGCTATGCCGACCGTGTCGATTTGCTGGCCGGCGGCATGGCCGACATTTTGGACTACAAAACCGGCTCCTCGCCGTCCAAGGCGCAAGCGCACACGCTGCTGGCGCCGCAGCTGGCGCTCGAAGGCGCGCTTCTGCGGCGCGGCGCTTTCAAGGGGCTTGGCGCGCGCGAACCCTCGCAACTTGCCTTCGTGCGGCTGAAGCCCGATGGCGAGGTGTTCGAGGAATCCATCCTCGATTACAACCGCCAGCCGAGGACCGCCGAAGACCTCGCCGAAGAAGCCTGGGCGCGGCTGGAAAAGCTTCTTGTCCATTATGCCGACCCGGCGACCGGCTACCTGTCGCGGGCGCTGCCGTTCCGCGAGGGCGAGAGCGACGGCGATTACGACCATCTGGCGCGCGTCCTCGAATGGTCGGCCGGCGGCGACAGTGACGACGAGGCGGGGGAGGCATGAAGAAGGCCTATCCCATCCCAGCCGAGACCGCCGCCAGCCAGGCGCGCGCTTCCGACCCGAAGAACTCGGCCTGGGTGTCGGCCAATGCCGGCTCCGGCAAGACGCATGTGCTGGCCCAGCGCGTCATCCGGCTGCTGCTCAACGGCACCGATCCGTCGAAGATCCTGTGCCTGACCTATACGCGGGCCGCCGCCGCCAACATGTCGAACCGGGTGTTCTCGACGCTCTCGGAATGGACGGCGCTTGGTGATGCCGAGCTTGCCGCCAAGATCACCGCGCTGGACGATCGCCGGCCCGACCGCGACACGATGCGCCGGGCGCGCCGGCTGTTTGCCGAGGCGCTGGAGACGCCGGGCGGGCTGAAAATCCAGACCATCCACGCCTTTTGCGAATCGGTGCTGCACCAGTTCCCGCTGGAGGCCAACATCCCGGCGCATTTCGAAATGCTCGATCCGCAGATGGAGGCCTCGCTGTTCGCCGCCGCGCGCCGCGACATGATTTCGGGCACGTCTGCCGGCGACGCCGGACTGGCCGAGGCCTTCGCCACCGTGCTGGAACGCGGCGGCGAACACGGGCTCGACGCGCTGCTTTCCGAAATCGTGCGCAAGCGCGACGGACTGCGCGGCTTTATCGATGCGGTCCGGCGCGATGGCGCCGGCTTTCAGGCGCTGTTCGACGAATTCCATTTTCGCTACGGGCAGAGTGCAGAAGACATAGCGGCATCGGTCTGGCCACTGCCGGGTTTCCTGCCGGACTTCTTTGCAGTCTTCGCCAGTGCGGCGGAAGCTGCCGACGCCCGCATCGTGCTCAACAATCTTCTGCCCTACGCCCGTCCAGCCTTCTTGGAGACCGATCCAATCCGTCGGCTGCAGATGCTGGGTAAAGCCTTCCTCAAGGCCGATGGCGATCCCTATGATCCCACTAAGGCATTCAAGAAAGCGCTGGTCGACCGGCTGCCTGACCTTCCCGAGCGCTATCTGGCGGCGGTCAAGGCGATAACAGAGGTCTCCGACCGGCTGGCGCTGTTCAGGATGCTGGAAGGCACGGTTGCGGCGCTGACCATCGCCGACTGGCTGATCGTGCGTTACGAGCGCCTGAAGCGCGGCCGCAGCTTCCTCGACTTCAACGATCTCATCACCCGCACCGTCAATCTTCTGGCGCGGCCCGATGCCGGGCCGTGGGTGCAGTACAAGCTCGACCAGGGCATCGATCATATCCTGCTCGACGAGGCGCAGGACACCAGCCCCGACCAGTGGGAGGTGGTGAAGCGCCTGTCGGAAGAATTCTTCGCCGGCCGCGGCCAGCGCGGCAGCGCCAATCGCACGGTGTTTGCCGTCGGCGACGAAAAGCAATCGATCTATTCGTTCCAAGGCGCCGCGCCGGATTCCTTTGCCGACAGCCGGCTTTTGTTTGCCGGGCGCGTGCGCGATGCCGAAGCTTCGTTTGCCGACCTCAAGCTGACCTGGTCGTTCCGTTCGACCGACGATGTGCTGGCCGCTGTCGACCGTGTCTTTGCCGATTCGGGCGTGCGGCGCGGCATCAGCCACGACCCCGACCCGCTCGACCACAAGGCGATCCGCAACGATGCGCCGGGCTATGTCGAGGTCTGGCCGTCGCTCGGCGCCGGTGCGGTCGAGGAACCCGACGACTGGACGTTGCCGGTCAACCACGCCAGCGCACCGGCGGTGCGCGTTGCCGAACATGTGGCGGCGACGATCCAGGCCTGGCTCAAGGACCGCGAGATCATCGAGGGCAAGGGCCGCAGGCTGCGGGCCGGCGACATTCTGGTGCTGGTGCGTAAGCGCGACCGCTTCGTGCATGCGCTGTCACGCGCACTGAAGGACCGTGACATTCCTGTCGCCGGCGCCGACCGGTTGAGTCTGCCTGGCCATATTGCGGTGAAGGATCTGATCGCGCTCGGCCATTTCCTCATCCAGGCGCAGGATGATCTTTCGCTTGCCGCCGTGCTGCGCAGCCCGATCTTCGACGTGTCGGAGGAGACGCTTTTTGCGCTTGGCGCGGGAAGGCCGGCCGCGACATCGCTGATAACGGCGCTGCGACAGCATGCCGGCGACAGTCCCGCACTGGCCGCTATCGTCACCCGGCTCGACGGCTGGGCCAATGAGGCGGCGTTCCGGCCGGTGTTCGAATTCTATGCCGGCGTGCTGGCGCGCGACGGTCTGCGCAAGAAGATGATCGCTCGGCTCGGACCGGAGGCCGGCGACATCCTCGATGAATTCCTGAGTTTTTGCCTGGCCGAGGAACGCACCGGCCTGCCGGGACTAGAGGCCTTTCTGGCGACGCTGGAAAACACCGGTCCCGAGATCAAGCGCGAGATGGACCAGACGCGCGACGAGGTCCGCGTCATGACGGTCCACGCCGCCAAGGGCCTGGAAGCGCCCGTTGTCTTCCTGGTCGATGGCGGGTCGGCGCCGTTCAGCGACCAACATCTGCCACGACTGATGCCGTTCGACGGCTCGGGCCGCAATTTTGACGGCAAGGGTTATCTCTGGCGCTCGGCCAGCGATGTCGCCAACGGCTTTTCCAAGGCGGCCTCGGCCCGGGCGCGCGAGCTTGCCGACGACGAATACCGCCGCCTGCTCTATGTCGGCATGACGCGCGCCGAGGACCGGCTGATCGTCTGCGGCTATCACGGCAAGCGCGCGCCGAGCAGCGGCACCTGGCATTCGATCGTCAGCCGCGCGCTGACCGGTGCGCCGGAAAGCACGGAGCGCGTCCACCCCGCCAGTGGCGAGCCGGTTCATCGCTTCGTCATGACCAAGCTGCCGCCGGTGCCGCTGGCTGCTGCCGACGATAAGCGGCTGCCGCAACCGCTTCTGCCGTTCTTGCCGGCAAACCTGTTCCGCCCCTTGCCGCCTTACGAAGAGCTGCCGCGCCCGCTGTCACCTTCCGGCGCTTCGGCGCTGATCGACGAGGGCAAGGAAGCTGTCGTCGACACCCGCTCGCCGGTGCTGGACGATGAAGCGGAGCCCGGTTTTGCGGTGATGCGCGGACTGGCGCTGCACAAATTGCTGCAGATGTTGCCCGGCTTCGTCGAAGGCGAACGGCAAGGCGCGGCGGGGCAGTATCTAAGCCGTGCCGGCGCCGACTGGACTGAAGCCGAACGCAGCAAGGCGCTGGCCTCAGTGATGGCGATCCTCGGGGATTCGCGTTTTGCCGAGCTGTTCTCGCCCTCGTCCCGCGCCGAAGTCGCCGTCATGGGCAGCCTCGAGGTCAAGGGCAGATTGCGTTCGATCTCCGGCAAGATCGACCGGCTGGCAGTGACGCCGCAAAAGGTCTCGATCGTCGACTACAAGACCAACCGGCCGGCGCCAATGACGCTGGCGCAGGTGCCGCCGGCCTATATCCTGCAGCTGGCGCTCTATCGCGCGCTGCTGAAGCCGCTTTATCCCGGCCGCGCGGTGACAGCGGCGCTGCTGTTTACCGAGGCGCCGAGGCTGATCGAACTGCCGGCCGAAGCGATGGACGATGCCCTTGCCCGACTCACGGGAGCGTGACACAAGTTCTGCTTGAAGAAGGGCTGCTCAACCACCACATTTGGTGCGAGATAAATTTCGAAAGGATTTTCGTATGGCCACCGTCAAGGTCGACAAGAGCAATTTCCAGGCCGATGTGCTCAACGCCTCGCAGCCCGTCGTGGTGGATTTCTGGGCGGAATGGTGCGGCCCGTGCAAGATGATCGGTCCGTCGCTGGAAGAAATCGCCAATGAGCTCGGCGACAAGATCAAGATTGCCAAGCTGAACATCGACGAGAACCCCGAGCTTGCCGCGCAGTTCGGCGTGCGCTCGATCCCGACGTTGATGATCTTTAAGGGCGGCGAAGTGGCCGACATGAAGGTTGGCGCGGCGCCGAAGACCGCGCTGTCGCACTGGATCAACGGCAGCCTCGCCTGATCTGACTGAATTTCCGAGATCGAAGCCCGGCCCTCGCCGGGCTTTTTCTTTGGCGTCATCGCCTGACATCTCTGGCCCTCGCGCCGCGCGGCTCCATGTCCTCTGCTTGAGGCAGGACAGGAGAGACAGAATGACCGGATCCGCCAAGGCCACCGTTTTCATCGACAATGAGCGCGTCATCGTCACCGAATACCGCTTCCAGCCGGGCGACAACACCGGCTGGCATCGCCATGGCCACGACTATGTCGTGGTGCCGCTGATGGACGGCAAGGTGAAGCTGGTGACCAAGGATGGCGAATCCTTCGCCGATATGAAAAAGGGCGCCCCCTATTTCCGTAAGGAGGGCGTCGAGCACGACGTTATCAGCGCCAATGACGGCGAATACGCTTTCATCGAGATCGAGCTGAAGTGATGGCGTGCCATCAGCTGCCATCTTGATGGCAAGGACCGATGGGGCTATATCTCTCCTAAAGGGATTTTGAAATGGCCGAACCCCAGCTTTCCGTCCGCAGCGCAAAAGCAAGAGATCTTGCGCATCGTCTCGCTCGTCGCGAAAACCGCTCGATCGCTGATATCGTCGAACGCGCGCTTGAATCTTATGAGATTCGTGAGGCCGGGCGAGAACCGGCATCAGCCTTCTACTCCCGCCTGACGGCAAGCATCGGCGTCGATATCGATCTGGAAGAAATCATCCGGGAAAGCCGCAAGGTCCATACAGGGCCGGACCTTTGATTTTCGTCGACACCAATGTGATTTCGGAAACCCTCAGAAAGACGCCTGACGCGGCTGTCATGGCGTGGCTGGTCCGCAACGACGCCGAACTGGCGCTTCCCACGGTGGCGATAGCCGAAATCGCTTTCGGCATCCAAAAGATACGGCCTGATGAGCGCGCCGATCGCCTGGAGCAAGGTCTCTCCCAATGGCGCCATCGCTTTGCGGGCCGCATTTTCGGGCTGACGGAGGAGGCGGCTCTGGCTTATGGCGAGATTATGGGAACCGCCATCCGCCAGGGCCGGGGTATGTCAGCACCCGATGGCATGATTGCAGCGATCGTACGCGTGAATGGTGGTCGGCTGGCAACACGCAATCTGAACGACTTCGGCCCGGCCAACCTTGAGCTGATCTCGCCTTGGGATTTCTAGAACATCACCAGTCGGCGATGCGGTCACCGCCGGCGAATTGCGCGCTTTTGGCTGTGTATTCGAACAGCTCGATCTTCACGCCGTTGGGGTCGCGGATCCAGGCCTGAAACGTGTCGTCGCAGGCGTGCTTTTTGGCCGTGACGTCGACGCCGTTCGACTTGATGTGGGTAATCGCAGCGTCGATGTCTTCCACCTCAAGGCAAAAGTGGTTGATCTGGTTCTGCTCGCTGTATGCAGTGCCGTTCTTCTGGAACACCTCGACATGGCTGCGGCCGCCACAATTGAGGTAGAAGCCGAAGACCTTGCCGTCGCGCAGGAAATTGAACTGCGTATCGAGGCCGAGCACGTCGCGGTAGAAGGCTCGCGTCGCCTCCAGATCATGCGCGAAGATACAGACGTGAGCGAGCTGCTTCACCTTGATCATACGCGACTCCTTGCTGTCATTGACTTCAGGTCGGCGGCGTGCCGTTTTCTGCCAGCACCGCGCCGGCCAGATACAAGGAACCGCCGATCAGGATGCGCGGCGCCGGCCCGTCCCAGGTGTCGCGCAGCAGCATCAGCGCGCTGGCGACGGAGCTGACCGGTTCAGCGGTGAGACCCGCCTCCGTCGCGCGCACCGCCAGTTCGTCATTCGGTACGCCCGCGTCGCTTAGGCTCACCGGAACCGTGTAGACGTGGCGGACCAGGCCCTTGAAGGCGTGGAAATAGCCGCTCTGGTCCTTGGTGTTGATCATGCCGGAGATCAGGAACAGCGGTCGCGGGTTCTTTTCCTCCTGCTCGGCCAGCGCCTCGGCAATGACCATGCCGGCGCCCGGATTGTGGCCGCCGTCGAGCCAGATATCGGCGCCCGCGGGCGCCAACTCTGCCAGTCTGCCCTGGGCCAGCTTCTGCATGCGGCCCGGCCAGGCGACTTTGGCCATCGCCTTCTCCGTGGCGCGGTGGCTGATCTCGAAGCCGGCGGCCTTGACCGCGGCGATGGCAGCAGCGGCATTGGCGAACTGGTGGCGCCCCGGCAGGCGCGGCGGCGGCAGATCCATCAGGCCGTCCTCATCCTGGTAGACCATGCGGCCGTTTTCCTCGAAGGCGAGGAAATCCTGGCCGTAGACGAAGGTCGGGCAATCCAGCCGCTCGGCGGTTTCGATCAGCACCTGCAGCGCCGTCTCGCTCTCCTGCGCGCCGATCACCACCGGGCAGCCGCGCTTCATGATGCCGGCCTTTTCGGCGGCGATCAGCTCGACCCGGTCGCCGAGATAGGCTTCGTGGTCCATCGACACCGGCATGATCACCGACACCGCCGGCCGGGCCACGACATTGGTGGCGTCGAAGCGGCCGCCAAGGCCGACCTCGATGATGGCGGCGGCGGCCGGATGCTCAGAAAACAGGATGAAGGTGACGGCGGTGAGGATTTCGAAGACGGTGATCTTCTGGCCTTCATTGGCCCGTGCGACGCGAGCGATGGCCTCGGCTAAGGTCTCGTCATCGACCAGCCTGCCGCCGCCTTCGGCCGCCAGCCGGTAGCGCTCGGCCCAGTTCACCAGATGCGGCGAGGTGTGGACATGGACGAGGTGGCCGCCGGCTTCGAGCAGCGCGCGCGAAAAGGCGGCGCACGAGCCCTTGCCGTTGGTGCCGGCAATGTGGATGACCGGCGGCAGCCGGTCCTGCGGATTGCCGAGGCGGTCGAGCAGCCGGGTGATGCGGTCGAGCGAAAGATCGAAGCCTTTCGGATGCAGTGCCATCAAGGCGTCGATTTCGCGGTCTGCGGCAAGTGTGGTCATAAGGGAATCCTACCGCATGGGCCCAAAAACACGAATCGGTTTTCGGAAAGGATCATGCGTAACAAGAGGATACCGCGCGAAACATCGCGCGCAATCACTGATAGCGGCCAGGAATGTCGCGTCAGGCCTGCGGCCGGGCTTCCGTCGGGATGACGGCCGACGGCAGGATTTCCGGCTCCAGCGGCTTTTGCTCGGGAACCTTGAGCAGCATCTTCAACAGCCGCGCAATCGTTGAGCGCAGTTCCAGCCGCGACACCACCATGTCGACCATGCCGTGCTCCATCAGATATTCGGAGCGCTGGAAACCGTCCGGCAGTTTTTCCCGGATGGTCTGCTCGATCACGCGTGGGCCGGCAAAGCCGATAAGCGCGCCGGGCTCGGCGATGTGGACGTCGCCCAGCATGGCATAGGAGGCGGTGACGCCGCCGGTGGTCGGATTGGTCAAGACGACGATGTAGGGCAGGCCGGCTTCCTTCAGCCGATCGAGGCCGACCGTGGTGCGCGGCAATTGCATAAGGGACAGGATGCCCTCCTGCATGCGCGCGCCGCCGGAGGCGGCGAACAGGATCAGCGGCCGCTTGCGCTGCAGGGCGACCTCGAAAGCATGCACGATGGCGTCACCCGCAGCCATGCCGAGCGAGCCGCCCATGAAGGCGAAATCCTGCACGGTTACCACCACCGGCAGGCCTTCGACCGTGCCCAGCGCGTTGACGATGGCGTCTTCCAGGCCGGTCTTGGCCTTGGCGTCCTTGAGGCGGTCGGTGTAGCGCTTCTCGTCGCGGAACTTGAGCGGGTCCTGCATGACCTTGGGGTTCTCAAGCTGCTCGTATTTGCCGTCGTCAAAGAAGAATTTCAGCCGCTCCTTGGCCGAGATCTTCATGTGGTGGCCAGAGGACGGGATGACGAACTGGTTCGATTCCAGGTCCTTGTGGAACACCATCTCGCCGGTCTCGGGATCCTTGATCCAGAGATTCTCCGGCATGTCGGTGCGCCGGCCGAGCATCGAGTTGATCCTCGGGCGAACGTAATTGGTGATCCAGTTCATCGCTTCGGCTCCTGTCCTGACGAAGAGTTGGCTAAAAAGGTAAGAAGACTATTCGGCAGCAGCAAGGCGGGCCGAACGCACGCCTTGCGACAGGCCGCTGACCAAAGTGGCGACGGCCTCGGCCGGGTCGGCGGTCTTTTCGCCCTTCGGCCCCAGCACATTGGCCACCGCATTGACGATCGCGGTGCCGACGACGACGCCATCGGCATTAGCGCCGATGATGCGCGCCTGCTCGGCCGTCTTGACGCCGAAGCCGACACAGACAGGCAGATCGGTGTGCCCCTTGATGCGCTTGACCGCGGCGGCGACCTTGCCGGTGTCGGCCAGAGCCGAGCCGGTGATACCGGTCATCGAGACGTAGTAGACGAAGCCCGATGTGTTCTGCAGCACCTTGGGCAGGCGCTTGTCGTCGGTGGTCGGCGTCGCCAGGCGGATGAAGTTGATGCCAGCCTTCAACGCCGGAATGCAAAGCTCCTCGTCCATCTCCGGTGGCAGGTCGACGACGATCAGCCCGTCAATGCCGCTGGCGATCGCATCCCTGAGAAAACGGTCGACGCCGTAGATGTAGATTGGGTTGTAATAGCCCATCAGCACGATAGGCGTCTCATTGTCGCCAGCGCGAAAGTCCGCCGCCATCTGCAGCGTCTTGACCAGCGTCTGGCCGCCTTTCAGCGCTCGCAGGCCGGCTGCCTGGATCGCCGGACCGTCGGCCATCGGATCGGAAAACGGCATGCCCATTTCGATGACGTCGGCGCCGGCCTTGGGCAGTGCCTTCATGATCGACAAAGCGGTGTCATAGTCCGGGTCGCCGCTCATGAAATAGGTGACGAGCGCTGGGCGGCCCTCGGCTTTCAGTTTCGCCATGCGGCGGTCGATGCGGGTCACCATGATCAGATCTCCATGCCGAGCATCGAGGCCACCGTGTGCACGTCCTTGTCGCCACGGCCGGACAGATTGACGATAACGATCTGGTCCTTGTCCATAGCAGGTACGATTTTCACCGCATGGGCGATGGCGTGGGCGGATTCCAGTGCCGGGATGATGCCTTCGACGCGCGTCGTCAGCTTGAAGGCTTCCAGCGCTTCGTCATCGAGGATCGGCACATAGTCCACGCGGCCGGAATCGCGCAGCCAGGAATGCTCCGGGCCGACGCCGGGATAGTCGAGCCCGGCCGAGATCGAATGGCCGTCCAGGATCTGGCCGTCGGCATTCTGCAAGAGATAGGTGCGGTTGCCATGAAGCACGCCGGGCGCGCCGGCATTCATCGAGGCGCAATGCTCGATGCCGTCGAGGCCGCGGCCGCCGGCTTCGATGCCGATGATGTGGACTTCCTTGTCGTCGAGGAAGGGGTGGAACAGACCGATGGCGTTGGAGCCGCCGCCGACAGCGGCGATGATGGTGTCAGGCAGTCGGCCTTCCTGTTCGAGGATCTGGGCGCGCGCCTCGATGCCGATCACCGACTGGAAGTCGCGCACCAGCTCCGGATAGGGATGCGGCCCGGCAGCGGTGCCGATGAGGTAATAGGTGTCCTCGACATTGGTCACCCAATCGCGCAGCGCCTCGTTCATGGCGTCCTTCAGCGTGCCGTGGCCGGCGGTGACAGGGCGTACTTCGGCACCGAGCAGCTTCATGCGGAAGACGTTCGGGCTTTGGCGGGCGACGTCGGTTGCGCCCATATAGACGACGCATGGAAAGCCGAAGCGCGCTGCGACCGTGGCTGCCGCCACGCCGTGCTGGCCGGCGCCCGTCTCGGCAATGATGCGCTTCTTGCCCATGCGCTTGGCCAAAAGAATCTGGCCGAGGCAGTTGTTGATCTTGTGCGAACCGGTGTGGTTCAGGTCCTCGCGCTTGAAATAGACCTTTGCGCCGCCCCCGAGGCCCTTCGCCGAGGAAACCTCACGAAGATGTTTTGTGAGCCCTTCGGCGAAATAGAGTTTCGAGGGCCGCCCGGCATAATGGGTCGACAGATCGGTCAGCTCAGCCTTGAAGTCCGGATCGTTCTTGACCTCGTTCCAGTGCCGCTCGAGGTCGAGGATCAGCGGCATCAGCGTCTCGGCGACGAAGCGGCCGCCGAAAATGCCGAACATGCCCTGCTCGTCGGGTCCGGTGCGGAAGGAATTGGGTGTCGCCGGCTGGTCCATCGCCGATCTCCTGGTTCGAAAGAATTGTTCAGGCGGCGCGGTCGTCCCGCGCGGTCCTGACTGCCCGGAAAAACTGCTCGATCAGCGCCGGATCCTTGACACCCGGAGCGCTTTCCACGCCCGACGAAATGTCTATTGCGGGCGGATTGGCTGACCTCAGTGCGTCGCCGATATTGGCGGCGTTGAGCCCACCGGAAAGCATGTAATCGAGCCCGGCGTCAAGGCCGGCCAGAATGCGCCAGTCGAAGGCGACGCCATTGCCGCCCGGCAGTTGCGAGCCTTTCGGTGGCTTGGCATCGAACATGAACCGATCGGCAATGCCGATGAACGGCTTTATCCGATCGAGATCGGCGGCCTCGCTGACCGAGAACACCTTCACCACCGGCAGGCCGTAGCGGGCTTTCACCTCGGCTACTCGCGCAGGCGTTTCCGCGCCGTGCAGCTGCAGCATGTCGGGGCGCATCTTGTCGACGATCTCGTCCAGGAAGGCGTCGTCTGCATCGACCGTCACGGCGACCGCCTTGGCCTTGCCGATCGCCGCCTGGCGCAGGCGGCCGGCTTGCGCAGGCTCGACATAGCGCGGGCTCTTGGCGAAGAAGATGAAGCCGACATGGCTGGCACCGCCGGCCAATGCCGCGGCCATTGCCTCATCGGTCTTCAACCCGCAGATCTTGATGTCGAGCGCCATGGCGCGGGGATTGGCACGAAAAGCGCCAAGAGTCGAGAAAAAGCATGCTGTTTGCCGACAACGCCAAAGGCGCTACCTATTGAAGGAGAAGCCAAGGCGGGAGCAGATGATATGGCCGACCAGAGCATTGCCGAACTCAGGCAGAAGATCGCCCAGGCGCGCGATGTCATCGCGCATCTGATCGACAAAGCCGCCTTCGACGGCGCCGAGGCGCATCGGGCGCTGGATTATTTCGGCAGCGATGCATTCGAGCAAAACTTCCTGCCGTGGCCGCGCCATGGCGATGAAGGGTTGCGGCCGGAGGAGCTCAATGCGGCGAATGACGATTAGCGCCGACGGCGGGAACGCCCTCGACTTCGTCATCCTAGGGCGAAGCAAGGAGCGAAGCGACGCGGCGCAGACCCTAGGATGACGAAGCGAACGGCTCAGTCAAACACAATCGCCTGCAGCGCGCCACCATTCCTCTTCAGCCAGTCCTTGCAGCGGTCGGTGTCAGGGCAGAGCTGCTCGCACAGTTTCCAGAATTTCGGGCCGTGATTCATCTCTTTGAGATGCGCTACCTCATGCGCGACGAGGTAGTTTATGACAGGCGTCGGCGCCATCATGATGCGCCAGGAGAAGGACAGGTTGCCGTCGGAGGTGCAGGAACCCCAGCGGCTCGACGTGTCCTTGAAGCGGATCGCCTTGGCGCGCTTGCCGAGCGCTTCGGTGTGCTTGACCACCAGCTTCTCGATCTCCTTCTTGGCCTCGCGCTTGAGGAAATCGGCGATGCGGCGCGGCAGATGTATGCGCTCGCCATGCACGATCAGCAGCGGGCCGCGCTCGTCGCGCGACACGGTGACGGTGCCGCGCTTCGACGGCTCATGGACGATGCGATGCGCCACGCCGCGGATCGGGATCTTTATGCCGGGCCGCACCTGCGGCCGTGTCGGCACCTTGGCCAGCCGCTGTTCCAGCCAGTCCTGGTGGCGGTGCAGGAATTTCTCCACCTCGCCGCAGCGCAGACCCGGCGGCACGGTGATGCGCAGGCCCTGGCCGCCGGAATCGATGCGCAGCGTCAGCCGCCGTGCCCGGGCGCTCTCGACGATCCTGAGCGGCAGCGTGCGGCCGGCAACGATATGCTCTCGCTCTTCGACGGGCGAGGGCTTTGGTTTGGTCAGGTTGCGAAAGAAGCCGAAGGACATGGCTGAACGATACGCGATTCGAGGAAAACGGCCAGTAGAGCGAACGCAAAAAGAGAACAAAAAAGAAACGGCGCCGCTTGCGCGACGCCGTCTGTCATGCCGAGACCTGTCGCAGGATCTCAGTCGTCAAGCAGGTTCGGGCCCTTGCGCTTGGGGGTCGTGGGCTTGGTCGCTTCGGTCGTGCCCGTGGTCGTCGGTGCCGTCGACTTGTTGCGGTTGGCCATGAAGCGGTCGAACTCGTCCTGGTCCTTGGCGCGACGCAATTCGCGGGCATAGTCGTCGAATTCGCTCAGCATCTCGTCGAGTTTGCGGCGCTCTTCGGCGAGGCGCTCGAGTTCCTTCTCGCGCCAGTCGTCGAAAGCGACGTTGCCGGTGCGAGCCGAACCATGGCCCCAGCGCGCGGCCTTGTCGGAACCGCGGCGGCAGCCGGCGAAGATGCCGTCGGTGGCGCGGTTGACGTCGCGCTTGAAGCCGTCAAGCCTGTCGCCCCAGATGATATAGGCGAGCATGGCGAAGCCAAGCGGCCAGAACACCATGAAGCCGATCACCATCAGCGCGATGGTCGCCGGCGTCCAGGCCGGGCGGATCAATGCGGATGTGTTCATTTTCTCCCATTCCTTCGGTTGGAGACAGCCAAGAACGGCTGCGTCGAATCGAAATGGGAAGACAAAAACGGCGATTCAAGACAATGCCGGCCAAAACCGAACAAGGGTCTGAAATGATTATCGCTTTTTGAGTGCTTCGAGGAAAAGCACGACCAGTCCGGCGACCAGGCCCCAGAAGGCGGCGCCGACGCCGAACAAGGTCAACCCTGAAGCGGTGACGACGAAGGTGACCGTGGCGGCCATGCGCTGGTCCTCGTCCTTGAGCGCGATCGACAGCGCATTGGCGAGCGAACCCATCAGCGCCAGGCCGGCCACCAGCACGATCAGGCTCTGCGGCAGCACGGCGAAGATCGCCACCAGCGAGGCGCCGAAAATCGCAAAGATGAGATAGGCGAGCGCATAGAACGGGCCGGTCTTCCAGCGCTCGGCCGGGTCGGGATGGACATCCGGGCCGGTGCAGATCGCCGCCGAAATCGCCGCCAGATTGGTGGTCGAGCCGCCAAACGGCGCCGACAGCAGCGAGAACAAGCCGGTGACACCGATCAGCGGGCCGGGTTCGGGGTGATAGCCGGCGGCGCGCAGCACAGCCAACCCCGACAGGTTTTGCGAGGCCATGGTGACGAGGTAGAGTGGCAGCGCCAGGCCGATGATGGCCGCGGCGCTGAAATGCGGCGCAATCAGCGTCAGCGTCGACAGTTCCGGCGCCGGCAGGCCGCCGACGCGACCGGTGAGGAAGGCGGCAGTGCCGCCGCCGATCAGCACCGCCAGCACCGAGAGCGCCGGGTTGAACAGGCGGATGACAAAGAAGGCCGCAATCAGCGGCAGGATCAGCCAGGGGTCGACGGGAATGGTCTTGACGGCGTTGAGCGCGAAGGTGACGACGATGCCGGCCAGCATGCCGGATGCCACCGACGCCGGTATCCTCGATATCAGCTGGGTCAGCGGCTTGAACAGGCCGGTGGCGATCAACAGGATGCCGGTGACGATGAAGGCACCGACGGCATCGGCCATGGTAAAGCCGCTCGACGCCGCCATCAGCGCCAGACCCGGTGTCGACCAGGCGGTGATAACAGGCATCTTCGTGCGCCAGGACAGCCATAGGCACTCGATCGCCATCGCCAGGCACAGCGCCGTCACCCAGCTCGCGGTCTCGGCCTGGGTGGCGCCAACCGCCTTGGCGGCGGCAATGACGACGGCCAGCGTGCCGCCGAAGCCGACGATTGCCGCGACAAAGGCGGATATCGGGATGGAAATGCGCATTCTTGCCTAACCCGCCCGCTGGACCATGTCGCCCACGACCCTGAGCAACATGTCGAGGTCCTGCGGCCGCGACAGGCGGTGATCGCCATCGGGAATGAGCGACAAGGTCACGTCGTCCGCCGGCAGCAGGGAGACCAGCTTCAGCGCATGGCTTGCCGGCACGTCGGCATCGGCCAGACCCTGCAGGATGTGGACAGGGCAATGGGTGTCGATCGGCCCGGTCATGACGCGGTTAACCCTGCCATCCTCGATCAGCGCGCGTGTGTAGATGTAAGGTTCGGCGGAATAGTCCGATGGCTCCTCGAAGAAACCCTTCTTCTTGAGGTCGCGCTTTTGCGCTGCAGTCAGCGCCGGCTCGACCAGTTCGTTGGTGAAATCCGGCGCCGGCGCTAGGAGCACCAAGCCAACGATCGTGCTGTCACCCGCCTTGCGCAGCTCCTGCACCATGCGCAACGCAATCCAGGCACCCATCGAGGAGCCGACCAAGATCTGCTTGCCCTTGGTGAAACGCCGGAAGACGGCGAGGCTCTCGCCGAGCCATTTCGAGATGGTGCCGTCGGCAAAGGCGCCGCCGGATTCGCCATGGCCGGAATAGTCATGACGCAGGAAAGCTCGGCCTTCGCCGGCTGCCCAATCAGACAGCGTCTCGGCCTTCGTACCAAGCATGTCGGATTTGTAGCCGCCGAGCCAGACAATGCCGGGCGTCGCGCCCGCCTCATGGCGCACCGCGATGCTGATTCCCTGGACATCCAGCAGGGTCGGGGTGGTCGCGGTCATGGCGATCTGTCAGTCCTGATTTTCCTCGCCGGTCTTTTGGCACAGGCAAAGGCGAAGCGGAAAGTGCCCCGCTATATCCTTTGTTTGGTGCAGGCCCGCGTTCAGGGTGATTTTCCGTTAGCGCTGTGCTATTGACTCCGCCCGCGCGCTCACCACATTGGCGCGTCCTGAATATTTCTAGATTTGAAACCCTGAACGAAACGGCCAAGGAGACCACGACCATTCGCAGACCTTTCAAAGCAGCGGCGCCCACCAAGGATGGCCCGCGCTCCAACCGTGATATCCGGGTTCCCCGGGTCCAGCTCATCGACGCCGAAGGCCAGAACCGAGGCGATGTCTCCATCAACGACGCATTGCTGCTCGCCGAAGAGGCCGGGCTCGATCTGGTCGAGATATCGCCCAACGCGGTGCCGCCTGTCGTAAAAATCCTCGATCTCGGCAAACTGAAATACGCCAACCAGAAGAAGGCGGCCGAGGCGCGCAAGAACCAGAAGGTCATCGAGATCAAGGAGATCAAGATGCGCCCGAACATCGACAGCCATGACTACGAGACCAAGATGAAGGCCGTGCGGCGCTTCTTCGAGGAAGGCGACAAGGTCAAGCTGACGCTGCGCTTCCGCGGCCGCGAAATGGCGCATATGGAACTCGGCATGCAGCTTCTGAACAAGGTGCGCGAGGAAGTGTCGACCATCGCCAAGGTCGAAGCCGAACCGAAGCTCGAAGGCCGCCAGATGATGATGGTGCTGGCGCCGCGCTAGAGCGCTTCACCCTTTCATGGAAACGGCGAAACGCTCTATCCCTTTGTTTTGAAGCAATTCCGGACGGAAAACCGTTTCGCACTTTTCCTGGAATTGCTTTGGATCACGTTCTGTTCAGGCGTGGTGTCGCGCTCTAAATCCGCCTGAATCATAGCCCACGGCGTCCCAGCGATCGGCGGGACGCCTGTTTTCTTGGCAGACGCCGCGATCGCCGGCAAAGCTTTTCCACGATCGGATTCCCGGCATGGCCAATGAAATCAATCCTGCGCCCGTCAAGGAGCTGGGCGGCTACCAACACATGCGCAGGATGGTGCTTGCCGTGCTGGTGGTGGTGCTGTTTGCCGCACTGCTGTTCGGCCAGTCGACTTTTCCGCCAGACACCACGGTGCACGAGACGATCGAGATGTTCGGCGTGCTGTTGATCTTCCTCGGCGTTGTCGGCCGCTTGTGGTCGACACTTTATATCGGCGGCCGCAAATCGTCCGAAGTGGTGACCGGCGGGCCCTATTCGATCACCCGCAACCCGCTCTATGTGTTTTCGACTGTCGCGGCAGCCGGCGTCGGAGCGCAGATCGGCTCGTTCTCCGGCATCATCCTGTTTGCGCTTTTGTGCGCCGGCGCCTTCCAAATCGTCATCCTGCGCGAAGAGAAATATCTCAAGCAAGTGCTCGGCGCCCCTTACCAGGCCTATCTGGAGCGGGTGCCGCGCTTCTTTCCCAAACTGTCGCTCTACCAGGAAGGCGATACCGGCAGCTTCAAGCCGCGGCTTTTGCTGACCACCTTGCTGGACGGGCTGGTGTTTCTGGTGGCGCTGCCAGTGTTCGAGACCATCGACGGCGCTCAACAGTCGGGTATATTGCCGGTATTGTTCCGGCTGCCCTAGGTAGGCTGATATTCAGGTGAGGCCGGCCTGCAAACGGCTGATACCTGCGCTTCCGGTGCTCACGTACTTAAGTACGCTCCGCTCCGGTTCTCGGCATCAGTCGTTTTCGACTCGGCCTGACCCGAATCTCAACCCACCTATCCGACCTCAAGCCTGCGCCATGAATTACGGACAGAGCGTCGCAGCCCTTCGGGTGTTGCGCGCGCGCCTGCTTTGACGTATAGGACCGCGTTCCAAAAAACCGCCCGGCAGGGCATGCCGTGGCGGTTTCATTTGCTTTTCGGGCTTTTGGTCCGCCCGAAGCGAACAAGAAGCGCGATTGTGCGCCACCAATACGGAGTAGCAAAATGCCCAAGATGAAGACCAAATCGGCCGCCAAGAAGCGGTTCAAGATCACAGGTACAGGTAAAGTCCTGTCGGCTGCGGCCGGCAAGCGTCACGGCATGATCAAGCGTTCCAACAAGTTCATTCGAAATGCCCGCGGCACGATGGTTCTGGCTGAACCGGACGGCAAGAAGGTCATCAAGAATTTTCTGCCGAACGGCCTCTAAGGCATTCGGTCCGGACACGTTTTAAGGAGATCATGACATGGCACGCGTAAAAAGAGGCGTCACCTCGCACGCCAAGCACAAGAAGGTCCTGAAAGCCGCGAAAGGCTTCTACGGCCGCCGCAAGAACACTATCCGCATCGCCAAGCAGGCGGTGGAAAAGTCGCTGCAGTACGCTTACCGCGACCGCAAGAACCGCAAGCGTTCGTTCCGCGCGCTGTGGATCCAGCGCATCAACGCCGCGACTCACGAGCATGGCCTGACCTATGGCCGCTTCATCGACGGCCTCAACAAGGCCGGCATTGAGATCGATCGCAAGATCCTGTCCGACATGGCCATCCATGAGCCGCAGGCATTCGCCGCGCTGGTCGCCAAGGCCAAGGTCGCGCTCGAATATTTGAAGAACACCACGCCGAATGCTTTTGAAAGCGCTGTCGCCTAAGACCAGCGCTTCCCAAGCATTCGCAATTCTGATCTGGGGAACCCGCGCTGGCACGGCTGGCGCGGGTTTTTCTTATGCCTGAACCTTCACCTTGAAAGTGATTTTCACTTCCAACGTAGCGAGTTTGACCGTGAACGACGTAACTACTGGTTTGGAAACTCTCGAAAACTCCCTGATGGCCGACATCGCTTCGGCCGGCGACGAGGCGTCGATCGAAGCGGTGCGCGTTGCAGCCCTCGGCAAGAAGGGCTCGGTCTCCGAAATGCTGAAGACGCTGGGCGCGATGAGCGCCGAGGAGCGCCAGGTCAATGGCCCGGCGATCAACGGGCTGAAGAACCGCGTCACCGAGGCGCTGACGGCGCGCAAGGCCGAGCTGAAGGATGTGGCAGTCACTGCCAGGCTCGCCGCCGAGACGGTCGACGTGACACTGCCGGTGCGGCAGTCGCCGGCCGAGCGCGGCCGCATCCATCCGATCAGCCAGGTCATCGACGAGATCGCGGCGATCTTCGGCGATCTCGGCTTCGCCATTGCCGAAGGGCCTGATGTCGAGAGCGACTATTACAATTTCACCGCGCTGAATTTCCCCGAGGGGCATCCGGCGCGCGAAATGCACGACACCTTCTTCTTCCAGCCGGACGAGACGGGCGAGCGCAAGCTGTTGCGCACCCATACCTCGCCCGTGCAAATCCGCACCATGGAGAAGCAAAAGCCGCCGATCCGCATCGTCATTCCGGGCAAGACCTACCGGCAGGATTCGGACGCCACCCACTCGCCGATGTTCCATCAGGTCGAGGGGCTGGTGATCGACAAGACGGCCAATGTCGCCAACATGAAGTGGGTGCTGGAAGAGTTCTGCAAGGCGTTCTTCGAGGTGCCGCAGGTGAAGATGCGCTTCCGCCCGTCCTTCTTTCCGTTCACCGAGCCAAGCCTCGAGGTCGACATCCAGTGCGACCGCTCGCGGCCCGGTGAAGTGCGCTTCGGCGAAGGCTCCGACTGGATGGAGATCCTCGGCTGCGGCATGGTGCATCCCAATGTGCTGCGCGCCGGCGGGCTTGATCCCGACGAGTACCAGGGCTTTGCCTGGGGCATGGGCATCGACCGTATCGCCATGCTGAAATACGGCATGCCGGATTTGCGCGCCTTCTTCGATGCCGATGTGCGCTGGCTGTCGCATTACGGCTTCCGGCCGCTCGACATGCCGACGCTGTTCGGAGGCCTCTCCGCATGACGGCGCCGCACACCGGTGGCTGCCGCTGCGGCGCGGTGCGGTTCGAGGCCTCGGCCGAACCGCACCACATCAGCTATTGCCATTGCGGCGATTGCCGGCGGGCCAGCGGCACACCGGTGTCGGCCTTTGTCGGCTTCATGGCCGAGCAGGTGGCTTTCACCGGCAAGGCGCTGAAGATGTACGAGAACGGGCCGGTGACGCGCTCATTCTGCGGCATTTGCGGCTCGCCGATCGCCTATGTCGACGAGCGGCTGGAAGATCACATTTATTTCATGCTCGGGTCGATGGACATGCCGGCCTATTTCAAACCGACGCACCATGCCCATGTGCGCGAGCAGCTGCCTTTCCTGCATATGCCCGACGATTTGCCGCGCCATTTGAAGACAAGCGTGCCCCGACCGGACGGGCACAGACAAAACGGAACACAGTGATGAAACTCACCCTTTCCTGGCTCAAGGATCATCTGGAGACCGACGCCACGCTCGCCGAAATCGTCGAGCGGCTGACTTCGATCGGCCTCGAAGTCGAGCATGTCGACGACAAGGCCAGCCTGAAGCCGTTCGTCATCGCCAGGGTGCTGACCGCTGTGCAGCATCCCGACGCCGACCGGCTGCGGGTGCTGACCGTCGATACCGGTGACGGCAAGGCGCCTGTGCAGGTGGTGTGCGGCGCGCCGAATGCCCGCGCCGGCCTGATCGGCGCTTTCGCAGCACCCGGCACCTATGTGCCCGGCATCGATGTGACACTGACGGTTGGCAAGATCCGCGGCGTCGAAAGCCACGGCATGATGTGCTCCGAGCGCGAGCTGGAGCTGTCGGATGAGCATAATGGCATCATCGACCTGCCTGAGGATGCGCCAGTCGGCACCAGCTTCGCAGCTTACGCGCATCTCGACGATCCGGTGATCGAAATCAATCTGACGCCGAACCGGCCGGACGCGACAAGCATTTACGGCGTTGCCCGCGATCTGGCGGCAAGCGGGCTTGGCCGGCTCAAGACCGCGCTGGTCGAGGCGATCAAGGGTAAGGGCGAGACGCCGATCAAGGTGACGATCGAGGCGCCGGAGCTTTGCCCCGGCTTCGCGCTGCGGCTGGTGCGTGGCGTCAAGAACGGGCCGTCGCCGAAATGGCTGCAGCAAAGGCTGATCGCCATTGGCCTCAGGCCCATCAGCGCGCTAGTCGACATCACCAATTACGTCACCTTCGATCGCGGCCGGCCACTGCATGTGTTCGATGCGAAAAAGGTCGCCGGCAATCTCGTCGTGCGCCGCGCCAAAGACGGCGAAAAGGTAATGGCACTGGACGGACGCGAATACACGCTGACGCCTGACATGTGCGCCATCGCCGACGATAATGGCGTCGAATCGATCGCCGGCGTCATGGGCGGCGAGCATTCCGGCTGCGATGAAAATACCACCGACGTGCTGATCGAATCCGCACTTTGGGACCCGATCACCACGGCGCGCACCGGCCGCACGCTCGGCATCATCACCGATGCGCGCTACCGCTTCGAGCGCGGCGTCGACCCGGAATTCATGGCGCCGGGCGTCGAACTGGCGACCAAGCTGGTGCTGGAATTCTGCGGCGGCGAACCGACGGAAACCGAGGTGGTCGGATACGCCGGGCACAAACCGAAGATCATTGCCTTCCCGCTGTCGGAAGTGAAGCGGCTGACCGGCATCGAAGTGCCCAGGGCGGAAAGCCTCGACATCCTGTCGCGCCTCGGCTTCAAGCCACAGGGTTCGGGCGAAATCGTCGATGTCGCGGTGCCGTCCTGGCGCCCGGATGTCGATGGCAAAGCCGATCTGGTCGAGGAAGTCATGCGCATCCACGGCGTCGACAACATCGCGCCGCAGCCGCTGGGCGCCCACGACGCAGTCAACTCCAAGATCCTGACGACGCTGCAGGTGCGCACCCGCACCGCCAAGCGCTCGCTCGCCGTGCGCGGCATGATGGAGGCTGTCACCTGGTCGTTCATCCCGGCCAGGCATGCCGAACTGTTCGGTGGCGGCCAGACCGCTTTGAAGCTTGCTAACCCGATTGCCGCCGACATGTCGGATATGCGGCCCTCGCTGCTGCCCGGGCTGATGTCGGCCGCACAGCGCAACGCCGACAAGGGCATCGGCGATGTGGCGCTGTTCGAGGTCTCCGGCACCTATGAGGGCGACGGCCCCGACCAGCAGCGGCGCGTTGCCGCCGGCGTGCGGCGCGGCACGGCCAAGCTCGACGGCTCCGGCCGCAGCTGGGCCGGCAATTCCGGCCCTGTCGGCGTGTTCGATGCCAAGGCCGACGCGATCGCGGCGCTTGAAGCCTGCGGCGCGCCGGTCGACCGGCTGCAGATCGAGCCCGGCGGCCCGGCCTGGTATCATCCCGGCCGCTCCGGCACGATCAAGCTCGGACCAAAGACGGTGCTCGGCACGTTCGGCGAATTCCACCCGAAGACGCTGGAGGCGCTCGACGTTTCCGGACCGATCTGCGGCTTCGAGGTCTATATCGACGCCGTGCCGGAGCCGAAGGCCAAGCCGACGAAAACCAAGCCGAAGCTGGAGCTCTCCACCTTCCAGGCGGTGAAGCGCGACTTCGCTTTCGTCGTCAACAAGTCGGTCGAGGCCGGCACGCTGGTGCGCGCAGCACTCGCCGCCGACAAGAAGCTGGTGTCAGGCGTTTCGGTGTTCGACGTCTTCGAGGGGGCATCGCTCGGTGCCGCCAAGAAGTCGATCGCCATCGAAGTCTCGATCCAGCCGGTCGAAAAGACGCTGACCGACGAGGATTTCGAAGCGCTGGCCAAGCGCATCGTCGACAATGTCGGCAAGCAGACGGGCGGCGTGCTGAGGGCGTAGCGCGGCTAACGCCGCTCTACGTATTGGCCTTTTGAGGATTGCCGAGTGATGCCGAATCGCCCTCCAAAAGGGCGATGGATCATTTGCGCTATTCTGGGCTGCCGTTCGACGCACAACGCGAAACGTTCCTCGCTATCGTGTCGGCCGACCCGCTGGTCCGCGACGCGCTGGCGCGGGCTCGCGCGCTTGCATTGCCCGACTGGTTGGTGGTGTCCGGCGCGCTCTACAACAGCGTCTGGAACCATTTGACGGGCAGGGCATCGGGTTACGGCATCAAAGACGTCGATCTCTTCTATTTCGATGACAGCGACCTGTCCTACGAGGCCGAGGACGCAGTGATCCGCCGGGCCGCGCGGCATTTCGAGGGGCTGGCGCTGCCGGTCGAGGTGCGCAACCAGGCGCGGGTGCATCTGTGGTATCCGCAGAAGTTCGGGCGGCCGTGCCCGCGCTATACGAGCTCCAGCGAATCCGTCAGCCATTTTGCGTCGAAGACGCATGCGGTCGGGGTGCGGTTCGATGCTGACGGGCAGTTCGAGCTGGTGGCGCCGTTCGGGCTCGATGATGTTTTTTCGTTTCGCATCACGCCGAACCGGGTGATGGACAATCAGCAGACGCATGAGGCCAAGGGGGCGCGGGCGAAGGAGTGTTGGACGGAGATTGAGGTGGTGGCATGGTGAGACTTTACCCCCCCTTGTGGGGAGGGTCGATCCGCATAGCGGATCGGGGTGGGGGTTCTCGTAGGGCGCTACCCCCACCCCGTCTCGCTATCTCCGCTTCGCTGCGACCGCGAGCCGACCCTCCCCACAAGGGGGAGGGTGAAGGCCCTCACCCGTTCACCAGCGTCAGCAATTCCTCCGTGTAGCGCTTACCCACAACCTTGTCCGGCGACAGCGCATCGCCAATCGCCGCCACCTCGGCCGCGCTCAGCTCGATCCCGGCTGCCGCCGTGTTCTGCTCGAGATGGCCGATCTTTCGCGCACCGGGGATCGGCACGATGAAGTCGCCCTGGTGGAGCACCCAGGCGAGCGCCAGCTGCGCCGAGGTGACGCCTTTCTGCGCTGCCAGCTTTTCCAGCGTGGCAATGACCTTGGCGTTGGCTGCCATGGCGTCGGCCTGGAAGCGCGGCAAGGTGCGACGCCAGTCGTCGTCGCCCAGGGCATCCGGCTTGGCGATGGTGCCGGTGAGCAGGCCACGACCGAGCGGGCTGTAGGGGACGAAGCCGATGCCGAGTTCGCGGCAGACGTCTAACACCTCATCTTCGGGGTCGCGGCTCCACAGCGAATACTCGCTCTGCACGGCAGCGATCGGATGCACGGCATGCGCACGGCGGATGGTCGCGGCACTGACCTCCGACAGGCCCAGCGCCCGCACCTTGCCCTCGCGCACCAGTTCGGCCATGGCGCCGACCGTGTCCTCGATCGGCACGTTGGGGTCGACACGGTGCTGGTAGTAGAGGTCGATGACATCGGTATCGAGCCGCTTCAGCGAGGCTTCGGCCACCGCCTTGACGTGTTCGGGGCGGCTGTCGACGCCGACCATGCGCTCGATGCCTGAGCCTTCCTCGGAGATCTTGAATCCGAATTTGGTGGCGATCGTGACCTTGTCGCGTACCGGCTTCAGCGCCTTGCCGAGCAGGATCTCGTTCTCATAGGGGCCGTAGACTTCGGCCGTGTCGAAGAAGGTGACGCCGATGTCGACGGCGCGGCGCAGCGTGGCGATTGCGTCGGCCTCTGCTTGACCGCCATAGGCGAAGCTCATGCCCATGCAGCCGAGGCCAACGGGATAGACCTTCAATTCTGCTCCTAGCTTGCGGGTTTGCATGACGTGTCTCCTTGTTGCGATGCGACTGAGGTAATGCCTTGAACCCTGTTCGATAATCGTCTCTTATTCGTACGGGCTGCTCTGAAAGATAGATCAATGAATCGCACTCATCTTTCGCAACTGGCGGTGCTGGCCACCGTCGCCCAATGCGGCAGCTTTCGCGGCGCCGCCAGGGAACTGGCCATAGCGCCCTCGGCCGTCAGCCATGCGGTGTCCAGCCTGGAGGCGCGGCTCGGCGTGCGGCTCTTGGCGCGCAGCACGCGCAGCGTCGCGCCGACCCAGGCAGGGGCGCAGTTGCTGGAGCGGCTGCGGCCGGCACTGTCGGAGATCGACCTGGCGCTGGAAACGGCGGTCGAGTCGCGCGACCGACCGGCCGGCAACCTGCGGCTGACCGTGCCGCGCACGGCCGCGCACCTTACGCTGACGCCCAGACTCGGCGCCTTTGCATCGGCCTATCCCGACATCGTGCTGGAGATCGTCATCGAGGACCGCTTTACCGATGTGGTCAAGGGCGGCTTCGACGCCGGCGTGCGGCTCGGCGAGAGCCTGCAACGCGACATGATCGCGGTGCGCATCGGGCCGGACCTTCGCGGCGCCGTCGTCGGTGCACCGTCCTATTTCGAAAAAATGCCGAAGCCGCGTCACCCGCGCGAGCTGGCCGACCATCGCTGCATCCGCTTCCGCTTCTCCAGCGGTATCCTCTACCGCTGGGAGTTCGAAAAGGACGGCGAGGCGATCGAGATCGCCGCGCAAGGACCGCTGATTCTCGACGAGGACCATCTGATCGCCCAGGCGGCGATCGACGGAGCCGGGCTCGCCTTTGTCTTCGATGATTATGTACGCGCGCCGCTCGCCGACGGCCGGCTGATCCGCGTGCTGGACGACTGGTGCCCGCCCTTCGACGGCTTCTTCGTCTACTATCCCAGTCGCAGGCAAATGCGCCCGGCGCTGCGGGCGTTTGTTGATTTCTTCAAGGTGGGTGGGTAAGGGCGAGCAGGAGCGAAATGGTCGCTTCAGCACGGGACTGCTGACGGCGGCGCTGCCCCTCACCTGCCTGCCGGCATCCTCTCCCCGTAAACGGGGCGAGGGACGCTCTCATCGACGCTTTCGCCAATCACCAACGTGGCAGGAAGAGCGCCGCTGGCGGGTACTGCTTCTTTCTTCCCCGTTTACGGGGAGAAATGCCCGGCAGGGCAATGAGGGGCAGCGCTGTCGTCTGGAAGAAAGCGCTATTTGGAAGCGTTTTCTTATCATGCAAGCATCAATCACCAACTCTCCAACCCGCTACGGCTGGGTGGCAATCATCCTCCACTGGCTGATCGGCATCATCTTCATCGGCCAGTTCATACTCGGCTTCGTCATGGTGCGGCTGACCAGCCAGCGCACCGCCTTCGAGCTCATCCAGCTGCACAAATCCTTCGGCTTTCTGCTGCTCGGCCTCATCATCCTGCGCATCGGCTGGCGGCTCGGCAATGTGGCGCCGGCTTTGCCGGCCTCGACCGGGGCGCTGGAGCGTCGCACCGCGCCGCTGGCGCATCTGGCGCTTTATGCCTTCCAGCTCGCTTTGCCTTTGTCCGGCTGGGCGCTGGTTTCGGTGTCGATGCTGGAGATCCCCAGCATGCCGTTCAACCTGTTCGTGATGCCGAACCTGCCGCTCGGCCTGTCCGACACGGCGGAGAACTTCTGGGCAGCCGTACACTGGTATCTCGCCTATGCCGGCATTGCGCTGGTCGTGCTGCATGCGCTGGCGGCGCTGCGCCATCATCTCTGGCTGCGCGACAACGTGCTCACGCGCATGATCACGCCTTCGTCAGCGCCCGACATGGAATAGGGCGCGCCGCATATTCGTTCAAGGAGGAAAGACGCAGGACTTTGCCTGCCCAGAAGGACAAAACCTATGTATGCGCGCATCTTCGGATTGGCGGCTATGGCCGCTTGCCTTGCCATGCCTGTCTTGGCCGCGGTCGACCTTAACGACGCAGCCGGCAGCTATACGGTCAACCCGGCCAGCTCCAGCATCCGCTTTTCCATCGGCAAGGTCGGCGGCGGCGGGCTCAACGGCGCCTTCGGCCGGTTCAAGGGCTCGATCCGTATCGACAACAGCGATGTCGGGCGTTCGCAGGTCAATTTCACCATCTATCCCGAAAGCGTCGGTACCGGGCAGAGCCGCATCGACGCCTTCCTGCGCTCGGACGCGGTGTTCGACGCCGCCAACAATCCGGAAATCCAGTTCCGCTCGACCAGCGTGACGCGCACCAGCGACACCACGGCGCTGGTCAGCGGCCGGCTGACTGCGCGCGGCAAGACGTTTGCGGAAAAGTTCACCGCCGAGCTCGGCGGGCTGAAGGGCGGCACGATCAAATTCCACGTCACCGGCAAGGTGCTGCGCTCGCGCTACGGCATGGATGTCGGCACGCCGATCTATTCCAACATCGTCGACTTCGACATGACGCTGACGGGGAAGAAGGGCTAGCAAGACCAGCGCCCCCGCATTGGCTTTTCCCCCAATTTCAGGCAAACCTCCTCGCCTGAATCGAATGGAGAAGCCTGATGTTCCGATGGGGTGTTTTGTCGACGGCCAAGATCGGCCGCGAGCAGTTACTGCCGGCAATCGTCGAGGCAGAGAATGGCGTGCTGTCGGCGATCGCCAGCCGCGACCTGTCGAAGGCCAAGGCCTTGGGCGAGCGTTTCGGCGCCCGCCACGCTTTCGGCTCCTATGAGGAACTGCTGGCTTCCAAAGAGGTCGACGGCGTCTACATTCCGCTGCCGACCTCGCAGCATGTCGAATGGACGGCCAAGGCGATCGAAGCGGGAAAACATGTGCTGGTGGAAAAGCCGCTGGCGCTTGACGCCAAGGATATCCTGCCGCTGATCAAGCTGCGCGACCAGAAGAAGGTGCTGGTCTGCGAAGCGTTCATGGTCATCTACCACCCGCAATGGATCAAGGTTCGCGACCTCATCGCCAACGGCGCCATCGGTCGGCTGCGCCATGTGCAGGGCGCGTTCTCCTATTACAATGTCGATCCCACCAACATGCGCAACCAGCTTGATCTCGGCGGCGGCGCGCTGCCCGACATCGGCGTCTACCCAACGGTGTCGACACGGTTTTGCACCGACAAGGAGCCGCTGCGGGTGCAGGCGACCATCGAGCGCGACAAGAAATTCGGCACCGACATCTACTCCTCGATCCGCGCCGATTTCGGCGATTTCGAATTGTCCTTCTATCTGTCGACGCAGATGGCGGCGCGGCAGGTGATGGTGTTTCATGGCGAGAAGGGTTTCATCGAGGTGTTTTCGCCGTTCAATGCCGGGCTCTACGACCATCACCGCATCGAACTGCACAACCAGAACCACACCGAGGCGCAGGTGTTCCGCTTTCCCGGCACGCAGCAATACCGCCGCGAGGTCGAGACCTTTGCCAGGGCGGCCAAGGGCGGCAAGGAGCGCGTCTTCACGCTGGAGGAATCCGTGCTCAACCAGAAGGTCATCGACGCCATCTTCCGCGCCGGCGGCAAGGAAGGCTGGGAGGCCGTCTGATCACGGGGCCGGAGCCGCGCGTCTCATAATAGAGGCTGGCGCCCGGCACTTTCAGCGTCGACGATCGGGGGGATCATGTCCGTCTCTCCTGTTGGTCTCATGTCAAAGTTCGGCTTTGCGCTGGTCCCGATCATTTGCTGGCGACAACCATGCGGTTGCCTTCGCTGTCGCGGAACTCGGCGACGGTGCGGCCCGGCTGCCACGGCGCTTCCTGCGGCTCGGTGATGATTTCGACGCCGCTCGCCTTCAACGCGGCGATCGTCGCCTCGACATCGTCATCGACGAGCACCAGAACTGGTTCGGCGCCCGGAGAGTCATCGGAGCGTTTGACGAAATGCAAATTGGTGACGGCACCGGGAAATGTCAGCTCGATCCAGCGCCAGCCGCCATCGTCCATCGGCTGGTCGGCAGTCACCTGGCAGGCAAGATGATCGGTGTAGAAGGCCTTGGCGCGATCCTGGTCGATGACAGGCAACTCGGCAAACTGGATGTGCATGATGGGTCTCTCCTGCTCCTCGATGGCCGCCGCGCAGCCGTCCACGGGGGAAAGACGACATGGACGATCGAAAAGATTCGCTGCGGCGGAGAATCTTTTCGACACCACGAAACGTCTTCTCCCTGCAGACCTGAAAAACAGGAGACGACAATGGGCTACAATCTCATCCGCTACGGCGTGAAGGATGAAAGCATCGCGCAGAACCGTATGCTGGTTGCAAAGGTGTTCGAGGCGCTCGACGAAACCAGGCCGCAATCCGTGCGCTACCTCGTCCTGGAACTGGAGAATGGCGAGTTCGTCCATCTTGTCAGCCAGGAGGGCGACGGCCTGACCGGGCTCGCCGCCTTCAAGGCTTTCAGCGCCGATCATGCCGGGCGACGCTCGACGCCGCTTGCCAGATCGCCGGCAAAGATCGTCGGCAACTATCGCATGCTGGCCGGCGAGGACGTGCCGGCCTGATTGCCAAGACCGGCATTTTGGGAATGGACAGGATGAACATAGCAAGACTCGACCGCGTGGCCCTGGAGGCGATGCTCGGCGAATTGCGGCCGAAGCTGCACCGCTACTGCGCCCGCATGGCCGGCTCGGTGATCGATGGCGAGGACATCGTCCAGGAGACGCTGATCAAGGCGCTGCAGGCCATTGACGGTGGCGCGTCTGTCGAGCGTCCCGAGCAATGGCTGTTCCGCATCGCCCACAATGCCGCGCAGGATCATTTGCGCCGGCGCCAGCGGGAGCAGTCGCGCATGAGCGAGACCGACATGACGACGATCGAAGACCCCTCCGCCAGCGCCGATGCGAGGCTCGCCACCGCTGCCAGCCTGCGCAGCTTCATGCAGCTTGCGACGGCGCAGCGCAGCGCCGTGATCCTGGTCGACGTGCTTGGTCTCAGCCTGCACGAGACCTGCGAGGTCTCCGGCGCGACGCTGGCGGCGACCAAGGCGGCGCTGCATCGCGGACGGGCGCAGCTGCGGCTGTTGGCGGTACAAGACGAACGGACGCCCGTCCCAAAGCTCGACGTCGACGACGAGCGGCGCCTGCGCCGCTATGTCGACCTGTTCAACGCGCGCGACTTCGACGCCGTGCGCGCGCTGATTGCCGAGGACATCCAGCTCGAAGTCGTCAACCGCACCCGCATGCGCGGCAAGGCGCAGGTTTCCAACTATTTCGGCAATTACGACCGCGTCAGCGACTGGGCGCTGTCGCTCGGCTTCGTCGACGGCAGGCCGGCCATCCTGATCCGCAACCCGCAAGCGGGAGACGATGCCGTGCGTGGCTTCATGCTGGTCGACTGGCAGGACGGAAAGGTCAGCCATATCAGAGATTTCCGCTACGCGCCCTATTGCCTTGCCGACGCGGACATCCGCTTCGTCGACGAATAAGTACCACCAGCTGCTGAGCGAAGGCCTCAGGCGAAGCTTTGCAAATTGGCGTCCTGCAGTTTGGAGCCGGCAAGCAGGGCCTCGAGCACCTGCTTCTTGAGCGACAGGCACTGCGAACGGGCGAGCTTTGCGATGGCGGAGACCTCGGCCACCTCACAGGCAAGGACGAGCTCCTTCTGCTGGCCAATGATCACTTGCGTGAAGTCGCGCGATTTGAAGCCGAGATGGAGAACGCGCTCCGACTGGTCGAGGATCTGGTCGAGCAGGCGCGCCAGCCGCAGATTGCCCGAGAGCTCGGCCAGCGCCAGGCGAAAGGCGCGGTCGGCGGCGAGGAAGGCGACATGGCTGCGCAGCGTCTCGGGCTTCAGCACCTTCTGCGCCGCCAGCCTGATGTCGTCGAGCCCGCGCTCGGTGATGTTGGCGGCCGCCACCCGGAACACTTCCGGCTCGATCAGGCCGCGGACATCGAAAATCTCGCTGACGTCGCGCAGGCTGAGCGGTGCGATGACGTAGCCGCGCCTGGGCTCGCTTTTGATCAGCCCTTCCTGCGTCAGGCGGGCGAGGGCGGAGCGGATCGTCGCCTTCCTGATCTGGTAGCGGTCGCCGATCTGCTTTTCGGTCAGGCTTTCGCCGGGGCGCAGCACGCAGGCGACGATGTCGCTCTTCAGCTGCTCGTAGGCCTCCTCGCTGCGCAATATGTCGGCGGTCGAGGGTGACGCGGCTGCGGATTTCGGGGCGATCATGTCAGGTCTTCCTGGGCAGTTGACGCTGGTTCCGGCATTCGCTAGCCTGAGCATCTCAGTTATGAATATTAAGCTTCTTAAGAGGGATAACTGACAATGCCTCTTTCCGCCAACTCGCCTCTCTACGCCGTAACCGCCGATATCGTCAACGCAGCCAAAGGTCCTGATGCTTTCGATCGGGTCAAGGCGGTGTTGCGCGAGCACACCGATCGTTTTCACGCCTCAGGCGTGCTTGCCCATGAAGAGGAAGACGATGAGGTGCTGCTGCATGCCAGCCCTGATTTGACGATCTACCACATCACGCTGTCGCCCGGCCTGCAGTATCCGGCGCACAACCATCTGATGGATGCGCTGATCGGCATCTACAAGGGCAGCGAGACCAACTTCATCTATCCCGTCGACGGCAGTGAGATCGATACACCGGAACGGCAGGACATCGCGGCCCCCGCCGTGGTGCACATGACCCCTGATACTGTGCACGCGGTCGCCAACACCGGCAGCGCCCGCTCCGGCGCACTGCATGTCTATCTCGGCGATCTGACGGAGATTGACCGCCATATGTGGAGCCCGGACAGCAACCAGGCCGAGCCGTTCGACAATGAGCGGTATCTGGCAGGGGCTCGGCCGATTGGGCAGACCGGCACCTGAAGCTCTCGAGCGACGAGTCGGTTCTTTGCCGGATAGGCGATCCAGCACCTAATCAGCTGTTTTGCCCAGCGTATCGGCAACCACCGCGCCACGCTCTCCCATTGGCAGAGCGGGACCCGTGGTCGAGTCGATTGCCGTCTGATGTTCCATCTCGGCATTGATTGCGGCGCCCGCGATGAGGATGATGACTGAAATCCATGTCCACATCATCAAGCCAACGACAGCGCCCAGCGATCCGTAGGTGGCGTTGTAGTTGGCAAAATGCTGCAGGTAGAACGAGAACAGCCACGATGCCGCGATCCAGACGGCGGTCGCCATCAAGGCGCCCCAGCTCAGCCATCGCCACTTCGCATGTTCGCGGCTCGGCCCGAAACGGTAGAGCAGGGAAATGCCTGTAAGGATGAAGCCTGTCAGGATCGGCCAGCGAGACACCGCAACAAGGGTCTCTGTCCAGGCGTCAAGGTAGAAGAAGCGCAACAAGGCCGGGACAACGCCAACCGTCAGCAACAGCACGATGCCGATCACCAGGGCTCCCATCGTGAACAGGATCGACATCAGATTGAGCGTGATGAAGCTGCGCTTCTCGCTTTCCTCATAGGCGATGTTCATCGCGTCAAAGAGCGCCTTCATTCCGCTGTTCGCGCTCCAGAGCGCGATCGCAAGGCCGACGAAGAAACCTGTTCCGAGCGCTCCCGGTTTCTGACTGGCCAAAGCCTGCAACTGTCCGCGAATGAGATCCAGTCCCTCCGACGGCAGCAATCCGCCGAGATAGGCGACATGGTCCGCGACTGTCACAGGATCGGCGACAAAACCGTAGATCGAGATGAAGGCGGCCAGCGCCGGAAACAGCGCCAGCAGCAGATAGAAGGTGGCACCGGCCGCGACCAGCAAGACCCGGTCCTTGTTGAACTCTTCCCAGAGCCGCCAGAAGATGTCCCTCCAGCCGAGTGCAGGAATCTGTGACGGCCAGGCCGCATCGCGACCACGGTCCCCATCCTCTGCCCTTATGGCGGCCTTGCTGGCTTCAGACGTCGCCAACGCACGATTGGCCGCTTCGGTATCGATCAACGAGGACTTGGTGTCCATCGCTCAACAGCCCCACACTCCGCATCGCTATAAAAGTTGCAGCTCCTCACAGGGACACTTTGGCGATCTTGTCCTTGTATTCCTCTTTCGGATCGAACCCGAGCAGCATTTTTATGCCTGCAGTCATGCTTGAGCCGTCGAGCCAGATCTCAGCTTCCTGCGGGTCGAACCTAAGCAGTGCCAGCCTCGGGTCGTCTTTCCCGCCTTCAAACCAGGCAGCGACAAAACGATTCCAAAGCCGATCGATGACCACTGGGTTGTTGTCCAGAAAAAGCTTCCCCTGCACTGTGGCGAACAGGTCGTGACCCTTCGATGTGAAGGTAGCTGTCGCGCCGTTGCCATCTTTCAGGCCCTCGACAAGCTCGGTGTCTGTGGCCGTGAAGAACCAGATCGGCCCCTTCCGATCCTCAATCTGGGCTGTCATCGGACGCGGGATGACCTTGGACCCATCGAGGCCGATCATCATTGTCATGTCGGATTTCAACGACTTCCAGAACCTGGCTTCGAGTTCGGCAGGGCTGGCCATTGGACTTCCTTTCAATGGACGAAAGAAAGCAAACGACAGCCGGCTGCATCTGTTCCAATTCATTGAAAGATCTTGCTTGGGTTCCGCCAGCCAACGGCCGGCGCAGCGTTGCGCCGGCGCCGCGATGTAAACCAGCCCCGCCACGCGCGGATCAGCCCTGGCGTGCGTGATGAGCGTGCCGCCATAGGAATGTCCGACCAGGATCGCAGGGCTGCCGACCCCGCCAAGGCAGCTTTTCACGGCGGCGACGTCGCCGGCGAGCGAATCGAGGCCGTGCGATGGCTGCCAACGTCCTGAAGACCTGAGCGAAACACTCAGTCGGTGGCACGATTGCGGCGGAAGAACCAGCCAAAGTAGAGGCAGATCAGGAAAAGCGCAAAATGGATCGTCCCGCGCACGCCACTGAGTTCGGGGGACTGAATGGCGTTTGTCCACATCAGCGGGATCGGAATCTTCGCCAGATAAAAGTAGAACTGCATGCCGCTGCTGACGAAGAACGCGCCGGCCAGAAATTTTCGATACTCGCGGAATCGCACCGCCGCATAGATCGTCGGCAAACCGACGATGACGATCCCAGCCACAAGATAGGGAAGCATAACCGGCTCCAGGGCAGGCCCTTGTCATCCATCATCCTTAACGGCATTATATTCGAGATATGCCGAATATGTCAAACAATCGCCCTGCCGAACAACGCTTCATCGAGAATGCGGCCAGGTTGCTGATCCCCTGGGGCGTGCCCCAGACAGCGGCGCGCCTCTACGGCTACCTGATGCTTTGCGCCGAGCCGGTCAGCCTCGACCGCATCACGGCAGACCTCGAGATCAGCAAAAGCAGCGCAAGCGTCGCGGCGCGGTTGCTGGAAGGCTACAGGCTCGCCCAGCGCCACGGCGAGCGCGGAAGCAAGCGCGCTTTGTACGCGGTGTCCGACAATTGCGAGGGCATGCTGACCGAACAGAACCGCTTGCTCGACGCGCTCGCCGATCTCATGAAGAACAGCACGGACGCCGTCGCGTCGGGAGCAGCGCGCGATCGCCTCGACGAAATGGCGGCGTTCTACCTGGCGATACGCCAAGCGATGGAGACAGCGCTGGGGCAGTGGCGCGCGAAGAAGCCGCGATCCCGATCGACATGATCGGTCGGCATTCCAGTCCGGAGACAAATCTGCCGAGGGAGGTGGCGCCATGGAACAGACCAAGACGCCCCGGGAGCCGCCCGCTATGTCGCGCAGCACAGGCATTGCCTATGCGATCGGCCTGCCGCTGGGGCTGCTGGGATTGATCTTCGTCCCGGCCGGCACGATTGCCTGGTGGCCCGGATGGGTGTTCCTTGCCGTTCTGATTTCGGCGTTCGGCGTCTCGGCGCTGGTGATCGCGCGGGTCAATCCGATCATCTACCGCGCGCGTAGCCGGTTCCAGCCGGGCACGAAAGGCTGGGACAAGGCGCTGCTCGCGGTCATTCTGCCGGCGATGGTGGCGATCCTGCCGGTGGCGGCGCTCGACGCCGGGCGCTTTCACTGGTCGGCTGTTCCCGTCTGGGCGGTGCTCTGCGGCTACATCGCCGTGCTGGCGGGCGTCGCGTTGACCGGATGGGCACAAGCGGTGAACCCATACTTCGAGCCGGGTGTCCGCATCCAGTCCGAACGGCATCAGCGCGTGATCGATGCCGGTCCATACCGTTTCGTGCGTCATCCTGGCTATATCGCAGCGCTGTTTCTGTTCTTCGGCATGGCGCTTGCGCTGGCTTCGTTCTGGGCCCTGGTGCCCGCCGCGCTGGCGTCGGCGCTGCTCGTCTTGCGCACCGCTTGGGAAGACCGGCTGCTGCGGGCCGAACTTCCCGGATATGACGATTATTCCCGTCGCGTGCGGCACAGATTGGTCCCCGGCTTCTGGTGAGGGCGGGAATCCAATCAGCAATTCCAGGAAAAGTGTGAAGCGGTTTTCCGTCCGAAACTACGCAAAAACAAGAGGTCTAGGCAGGCACGATCGAGCTCGGTCTTGAGGTAGCGGAGGTCGCGAGAGATCGCGCCTTTGTTCAGGAATATCAGGGGCGCAAACAGCGCGTATTTGCGCTTGATGTCCCAGGTTCGACAGTCTCATGCGACGGTTCTCATCCACGCCAGGAAGGACTCTATCACCGCGGATCTCGGACTGTGGGGCATCCAAACAATATAAAAACTGTAGCCCGGCAAGGATAATTGATGCGCTTTGACGAGCGAGCCGTTTTCCAGTTCACGGCCAACCACGACGTCACTACAGATCGCAATGCCTTGCCCGGCGACCACCGCATCGATCGCATGCAGTTCCTCGCGGAAGCTCAAATCCCAAGCTTTGTGCGGGATTAGATCTGGATCGATCGAACGGGCCGTTGCTAGCCACCGGGTCCAGGTGGGAGCGTCCGGATCCCGGTTCATCCAGTCAAAATGGATCAAGGGATAACGCAGGAGATCGGCAGCACGCTCAATCGTTCGCTCGTCGCTTGCCAATAGTCGGGGACTGCAAATGGGAAAGAAGGAATCGCGACATATCTCCTGCATGGCAAAGCCCAGAGGCGGGCGACGTGTGTAGCGGATCGCCACATCTGCGGCGCCGGCGCGTAGATCGAGTACTGCGTCCGTCCCGATGATATCCAGTGGTACGGCCGGGTTGGCCTCTCGCCATTTCGGCAATCGAGGCACCAGCCATCGACTCGCGAAAGCGTTTGGGCTTGTCACCCGCAATGGCGCTTGAAAATCCGGCTCGGCGACTGCGGCAAGCGAGCCGGAGAGAAGATCAAAGCCGTTGCGGAGGATGGGAAACAGTCGCGCTCCCGCGCTCGTCAGCACCAGCGGGCGCGGTCGGCGCTGGAACAGCTTGCGATCGCATATATCTTCCAACAGGCGGACTTGGTGGCTGATCGCTGTCGGCGTCACGCCGAGTTCCGCCGCTGCGGCCTTGAAGCTGCCGTGCCGAGCGGCGGCCTCGAAGGCGTGCAAAGCGCGGAGAGGCGGGTAGTTTCTCATGCCGGGAGTGTAGATGAATTCCTCTCATCCAGCAGCTAAGAATTTCGCTTTTGCAGAGGGTTGCGTCTCTGTGAGAACATAGTCTTGCCAGAACCGAGGGCGATATCGATGGAGATTCCACGACAGACCGAGGCGCTATCGGGCCGATCTCATTCTCCGAGTGCGGCGATTGAACAGCTACGGCGAGGCTTACGGGGCGAACTGGTGTTGCCGACGGACGCTACCTACGACCAGGCGCGCAGGGTCTGGAACGGGGCGATCGACAAACACCCTGCTGCAATTGTCTTTTGCGCTGACCCTGATGACGTCGTCCATGCCGTGACCTATGCCAGGTCAGAAGGCTGTCTCGTGGCAGTTCGCAGCGGCGGCCACAACGTCGCCGGTCTATCCGTCTGCGACGATGGGGTGGTGATCGATCTATCCCGCATGAAGAAGATCGAAGTCGATCCTGAGCGTCGCATTGCAAGGGCCCAAGCTGGTCTGACCCTCGGCGAGTTCGACGCAGCCACGCAGGCCCACGGCCTCGCCACAACCATGGGGGTCAACGGCGACACCGGTATTGCCGGCCTCACGCTGGGCGGAGGCTTCGGCAAGCTCGGGCGAAAGCACGGCCTGAGCTGCGATAATTTGATCACGGCTGAAATCGTCACCGCCGACGGACGGTTGTTGCGGGCAAGCGCCAGCGAGCATCCCGATCTGTTCTGGGCCTTGCGAGGCGGCGGAGGTAATTTCGGCATCGTGACGGCATTCGAATACCGGCTGCACCCGCTCGGCCCGGCGCTTCTCGTGGGCTCGGTGCTTCACGATTACAATCATGCGCGCGAGGCCATGCGGTTTTACGATAAATTCTCCCGCGACGCCCCGGACGAGGTGAGCGTCGATGCCGCGCTCGTCACGCTGCCCTCAGGCGAGCGTGCCTTCAACATCTCGGCTTGCTATGTCGGGTCGCCCGAAGCGGGCGAACCAGCCATCGCGCCGCTGATGAAATTCGGATCCCCCATCGACAGTCGCCTTCAAGCCATTCCCTATCTTCAGATCCAATCGGCGGGCGACAGCCTCTTTCCACGCGGGCGACGCTATTACTGGAAAGCGCAGTTCATGCGCGAGATCAGCGATGGCGCGATCGAGGCCCTGCTCGACGCTTACGCGAGGGCTCCCAATCGCTTCTCGCTGCTGGTTTTCCAGCAGGTCGGCGGCGCCATCGCTCGCGTGCCCGCATCGCACTCGCCCTACGCCAATCGCGATGCGGCCCTTGACTGCTTCCCGATCGCGATCTGGGACGATCCGGTCGATGATGAGGTGAACATCCGCTGGGCGCGCGGCCTGTGGAATGCGGTCAGGCCATTCTCCACCGGCGGTGTCTATGCCAACAATCTTGGTGATGAGGGTGACGAGCGCGTGCGTGATGCTTACGGTGGCAATTATGCACGCCTCGCCGCGATCAAGAAGCAATACGACCCGACCAATTTCTTCCGACTGAACCAGAATATCAGGCCCGAATAGTTCGGAATATCAGGGGGAACCGTGCGCAGCCGCTGGACGATCCTTGCTGTCCTGTTTGTCGCCCGCGCGGCAATGGCGTTTCAGTTTCAGAGCGTCGGCGCCGTCGCGCCTCTTATCAGCGACAGCGTCGGTGCGAGCCTGGCCGACATCGGCATTCTAATCGGCCTCTATCTTGCACCGGGAGTCGCATTGGCCCTGCCTGGCGCGACCGTCGGCCAGCGCTATGGTGATAAGGCGACCGTTCTCGCCGGGCTCCTGATGATGCTGGCGGGTGAAATGCTGATGGCGGCGGCGCCGTTCTGGAGCCTGCAGATCGGCGGCCGATTGATAAGCGGCACTGGCGGCGTTCTCCTGAACGTCCTGATGACCAAGATGGTCGCCGACTGGTTTGCCGGCCGGGAAATCGCAACGGCCATGGCCATCTACATCAACTCGTGGCCAGCGGGCATCGCTATCGCTCTCATGCTGCTGCCGGCAATCGGAACGACATTCGGGGTAACCGCCGTGGGCATTGCCGTTTCGGTTCTGGTCATTGTCGGCATCGGCCTGATGATCTTCATCTATCGCGCCCCGGAGGTATCGCCCGCCGGTGGCGTCGAGCGCTCTGGCATTTCGGCCGGGACAACCTATGCCCTCATCGCCGCCGGCCTGATCTGGTGCCTCTACAATGTCGGCTTCGCAATGGTCTTCAGCTTCGGTCCGTCGATGCTCGTCGAGCGCGGGTGGTCCAACTCTGCAGCGGGATCGACGATCAGCGTCGTGCTTTGGCTGGCCACGCTTTCGGTCCCCCTGGGTGGCTTCCTGACCGATCGCACCAAGCGCGGCGGCGCGGTTCTCGCTACGGGCTGTGTAGGCTTTGCATTTCTGATGCTCCTTCTGTCGCGAAGCGGACCAGTGCTAGCCCTCATCATCGCCATGGGAATCGCAGGCGGCTTGCCTGCCGGCGCGATCATGAGCTTGCCGACGCGCGTGCTCAATCAGAAGACGCGGTCGATCGGGATGGGAGTGTTCTACACCGTCTACTATGCCGGCATGCTGGCTGGGCCGGCGATCGGCGGCAAACTTGCAACCTGGGCCGGCACCGCGGCCGTCGCGCTCGATTTCGGCGCTGCCGCGCTCCTCCTTTGCCCTCTCCTCCTTTGGTCATTCCACCGGATCAGCCGCCTCCCACAGCCGATGGTGGTTCCATCCAGGCAAGGCGGCTAGTCGTGCTGGGACCGCCGGTACGCTCGATGACGGGAAACGGCGGTCTATGGCGTTCGCAAGTCAGGACGATTTAGAGTCAAATGGCGCGCCCGAAGGGATTCGAACTCCTGACCGCCCGATTCGTAGTCTGGTGCTCTATCCAGCTGAGCTACCGGCGCAACAGGCCGTGCTTGGCATAGCCCCGCGAACCCATCGTGAACGACCGGTCGTTTTCGCATTCAGCCCTTGCGCTCCTGAAGGCTGTTGCCGCCGTCGACCACCAGCAGGGCGCCGTTGACGTAGCTGGCGCCTTCCGATGCCAGGAACACCACCGCTGCGGCGACCTCGTCCGGTCGCCCAGCCCGCGCCGGTGGCGTGTGCAGGGCAGCTTGCCGCTCCATTGGGCTCGACGAGCCCGTTTCGATCCAGCCGGGGGCCACGGCATTCGCCGTGATGCCGCTTCTTGCCACTTCGAGGGCCAGCGTGCGCGTCAGGCCGACCATGCCGGCCTTGGCGGCCGAATAGGCTGATGTGCCTTCGAAAGACACCAGCGGCCCGGTAACCGACGCCACATTGACGATGCGCCCATAGCCTGCCTCCACCATCGCCGGCAGAAAGGCGCGGGTGACCAGGAACGCGGTCTTCAGGCTGACGTCGATCCCTTGGTCCCAGTCGGCCTCGGTCATGGCGAGAAACGCCTTATCAACCGAGGGCGATGCCAGCGAGCCCATGCCGGCATTGTTGACCAGGATGTCGACAGCGCCGACATCAGCCCGCAGCTGCGCGACTTCGGCTGCGATGGTGAGATCGGCTACCGCGGCTTTGGCATTGATGCCTTCGGCGCAAAGCTCGGCGGCGCGATCGAGTACACGCGTGCTGGCACCGTTCAGGAAAACGGCATGACCGGCAAGGCCGAGCTGCCTCGCAATCGCAAAGCCGATGCCGTCGGTAGCACCCGCCCCCGTGATCAGCGCACGCTTGGTGGTAGAAGAAGGCATAGTCAAATCAGACTCCGCTGGCTCCGCCGTCGCAGTCTTACCACGCACATTGAGCGACGGTGCTGCGGAGATCTGCATCGGAAGAACGGCGAGTTCCGGCGCCAATGGCGTATTCTGAAATGGCGCGCCCGAAGAGATTCGAACTCCTGACCCCCAGATTCGTAGTCTGGTGCTCTATCCAGCTGAGCTACGGGCGCGCAACAGGCCATGACTTGCATAGCCCCGCGATCCGATCCTGGCGACCGGCCGCGACGAGACGTGTTCCCTAACGACTGAATTTCCGAAAAGCAAGCCGATCCCGCAAAAGTTTTGTCGCAGACGCTTTCGACGGTGCAGATCAAGGTGCGACGAGATTCAGCGCAGGCCGGCCTCGCTTGAACGCCGACACACCTTAGGCCGGGCGGCGCAGGCCGTTGCGGGCCTGGTCGAGGCGGACCGGCTGGTCGGGGATGGTGACGGCGAAGGTGGTGCGGCCGCCGATCGATTCAACCAGCTCCACCGTGCCGCCATGGGCGCGGATCAGTTCATGGGCGATGGCCAGGCCAAGGCCGGTGCCGCCGCTACGGGCCGAACCGCGAAACGCCGCGAACAGGTTTTCGCGCGCCTTGGGCGGCAGGCCGGGGCCGGTGTCGGTGACGATGATGCGGCTGACGCTGCCCATGCGCTCGGCCGACACGGCGAGCCGGCGCACCAGCGCGCTCTCGGAGTCGGCTGCCATCGCCTGCACGGCGTTGCGGCACAGATTGGTGAGCACGCGAAACAGCTGGTCGGAATCGGCGTCGACCTCGAAAGCGAGCTCGACGGCGTTGACGAATTCGATGCCGTCCTCGATGTCGAGCAGGCCGTGGACGTCGTCGACCAGCTGGCGCAGCCGCAAACGGCGGCGCGAGGGCGCCGGCTCCTGGGTGCGGCCATAGGCCAGCACGCCTTCGGAATAGGACACGGCGCGGTCGAGCGCGCGTAACAGCTTCGGCGCAAAAGCCTGCACGGTCGGGTCCTTGACCAGGCGCAGGCGGTCCGACATCAGCTGCGCCGAGGCCAGGATGTTGCGCATGTCGTGATTGATCTTGGAGACGGCGAGGCCGAGATCGGCAAGATGCTTCTGCTCCGACAGCATCTTTTGCAACCGTTCCTGCATCTGCGACAGTTCGCGTTCGGCAACGCCGATCTCGTCGGCCCGGGCGGCCGGATGGATGATGCGCCCGGGATCGTCGGGCGCTTCGGAGAAGGACAGCATCGAGCGCGTCATGGTGCGGATCGGGCCGATCATGATCAGGTCGATCGCGGCATAGACCAGCATGGCGGTGAACAGCGAGATCAGCAGCGAGACGAAGGCGACATTGCGCGAATAGCGCAGCATGGCGTTGCGCAAGGAATAATCGGGCATGATCAGCTCGAATTCCTTGTCGCTTTCGCCGACCGGGCCGAAAACCCTGAGCATACGCTTGCCGCCGAAGAACAGCGTGTCGAGCGCCCCGGTCATGCCCTTGATCATGCCGACATTGGCGATGTCGATATGCTCGTCGACCTGCGGCGGCATCTCGGCCACCACCAGGAGGCGCGAGACGCCGCCGTCGCGCACTGCGATCGCCTTGGCGCCGATCGCCATCAGCACGTCGTTCTGGGCGGTGCGGGAGAGCGAATTGGGCTCGCCCTGCACCAGCACGATCGACACGGCGGCGGCGGTGCTGAGCCTCTCCTTCAGCCAGGCCAGGCGGTAGCTGGCGATCCAGGGCAGGAAAATGAGGACTTCGGCCAGGAGCACGAAGACGATGGTGAGCAACAGCAGCTTGGTCGACAGGCCGCGCGCCAATGGCACCGAACGGCTCGGAGCCGGGCGAGCGGACGCCGGGCTGGCGTCGGCTTTCGCCGGGCCGGTCCCTTCATCCGCGGGGGCAAGTTCGCTCATTAAGGCCTGTCTTCACAAACGCTTGATCGGTTGAGATTAGGCGATTGCGGCTTTTTTGCCAATTTCATCCTTCGTTGGACGATGGTACCAGCAATAAAACCGCCTCGAACTGGTCGTTCGCGCCGTGACGAACTGTCGTTCGCACTGGATTGACTCCCAAAACCCTTCTTTCTATAAGCCGCTCACGCTCGGGCCATTCGTCCCGGCGCGGTTTCGATCGCGCCAATACCGGCCCGGCAAAGCTCCTGTTACACAGTGACAGAATCAAGAAGGGCCGCACCCCGCGGTATTAAAACAAATGAAGCGTACCTACCAACCGTCCAAACTCGTCCGCAAACGCCGGCACGGTTTTCGTGCTCGCATGGCCACCAAGGGTGGTCGCGGCGTCGTCGCAGCTCGCCGCAACCGCGGCCGCAAGCGGCTCAGCGCCTGAACGGAAGACGAGATCGTTGCCCGCAACCGGCAAGCCAGTGGGACCAAACCCCAAGCGGCTTCTGAAACGTGCGGAATTCCTGGCCGTCCGCCGCGGTGAAAAGCGGCGCGGGCGGCTTTTTCTCGTTGAAGTTCTCGACCGCAATGACGGTCTGTCGCCGCGCGTCGGCTTCACCGTCACCAAGAAAGTCGGCAATGCAGTCGTGCGCAACCGCATCAGGCGGCGACTGAAAGAAGCCGTGCGCACCCATGCCGCAAGTGACATGGCGCCCGGCAATGACTATGTCATCGTCGGGCGTGAAGACGTGCTTACCATTCCGTTCGGCCAGTTGAAGGCCGAACTCTCCCGCCGTCTCAGCGGAACACGATAGGCCAAGGGCTTTCGATGGAAAACAACCGGAACTTCTACATCACCATCGTCTTGTCGGTGCTGATCCTTGGGCTGTGGCAATATTTCTACGTGCTGCCGCGCAGCGAGCGGCAAGCCGAAGCCACGCGTATCGAAGAGCAGCGGGCGGCGGAGCAGAAGAAGGCGGCCGAGGCCGCAAATCCCGGCGGCACGACAGCGCCCGCGGCGCCCGGCGCCATTCCGAACGCGCCCGGCACCTACGTCACGACGCCGGAAGGCCGTGCGCAGGAAGTGGCCAAGACTGCCCGCGTCAAGATCGACACGCCAAGCCTGTCGGGCTCGATCAACCTGACCGGCGGCCGCCTCGACGACCTCAAGCTCAAGCACTACACCGAGACGGTCGACAAGACCTCGCCGCAGATCCAGTTGCTCAACCCGCAGGCGCTGCCCACCGGCTACTATGCCGAGATCGGCTTTGTCGGCAGCGACACGACCGGCGCGGTGCCAGGTCCGGAAACCGTCTGGAGCGTCGACGGCAATGCGACGCTGACGCCGACTACGCCGGTGACGCTGACCTTCACCAACGACAAGGGCCTGACCTTCAAGCGCACGATCTCGGTCGACGGCGACTACATGTTCACCGTTTCCGACGCGGTGCAGAATTCGGGCTCGGCTCCTGTCACGCTGTCGAATTACGGCCGCGTCATCCGTTTCGACAAGCCGGCCGTTGCCAGTTCCTATGTGCTGCATGAAGGCCTGATCGGCGTCACCGGCACGGAAGGCCTGCAGGAGCACAAATACGCCGACATCGAGAAGAACAAGCTCTACACCCCAAGCAAGTCGACCGATGGCTGGCTTGGCATCACCGACAAATACTGGGCGGTCACCCTGGTGCCGACCGAGAAGCAGCCATTCCAGCCGCACTATGCCTATTACGACAATGGCCGCCCGCGCTACCAGTCGGACTTCCTCACCGACCCGATCGCCATTGCCGCTGGTCAGTCGGCGACGGTGGAGACCGAGATCTTTGCCGGCGCCAAGGAAGTCAACAAGATCAACGCCTACGCCCAGGACCGCCACATCAGGCTGTTCGACCGGCTGATCGATTGGGGATGGTTCATCTGGATCACCAAGCCGATGTTCTACCTGATCGACACGCTTTACAAATTCTTCGGCAACTTCGGCCTAGCCATCCTGGCCACGACGGTCGTCGTGAAAACCATCTTCTTCCCACTCGCCAACAAATCCTACGCGTCGATGGCGAACATGAAGAAGGTGCAGCCCAAGATGCTTGAGATCCGCGAGAAATACGCGGACGACAAGATGAAGCAGCAACAGGCGATGATGGAGCTGTACAAGACGGAGAAGATCAATCCGCTCGCCGGCTGCTGGCCGGTGGCGCTGCAGATCCCGGTGTTCTTCTCGCTCTACAAGGTGCTCTACATCACCATCGAGATGCGGCACGCGCCGTTCTTCGGCTGGATCCAGGATCTGGCGGCGCCGGATCCGACCTCGATCTTCAACCTGTTCGGCCTGCTGCCCTTCGCGCCGCCCGCCTTCCTGCCGCATATGGGCGCCTGGGCGGTGGTCATGGGTATCACCATGTTCCTGCAGATGCGCATGAACCCGACGCCGCCGGATCCGACGCAGGCGCAGATTTTCACCTGGATGCCGGTGATCTTCACCTTCATGATGGGCAGCTTCCCGGCCGGCCTGGTCATCTACTGGGCTTGGAACAACACGCTGTCGATCCTGCAGCAGGGCGTGATCATGAAGCGCCAGGGCGCCAAGATCGAGTTGTGGGACAATCTGGCGGCGCTGTTTCGAAAGAAACCATCGCCGGCTGAGTAGCCGGCGCCCATTCCAATCGAAAAAACCCCGGCCTGTTGAACTGACCCCCCGAAAGTTGGACACAACCTTCGGGGGTTTTTGTTGGACGAAACGCGCATCACGTTCCCGTGAAGGGCGAAACCTGAAGCACGTGAAGGGCGTGTCTCATCCTGTATCGCCCAGAACGTTCAGGACGGATCACCCTTCATTGGAAAATTGCTTCGCTGGAGCCGCATCCTCATGACCTATGTCGCGGGGACATTGGTGCTGGTGGCCGACTTATCGTGTAACTATTTGTTTCTATTATTTTTTTGCATTTGTTCTCGAAACTATCCCGGGCAATGCCGCGTAACTCTCCCCGACAATCGAATCAACAATTGTCGCAATGGAAGGGTTCTCCAATGACACAGTCCATCCTCAAAGCTCTCTGCATCTCTGCCGTCCTCGCGGCTTCCGGCCTCACCGCCACGACCGCCTACACATTCGCCAATCCCGCCGTCGGCGGCGCCGCGATGTCGACCACGAAGAACATCGTCGAGAACGCCGTCAACTCGCCGATCCACAAGACGCTGGTGGCAGCCGTCAAGGCCGCCGGTCTTGTCGACACGCTGCAGAGCGCCGGTCCGTTCACCGTGTTCGCGCCGACCGATTCCGCCTTCAAGAAGCTGCCCGCCGGCACTGTCGCCACGCTGGTGAAGCCCGAGAACAAGGACAAGCTGACCAAGATCCTGACCGCGCATGTCGTTTCCGGCAAGATTTCGGCCAAGGAGATGATGACCAAGGCCAAGGCGATGGGCGGCAAGTATGAAATGAAGACCGTTTCCGGCGACACGCTGACCGCCGAGGTCAAGGGCGGCTCGCTTTACATCGTCGACGAATCCGGCGGCGCCGCCAAGGTGACGATCGCCGACGTCAACCAGTCGAACGGCGTCATCCACGTCGTCAACAACGTGCTGTTGCCGAAGTAACGGCTTCCGGAAAAGGGATCACGGCAAGTCGCCACGGCTTTTCCCGGCTTGCCATCCCCGCCATGTGTCGCGGAAGCCGTCTTCGACACGGCCGGGGTCCTGCTTGTCCTTCGCAGGGCCCCGGTTTGGTTTTTCACTCAACGACGGCGCTGTGGTCGACCTTGGCCGGTGTCGCAGGCTTGCGCAGCAAGAACACCAGCGGGATGGCGGCTAGCGACAGGATCATCATCAGCTTGAAGTCGTTCATGTAGCTGATGATCGTTGCCTGCAGCGTGACGACGCCGTCGAGCGCGGCGCGGCCGGCGGCGGTGTAAGGGTTCATCGTCGAAGGCAGCTTCCTGCTGCCGCCCGGGGCCGCGAACGTCCAAGTCTATCAGGGCGGTGGTTTCGACCGCGCAATGTCGGATCCGATCGTCATCTGCCGCGGCACGAAGTGACCGTCGAAGCCCTGCAGGGCTCGCTCATCGGACGATTGGTGCTATAGGGCGGATCACGCTATTTTGAACGGCGCACGCGGATTGCGCCTGCGCCCGGCTGCCACTTCTCAACGGACCTCGCCATGGACGGACCCAACCCAGACATCAAGCACCCGATCCCGATGCACACCCGGGTCGGCTTCCTGAAGCCGCTGGTCACGGCACCGAATATCGAGATCGGCGACTTCACCTATTATGACGATCCGGACGGACCGGACAAATTCGCCGAGCGGTGCGTTCTGCACCACTATCCCTTCATCGGCGACAAGCTCATCATCGGCAAGTTCTGCGCCATCGCCGAAGGGGCGCGTTTCATCATGAACGGCGCCAACCATGCGATGTCCGGCTTCTCGACCTATCCGTTCAACATTTTCGGCCATGGCTGGGAGCACGGCTTCGATCCGAAAACGTGGTCGCAGGAAGTGCGCGGCGACACGATGGTCGGCAATGATGTATGGATCGGCATGGATGCGGTGATCATGCCCGGCGTGTCGATCGGCCATGGCGCCATCGTGGCGGCGAAATCGGTGGTGACGCACGACGTGCCGGCCTATGCGATCGTCGCCGGCAATGCGGCAAAGGTGGTGAAGATGCGCTTCGACGACAGGACGGTGCGGCGATTGCTTTCGGTGGCGTGGTGGAACTGGCCGGTGAACAAGATCGGCCGCAACCTCAATGCCATCAGGGGCGCCGATATTTCCAGGCTGGAGGCAGCGGTTTGAACGCGTTGGGCAATACGGTTATCGGCGTCGAGCTGTTCACCAAAGGGTGGATATTCATCCGCGGCGTGCCGGCGATGAAATTCCTGCCGCCGGAAGGGCCGCCGGAAATCGCTTTCGCCGGCCGCTCCAATGTCGGCAAGTCGTCGCTGATCAATGCGCTGGTCGGCCATAACGGGCTGGCGCGCACATCCAACACGCCGGGGCGCACGCAGGAGCTCAACTATTTCGTGCCGGGCGGGTTTTCCGGCGAAGGCACCGACCTGCCGCCGATGGCGCTGGTCGACATGCCGGGCTACGGTTATGCCAGCGCGCCGAAGGAAAAGGTCGACGACTGGACCAAGCTGGTCTTCGACTATCTCAAGGGCCGTGTGACGCTGAAGCGTGTCTATGTGCTGATCGATGCCCGCCACGGCATCAAGGCCAAGGACGACGAAGTGCTGTCGCTGCTCGACAAGGCGGCGGTGTCCTACCAGATCGTGCTGACCAAGACCGACAAGATCAAGGCGGCGGGCGTGCCGCGGCTGATCGAAGAGACGCTGCTGAAAATCAAGAAGCGGCCGGCGGCGTTTCCGTTCGTGCTCGCCACATCATCGGAAAAGGGCGAGGGTCTCGAGGAATTACGCGCGGCGATCGTGCTGGCCGCCAATGGCGGCTGAGCGAGCCAGCTAGGCCTTTGCCTTGGCCTTCGCCTCCAGGGCGATCAGCTGGTGACTTTCTTCCTCGGCAAGCTTTTCGGTGCCGTAGTACTTCAGGAACACGTCGACGCCCGTCCGCACGATGTGGTCGATTTCATCCTGGCTTGGCGCCTTGGTGCGGTAGGCGAAGATGCACTGGCGGAACAGGCCGGCCAGGCACAATTCGGTGAACTGATAGGCGGCAAGATCGACGTCGTCGATCTTGAGCAGGCCGCGATCGACGGCGGCATTGAGGAACTGAGCCACCTTGTCGTGGCCGCGTTTGGGGCCGCGCTCATAGAACCGCGCGCCCATGTCGGGTATCCTGTCGGAGGCGCCGATGACCGTGCGCTGCGCCTGGATGACCTTGGCCGAGGTGATCTTCATCGACAGCACCGTGCCGAACTTCACCAGCGTCTGGCGCAGATCGTCGGCGCGGTCGAGCATATCGTACATGTTCTTGAAGATGGTGCCGCGCTCTTCCTCGATCAGCGCCTCGAACAGTTCTTCCTTGTTGGCGAAGTAGACATAGATCGTGCCCTTCGAGACGCCGGCCTCGCGGGTGATGTCGTTCATCGACGCCGCTTCGAAGCCCTTGTCGATGAACACGCGACGGGCACCCTCGATGATCTGACTGCGCTTGACCGGATCCTGGCCCGCCGCCGGGCGGCCGCGACGCGCGCTGTCCAGCACATCGCACGAATCATTTTCGGCGTCGGCTAACGTGTCGGCCATAAAAGTCACACCTCGCAAAATAATTCGAACCGAGCGGTTCGATTGCCCTTGATATGGGCCCACTTTAACGCTATGTCAACGTCCACATCGAACCGAACGGTTCAGTATAACACGATTTCCTTATATAGCGACAGTAGCGAGATATCATGTCCTCGAACACCCCAACCACGACCGCCGAAGTCCGGCCCTTCCCCGCCGCCAAGGTCTCGCCGGTGATCGAAGCTCCGGAAGCGCCTCCCAAGCCTGCCGCCGAAGTTCTGGCCGAGACCCCCGAGAAGAAGAAGCGCTCGGCGCGCTCACTGATGTTGCCGATTATCGGGATCGCGCTGCTGAGTGCCGGCGCCTGGTATGGCTATAACTACTGGACCGACGGCCGGTTCCTGATCTCGACCGACGACGCCTATGTCCAGGCCGACATGTCATTCGTTTCGCCGAAGATTTCCGGCTATGTCGACAAGGTCGAGGTCTCGGAGAACCAGCAAGTCAAGGCCGGCGACCCGCTGCTGACCATCGATGACGGCGACTACAAGATTGCCGTCGCCCAGGCAGAGGCCCAGATCGCCACCCTGACCAAGACGCTCGATCGCATCGATGCGCAGACCAAGGCGGCACAGGCGTCGCTGCAGCAGGCGCAGGCGCAGAAGGTCGCCGACCAGGCAGCCGCCGACAACGCCGCCCGTGCCCAGCAGCGCGCCGCGCAACTGGTCAAGACCCATGTCGGCACGCAGGCGCAGCTCGACGATGCCCAGACCGCGCTCGACCAGGCCAATGCAGCCCTTGTCGGCGCCGATGCGCAGATCGCCGCCGCACAGGCCAATATCGGCGTGTTCGAGGCGCAGCGCGCCGAATCGGCCAGCACGCTGGCCTCGCTGCAGTTGAGCCGCGACAAGGCAGCGCGTGATCTGTCCTTCACCGTGCTCAAGGCGCCGTATGACGGCGTCGTCGGCAATCGTTCGGTCGAGCAGGGCGACCTCGTCAGCCCCGGCCAGAAGCTCGCCGTCGTGGTGCCGATGGACAAGCTCTATATCGTCGCCAATTTCAAGGAGACGCAGCTGGCCAAGCTGGTGCCCGGCGAGAAGGTGCGGGTCTCAGTCGACGCCACCGACGGCCATGATTTCGAAGGCACGGTCTCGTCGTTGGCACCGGCTTCGGGAGCGGTGTTCTCGCTGCTGCCGCCGGAAAACGCCACCGGCAACTTCACCAAGGTGGTGCAGCGCGTCCCGGTTCGCATCGAAGTTCCGGCCGATGTGCTGAAGGCGGGCAGGCTGCGCGCGGGCTTGAGCGTCATCGTCGCCGTCGACAGCCGCACGGCTCCGGCCGCGGCCAACTGAGCGGCTGCCGGGAGAGAACGCCATGGCAACCGCAACCATCACTGCTGGAGCCGTGCCGGCACCTGCCATGCCGGCGGTGCCGACCACCATCTCGACGCGCCGCCTCATCGCCTTCCTGGCGATGGTGTTCGGCATGTTCATGGCGATCCTCGACATCCAGATCGTCTCGGCCTCGCTGGCCGAGATCCAGGCCGGCCTGAGCGCCAGTTCCGATGAAATCCCGTGGGTGCAGACCGCCTATCTGATCGCCGAAGTGGTGATGATCCCGCTGTCGGGCTTCCTCAGCCGGATGCTGTCGACGCGCGTGCTGTTTGCAGGCGCCGCGGCCGGCTTCACGGCGGCCAGCGCGCTGGCCGCGACCGCCACCAACATCGACCAGATGATCGTCTACCGCGCCATCCAGGGCTTTATCGGTGGCGGTATGATCCCGAGCGTCTTCGCCGCTGCCTTCACCATCTTCCCGCCGTCGCGCCGCGCCATGGTGTCGCCGATGATCGGCCTGGTGGCGACGCTGGCACCGACCATCGGCCCGACCGTCGGCGGCTATATCAGCCATGCCCTGTCGTGGCACTGGCTGTTCCTCATCAACGTCGTGCCGGGCATTCTGGTTACGGCGACGACCTGGTCGCTGATCGATTTCGACAAGCCCAATCTCGGCCTGTTCAGCAAGTTCGACTGGTGGGGCCTTGCCGGCATGGCGGCTTTCCTCGGCTGTATGGAGTATGTGCTCGAGGAAGGTCCGAACCATGACTGGCTGCAGGAACAGGCCGTGTTCATCTGCGCCATCATCATGGTCTTCGGCGCGGTGCTGTTCTTCTGGCGCGCCTTCACCGCCGAGGAGCCGATCGTCGATCTCAAGGCCTTCACCAACATCAATTTCGCCTTTGGCTCGCTGTTTTCCTTTGTCATCGGCATCGGCCTCTATGGCCTGACCTATCTCTACCCGGTGTTCCTCGGGCGCATCCGCGGCTACGACTCGCTGATGATCGGCGAGGCGCTGTTCGTCAGCGGCCTGGCAATGTTCGTCACGGCGCCGATTTCCGGCATCCTGTCGAGCAAGATGGATTTGCGCGTCATGATGATGATCGGGCTGCTCGGCTTTGCCGCCGGCACCTGGTGGATGACGCATCTGACGGCCGATTGGGATTTCTATGAGCTGCTCATCCCGCAGATCCTGCGCGGCTGTTCGATGATGCTGTGTATGGTGCCGATCAACAACATCGCGCTCGGCACCTTGCCGCCGGACCGGCTGAAGAACGCATCGGGCCTGTTCAACCTGACCCGTAACCTCGGCGGCGCGGTCGGCCTTGCCGTCATCAACACCGTGCTGATCGATCGCAGCGCGTTCCACTACGCCCGGCTGGCCGAGCATGTCGAATGGGGCAGTGCCGCGGCCCAGCAGAAGCTGCAGAACATGACGCTCGACTTCCAGCAGACGCCCGGTCTCGACGCCACCAAGGCGGCGATCTCCAAACTGTCGGGCATGGCCCACCAGCAGGCGTCGCTGCTGTCGTTCATGGACGTGTTCACCATGCTGACCGCCCTGTTCGCGATCATGGCTGTTTTCACCATGGTCATCTCCAAGCCGGCGCCGCCTGCGGGCGGTGGCGGCGGAGGCCATTGAGCGCGTCGGTTCCCCCGCCTGGCGCCCTCATGTGTGACCCCGGAAATCAACCCCCGATTTCCGGGGTCACGATTAAGTACTACCGAGATTTCACGACCTTTATGCCGCGGCAGCCGGCCCGAACCATCTGGTCAGCGCGTCGGTCAGGCCCGCCGATGTCGGACCACCGACCCAGGCCACATGACCGTCGGGCCGAACCAATACGGCGCCGGGAGCTTCGACCGCGCCCAGCACAGGCAGCTCCCATGCACCATCATATCCAGCGTCGACCGAGCGAACCCGATCCGCCCATGGGCCGATGTCGAAAGCGCGGGGTTTTCCAAAGTTGAGCAACAACGGTCGCGCGTCGTGCAGCAGCGCAAAGACCCGCAGCGGCCCGTCGGCGGTGACGAGGTCGAGATCCGGCATGCGACGTCCCAGCAATTCGTGGCCCTCGCCGACATCGTAGCGAATATCCAGGCCGGACATCATGCCCGCAAAATGCTTGCGCGGCTCTTCCATGGCGAGAAGCTCAGACACGGTGCCTCGCAGCGCCTTTATGCGTTCGTCTTCACGGCGCAGCACGACCGCCGACATGGTGTTTTGCAACACCCTGGCGGCAACCGGATGACGCTCGGCCTGATAAGTATCGAGCAGGCTTTCCGGCGCCGTTTTCCTGACCACCTGGGCGAGCTTCCAGCCCAGATTGACCGCGTCCTGCACACCAAGCTGCATGCCCTGTCCGCCGTCCGGCGGATGCACGTGGGCGGCGTCGCCGGCCAGCAGCACCCGCCCCTGGCGGTATGACGCTGCCTGCCGGGCCATATCGGTGAAACGGGACAGCGATGCCGGATTGTGGACGCCATAGTCGGTGCCGAAGACAGCAATGAGCGCGTCGCTCAGATCGCGCAGCGTGGGCGGCGCGACAGCCCCGACCTCGCGTTCGGTCACCATTACCCGCACGGTCCCGTCGTCCAGCCTGGTGAGACCATGAATACCTGTTGCATCGCGGTGGATGCCCCAGTTCGGCTCCTCTGTTACCTCGACCTCGCCAATCAGGTTGCTGGTCGTCGGATCCGAACCCGGGAACTCGATGCCCGAAGCCTTGCGCACGAGACTTCTGCCGCCGTCGCAGCCGACGAGGTAGTCGGCACGAAGCGAGCGGCCATCGCTGACCGCGACGTCGACGCCGCTCTCATCCTGCACGAAAGCCGTCACCTCGCAGCGACCGTAGATCGTGACGCCAAGCTCCTCCACCCAGTCGGCAAGGATGCGCTCTATATGCTTCTGCCACAAAGCGAGCCCGTAATTGTGGCGGGTGGGAAAGTCGCTGATATCGAGTGAAACCCCGGCAAAGCCGGCGACCTGGGCAGTCCGCCCTTGCGCCAGAAACCGGTCGGCAATGCCGCGCTGGTCGAAGATCTCGATGGTTCGTGCGTGCAGGCCGCCGGAGCGCAACCCGTCGAGCTCCTGTCCAATGCGCCGCTCCACGATGGCGACATCGATGCCGGCCAAGGACAGCTCGCCGGCCAGCACCAGTCCGGTCGGCCCGCCTCCGACGATCACCACAGGATGGGAGATTTGCGACCGGTCGGCATCAGCATGACCGGTCGATTTGCGCTCGCTATGGCGAGCCCGTTCTTCAGTTGGTTGCATAGGTTCTGGCCCTCTCGTTCAGGGCTGCGGAATCTACGCATAAAAAGGCATCTGCCAATTCTTGATTTTAAGAGTTTTGGCCCCATTTTCATGGGTAGGAGGCGGTCGTTGCACCGCCTCCCAAATTCCCGACATCGCCAAGAGACGCTGGACGGTCAGGCAGTGGCCGGCTTGAAGCTGAGCGCGACGCCGTTGATACAGTGGCGCAGGCCGGTCGGCGCCGGACCGTCGTCGAAGACATGGCCGAGATGGCCGCCGCAGCGGCGGCAGTGGACCTCGGTGCGGGTCATGCCGAGCGAACGGTCCTCGGTCTTGCCGATGCCGTTGGGGATTTCCTGCCAGAAGCTCGGCCAGCCGGTGCCGGAATCGAACTTGGTTTCCGAGGGGTAGACCGGCAGGTCGCAGCCGGCGCAGGCGAAAATGCCCTTGCGGTGCTCATTGAGCAGCGGGCTGGTGCCTGGATACTCAGTGCCTTCCTTGCGCAGCACGTTGAAGGCTTCGTCGGACAGGATGGCGTGCCACTCGGCGTCGGTCTTGGTGACCTCGAAAGTTTCGGCTGCCCTCGCGGTCTGGGTTCCGCCCATGCGCAACGTTGCCGCCGCGCCGGCCACGGCAGCGATGGCGGCGCCGCTCAAAAGCAAATCTCGACGGTTCATGACAGAAATCCTCCTGCGAGTTGTTTTGCCAAATTTGGCCGCCACTGGAAAATCAAGAGCCGGTGACGGTTGCCCTGCAAACGAACGCTCCACACCGGCTCCGCGCTTGCTGCGGACGGGATGGAGCGCTCGGTCGTTTGCGCGGCCCACGGGGCGCGAGCCGCGCAATCTGCAGGGAGCCTTGACCAACTGTTCGTCGGCGGCAGGCGCTTTGTTACATCTTCGGCAGCAGAACCTTGTCGATGACGTGGATGACGACGTTGGCCTGCTCGACATCGGCGATCGTCACATTGGCGACAGTGCCGTTCTCGTCGGTGACGGTGACCTTGCCGCCATCGGCCTTGAGCGACAGCTCGCAGCCGCCGACCGTCTTGACCTTGTGGGTGCCGCCGTCGGCCTTGGCCATGGCGGCGACATCCGCGCCCATCGCCTTGGCGCCGATGACATGGCAGGTGAGGATCTTGGTGAGCTTGTCCTTGTTTTCGGGCTTGAGCAGCGTCTCGACCGTGCCGGCCGGAAGGGCTGCAAAGGCGTCGTTGGTCGGCGCGAAGACGGTGAACGGGCCGGCGCCCTGCAACGTCTCGACCAGGCCGGCAGCCTTGACGGCCGCGACCAGCGTCGTGTGGTCCTTCGAATTGACGGCGTTCTCGACGATGTTCTTGTTGGCGAACATGGCGGCGCCGCCAACCATCGGATTCTCGGCATAGGCAGCGGTGGCGAGGGCGGAGACGGCAATGGTACCGGCGAGCAAAAGGGTGGCGATTCTACGCATAGTGTTCGAACTCCTCGGGTTATTGTTCCTCTTTCGGGAACATGAGGAGATACGGAGAAGAACTTCTTGAGTTTCCGCGCGCCGGAAAAATTGTTCTCTATTTTGTCGGCGAATTACATTTTCGAGTCACCGAATCATTAATTTTCGTCACCGGCGGCCAGAACGAAAACAGCGGAAGATATACTTCCGCTGCTCTTTATGATCGCGTCATCACCTTGAGATCTATCAGATACCCTTCAGATCGCCCGCGGCAACAACCGGCCCGGTCGGCTGTCCGGTCGGCGAACCGCCTGTCGGCTCGACGCTGACGGCGAGCACGGCGCCTTGCGCCAGCTTCTGCTGCACGGCCGGGGTAACCGGGATGTGCGTGGTCTGGCCAGCGGGAATGATGCCCATCGAGACCGGCGCATTCTTGCCTTCGATCATCCACAGCTCGAAGTCCTTGCCGGCGGCGCGTTCGCCCGACACCAGCGACAGGCCGACATCGCGGCGTGCGGCGTCGTAGACGACGAGGTATTTGACATCGCTGCCATCGGCAGTCAGCGAGGCGACGAGGCGCTCCTGCGGCACGACGACCGGCGGCCTGACGTAGGGAACGGCGACGTAGAGCACCAGCGCGGCGAGAGCCGCCGCGGTGAGGCCCCGCCAGAAGGCGAGGCTGGCCCACAGGCTGCCGCTCGGCGCCGCGGTGGTCGACGCTGCGGTGGAGGAGAACAGCCGGCGATCGATAGCCGGCTTGACCGTGGCCGGCGGCTCGACTTCCGCATAGGCGGCGGCCATCGGCGAAAGGTGAACCTCCCACGAATCGACGAGACGAGCGAAGCCGGTCTCTGTGTCAATACGTCCGGAGGCTATCTGGCGTTCGTCCGCCGGCAGCACACCGAGAACGTATTCGGCTGCGAGCAGGTCGTCGCCTCCACGTTCCGGTCCATTTTCTTCTGCCAGGGTCATCTTTCCAGACATTCTCTAAGTTTCAGCAGGCTGCGGCGCAGCCATGTTCGCATCGTGTTCAGAGGAACCTTGTGACGTTCCGCCAGGTCGGCGTAACTTTCGCCGTTCAAATAAGCCCCCCGAACGGCCTGCGCCCGGTCTTGTTCCAACTCTTCGAGGCACTGGTAGATGCGCTCGGATTCGCCGCCCGCAACAACCATGGCCTCGGGCCCCGGACCCGGGTCAGCCACGTCGAGCGCGGCATCGATATCGGCAGCAGGCTTGCGCCGCGATCGGATGCGATCAATCGCATGATTGCGGGCTATGGCTACCAGCCAGGAGATTGGGCTGAGATCAGAAACGGCGAAACGATCGGCCTTGGTCCAGACTTTGACGAAGACTTCCTGCAGCGCTTCTTCCGCATCTCCCCGGTCCTTCAATACACGAAGGCACACGCCGAAAAGTTTCGCGCTTGTCTGCCGGTAGAGCAGGTCAAACGCAGCCCGATCCTTCATCGAAGTCCGGACAATCAGGGTGGAGATGTCCTGCGGCGTCATGCCGACAAGCTAGGCGATAGCGATTTATTTGCAAAGGCAGAATTGTTGCTCTCAACGCAGACGTCGTCCCGGCCGGATCGTCAGTAAATGTCGGTTTGTTGCCAAGGAAATCCGCTGTCGTTAGCTTCTCACCAAAAGGGGAAAGCAATGTCGGCCGAACGCATGCTGTGGGAAAACGATGCAACCGGCCTGGCGGAGCTGGTGCACAAAGGTGAGATCTCGCCACAAGACCTTGTCGACGCAGCGATCGCGCGTGCCGAGGCCACCCGTCCTGAAATCAACGCAATTGCCGAACCGCTCTACGATGCGGCCAGGACGCGGGCGAAATCCGTCGACCGCACCCTGCCGCTGGCCGGCGTGCCCTTTGCGCTGAAGGACCTCGGCATTGCCATCAAGGGCGTGCCGACGCATACCGGCAGCCGCATCCCGGCTTTCACCGCCGACTTCAATTCGGTGATGACCGAGCGCTATCTCGCTGCCGGGCTCATTCCGGTCGCCACCAGCACCTCGCCCGAACAAGGGCTGAGGCTGATGACCGAATCGGCCGCCTTCGGCATCACCCGCAATCCGTGGAACACGGGCCATACCAGCGGCGGTTCGTCCGGCGGTGCGGCGGCTTTGGTCGCGGCCGGCGTGGTGCCGGCGGCGCATGCCTCGGATGGCGGCGGTTCGATCCGGGTGCCTTCGGCCTGCAGCGGGCTGGTCGGCCTGAAACCCTCACGCGGCCGCGTGCCGCAGACGCCGCTGATCAGCGAAGCCTGGTACGGCATGGTCGTCGACCATGCCGTCAGCCGCTCGGTGCGTGACTGCGCGCTGCTGCTCGCCCTGACGCACGGACCCGACCCGCTGGCGCCCTACGCCGCGCCGGCGCCGAAAGGGACCTTTGCCGCCGCCGCGGCGCGCGATCCAGGCAAGCTCAAGCTCGCCGTCTACCGGAGATCTCCGCTCGGCCTGCCGATATCGGCCGAGACGCTCGCCGCGCTCGATATGGCGACAGCGCTGGCCCGCGATGGCGGCCACACGGTGGAGGAGATCGACCTGCCCTATATCGATCGCGAGTTCATGGCCGATTTTGCCAAAACCGTCGCATCTGCGGTTGCCGGTACGATGCGCGACGAGGCGCTGCGCGTCGGCCGCCCGGTCCTGGGCGATATCGAGCGCGCCACGCGCGTCATTGCGCGCTTCGGCGAAATCGTCTCGGCCGGCGAGATCTATGCCGGCCTGCAACGGCTCAACGCCATTTCACGCCAGCTGATCACCGAGACGGCGCAATATGACGCTGTGCTGATGCCGATCATTGCCCATCCGCCGCTCGCCTGCGGTGCCATGGACCCGAAGGGTGCCGACGAGCTTATCGAAAACCTGCTCGACAAGCTGCACCTTACCCGGCTGCTGAAGCTCAAGCCGCTGCTCGGTCAATTGATGGACAAGAGCCTGTGGTTCACCCATTGGCCGGCGATCCAGAATGTCAGCGGCCAGCCGTCGATCGCACTGCCTGTCCACGTCACCGATGCCGGCCTGCCGCTCGGCATCCAGGCCGTCGGCCGCCCGGGTGACGAGGAGACGCTTCTGTCGCTCGCCGGACAGATGGAAAAGATTTCGGGCTGGCTGACGCAGCGGGCGCCGCTGAAGGTGCCGGACTAGATCGCGCCGTCTCTGCGATTTCATCATTGTGACAGCAAAGCCGTTTGCGGCTTGCGCCAATTCCCGCTAAGACGCCGCCGTCCTTACCCACATCCAGGGAACCACGCCGATGACGGAGATAGCCGCCACCGCCGAAATGCAGGCCGCCCTGCTTTCGCGGGCACTGCCTTATATGCAGCGCTACGAGCACAAGACCGTGGTGGTGAAATATGGCGGCCATGCCATGGGCGATATCGAGCTCGGCAAGGCCTTCGCCCGCGACATCGCGCTGTTGAAGCAGTCCGGCGTCAACCCGATCGTCGTCCATGGCGGCGGCCCGCAGATTGGCGCCATGCTGGCCAAGATGGGCATCGAATCGAAGTTCGAAGGCGGCCTGCGCGTTACCGACCAGAAGACCGTCGAGATCGTCGAGATGGTGCTGGCCGGTTCGATCAACAAGGAGATCGTGGCGCTGATCAACGCCGAGGGCGAATGGGCGATCGGCCTGTGCGGCAAGGACGGCAACATGGTGTTTGCCGAAAAGGCGCGCAAGACCATGATCGACCCGGACTCCAACATCGAGCGCGTGCTCGATCTCGGCTTTGTCGGCGAACCGGTCGAGGTCGACCGCACGCTGCTCGACCTTTTGGCGCGCTCGGAAATGATCCCGGTGCTGGCGCCGGTGGCGCCCGGCCGCGACGGCCATACCTACAACATCAATGCCGACACTTTTGCCGGCGCCATTGCCGGCGCCTGCCAGGCGACGCGCCTTCTGTTCCTGACCGATGTGCCCGGCGTGCTCGACAAGAACAAGAAGCTGATCGACGAGTTGACGGTGGCCGAGGCCAAGGCGCTGATCAAGGATGGCACCGTGTCGGGCGGCATGATCCCCAAGGTCGAGACCTGCATCGAGGCGATCGAGCGCGGTGTCGAAGGCGTCGTCATCCTCAACGGCAAGACGCCGCATTCGGTGCTGCTCGAACTGTTCACCGAACACGGCGCCGGCACGCTGATCGTGCCCTGAACCGCAGCTGGCCGCAGCCGGTCGATCAGGCGGGTTGGGGCAGGCGCGCAATGACTTTTATTTCGAAGTCGAAGCCGGCTAACCAGTTGACGCCGACCGCGGTCCAGTTGGTGTAGGGCGGTTCACCGAGCACCTTCAGCCGAACGGCATCGATCGCGGCCCATTGCGCGGCCGGATCGGTGTGGAAGGTGGTCACGTCGACAATGTCGTCGAATGTGCAGCCGGCGGCTTTCAGCACGGCCGCGAGATTGTCGAAGGCGAGCTGGACCTGCTTTTCGAAGATCGGCTCGGGCGAGCCGTCCTCGCGGCTGCCGACCTGACCCGAGACGAAGAGAAGGTCGCCTGAGCGGATCGCCGCAGAATAGCGGTTGATCTCGTAGAGGGCCTGCCGGCCGGCAGGGAAGATAGCGTCACGTTTGGTCATTTTCACTCCATCTGGACAAGGCAGGTTCGCGACGATGTCGGCCTGCGCTCCGGGCCCTTTACATACGCCCCGTATCCTGAGATGGATGCATACGTCGCGTATGTCAATACACATACGTCGCGTATATCTATAAAATGGCAGCAGGCCTGTCAGGCGCCCGGCGGTATCGCGACTGCCGCTTCGGCCGGCTTGCGCGGCGGACGCACGACAACCATCGATTCCTCTTCGGCATCCTGCGGCGCGCCCCAGAACTCAGCCAGCGTGGGACCATCCTTGAGGCGGCGGTCGCGGGCCAAAAAGCCCCAGACCTCGCGGAACCAGACGCGGCGGCCCATTTGCGTGTACCAGCGCATCGAATGGCGTTGCTCCGGATCCCTGTGGAATAGGATGCGCGCCAATGCCTTCGGCCGCGACTGCACCGCGACCTCGATCAGCTTGACCGAGAAGAACAGCATCCACGGTTTCAGCCGCGTCATCTGTAGCACCTGGTGCTTGTAGTCCCACAGCCGGGTGTCGGTCTGGATGACTTTGCGGTCCCTGGCGATGCGGAAGAACGGCGTCCAGCGATGCGGGGTGACATAGAGCGCCTGGATCTGGTCGGGGTCATAGGCAAGCAGCTGGCGGAAGCCGCGCCACAGGTCGCGAAAGGTCTCGTCCTCGAACCCGGCCACCCAGGTCGCCATCGACAATATTCCGTGCTGGCGCAGCAGCCGGATTGCCTCGCGGTCGGATGAGGTGCTGCCGCCCTTGCGGATCAATTGAAGCGTCTGCTCGTCAGTGTTTTCCATGCCGAGCAACCAGCGGATGACGCCGGCCTTGCGGTAGAGATGCAGGATATCGGCATCGCGCACGATGTCGTCGGCGCGGGTCGAGCCGACGATCAGCACCGGCACGTTCTCGGCGATCAATGCGTCGAGAAAAGCGCGCCAGGCCTTCTTCGACACTGTCGGGTTTTCGTCGGCGAGGTTGACCAGCTCGACGCCGTGCTCGCGATGCAGCCAGGCGATCTCCTGTGCAAATTTCTTGGGGTCGCGATGCCGCCAGCGGGTCCAGAAGCCGCGCTGGCCGCAGTAATTGCACAGATGCGGGCAGCCGCGGGAAAATTGCATGACCACGGCGCGCTTGCCGCCCCAATAGCTGTAGCGGCGATGGTCGATCAGCTCCCAACCGACGCGGTAATCGTCGAGGGCGGCGATGGTGCCGGCCGGTTGCGTCGCGAAGGGACGGCCGAGATCGTCGCGATAGGCGATGCCGGCGACTTCCGCCAGCGGCCGGCGCTTGTCCAGCGCCTCGATGAGTGCCGCGATGGTCGCCTCACCCTCGCCGCGCACGATGAAGTCGAAGACATCGGTCGCCGCCAGTATGTCGCGCCAGTGATAGGTCGGGAACACGCCGCCATAGATCACCAACGTCGCCGGCTCGAGCGCCTTGACCATGCGCGCGATGGTGAGCGCGGTCGGATGTGCCGAGGTCGAGCCGGAATGGCCGATCAGGATGCAGTCGGGCTGGCCGCTCAAAGCATCGCGCACAAGGGTGTCCAATGGCATCGGCCCGAATTCGGCGTCGACGAGCCGCACCATGTGGCCGGCGTCGAGCAGCGGCCCGCCCAGCGCCAGAAGGCCAAGCGGCGGCAGATGGTCGTCGGGCACGCGGCTGCCGATGGCGGTGTGCGGCGGATTGATCAGCACGATGTTCATGACGGACCCCGAAGTAGTGGTCCGCATGGCGTAGCCGGCGTTTCAGATCGGCAATTGGGCTCCGTTCAGCAGTTTGCGTGCAGCTTTTCGGCAGAAATGGCGACGCCCGCGCTCATCGCCTTAGATGGGCGAGCGGCACGTGGCCGGGGCCCTTGATGTTCTGCAACACCAGCTGCGTGTGGACGTCGCGCACGCCGGCAAGCCGCATCAGCCGGTGCATGACGAAGGCGTTGAGCTCGTCGACAGACGGCACCATGACATGCAGCAGGAAATCGTGGTCGCCGGTCATCGTCCAGCATGAGGAAACCTCGTCCATGCGTTGCACAGCGGCGATGAAGGTTTCTGGCGAACCGTCGCTGTGGCTGACCAGCCGCACCTCGATGAACACCTCGACCATCAGGCCGACGGCGCGGCGGCTGAGCACGGCGGCGAAGCCCTTGATGATGCCGGCCTCCTGCAGCGCCTCGAAGCGGCGGGCGCATGGTGTCGTCGACAAGCCGATCTCCTGCGCCAACTCGGATACGGGTTTTCTCCCGTCGCGCTGCAGGATGTCGAGCATCTTGATCTCGAAATCGTCAAACTGAGGCATTTTCACTCTCCTTCAGCTTTCGCGTGGTGACTTTTACCTCGAATCCTTCCTCCAAGCCATCATCAAAGCTGAATTGCCTCGCCGGCTGCCGCTAGATTCGGCGAACAGATTCGAAGTGTCATGATCAGGGGAGAAGAACCATGACGACGATGAGCGTTGCCGAGTATGCCCGTGATTGCGCGGCCCAAGGCCTGCGCGGCGATTATTCGGTGTGCCGTTCCGACTTCACCGTGGCGCAAGGCTATGATTACAGCGCCGAGGAACAGGCGGTGTGGCGCACGCTGTGCGACCGCCAGACCAAGCTTACCCAAAAACTGGCGCACCACTCCTATCTCGACGGCGTCGCCACGCTCGGCCTGCTGGACAGGATTCCGGATTTCGGCGCGGTCTCAGAGAAGCTGCGCAAGTTGACCGGCTGGGAAATCGTCGCCGTTCCCGGCCTCATTCCGGCCGCGCCCTTCTTCGACCATCTCGCCAACCGGCGTTTTCCGGTGACCAACTGGCTGCGCACCAAGGAAGAACTCGACTACATCGTCGAGCCCGACATGTTCCACGACTTCTTCGGCCATGTGCCCATCCTGACGCAGCCGGTGTTTGCCGATTTCATGCAGATGTATGGCGAGAAGGCCGAGAGCGTGATTGCGCTGGGCGGCGACGAGATGATCACCCGCCTCTATTGGTACACCGCCGAATACGGGCTGATGCAGGAGAAGGACCAGCCGCTGAAGGCTTTCGGCGCCGGGCTGATGTCGTCTTTCACCGAATTGCAGTTTGCCGTCGCGAGCCCGGATGCGCACCACGTGCCCTTCGACCTCGAAACGGTGATGCGCACCGGCTACGAGATCGACAAGTTCCAGCGCGCCTATTTCGTGCTGCCGTCCTTCGACGTGCTGCGCGACGCGTTCCGGACCGCCGATTTCAAGGCGATCGTTGCCCGCCGCAAGGGGCAGCCCGCGCTCGACCCGGCGACGGTCTAGCAAATCCGGAACCGGTGTTTAAGGCGTTGCCCGGAAACAAAGACCTGAAGCGCGTCGCGTGAATCCGTTTCAACGCGACGCGCTTCGGGCGCTCGATCCCGCTGGCCTATTGCATGGCGGACGGGTTCATCCACAGGAACTCCCAGACGTTGCCGTCGGGGTCTTCGATGTGGCGGTTGAACATGAAACCGAGATCCTGCGCAGGGTTGGGATCGGCGCGGCCGCCGGCCGCCACGCCCTTCTCGATTATCGCATTGACCTCGTCCTTGCTGTCTGTAGTGAGCGCGATCAGCATCTGGCTGTCACGCTTGGCGTCGCCGATCTGCCGTGCCGTGAACTGGCTGTAATGTCCGTGCGTTAGCAGCATGACCCCAATGGAGTCTGAGAACATGATCGAGCTGGCCTGGTCGTTCGAGAACTGCGGATTGAGCGTGCCCCCGATCGCGAGATAAAAGTTGGTCGCTGCCTGCAGATCGCGCACCGGTAGATTGAGGAAGATCATCTTGGTCATCGGTCTAAGCCTTGCCTTCGTTGACAGGTACTAGTCAGTCCAGTACCGTTTTCATGGCTATCACGCGGGAACGGTACCGTCTAGTACCGGCCAAGGGGAGCGCGATGAAAATCGACGGTGAGACGAGATCGGCACGCAAGGATCGTGAAATCATCCAGGCGGCCACGGCGGCGTTCATCGCTAAGGGTTATGATGGAACCAGCATGGAAGAAATCGCCACCAGGGCGGGAGCTTCCAAGCAGACCGTCTACAAGCATTTCACCGACAAGGAGACGCTGTTCGGCGAAGTCGTTCTGTCGACCGCTACACAAGCCAACGACATCATCGAGTCCGTGACGACGCTGCTTTCCGAGGCGAAATTCATGGAAGGTGGGCTGCAGCAGCTTGCCCGACGTCTGATGGCGGTCCTCATGGATGAAGAGTTGTTGAAGCTGCGGCGCCTAATTATCGCCAACGCGGACCGAATGCCGCAGCTTGGCCGCAGTTGGTACGAAAAGGGCTTCGAGCGCATGCTTGGCTCAATGGCGTCTTGCTTTCAAAAGCTCACCAGTCGAGGACTGATACAAACCAGTGATCCCCATCTGGCAGCCAGCCATTTTTTTGGAATGCTTCTTTGGATCCCCATGAACGAAGCCATGTTCACGGGAAGCAACCGGCGTTCCAAGGCCGAACTTGAACGACACGCGGATGCCTCGGTGGAGGCGTTTCTTGCCGCCTATGGGGTCCAGCCGAAATAGTCTCGTCCTGCCGACATATGCAGTGATACCCCTAACACATAGGCATCCCTATCGCTCGGCGTCCGGTCCCTCGGCCTTCAGTCGCGCCAGCTGGTCGCGCTGCAGGTCGAGTGCGGCGTGGACGAAGCGCGATATGGTGGCTAGTTCCGCGTCGCTGAAGGTGGCGACGACCTTCTCGCCTTCGCGCGCGATGGCGCCGTAGTAACGCGCCGACAGCTCGCGCGTCGCCTCGGTCGCCTCGATCACCACCTTGCGCCTGTCCTCGAGACTGCGCGTGCGGGTCAAGAGCCCGCGCGCTTCCAGCCGGTCGATCAGCGCGGTCACGGCGGCCGGCGTCAGGCCGGTTGCGATCGCGATGGCGCCGGCCGATTGCGGGCCGCCGTAAAGCAGCCCGATGCAATGGCGTTCGGCCATGTTCAGCCCAAGCCTTGCCCCCACTGCTTCATCATAGGCCTGCGTCGCGTCCTGCCACTGCATGATGGCCAGGCCGATGGCCGTCGTCATGTCCTCACGATTCCGGCTTGACGAATTTATTTCACTCATCTAACTATCAATCTGTCTAACATTTAGACCATTGCATCAATATGCGGCTCCGGCTCGGACATAGCAAGAGCCTGCCGCCGACAAGGAGTGAAAAATGAGCTTGATTCAACAGCGCGCGCCGCTCTCCCACGAGGAAGAGTACAAATACGCCGAGATGGCGATGAAATGGTATGGCTGGGGCTCGCCCATCGGCCTTGGCATATTGCTGGTGGCGCTGGCCGCGGCCGCCGTGCTCGTGCGCATCGCCGTCTACGGCCTCTAGGGCAATTGCAGGAAAGTGTGTAGCGGTTTTCCGTCCGGAATTGCGCAAATCGCTACAACTCAGCACGATCTTCCCAAAGGCGGCGCCGGCTGCCGTCACAGGCACCGGCTCCGCCTACTTTTTTGCAACATTAGACGTGATGACTGCGTCACACCGTGATGATCTTGCTGAGATGATCACCCATCCGGCAGGCAAGGGCGGTGATCGTCGTCGTCGGGTTGCATTCGCCCGAGGTGCAGAACACCGAGGAGCCGCCGACATAGAGATTGTCCATGCCATGAACCTTGCAGTTGGCGTCGACGACGCTCTTGGTCACATCGGTGCCCATGCGCGTGCCGCCCATGTGATGATGGCCGGCCAGTTCCTCGTCGGTCGGGTAGTCCTGGCCATTGGCAAGCCAGTCCATGATGCGGACGCGGCCGAGGTCCTTCTCGATCAGCGTCGTGCCGAAGAGTTTGAGCCCCTCCAGAATGGTGCGCCGCTCCAGCGGCGACTTCTTCCAATGCAGCTCGATGCGCGGCACGCCGGCATGGTCGACATCGGTCTTCGACAGTTCGATCCGGTTCGAAGCCAGCGGCGCCTGTTCCCAGGCGACGTAGAGTTGGGCCGCACAGCGCAGATTCTGGCTGAGCTGATACGCCACCCATTCGGCGGCGTCGGGTGCGGTGCAGGCCAAGTCGGCAATCAGGCTCTTGACGCCGGCATAGGGCGTCTCGATCAAGCGGATGCCGAAATTCATGATCTGCAGCCGTTCCATGGCGGCCGGCGTCGGCGAGAAGAAGGCCTCGTTGACGGCGTCGACCTCGAACTCGCTGTAGTCGGCCAGGATGGCATTGCCGCCCTCGAAAGTCGGATGCTCCATCCAGTAGCGGCCAAGCGCCGTGGCGTTCGGCACCACGCCGCCATTGGAGCGCTGGTTCGACCATAGAAGCAGCCGCGAATTCTCCAGCCCGCCGGTACAGACGATGAAATAGTCGGCGCTGAAGGCGCCGGCATCCTGGCCGTTCGACCATAGCCTGGCGCCGGTCACCCGCTTGCCGTCGCCGGCAAGTTCGGTGGCATAGGTGTTGAGCACGACGGCGATGGTCTTGCTGTTGTCGAGCTCATCGGCGAATTTCTCGCCAAAGCGCACGGCCGGGCTCTTGATCAGCTGCACCCAGCGTATGTCGTCCGAAATCGGCACATCGGGACGGAAGTCCGGAAGCTCGAGGATGTCATGCACCTCACCCAGATAGGGCTCGATGTCGGCGCGGCTAATCGGCCAGCCGGTGTCCGGCGCCCACGCCTTGGGTTCGAAATCTTGGCTGTCGAGCACCCGGCACCAGCCGGCCCAGTGGTTCGACGAGCCGCCCATGAAGCGCAGCCGGGTGATGTCGAGGTCGAAATAGGGATCGCCGACCGTGGTGCCGCGGTAGAAATCCTGCGACTCGTCGCTGAATTCGCGCGCGCCGGCCTCCAGCACCACCACCGGAATACCCGCGGCGCCAAGCTTCCTGGCGATGGTGGTGCCGGCAGGGCCCGAGCCGAGGATGCAGACCCTGGGTTTGAAATCCGAGGCGCGATATGCCTCGTGACTGTCGAAGATCATGCCAGGTCGCTCCGCTTCAGGATCCAGCCATTGACCTCGACGATCTCGTCGGGGTCGGCATGGGGACGGTCGCTGTCAGGCAGCTTGCGAAACAGCCGTAACGCCGGCATCGCAATCAGCGCCTGCACGATGGTGCGGCGTGATATTTTCTTGATGAAGAAGCTCATGACACGTCTCTCGATGGGGGCTTCGATCCACGCATGGCGTTCCCTGAACGGCACACGTGCCGGCCAGACAGGCCATTTCCGTGCCAGTTCTAGCCGGGAAACAGCTTACAACCGGGTAAACGGCGTGGTTGCGTGACAATGATGTTAGCAAATCCTTAGCGAGCATGAGCGCGAGCCTCAGGCGGCCTCGGAAATGTCCCGGTCGAGGATCGACAAATTGCGGCCACGGTGCTTGGCCTCGTAGAGCCGGAGGTCGGCAGCGCGCATCAGTTCCGAAACATTGGCATCCTCACCGCAAGTGATGCCGCCAATGCTGACGGTCAGCGGCACAGTCCGCTCGTCGACCGGGCGGAAGCGGATCAGCTCGACTTCGCGGCGGATGCGCTCGGCGACACGCCTGGCCTCCGCGCCGGTGGCGCCGACCAGGAAGGCGCCGAACTCCTCGCCGCCGATACGGCCAAGCACGTCGCCGCTGCGCACGCCACGCTCGATGGCGCTGGCGATCAGCAGCAGCGCGTCATCGCCGGTCAGATGGCCGAAGCTGTCGTTGATCGCCTTGAAATGGTCGGCGTCGATGATCAGCAGCGCGCCGCGATCGGATTTACGCCGCGAGCCGTCGAGCGCGGCAAAGAAGCTCTCGCGGTTGAGCATGCCGGTCATGTCGTCGCGGCTCGCCTTCTCCGACAGGCGCCGATGCGCGGCGGCGAGCTGGGCATGCGCGCGGGCAAGATCGCGATGCGCGCCTTTCAGTCTGTCGCTCTGCCAGAAGGTGCTGGCGCAGGCGATCCAGGCGAGCGCCAGCGGGCACACCGTCGACGTCAGCCAGATGGTGCGACTGACCGGAAAACCCATGGCGGGAACGACAATAAGCGTCAGCAAAAGCGAGACGGCTACCGAGCCGAACGCGACGGCGGCGGACTTTAAAAGTATGCGACTCATCGCTGGCTCCCACTGAACCGTCTCTGTGCCAGCAAGCCCTGAAGGCCACCTTTCGGCGATGGCTAAAATTTGAATGGTGAGCCCATTTTTACAACTCTAGATGCGTACAGGTTGTGGATAAGCCTGCCATCAGAAAGGGGTTCGAACGGCCGATATTTCGTGCCATAAGGACGCCATGACCACGTCGCCCGATCCCGCCCGCTTCGCTCACGTCACCGACTGGGTGTTCGACCTCGACAACACGCTCTATCCGCACCATTCGAATCTGTTTTCACAGATCGACGTCAAGATGACGGCCTATGTCGGAGAACTGCTGACGCTGCCGCGTGACGAGGCCCGCAAGCTGCAGAAGGAACTCTACCTCGAATATGGCACGACGCTGAACGGGCTGATGACACGCCACGGTATCGACCCCGACGACTTCCTCGAAAAGGTGCACGACATCGACTATTCGTGGCTGGTGCCCGATCCGGTGCTCGGCACCGCCATCCGCCAGCTTCCCGGGCGCAAGTTCATCTTCACCAATGGCGATCGCAGGCACGCCGAGCGGACCGCGCGCCAACTCGGCATCCTCGACCATTTCGACGACATATTCGACATCGTCGCCGCGGGGCTGACGCCGAAGCCGTCGCGCCAGACCTATGAGAAGTTTGCCGAACTGCACGCCGTCACCGGCCACAATGCGGTGATGTTCGAGGATCTCGCCCGCAATCTGGAGGTGCCGAAATCGCTGGGCATGACCACAGTGCTGGTGGTGCCGCGCAATTTCGAGCCGACCTTTGCCGAGATCTGGGAACGCGATCCAGCCAATGAGGACGACGTCGATTTCGTCACCGACGATCTCGCCAGTTTCCTGACGGGGATAGTCGCGGGGAGTGAGGCAGTAGGGCAGTAGGGCAGTAGGGCAGTAGGGCAGTAGGAGAATACGGCGGTTGCACTCACCGCATCCAGATCAAATTCCCCTACTCCCTTACTGCCCTACTGCCTTACTCCCCTAACTTGTAGAAGCGGCTGATAATCTCCCACGCCTCATCGGCGGTGTCGACGAAGTCGATGATGTCCTGGTCGCCGGGCGTGATGGTGCCCTGTTCGGCCAGGAAATCGAGATTGATGGCGCGTTTCCAGAACGCCTTGCCGAACAGGATCACTGGCACGCGCTCCATGCGGCCCGTCTGGATCAGTGTCAGCGTCTCGAAGAACTCGTCCATGGTGCCGAAGCCGCCCGGAAACACCGCAACAGCCTTGGCGCGCATGACGAAATGCATCTTGCGGATGGCGAAATAGTGGAAGTTGAAGCACAGCTCCGGTGTCACATAGGCATTCGGCGCCTGCTCGTGCGGCAGCACGATGTTGAGGCCGATCGACGGCGCGCCTACATCGTCGGCGCCGCGATTGCCAGCCTCCATGACGCCAGGCCCACCACCGGTGACGACGACGAATTCCCGATAATAGGACGTGGCTGACTGCTTCGCGCAGAGGCGGGCGAATTTGCGCGCCTCCTCGTAGTATTTGCTGTTTTCCTCGAGGTTCTTCTTCTGCGTCTCGTTCTTGGCCGCCCAGGCCTCGCCGCCAGGTTCGGGAATGCGCGCGCCGCCGAACAGGATCACCGTCGAGCGGATGCCGCGTTCGGCCAGGATCATTTCGGGCTTCAACAGTTCCAACTGCAACCGCACCGCGCGCAATTCGCGACGCGTCATGAAGTCGGGATCGTTCCAGGCCAGACGATAGGTGTCGGCGCGCGTCTGCGGCGTATCGGGCACGCTTTTCGAGCGCTCCAGATCCTCGTCCGAATGCGGCAGCGGCGTCCATCCCGCCTTTTCCATAGGAGTCATATGCTTTACCCGTCCCAACAGTTCACTTGCGCCGTCCCGTGGCGCACGCGCGATTGACCCCCAATACGCCTTAACATAAGCAGGTTCCGCAAAAGTGTTCGGCGGTTTTGCGACAAGAACCTGCTACATGCAAAGACCCAGGCAGGCAAAGCCTGCCAGGTCCGCGCGATTTTCAAAACAGGTTAAGGCGATGGCCTTAACAGCGTGGTAACGGAGCGAATTCATGTCGAAGCCTGATCTGGCAAGCCTCGAAAAGACCATCGAGAAGGCCTTCGAGGAGCGCGACACGATTTCGACCGCGACCCGCGGCGAAACGCGCGACGCCATCCAGTCCGCGCTCGACCTGCTCGACCACGGCACGGTCCGCGTCGCCGAGCGCCAGGCCGACGGCAAGTGGCATGTCAACCAGTGGCTGAAGAAGGCGGTGCTGCTCTCCTTCCGGCTCTATCCCATGGAGATCATCAAGGGTGGCCCGGGCCAGGCCGTATGGTGGGACAAGGTGGCGTCGAAGTTCGACGGCTGGAGCGCTGTCGATTTCGAGAAGGCCGGCTTCCGCGCCGTGCCGTCGTCGATCGTGCGCCGTTCGGCCTATGTCGCGCCGGGCGCGGTGCTGATGCCGTCCTTCGTCAATGTCGGCGCCTATGTCGATAGCGGCACCATGGTCGACACATGGGCCTCGGTCGGCTCCTGCGCCCAGATCGGCAAGAACGTGCACCTGTCGGGCGGCGTCGGCATTGGCGGCGTGCTGGAGCCGATGCAGGCCGGCCCGACCATCATCGAGGACAATTGCTTCATCGGCGCGCGCTCGGAAGTGGTCGAGGGCTGCATCGTGCGCGAGGGCTCGGTGCTCGGCATGGGCGTGTTCATCGGCCAGTCGACCAAGATCGTCGACCGCGCCACCGGCGAGGTGTTTTACGGCGAAGTGCCGGCCAATTCCGTTGTCGTCGCCGGCTCGATGCCGGGCAAGGCCTTTCCGAACAATGAGCCAGGCCCAGGCCTCTATTGCGCCGTGATCGTCAAGCGCGTCGACGCCAAGACCCGTTCCAAGACCTCGATCAACGAATTGCTGCGCGATTGATCTTTTTTGTAAACGGACGCACCTTCCGCCGGCGCGACATTCCGTCGCGCTGATTCCGCATGGAGGGGTGACATGGACTGGAAGTATCTTCTGACGAGCTATGAAGGCCGTATCAACCGCGCCAAATTCTGGGCTTGCGTTGGTGTGATATTCGTCGGCGCCATCATCGCCATGATCATCGACAACATCATCGGCACCACGTTCAACAGCATGCCTTACGGTTTCGTCTACCTGATCTATGTGATCGCCACGCTCTATCTGGTCTTCGCCGTCTACGCCAAGCGCTGGCATGACCGCAACAAGTCGGGCTGGTGGACACTTATCGCGCTGGTGCCTTTCATCGGAGCGATCTGGCTTATCGTCGAGCTGGGCATCCTCGAAGGCAACAGGGGCGCCAATCAATACGGACCGGATCCGCTTGCCTGAAAAAATAGACCTCATTTGGCTTTTCTTCAAAACCTCAGGCCGCGTCAGCCCCGGTGCGTATGCGCTGGCCGGCCTGCTTTTGCTGCTTGCCCAGTTTTTCCCGCTCTACCAGTTTGCCAGACTGGAGCCCGGCACCGCAAATAGCCAAGTGTGGGCCACCGTGTTCTGGACCGTTGTGCTGATTTCGACCTGGTCGAGCTTCGCGGTTACGGCAAAGCGTTTCCATGATTTCGGCAAACCGACTTACTACGCGTTGATCTCTCTCATCATCGGCCCGATTCTTCTTCTCATTCTTGCCTGCTTCAGAAGTGATCCCGGGCCCAATCGCTACGGCCGGCACACCAATTCTCCCGCACAACCCTGAGGGCCGACCGGATATCTCGCCATGCGCTACCGCACGCTTGATCCGAAACTGATCATCGACACCGCCGAGCGGCTGGAAGGGCGCGTCGCCGAGCGTTTTCCCGAGGCGGGTCTGCGCGGCGTCGCCGCCGAACTGGTGTCGCTGTCGCGCGACCTGGCCAAGGCGGCGCAGGCGCTCGAGGCGCCGATCTGGTGGCTGCGCGGCGCCATCGTCGCCGCCGTCGCCGCCGGCGCGCTGATTTTCCTGTTCGTCGGCACCATCCTGCCGCTCATCCATATCTCGCAGGCAGACGACGCGGTGCAGTCGGTGCAAGGCATCGAAGCCACGATCAACATGATCATCCTTGCCGTGCTCGGCCTGCTGGCGCTGATCCGCACCGAGGAGCGCATCAAGCGCAAGCGGGTGTTTCGCCAGTTACATGGGCTGAGGTCGCTGATCCATGTCATCGACATGCACCAACTGACCAAGGATCCGGCTGCATTGTCTGCCAATTTCAGGCCGACCGCGCATTCGCCGGCGCGTATCACCAATGCCGCGGACCTCGCGCGCTATCTCGACTATTGCTCGGAAATGCTATCGATCACCGGCAAAATCGCGGCGCTGTTCGCGCAGTCGGTCAATGACGATGTGGTCATCGACGGCGTCAACGACGTCGAGAACCTGGCATCCAACCTGTCGCGCAAGATCTGGCAGAAGATCACGCTGATCGAGAACCACCCGGCGGTGCAACCGCTGCCGGCGCCGGGCCCGGCGAGCAAGGCGCCGGCTCGGAGGCGCGCGCCAAAGCTGTGACGCAGCGGTGCCGGCGAGGCTGCTTTTCCGGGCTCATGTGCGGGCCACGGTCTGACGCTTACGGCGAGCAGCCTATCCCGTGACGACTTCCGGCGTCAGCCCGGGTGACCCGCGCTTTTCCTGCTCGGCCTGCCGCACCAGCGCGGTGATCCGTTTAAGCAAAGGAGCCGGCGTGCCGGCCTTTTCGGCGAGGCTCAGGACCGTTCCCTGCAGGTCGCCGATTTCGGTTGGCCGGCCGCGCTGGAGGTCGTCCCACATCGACGAGCGCGCCTGCGGGTCGATGGCGAGCATGCGGCGGGCCACCAGCCGAAACAGCCAGTCCGGCAGCCGGAGCAGTTTCGGCAACAGGCCGGGACGCAGGCCGCCGACCCGCGCCGGGGCGATTTGTGATGCCTTCATCGCCGCCAGCGCCTCGTCGATCTGACCGGCCAGGATCAGCCGCCAGCGGCGGTCGGCAAGCTCACTCGCCAGCGGCAGGCCGGACAGCGCGACGAGCGCATTGTTGAGGTTGATCAGCAGCTTGCCCCACTGCACTGCCTTGATGTCGGCATGGGTTTCGACGGCAAGGCCTTCGACGTCGAGAAGGTCGGCAAGGCCAGCCACACCGTCTTCGATCATCACCTTGCCCTCGCTGGCACGATGCATGTGAAGCGGCACGTTGCCTTCGGCCGACTGGACGACATTGAACGGCACCATGCCGGCCAGCACCGGTCGAGAGCCCAGCCCGGCGCGTAACCGGTCGGCATTGCCGACACCGTTCTGCAGACTGACCACCACGACATCGGCGCGAGCATGCACGGCGATGAGCGCCGCCATCTCCTCGGTGGCGCCGTTCTTGACCGTCACCAGAACCACGTCGGCATTGCCCAGGGCGGCGGCCGGGTCGGCAGTGACGGACACTGGCTTGATGGATCGGTCGCGGCCGTCGAGGTCGGTGACACGCAGCCCACCGCCCAGCAAGGCCTCCGCGATGCGCGGCCGCGCCAGAAACACCACCTTGCGTCCGGCCAGCGCCAGGCAGCCGCCGACATAGCAGCCGATGCTGCCGGCGCCGGCAATGACGATGGTCCTTTCGGCGTTGGCCATGCGATAATCCTGTATTGGCCTGCACTATACGACATGAAAACCATAATGTCGGCGGCAGGACCGGTCATCATCTCTGACCGTGACAGGCCTTTCGCTTTCGATTATCGCTTTGCCCATGAAACTGCCGACCGATCCCGCCGCCAATCTCGCGACCCTCATACGCTGCGCCTCCGTAACTCCCGCCGAGGGTGGTGCGCTGACCGCGCTGGAAGGCATGCTGAAGCCGCTCGGCTTTTCCGTCGAACGCCCGGTGTTTTCCGAAGACGGCACGCCTGACATCGAGAACCTTTATGCGCGCCGCTCCGGCAATGGGCCGCATCTGATGTTTGCCGGCCATACCGACGTGGTGCCGGTGGGCGACGAGGCGTCGTGGACGCATCCGCCTTTCGCTGCCGAGATCGCCAAGGGCGAGATGTACGGCCGCGGCGCCGTCGACATGAAGGGCGGCATCGCCTGTTTCATCGCTGCCGTGGCGCGCCATGTCGAGAACAAGGGCGGCCCTAAAGGCTCGGTGTCGCTGCTGATCACCGGTGACGAAGAGGGCCCGGCCATCAACGGCACGACAAAACTGCTCGACTGGGCGGCGGCCAAGGGCGAGAAATGGGATGCCTCGATCGTCGGCGAGCCGACCAATCCAGACGCGCTCGGCGACATGATCAAGATCGGCCGGCGTGGCTCGATGTCGGGCAGCGTCACCGTCAACGGCCGCCAGGGCCATGTCGCCTATCCCTTGCTTGCCGACAATCCGGTGCGCGGCCTGATGAGCCTGGTCGAGGCCTTGCTCCACCCCGTCTTCGACAAGGGCACGAAGGATTTCCAGCCGACCAATCTGGAAGTGACCTCGATCGAGGTCGGCAATCCGGCGACCAATGTCATCCCGGCCAAGGCGACAGCCACCTTCAACATCCGCTTCAACGACAGCTGGACGGCCGAGACGGTGCAGGCAGAGATCCACAACCGCCTCGACCAGGCGGCCAAGCGCAAGAAATACCGGACCGGCAAGAAGACCCCCGTCGACTATGAGCTTGTCTGGCGCGACCGGCCGAGCCACGTTTTCCTGACGCGCGACGACAAACTCATCGACACGCTGCGTGGCTCGATCAAGGCGGCGGTCGGCAAGGAGCCGGCGCTCTCCACCTCCGGCGGCACTTCGGACGCCCGTTTCATCAAGGATTATTGCCCGGTGGTCGAGTTCGGGCTGGTCGGCAAGACCATGCATATGGTCGATGAACGCGTCGCATTGGCCGACCTCGAAACGCTGACCCAGATCTACCAGCGCTTCATAGAAGACTGGTTCGAGCAAGGCTGATCATGCTTTCGGTTGACGAGACCTATTCATCGCTTACCGGCGCCTGGCGGCTGATGCTCGGCAAGGCCGACGGTTTGCGGCTGCTCGACCTGTCGGCGGACGGCTTCTGGAATTCCTTCTTTGCCATCGTCGTCGCCGCGCCGGCGATGATCGTCGGCTGGGTCGGCACGGCCAACGAGATCGGCGACCCCAATGCGTTCGCCGGTCGGCTTGGCATGTTGATCCGCCTGGCAACCGTCGACCTCGGCTCGTGGCTGCTGCCGCTGGTCGCGCTTGCCCTGGTCGCGTCGCGTGCCGGCATCGGCGACCGCTTCGTCCACTACGTCGTCGCCAGCAATTGGGCGTCGGCAATCACCGCCTGGATGCTGCTGCCCTCGGCGTTGATCAGGCTCTTCCTGCCGTCCGGCAACCCATTTGCCGAATTGGTGTGGCTGGTTCTGGTGGTGCTGTCGCTGGTCCTCACCTGGCGGATGACCAACGCCGCGATCGGCAAGGGCGCGGCTGTCGGCACCGCCGTGTTCACAGGCATGCTGGTGGTGTCTCTGGCCGTCTTGTTCTGCCTTGTGGCGCTGCTCGGCATTACCGTACCGACGGCCGCCCCGGCTTAGGATTTTTCCGGATAGTCGACGCCGATGAGAAAAAGCCCGTCGGGCGGGGCCACCTGACCGCAGGCGGCGCGGTCCTGCGCGTCGAGCGCGGCCTTGAGGTCAGCAGCCGTCCAGCCGCCGTCGCCGACGCGTTTCAGCGACCCGACCATGGAGCGCACCTGGTTGTGCAGGAACGAGCGCGCCGAGGCCCTGACCTCGATCAGGTCGCCCTGGCGGCTCACATCGAGCCGCTCCAACGTCCGCACCGGACTGTTGGCCTGGCATTGCGTCGAGCGGAAAGTGGTAAAGTCATGTCGGCCGAGCAGGACTTTCGCCGCTTCGTGCATGGCGTCGGCATCGAGCCGCTTCGGCACCCACCAGACCTTGCCCTTTTCCATCGCAGCCGGCGCGCGCCGGTTGAGGATGCGGTAGAGATAGTGCCGCCCGGTGGCCGAGAAACGGGCATCGAAATCGTCGGGGACAAGCGTCGCCTGCAGGATGGCGACGTGCGCACCCGCTGCCTGCAGATGCGCGTTGATGGCGTCGCGCACCTTGTCGTTTGGCCACGCCTTGGCGAGGTCGACATGCGCCACCTGGGCGGTCGCATGCACGCCGGCGTCGGTACGGCCGGCGGCGCGCAACCGCACCGCCTCGCCGCTGAATTTCTCGATCGCCTGCTCTATCGCCTGCTGCACCGAAGGCTGATCCGCCTGGTGTTGCCAGCCGGCGAAGAGGCTGCCGTCATATTCGATATCGAGACGAAAACGCGGCATGGGCGATCTGCACTCGCCTAGAGCCGGAAGATTTCAGGTTGAATCGACCTGAAATCTGAATCCGGCTCTAAATCAAAGAGATAGAGCATGATGTCGTCTGAAAACCGCTTCACACTTTTCGGCATCATGCTCAGGCAGCGAGTGCGGTAAAGGCCTGGGCGTAAACCAGTTTGCCTTTTCCGGGGGCGTCGCCCCAGGCCAGCGCCTGCAGCGCCTCACCCTGGTATTCGCTCTCGAACTTTTCGGCGCGCGCATGGTTGTAGCCGAAGCGGCCGTAATAGGCCGGATCGCCCAGCACAACGGCGAGCACCTCGCCGGCGTCCTTGAGGCGGATATGCGCCTCGCGGATCAGCGCGCCGCCAATGCCCGAACCATGGAAAGACGGCTCGACCGCCAAGGGCGCCAGCGCCACCGCCGGGAAGCTCTTGCCGCCATTCTGCACATACAGCCTGGAAAACAGAATGTGGCCGACCACCTGGCCGTCTTCTTCCGCCACAAGCTCGACAACGGCGTCGCCGCCGGTGACCAGCGCGTCGACCAGACCGGCCTCCGCCTGCTGGCCGAATGCGTGTTCCTCGACGAGGCGAATAGCCTCGCGATCCCGCGGCGTTGCCGCGCGTATCGACATCATGCTCATGAGAATTTCATTCCTTTTTCGATCTTGGCCCCGCGCAGAAACTCCTGCGCGGCAGCGGGCCTTCCGCCCGCCCGTTGAACTTCGACCAGCCTGATTGCGCCTGTTCCGCAGGCGACCGTCAGGCGGTCATCGAGAATTCCTCCCGACTCGCCCATGCCTTCAGAAAGCGTGCCTTCCGAAAGCGTCGAGCGAAGCAGTTTCAGCCGTTCTGTGCGGCCACCAATATCGGCCTCGCACCACGCGCCAGGGAATGGCGACAGGCCGCGAATATGATTGTGGACCTCGCCAGCCGGCCGCGTCCAGTCAATACGAGTCTCCGATTTGTCGATTTTCCTGGCGTAGGTCACCCCGTCAGTCGCCTGCAAGGTGGATGCCAGCGTATTTGTCTCCAATCGGGACAGCGCTTCCACCATCAGGGTGGCGCCAATGTTCATCAAGCGATCGTGCAGGTCGCCGGCCGTCATATCGGGTCCGATGGCGCATTTTTCAACCAGTGCCACCGGGCCGGTGTCCAGGCCCTCTTCCATATGCATCACCATCATGCCGGTCTCAGTATCGCCGGCCATGATGGCACGCTGGATGGGAGCAGCACCACGCCATCGCGGCAAAAGCGAGGCATGGCCGTTGATACAGCCGAGCCGCGGGGCCTCCAGAATAGCCTTCGGCAACAACAGGCCATAGGCGACGACGACGGCGACATCGGCCTGCAAGGCGCGGAAAGCGGCCTGCTCACCCTCGCTCTTCAGTGAAATCGGTGTGCGTACCGCGACATCAAGCCGCTCGGCCTCGCGCTGCACCGGCGACGGCGTCAGTTCCAGCCCACGGCGGCCTGCGGCGCGCGGCGGCTGGGTGTAAACGGCTGCTATCTCGTGTCCCGCCTCGGCGATCGCGCGCAGCACCGGCACCGAAAACTCCGGCGTGCCCATGAAGATGACGCGGAGCGACATCTTCTTATCCCACCAGCTTGCCCGGCGCCTTGTCCTTGGCGAGCTTCTTGAACTTCTTGACCACCATGTCGCGTTTAAGCTTCGAGATGTGGTCGATGAACAGCACGCCGTTGAGGTGGTCGATCTCGTGCTGCAGGCAGGTCGCCATCAGGCCTTCGGCCTCGATCTCCTGCAGTTTGCCGTCGCGGTCGAGATATTTCACCCGCACCGAAGCCGGCCGTTCGACCTCGGCATAATAGTCCGGGATCGACAGGCAGCCTTCCTCGTAGACCGACCGCGCGTCGGCGCTTTCGAGCACTTCGGGATTGATGAAGACATGCGGCGCCGGCGTCTCGTCTTCCTTGGCGAGGTCGATGACCAGCATGCGCAGCGGCTCGCCGATCTGGATTGCGGCGAGCCCGATGCCCGGAGCGTCATACATGGTCTCCAGCATGTCGTCGGCCAGTTTGCGCACGGACGCGTCGACGCGTTCGAGCGGTTTGGAAACCTGGCGCAGGATGGGATCGGGAAGGATAATGAGCGGCTTGATCGACATGGCGTCTCACCTAAGACGTCATGCGAAAAGCGTCAACCGGGGCGGTTTGCGCCCGTTCACGTTTTGATCTGTGCCAGACCGGCGAATCGGCTATGCTGGCGACATGAACGACCTGAACTCCATCCTTTCCGAACCTGTGGCCCAGCTTGGCGCCACGACGATCACGCTCGGCCATGCGCTGGCCTTCGGCGCGATCGTGTTTCTCGGCCTGTTCCTGGCGCTGGTGGTTGCCCTGTGGCGGTCGGCCAGGGCGCGCACCATCGCCGCCGCGGAAGCCGCCGACCACGCCCGCGACGCCGAGGCGCGGATGGCCGGCATTTTGCAAAGCCAGGCCGAGATGCAAGGCCGCATGGGCGCCATCGCCGAGGTGTTCGGCGCCAGGCAGGCCGAACTCAACCAGTCGATCGGCCAGCGCCTCGACGCCATGACCGGCCGCCTCGGCCAGACCATGACGGAGCAGACCAAATCGACGCATGAGAGCCTGGCGAAATTGCAGGAACGGCTGGCGGTCATCGATACCGCGCAAGGCAACATCCAATCACTTGCCGGCCAGGTCGTGCAGTTGCAGGCGATCCTGTCCAACAAGCAGACGCGCGGCGCCTTCGGCCAGTCGCGCATGGAGGCGATCGTCGCCGACGGCCTGCCGATGGGTGCCTATGAATTCCAGGCGACGCTGTCAAACGGCAGTCGGCCCGACTGCCTGGTGAGGATGCCGAACGGCGCGCCGTCACTGGCCATCGACGCCAAGTTTCCGCTCGAAGCCTGGAACGCCATCCGCGCCGCCGATGGCGCCGACTTGCAGAAGGTCGCGGCCCAGGCCTTCCGCCGCGACATCGAGATCCATGTCCGCGACATCTCGGAAAAATATTTGATCCAAGGCGAGACGCAGGACACCGCCTTCATGTTCGTGCCGTCGGAATCGGTGTTCGCCGAAATCCACGAGAATTTCGACGCGGTCATCCAGAAGGCGCACCGTGCGCGTGTCATCATCGTCTCGCCGTCACTGCTGATGCTGTCGATCCAGGTCATCCAGGCAATCCTCAAGGACGCCCGCATGCGCGAGCAGGCGCATTTGATCCAGGGCGAGGTCATCCGGCTGATGGAAGACGTAGCGCGCGTCGACGAACGCGTGCGCCGGCTGCAGACGCATTTTGGCCAGTCGGCCAAGGATATTGACGAGATCCTGGTGTCGACATCGAAGGTGACTAGGCGCGGCCAGAAGATCGAGGCGCTGGAGTTTGGCGAAAGCGAAGCCGAAGTGCGCGGCGGCGGACCCGCCAAGGCCGAACCCGGGGTGCGGGTGGCGGATTCAAAGACGGGCCAACTCAGGCTCCGGGTCGTCGAGGGCGACGATTAGACCGTAGCGACGATTACGTGTGCCTGAATTTTGGCCGCGACCTCGCCGCTGCCGTGTCTGGCCGCAATTGCGGCTGCGACATGATCGGTTGCCGCTTCCAGTTTTCCCGCATCCCAGGCCTCGATCTCGGTGCGAAGCAGCGTTCCCTGGCAATAGGCAACCGCCGGAAGCCGCGGCGAGGATGCACGGCTTTGTTCGGCCCTCGTCTCGATCGCGACACGGGAGAAACCTGCGCCTTCCACCTCGCTGCGGATCAGAGCCGTGTCATGGTAGCCGTGCGGCGTGCGGGCGAGAAAGCGTGGCGGATCGGCCGGAAAGATCTCCGCAAGAGCATTCGTCACATCATTGGCGAACATATTCTCCTCGATGCGATCCCACACGTTGAAGAGGAAATGGCCTCCGGGCTTCAGGACCCGCTTTGCTTCGCGATAGCCGGCGGTGCGGTCGGGAAAGAACATCGCACCGAACTGGCAACAAACGAGATCGAAGGCCGCATCTTCAAACGGCAGCGCCAGTGCATCCGCCTGGCGCCATTGGATGCGACTGTCGGGAGCTTGCCGCGAAGCCGCAAAGTCGAGCATCGGCTGGTTGAGATCGGTCACCATGTAGCTGGCGCCAGGAGACAGTTTTGGCGCCAATGCGCGGGTGACGACCCCGGTCCCTGCGGCGACTTCCAGGACAGCGCCGGGCGACAAGGCCGCTGCCCGTCGTGCCATATCCGCGGCGAACGGCTCGAAAATCAACGGCACCATGTAGCGGTCGTAGTTTTCCGGAATCGAGCCGGCAAAGATCTTGTCCGTTTCCAGCATCGCTACCACCCACCATCCGTTTGATGGCGAGCCTAGCACACAATCGTCTGGTTTGGGCCGCGTTTAACCGCGAACAGGTGCTACTGCGCCTCGACGATGCTTACGCCCTCGAATTCCGGAAGCCAGTGCAGGGCCGATCGGTGCCATTTCTGCTGGGTCGGAACCAGATCCTCGCGTTGCCGCGCGGTCCCGGTCCTGATCCCATAGATCTTCGGGCCGTCGCCAACCGACGTCGCGTAAAGATGCGAACCGCAGTCGCCGCAAAAGGCCTGGGCGCGCTTGGCGCCGCTCGATCCTGTCTTGATATAGACCTTTGGCGTGCCCTTGGTGATCCTGTAGTGATCCTCAGGTGCGGGAACGGTGACACGAAAGGCGGTGCCGGTCAGTTGCTGGCAATCGGTGCAATGACAGATGGAGGTCTTTTCCGGGTCGACCTCTGCTTCATAAGTTATGGCGCCGCAATGGCACCCACCGTCGATTTTCATCGTCACTCCTCCAAAAGTCGGTCAATCTTAGCCGAGCGATGCGGGAAGGCAACGGCGCCGCGCTAGGCCAGAGGCGGATCGGACGCAGCCTCGATAACCTTGCGTCGGCGTTCCCAGGTTCCCGTCGTCTGCGGCTTGACGAACAGCCTGGTGATCTCCGGCATCTCTTTCTTCAAGAGCGCCTCCAGGCGCTCGACGCAGGCTTCGATCTCGGGCGCCGTCAGATGATCCTCGAATTCGATGCTGAGCCCGGCGACGATCTGTTGTGGCCCGAGGTGGACGGTGAGAACGCCGTTGGCCCGTTGCACCGCCGGATCCTGCTGGGCGATCGCCAGCACCTTGGCCTGTACTTCCGGCGAGGCCGTCTCGCCGATGAGCAGGCCCTTGCTTTCCCGCGCCAGGAAGATGGCGGTGGCGCCGAGGATCACCGCGATGCCGATCGAGGCGGCGCCGTCGAGTTCGGGCATGTCGAGGACCTCCGCCGCCAGGATGCCGGCGAAGGCGACGACCAGGCCAAGGAGCGCGGCGCTGTCCTCGAACAGGATCGTGTAAACACTCGGATCCTTGCTCGATTGTACGGCCTGCAGCCAGCCCTGCTTGCCCTTTTGCTGGCGGAACTCCTTCAGCGCCACATACCAGGAGCTGCCCTCGAACAGCATCGAGAGGCCAAGCACGATGTAGTTGATTTTGGGATTGGCGATCGGCTCGGGCGCCATGATGTGGATGACCCCCTCGTAAAACGACACCCCGGCGCCGAGCGCAAAGACGAGCAGAGCGACAATGAAGCTCCAGAAATACAGCTCGCGGCCATGGCCCAGCGGATGTGTGCGGTCCGGCGGCCGGGCAGCGCGGTGCATGCCGTAGAGCAGCAGGCCGCCATTGCCGGTATCGACCAGCGAGTGGACACCTTCCGACAGCATGGCCGAGCTGCCGGTGAAGAAGGCGGCGACGAATTTGGTCAGCGCAATGGCAAGATTCCCGGCAAGCGCCGCGTAGATGACCGTCTTCGACCCGCCATGCGCTGCCATGCTGCCCTCCAAGGCACCCAATGTAACGCCCTGCGACCGAAGCTCCACGGGCATCACAACGCGCCAGACGCCCGGTCGTTCAGGCCCTTGAAGGCTGGCTGGAGAAAAAGACGCCGCTATTCGACGATCTCGTCGGTCCAGACCTTGAAACCGGCCAGCGTGCCCGGCCCGAAAATGTGGGTCAGCGGCACGTCGGCGGCGTCGCGGCCGGAGGCGATCAGGATACGGCCGATGCGCGGGGAATTGTTGCGCGGATCGAAGACATGCCAGCGGCCGCCGAGATAGACCTCCATCCAGGCGGCGAAATCCATGCTCGCCCAAGGCTTCGGCATGCCGATGTCGCTGATGTAGCCGGTGCAGTAGCGGGTCGGGATGTTGAGCGCGCGGCAGAAGGCGACAGCGAGATGGGCAAAGTCGCGGCAGACGCCGCTTTGCTCGCGATAGGCTTCGGCCGCGGTGCGCGTCGGCCGCGCATTGCCGTAGCTGAAGACGATGTGGTTGTGGACGAAGTCGCAGACCGCCTGGACGCGTGGGACGCCGAGCGGTGTGTTGCCAAACAGCCGCCATGCGTCATTGGCCAAAAGATCACTTTCGCAGAAGCGGCTCGGCAACAGGAACAGCAGTGTGTCCGAGGGCAAGTCGCGCACCTCGTGCTGCCAGGCCATCAGGTCGCCCATCTCGAAGGTGCCGGGATCGCGGATGACTGAATCGGTGCCGAAGGTGAAGCGTCCGGGTGGCGCGATGAAGCGGTTGCACCAATTGCCGAAACTGTCGCGGTAGCTCTGGATCGGCACGGCCGGATTGGAGGTCAGGAAATCCGGACGCTCAAGATCGGATGCGCGGGAGTAATGGACGTTGAGCATCGCGATCAGCGGCGTTTCCTGCGGAAAGTCGAAGCTCATCTCGCAGCCGATGTGGATTCGCATCTGTGTCCTGACCGACCTGCCTGATCATCGCCCGGCAGGAAGCGCGGCCTGATGCTGCAGTGCGAAGACAACCATGGCACGGACCGGCATGGTTTACGAGCAAATTAGAAAGCGGTTGAAAGCGGCCCGCTGGCGCCAGCGACAGGCGCCAGCCCCCTTGCAGTCCGGCGTTTCTCTTGTTTCACTTGGCGTCCCAGCAATTGGAGGACCGAATCATGGCTAAAGGTGCGATGAAGGCGGGCAAGGAAGCCCGCAAGCCGAAGAAGGACGCCAAGAAGCCCGCCGCGGCTCCGGCGCTCAAGGCGCCTCCCGTCAAGGCGATCAGGCTCAAGGACAAGTAAGTCGCTCGGACCGAAATCCGGGCAATCCGTTTCGGCGCAGATTTTTACACCGGCGGCATGAGCAATGCCGCCGGTGTTTTGTTGATCGGGCAGGCGAAGCCGCCTATACCGAAGCCGCGAGGACGACCTCGCGCCTTCCCCGAAAAACCGGCCGGGACGACCCGCCATCCTCATGGAATGGAGTGTATCCCGATGTCGTGGATTTTTCTGTTTGTCGCCGGCCTGTTCGAGATCGGCTGGGCGATCGGCCTCAAATACACCGACGGCTTCTCGAAGCCGCTGCCGACGGTGCTCACCGTCGCCTCGATGATCGTCAGCCTGGGGCTGCTCGGCCTGGCGCTGAAGACGCTGCCTGTCGGTACGGCCTATGCGGTGTGGACCGGCATCGGCACGGTCGGCACGGCGCTGCTCGGCATCTGGCTGCTGGGCGAGCCGGCAACCGCGATCCGGCTCGGCTGCATTGCGCTCATCGTCTGCGGCATTATGGGGCTGAAGCTCGCCGCCTAGAGCCAAAGCAAACGAGGAAATCGGCGCACAAATACGTTCAGGGCCGCTGGAAGGCGACCCTGATGTCCGATCGTTTCGATCGAAGCGTTAGCGGGCGGAGAAGCCCGGAGGCGTCCGGCCGGTGCGCTGCTTGCGCGCCGCATAGCGTGCGTCGCGCTTGGCCTTGCGTTCGGCTTCGTCGGCCAGCAAACGGGCGATGCGCTCGTTTTCTTCGGCTTCCTTGATCTTCGCTTCAGCCTGAGCTGCCTCTTCGGCGGCAATACGCGCCGCTTCGGCTGCTGCCTCGCGCTCGGCCTTCTCGACCGCCTCGCGTGCCAGCTTTTCCTGCTTCAGCCTGGCCTTTTCGGCCTCGCGCTTTTCACGCGCCTCGAGGATCGCCTTGCGTTCGGCCTGTCTTGCCAGCACCGCAGGATCATCTGCCGCCGGCTTTGACTTGAAGCGCTCCAGAAGCGCCTTCTTTGCCTCGTTCGCGGCATTGCGCCGCTCGAAAATGTCTTTTTCCCTGTAGATAGCCAAGTCCACTTCCCTGAAGTCAATTCGCGACGCTTACATACGCGCGAAAACCGATAGTTCAAGCGCCAAAACGGAATGCCAGCCATGAAATTCTACGCTGTTGCAGCCAGGAGACGCGCTTTTGCCGACCAAAGCCGACAGAAGCTGGCTGAAACCGACATGCACTGTTCACCATCCTCCCCTCTGGCGGCAAGGCGGCTCGGTCGCTACCTAAAGCGCGTCGCGCTTTCGGTCTTTTGTTTCTGTGCATGTCGTTCTCTCGAAACCGGGATCACTTTTGAGCGACATGCTCTAGCCGCAAAACCCAACCATTGGATGACAGATCATGGAACTCGGTCTCTACACTTTTGCCGACGTCAGCCCCGAGCCCGGCCCCGGCGCGATCGGCCCGCACGAGCGGCTGCGCAACCTGATCGAAGAGATCGAGCTGGCCGACCAGGTCGGCCTCGATGTCTTTGGTCTCGGCGAACATCACCGCCCCGACTATGCCGCTTCAGCACCGGTGGTGGCGCTGGCCGCCGCCGCCGAACGCACCAAGCGTATCAAGCTGACCAGCGCGGTCACCGTTCTGTCCTCCGACGATCCGGTGCGCGTCTTCCAACAGTTTGCGACGCTCGACCTTCTGTCGGGCGGCCGGGCCGAGATCATGGCCGGGCGCGGTTCGTTCATCGAATCCTTCCCGCTGTTCGGCTACAATCTCGAAGACTATGACGAACTGTTCGCCGAAAAGCTCGATTTGCTGCTGGCGATACGCGACAGCGTGAAAGTCACCTGGTCCGGCAATCTGCGTGCGGCAATCAACGACCGCGGCGTCTATCCGCGGCCGTTGCAGGACAAATTGCCGATCTGGATCGCCATTGGCGGAACGCCGCAATCGGCCGCCCGCGCCGGCGTGCTCGGCCTGCCGCTGGCGCTGGCCATCATCGGCGGCGAGCCGGCGCGCCTTGCGCCGCTGTTCGACATCTACCGCGAGGCTGCGAAGCGTGCCGGCACCGACCCCACGGGGCTTGCCACCAGCATCAATGTGCACGGCTTCATCGCCGGGACCACCGAGCAGGCGGCCGACGATTTCTACGGCCCGCAGGCCGAAGTGATGAACCGCATCGGCCGCGAGCGCGGCTGGGGTCCCACGTCGCGGGCGCATTTCGATCAGTCGCGTGGCCCAAACGGCGCGCTGTTCGTCGGCAATCCTGAAGCTGTGGCGGAAAAGATCGTCGCCCAGCACAAGATCTTCAACAACGATCGCTTCCTGCTGCAGATGGCGATCGGCACCATGCCGCACGCCAAGATCATGAAGGCGATCGAACTCTACGGCACCAAGGTGGCGCCGATCGTGCGCAAGGAAACGGCGAAGTCGGCGCCGGCTCTCGCGGTGCCGGCGGCCTGACCGACAGGCTGGCGGCCTGCCATTAGCCGGCGGCCGCCATCATCTCGGCATGATGGGCCTCGTCGCTTCGTCGGCCGGAACATGCACTCGATGCACAATTCCTTGGAGGCAACGGTCTGTGGCGTGCCGACCGTGGCGCCGGGCCGTTGCACCAGACGTGTTGGCTGGCTCCGATCCCCAAAGCCGGCTCATGGAACCTTGCCCGGCACTCTGCGTTTGAGGACAGCAGTCAGCCACGCGTCTGATGCACGCGTCTGATGGCGCGTTACTGGCGGTGAGGGGTACCCATGAAAACCGAACCCGCTGCTCCGGGCGCCGGCACAGCCATATCGGACGACCCGCGAGTCGTCGCGCGCGCGGACACGCATCTGATGCGTTCGCTGCTCATCGGCATTTTCATCCTGATGGCTATCTACGCGCTCTATTTCGCCCGCGCCTTCTTCATGCCGGTCATCCTCGCCTTCCTGCTCACGCTGACCCTGACGCCGATCGTGCGCTTCCTGCGCAAGCGCGGCATTCCCGAAGTGGTGTCGGCGACGTTGCTTGTCGTGCTGTCGGTGTGCCTCGTTGCCATCGCAGGCTACCTGCTCAGCGGTCCGGTCATCGACCTGCTCAACAACACCTCGTCGATCGGCCAGCAACTGACCGAGCGGCTGGCGCAATTGCGGCGCCCGCTCGAGAGGATCATGCAGATCTCGCATCAGATCGAACAGATGACCGAGACCTCGCAGGAGCCGGGCATCCAGAAAGTGGCGGTGGCGCAGTCCGGCATCCTGTCGGCGGCCGCCAGCAATGTCCTGGCAGCAGGCACAAGCTTCACCATCATCTTCGTGCTGTCACTGTTCCTGCTGGCATCGGGCACGATGTTCTACGAGAAGATCATCCAGTCCTTCGCCAGCCTCAGCGAAAAGAAGCGGGCCTTGCGCGTCGTCTATGACGTCGAGCGCGAGATCTCGCACTATCTGCTCACGGTCACGATCATAAATGCCGGTCTCGGCGCCGTCATCGGCCTTGGCCTGTGGGCGCTCGGCATGCCCAATCCGCTGGTCTGGGGCGTCGCCGCCGCTCTGCTCAACTTCCTACCCTATGTCGGCGCACTGTTGACCATCGTGCTTGTCTCGGTGATGGCGCTGATCAGCTTCGACACAATCTCCTACGCGCTTTTAGCGCCGGCCTTTGTCTTATTGTGCGACATCATCGAGGGCCAGTTCGTGACGCCGATGGTGGTCGGCCGGCGCCTCGAGATCAACGCCGTGGCGATCTTCATCGCCATCGCCTTCTGGTCCTGGCTGTGGGGCTTCGTCGGCGCGCTGATGGCCGTGCCGCTGCTGGTCGTCATCAAAGTGTTCTGCGACCATTTCGAAGGCCTCGGCCATGTCGGCAACTTCCTCGCCGCACAGCAGACGGCGGTCGTGGTGGAGGACGAAGCGGCCGAGGAGAATGGCGAGGCCAAGGCATAGAGGCCGGTACTGCTTGTCGTCTCTTGTTTGTCGTCTTCCGATCGAGTGCCTATATCGAGCCGGTCAAGCCGGACCCTGCCATGACCGACGCCTCCTTCGACCTCGACGCCTATTTCGCCCGGATCAGTTATCGCGGTTCGACCGATGCGTCGCTCGACACGCTGAAGGCGCTGCACCGTCAGCACCCGCAAGCGATCCCCTTCGAGAACATGGATCCGTTGCTGGGCATCGCGGTGAAGCTCGATCTCGCTTCGCTGCAGGACAAGATTTTCGCGCGCCGCCGCGGCGGCTACTGCTTCGAACACAATTTGATCCTCATGCATGCGCTGAAGGCGCTGGGCGTCGAGGTCAGCGGCCTCGCGGCGCGGGTTCTGAGGGGGCTGCCGGAGGACGCCATCACCGCGCGCAGCCACATGCTGTTGCGGATCGAGCTCGACAGCAGGACCTACATTGCCGATGTCGGCTTTGGCGGCCTGACGATGACCGCGCCGCTGTTGTTCGAGCCGGGCCTCGAACAACAGACCCCGCACGAAACATTCCGCATCATCGAGACGTCCGATCATTTTCGGGTACAAGCCAATGTCGGCGGCGACTGGCAGACACTCTACCGCTTCGACATGCAACCGGCCCATGAGGTCGATTATGCGGTCGCCAATTACTTCGTCTCGACCCATCCGACCTCGCATTTCCTGTCCTCGGTCGTTGCGGCGCGCGCCTTGCCCGACCGGCGCTATGCGCTGCGCAACGCCAGGCTGTCGACGCATCATGTCGGCGGCCGCAGCGAGCAACGCGAGATCGCGACCGCGGCGGAATTCGCCGACATTCTGGAAAGCCAACTCGACATCATCATCCCCGACCGCGCCGCCTTTGAAACCAAGGTCCGGCAGCTGAACATCGTAAAGGCTTGAGGCCCATGACCGCTCTTTCCGTGCTCGACCTGTCGCCGATCGTCGAAGGCAGCAACGCCTCGCAGTCGCTGGCCAATTCGCTCGACCTTGCCCGCCATGCCGAGCGGCTCGGCTACAAGCGCTACTGGCTGGCCGAGCACCACAACATGCCGGGCATCGCCAGTGCGGCGACCGCGGTCGTCATCGCCCATGTCGCCGGCGGCACCAAGACGATCCGCGTCGGCGCCGGTGGCATTATGCTGCCCAACCATGCGCCGCTGGTGATCGCCGAGCAGTTCGGCACGCTGGCGGCACTGCACCCCGGCCGCATCGATCTCGGCCTCGGCCGCGCGCCCGGCACCGATATGGGCACGGCGCGTGCGCTGCGCCGCAACCTCGAGGCGTCAGACAATTTCCCCCAGGATGTCGTCGAGTTGATGGGGTATTTCCAGCCGGCCGAGGAAGGTCAGCGTATCCATGCTGTGCCCGGCGAAGGCCAGAAGGTGCCGGTCTGGATTCTCGGCTCAAGCCTCTATGGCGCGCAGCTCGCCGCCTTGCTTGGCCTGCCCTATGCCTTTGCTTCGCATTTCGCGCCGGCCGAGCTCGACCATGCGCTGGACATCTACCGCTCGCGCTTCCAGCCGTCTGAACAGCTGGACAAGCCCTATGTCATGCTCGGCCTCAACGTTTTCGCCGCGCCGACCGATGCCGAGGCAAAACTGCTGTTCACCTCGCTGGAGCAAGCCTTCGTCAACCTGCGCGCCGGACGGCCGGGCCGCCTGCCGCCGCCGGTCGAGGGTTATGACCAGACGCTGGAGCCGATGGCCAAAACCATGCTCGGCCAGGCGCTGTCCTGTGCCGTCGTCGGATCGCCCGAAACCGTCCGGCAAGGCATCGACGCCTTCGTGCGCCGCACCGGCGCCGACGAGCTGATGGTGACGGCGCAGATTTTCGACCATGCGGCGCGCGTGCGTTCGTTCGAAATCCTGGCCGAGGCGCACAAATCGCTGTCGCAAGCCGCGTGAGCCGCCCGTGAAGCTTTTGCAGGAGAGGCTCGTCTGCTAAGGGCAGACGCCTTCCTCAGCCAAGAGCCTTGCCGTGACCAATGATCTCGACCAGCGCATGCATTTCGCCATCGATCTGGCGCGACGCGCCGGCGAACTCGGCCTGAAATACTTCCGCGACCTCGAAAACCTGACCATCGAGAGCAAGGGCCACCAGGACCTGGTTTCCGATGGCGACCGCGAGGTCGAACTGTTCATCCGCGCGGCGATCGCCGCCGCCTATCCGCAGGATGGCATTGTCGGCGAGGAACATGCCGCGGTTGAGGGATCGACGGGCCATGTCTGGGTCATCGACCCGATCGATGGCACCGCCAACTTCGTGCGCGGTATTCCGGCCTGGTGTGTGGTCATCGCCTGCGCCAAAGACGGCGAGGCGGTCGTCGGCGTCATCCACGAGCCGTCGACCGGCGAGACTTTTCACGGCCGCCGCGGCGGCGGTGCCTTCGTCAACGGCCGGTCGATCAAGGCCAGCACCGCCGGCCTCGGGGAAGGATCGGTCGGCACCGGGCTGTCGAACCGCGCCGAAACCAGGCATGTCGCGGTGCTCGTCGGCCTGATCATGGCAGAAGGCGGCGTCTTCTTCCGCAATGCATCGGGCGCGCTGATGCTGGCCTATGCGGCATCCGGCCGGCTGCTCGGCTATGTCGAGGAACACATGAACGCCTGGGACTGCCTGGCCGGCATGCTTCTGATGGAAGAGGCCGGCGGCATGGTGCTGAAGCCGGACCCGAAGACGGTGCTCCGCCACGGAACGCAGGTGATCGCCGGCGGCAAGCATGTGTTCCCGAAGCTGCAGGCGCTGTGCGCGCAGGCTTTCGGAGCGGCGCCTGCCGGTATTGCGCGGCGATAGGCCACTGTTCAACACATGGGCTGTGGGTTAAAAGCGGACAGGCATTCAGGGGATGCACTATTGCCGGCAACGGCAATTCCATCGGTTCAAGGGCTTGCCGATGAACATGCATAACACCATCCGGCCAGACCGAGCCGCGTTGGGCAGCGGGCCGGCGCAGGCGATCGCCGGCATCTTTGCGCAGGAATTGCAGCTGGCCTCGGTCGGCCTCGACGACAATTTCTTCGATCTCGGCGGCGATTCGCTGGCTGCCGAAACTCTTGTGCTTGCGGTGCAGAGCCGGTTCGGCGTGAAGCTGCAGACCTCGGTGCTGCTCGAAGCACCGACACCGCGCGAATTCGGCAGGCTGATCGCGTTGCAATTGCCCGAGCACCCGGCGCGGCGGCTGGCGGTGCAGGTTTCCGGCAGCCACGGCCAGGAGCCGATCGCCATGATCCATGGCATTTCCGGCTCGGCGCTGTTCGCCAACCGTTTCGGCAAGGCGCTGAAGCAGCGCTATTCCGTCATCGCCGTGCGCGGCATGGGCCTCGAGCCCGGCGAGACGCCGTATGACAGCGTCGAGGAGATCAGCGCCAATTATTTCGACGGGTTGAGCTCGGCCACCGGCCAGCACCCGCGCGTTATCGGCGGCATCTGCCTTGGCGGGCTGCTGGCGATCGAGGTCGGGCGGCTGACCTTCGAGGCGACCGGCGAGCGGCCGGCTTTGCTGCTGATCGACCCGCCGCCGCTCGGTTCGGCCTGGCTGAAGCCGATGGCCGACAACCGCATGACCGCGCAAAGGCGGCGCCAAATCACCCGCAAGGTCGTCTACTGGCGGCTGCTGCGCGACACGCTGGCAGCGGTCGGGCTTGGGCAGTCCAGGCTTGGGCGTCACACCAGGCAGAAGGCCTTCAAGAGCATGCTGGTGCGCGCTGCCGCGGGTTTTTCACCGTCTTCCTACCCTTGCGACATACTCGTCGTCGCCAGCTCGGAATGGAGCGCCACCACGGTCGAGCAGTACAAAGACTGGGCGAGCGAGAACACGCGGGTGGAAACGGTCGTCATGCCGGGCACCCATGACAAGTTCCGGGCCGCCAACATGGACGCGATCGACGCTGTGATCATCGCCTTCCTCGACGCCAGGCGCGCGCCGGCCGGAATGCCGGTCCGCTAGATGGGTTTTGGCCGCGACGTACTGGCTGCCTTCGCCGGCCATGGCGACCGCGTGGCGATGGTCAGCGGCCGCGACCAGATCACCTATGCGCAAGCGCTGACCCAGATCGACCATCTCGCCGCCAATTTCAGTGCACTGGGTGTTCGCTCCGGCGATCGCGTCGGCTTGGCGATGGTTGGCAACATCGACGTCGTGCTGTCGATCCTGGCCTGCTGGAAGCTCGGCGCCACGGTTTCGATCGCCGACTTTCGCGCGCCGCGCAGCCAACGGGCGCAGTTTGCGCGTGACTTCATCCTGACGCTGATCCTCGAAAGCCGCAGCCCGCCAGGCGACGATGTCTATCCGGGCGTGCTTTTCCAGGACGACTGGAAGCACAGCTCCCCTGCGCCCTTTGCTGGAGACGGCGGCGACGACAGCAATCCGGCGTTCCTGATGTTCTCGTCCGGCACCACCGGCGACCCAAAAGGCTATCTGCAGTCGCATGAGGCGCTTGCCGGACGCGTGACGTCGCACCGGCGCGGGCTGAACGGGACGGTCATGCGCCTTTTGACTCCGATGGTGATGTCCTATTCGGCGACGCGCCATCAAGTGTTCAGCTATCTGCGCCATGGCGGGACGATCAATTTCTTTCCGCCGCTATTCACGCCGTCCGAGTTGATCGAGGGACTGCTGTCGTTCCAGGCCAGCGGCTCGGCATTGCCGCCGCCGGTGATTACGCGGCTGGTGCGCGAAGTGGGCGAACGCTCGACCCGGCTGCTGCCGGACCTGGCGGTGCTTTTCAGCATCGGCGGACCGGCAACCGTCGAAGACAAGCTGGCCGCCTACCGCAATCTTTCGCCGGGATATCGCATCAATTATGCGTCGAGCCTGACCGGCGGCATCACCACCCTGTCGGGCGCCGATGTGCTGGCCAAGCCCAGCACCGCCGGGCGTCCGTTTGCCGATGTGCGTGTCGAAATTCTCGATGCGGACGGGCGTGTGCTCGGCAAGGGCGAGAGCGGACTGATCAAGGCCTGGACGCCGACCATGGTTTCGGCGGTGGTGTCGGCAGGCAACAAGCCGTTCGTCGACCCCAAGGTGATGGGTGCCGGCTGGGGCATTCCCGGCGACATCGGCTTTGTCGACGATGACGGTTTCCTGACCATTGTCGACCGAGAGGCCGACATGATCGTGCGCGGCGGCGTCAATGTCGCGCCGCAGGAACTGGAAAAGCTGATCCGCGCCCACCCCAAGGTCAGGGATGTCGCGGTCGCCGGCTTTCCCGACGCGACGATGGGCCAGGAGATCGCCGCCTTCATCGTCGCCGACCAGGCAAGCGTGGCCGAGTTCGAGGCCTTCCTGCGCGCCAACATCTCGCCCGACCGGCGGCCGCGCGAGGTCAGGCTGGTGAGTTCGCTGCCTTACAGCGACAATGGCAAGCTGCTGCGCCGCCGCCTTGTCGAAACGCTGTCGCCGGCTGCCGCCAAACCGTAGGCTTTTACCTCAACAGGTTACTTCAACAGGTTTCTGGCAGCTTCAAAGACCGCCGGATCCGCCTTGAGCTATGGGAAGCGCCCGTACGAAATAAGGCTCGCCGCTTGCCACCTGCATGAGCGGCGGTTGTTCCTTAGAAGGCTTTGAAAAGACCGGTCAGCCAGGGCGCCGGCCAGGGCTGCGACGCCAGCAGATCGAACACCGCATAGATGCAAAGCGTCGTGCCCGCGGCGACAGCCAGCGCCATATTCAGTGACCGCGATCCGAGCATACAGATACCGGCGGCAACAAAGACGAATGTGGCGGTGAGGTGGCCTGCCAACAGGACCAGAAAGGCGAGCGCCAGGCAGAGGCCAAGCACGGTGAGATTGCCCTTCATCGCCGGACCGTCGGAAGGCTGCCATTCGCCGGCCGGCGTTACATCTGCGCCGCTGGCAGGCACCGGCTTTCGCCAGCGCAGCACGGTCTGGATAGTCGTCAACAACGAAAACAGCGCCAGAAGGCCGGCCGTGATGGCCGGGAAGATGGCGGCCTCGAAAGGGAAATCGAGCAATGCCGTGACCAGAGCCGCGACGCCAAGCAGCGTCAGCGCACCGCTGGCGGCGATATCGGGCAACGCCGGCGGCAAGGCGTCGGCATTGCCGCGGGCCTTGATCCAGGACACGGTCTGCCTGACCACGCCGGCAATGGCGAGGCCGAGCAGGATGAGCACCAGCGGCTGTTTCAGCCAGGCCCAGCCGGAAATCTGGTAGGCGAGGAAGAAATAGTTTTCGAGGCTGGGGCCGAGCACGAAGCCGAGCGAAAAGGCCGAGCGCGGCCAGTTGAGCTCCTTCATTGCCATGCCGACCGCGCCGACCAGCATCACCAGCAGGAAGTCGAAGGCGCTCATATTGGTCTGGTAGGCGCCGACGACGATGAAGGTGACCACCAGCGGCACCAGGATCGCTGCCGACACTTGCGCGATGCGGGCAAGCTGCCTGGTCAGAAGCAGGCAGGTGACGGCGCCGACGATGTTGGCGACGGCGATCGACAGCACCATCGAAACGGTGATCGCGGCGTTCTTGCCCAGCATGTCGGGGCCGGGGACAAGGCCGTGGATGACAAAGGCGCCGAGCAGGATGCTCATCGAAGCCGATCCCGGCACGCCAAAGGCGATGGTCGGGATGAGCGAGCCGCCCTCCTTGGCGTTGTTGGCGCTTTCCGGCGCGATGACGCCGCGCACATTGCCCTGGCCGAATTTCGGCCCGGGACCCGGCCGCCGCGCGGCATGGCCATAGGCGATCCAGTCAAGCACGGCGATGCCGATGCCGGGCACGGCGCCGAGCAGCGAGCCGATGGCGCTGCAACGCAGCACCAGCGGCCATTCACGCAGCGTATCCCTGATGCCTTGCCACATGCCGGCATAGGTCGGCCGCTCGGTGTTGCCCTGGATCGAGCCGCGTATGAGCAGCGAGGCCAGTTCGGGCAGGCCGAACAGGCCGAGGAAGACCAGCGAGATCGGCAAGCCGTCCCAGAGGTAGATCTGGCCGAAACTCCAGCGTTCGACGCCGGCAATGCTGTCGATGCCGATGAAGGAGGCGAGCATGCCGAGCATTGCGGCCGCCAGACCCTTTAATGGCTGGCTGCCGGCGAGGATGGCGACGATGGAGAGGCCGAAGGCGCAGATGGCGAAGAAATCCGGCGTCTTGAGGTAGAGCACCAGCGGCCGCATGACGGGAATTGCCGCCGCCAGCACCAGCGCGCCGAACACGCCGCCGATCATCGAGGCCGAATAGGAGGCGCCGAAGGCACGTGCCGCTTCGCCCTTCTTGGCCATGGCATGGCCGTCAAGCACGGTCGCCGCGGCACCGACCGAGCCCGGAACGCCGAACAGGATGGCCGGAATGGTGTCCGACGTGGTGGTGACCGAACCCATGCCGAGCAGCAGCGCGAAGGCGGCAAAGGGGTCCATATTGTAGGTCATCGGAATCAGCAGGGCCATGGCGAACAGGCCGCCAATGCCCGGCACGACACCGACGACAAGGCCAGCCAACACGCCGGTGACCAGCATGAGCATGCGAAATGGCTGCGCCATCTCCGCAATGGCGGTAAGGATCAGATCCACATTAGGCCTATTTCACGAGTTCCCGGGCAGCTGCGAAGACCGCAGGCGAGGCTTTCAGCTGTTGCGCGACCAGCTGGCTGATCGCTTCGCCGGATGTCGGGTTGAGGGTGAGATCGCCAAGCTTCGTGGCATCGGCGAGAAAATCGGCGTCCACGACCATCGCGGAATAGGCCTTGCGCAGCGCGTCGACGGTCTCTTTCGGCACGCCGGGCGGGGCGACGAGCGGATGGTGGATGTGCAGCGCCGATTCGATGAGATCGGCCGCTTGACGTGCCGTCGGGTCGGCGATGGTTGCCGAAATGCTCGGCGTCGCGCCGGAACCGCCCTGCCCGAACGTGCCGATAATGTTGATCGCGGCGCGATCGCCCCTGAGCAGGGAGCTCGATACCCCGCACATGCCGGCGATCTCGCCGCGTTGCATGGCGAGTTCGATATCGGCGGTGCCGTCGAAACCGGTGACGATCTTGTATCTGGCCTTCATGCCATTCTTGGCCAGTGCGGCGAAGATGTAGGTCGTGCTGTTCTTGCCTGTCGCTCCGATCAGGAAATCCGACTGCAGGAACTTTTCCATCGTGTCGATGCCGGATTGCTTGCTGGTCAGGCAATAGGCTGGATCATCGACCAGCGAACCGATCCACTGCAAGGCAAGCGGGTCGAAATTCGCGTTTTCGGGATCAAGGATCGGGGCGTAGAACATCGCCTCGCTGATCGAGGCGATGACGCTGCCGTCGGCCGGTTCGCTGCCCACGAGCATCTTGGTGAGCTTGAGGCTGCCGCCGCCCGGCACATTCTGCACAATGATGTTGGGCTGCCCGGGCAGAAACCGGCCGAGATGGCGGGCAATCAGCCTCGAAGTCTGGTCATAGCCGCCACCCGCGCCATAACCGACCTTGATGGTGATTGTCTGGAATTCCACTGCCTGGGCCGGCGGGCAAGTGACCCATGAAAGGCTGGCAACGGCAAAAAGGGCGAGCAATCGCGCAAAAATCCAACGCATTATCCAATCCCCAAATGATACGGCACTATAGCTGCGGCAAAAACGATGAGAAGCGGCCTTTTCGTCCATAATGCTGCCCGCTCGACCGCCTCCGCCCGACGGAGGGTCGATTTGGCGCAAGGAGACGCATCGTGGACGCCTTGCGCAGAATGCTTGCGCCCGATGCCGCCTGTTCTTATATACGCGCCAAGCCGCCCAGCGCCGGAATGCCGGTAGCCGGGGCGGAATTTCTTGTGAACAGGGGCTTTCGTCGGAACGCCTTACGGGTCCTGAGAGCCTGCTTAGAGGAGAGACTAGAAAAATGGCAAAAGTAATCGGTATCGATCTCGGCACAACCAACTCCTGCATCGCCATCATGGATGGCAAGGAACCCAAGGTGATCGAGAATGCGGAAGGCGCGCGCACGACGCCTTCCATCGTCGCCATCTCGGGCGACGGCGAACGTCTCGTCGGCCAGCCGGCCAAGCGCCAGGCGGTCACCAATCCTGAAAACACCATCTTCGCGGTCAAGCGCCTGATCGGCCGCCGCTATGACGATCCGGTGACGGAGAAGGACAAGAAGCTTGTCCCCTACAAGATCGTCAAGGGCGACAATGGCGATGCCTGGGTCGAAGCCGGCGGCAAGAAGCAGTCGCCCTCGCAGATCTCGGCCATGATCCTGCAGAAGATGAAGGAAACGGCGGAAGCCTATCTCGGCGAGAAGGTCGAGAAGGCGGTCATCACCGTTCCGGCCTATTTCAACGACGCCCAGCGCCAGGCCACCAAGGACGCCGGCAAGATCGCCGGCCTGGAAGTGCTGCGCATCATCAACGAGCCGACGGCAGCGGCGCTCGCCTACGGCCTCGACAAGAAGGATGGCAAGACCATTGCCGTCTACGACCTTGGCGGCGGTACGTTCGACATTTCGGTGCTTGAGATCGGCGACGGCGTGTTCGAGGTGAAGTCGACCAATGGCGACACCTTCCTCGGCGGCGAGGATTTCGACATGCGCCTGGTCGAATATCTGGCGGCCGAGTTCAAGAAGGAACAGGGCATCGACCTGAAGAACGATAAGCTTGCCTTGCAGCGCCTCAAGGAGGCGGCTGAAAAGGCCAAGATCGAGCTGTCGTCGACGACGCAGACCGAGATCAACCTGCCCTTCATCACCGCCGACGCGACCGGGCCCAAGCACCTGACGCTGAAGCTGACCCGCGCCAAGTTCGAAAGCCTGGTCGAGGATCTCGTCCAGCGCACCATCGATCCCTGCAAGGCGGCGCTCAAGGATGCCGGCCTGAAGGCCGGCGAGATCGACGAGGTCGTCCTGGTCGGCGGCATGACCCGCATGCCCAAGATCCAGGAGATCGTGAAGCAGTTCTTCGGCAAGGAGCCCCACAAGGGCGTCAACCCGGATGAGGTCGTCGCACTCGGCGCCGCAATCCAGGCCGGCGTGCTGCAGGGCGACGTCAAGGACGTGCTTCTGCTCGACGTGACGCCTCTGTCGCTCGGCATCGAGACGCTGGGTGGCGTGTTCACGCGGCTGATCGAGCGCAACACGACGATCCCGACCAAGAAAAGCCAGGTGTTCTCGACGGCCGAGGATTCGCAGTCGGCCGTGACCATCCGGGTCTTCCAGGGTGAGCGCGAGATGGCCGCCGACAACAAGGCTCTCGGCCAGTTCGACCTGGTCGGCATCCCGCCGGCCCCGCGCGGCGTGCCGCAGATCGAGGTCACCTTCGACATCGACGCCAACGGCATCGTCAACGTCTCCGCCAAGGACAAGGGCACCGGCAAGGAGCACCAGATCCGCATCCAGGCATCGGGTGGTCTTTCGGACGCCGACATCGAGAAGATGGTCAAGGACGCCGAGGCCAATGCCGAGACCGACAAGAAGCGTCGCGCCGTGGTCGAGGCCCGCAACCAGGCCGAGGCGCTGGTGCATTCGTCCGAGAAGTCGCTGAAGGAATATGGCGACAAGGTTTCGGAAACCGAGCGCACGGCGATATCGGATGCGATCGCCGCGCTGAAGACCGCGGCCGAGGGCGACGACGCTGCCGATATCGAGGCCAAGTCGCAGACGCTTGCCGAAGCTTCGATGAAGCTTGGCCAGGCCATGTACGAGGCCTCGCAGAAGGAAGCGGCGGAAGCCGACGCCAAGGCGGACGCCGCCAAGGATAGCGACGTGGTGGACGCCGATTTCGAAGAAATCGACGAAGACGACGACAAGAAGAAGTCGGCCTGAACCGGTTGACGGCAAGATAAAGCTGAAAGCCCGGCGCAAAGCCGGGCTTTTTTGCAACCCTCGCTGAAAAAAGTGCGGGTCCTGCCGAAAAAGTCACCGAAAAACACAGACAAGTCCGCGCCGGCCCTAGCATCCGGGCAGCACCGCTCCTAAATCGAGACAACGTGCCGGCAAACGACGCGACATGCATCAAGACGTTGAGCATCCGGACTGCGGGAAAAGATGAAAGCTGATTTCTACGAAACGCTGGGCGTACAAAAGGGCGCGGACGACAGGGAGCTCAAGAGCGCTTTCCGCAAGCTCGCCATGCAGTTCCATCCCGATCGCAACCCCGGCGATCATTCCTGCGAGCACAAGTTCAAGGAAATCAACGAAGCCTACGAGACGCTGAAGGACCCGCAGAAGCGCGCGGCCTATGATCGTTTCGGTCACGCCGCCTTCGAGCAGGGCGGCATGAATGGTGGGGCGCAAGGCTTTGGCGCCGGCGGCTTCGCCGACATTTTCGAAGACATTTTCGGCGACATGATGGGCGGGCGCCAGCGCCGCTCTTCCGGCGGCCGCGAGCGCGGCGCCGATTTGCGCTACAATATGGAAATCACGCTGGAAGAGGCTTTCGCCGGCAAGACCGCGCAGATCCGCGTGCCGGCCTCGATCTCGTGCACGGAATGTTCCGGGACCGGCGCCAAGCCCGGTACCCAGCCGGTCACCTGCTCGATGTGCCATGGTCACGGCAAGGTCCGCGCCACGCAGGGTTTCTTTTCGATCGAGCGCACCTGCCCGCAATGCCAGGGCCGCGGCCAGACGATCAAGGACCCGTGCCCGAAATGCGCCGGCCAGGGCCGTGTCACCGAGGAACGCTCGCTGTCGGTCAACATTCCGGCCGGCATCGAGGACGGCACCCGCATCCGGCTTGCCAATGAGGGCGAAGCCGGCCTGCGCGGCGGCCCCTCGGGCGACCTCTATATTTTCCTGGCGGTGAAGCCGCACGAATTCTTCCAGCGCGACGGCGCCGACCTTTACTGCAAGGTGCCGATCTCGATGACGACGGCAGCGCTCGGCGGCTCCTTTGAGGTGACCACGCTGGACGGCAGCCAGACCAAGGTGAAAGTGACCGAGGGCACCCAGAACGGCCGCCAGTTCCGTCTCAAGGGCAAGGGCATGCCGGTGCTGCGCCAGCCCAATGTCGGCGACCTCTACATCCAGACTGCGGTCGAGACGCCGCAGAACCTGTCGCGGCGCCAGCGGGAGCTGCTGGAAGAGTTCGAACAGCTGTCGTCAAAGGAAAACTCGCCCCAGTCGAGCGGTTTCTTCGCCCGCATGAAGGACTTTTTCGAATCCTTCAGCGAGCGCTGAGTGCCTCGTATGCAGCCGGCGCGGGTGACCGCGCCCAGGCGCTTCCCGAACGTCATCAACATCTTATGCCAGATCGTGCCTTGCCTTGGACCTGTTAGCTGCTAAGTAGCGTGCAGGGGGTGGTTGAGGAGAACTTGCATGGCACGTGGTCCGGGATTGCGGAAAGCGCTGGCGGAAAAGTTCGACGACGAACTGAAATTCTTCAAAGGCTGGATCGACAAGCCGAAGACGGTCGGCTCGATCGTGCCGACAAGCTCCATCACCGCCCGCAAGATGGCTTCGATCGTCAATCCGAAGTCCGGCCTGCCGGTGCTTGAGGTCGGCCCGGGCACAGGCGTCATCACCCGCGCCATCCTCGCCCAGGGCGTGAAGCCCGAAAATCTCTATGCGGTGGAATACTCCACCGAGTTCGTGCGCCACCTGCGCCAGCTCTATCCCGGTGTCAACGTCATCGAGGGCGACGCCTTCAATCTCAATGCGACGCTCGGCGACAAGCGGGACATGGTGTTCGATTCCGTCGTCTCCGGCGTGCCGCTGCTCAACTTCCCTGTGGCACAGCGAATCGCCTATATCGAAAGCCTGCTCGACCGCATCCCGGTGGGGCGGCCGATCGTACAGCTGACCTACGGGCCGCTGTCGCCGATCCCGCCCGGCCGCGGCGACTACACGGTCAAGCATTTCGACTTCATCTTCCGCAACATCCCGCCGACGCAGCTGTGGATCTACCGCCGCGAGGCGCATTGATTTGAGTGATCCTTGGCTGTACCTGTCCCGGGACAAGGTTGGCCAATGGCAGTGATTCCGAAAATCCTCGTCTTTGCCGGCTCGCTGCGCAGCGGCGCCTTCAGCGGCAGGACCGCCGATGTGGCGCAGAAGGAGCTGGCCATGCAGGGCGCCGAGGTGACGCGCATCTCGCTGGCCGACTATACGCTGCCGATCCTGGACGAAGATCTCGAAAAGGAAAAAGGCGTCCCCGACAATGCCGTGAAGCTCGGCCGGCTGATCGCCGCCCATGACGGGCTGCTGATTGCGACGCCCGAATATAACGGCTCGATCCCGCCACTGCTCAAGAACACGATCGACTGGGTAAGCCGGGTGCGCACGGATAGTGGCCGCAATTTCAGGCCGTTTGCCGGCAAGGTCGCGGGCCTGTGCTCGTCTTCCAACGGACATTTCGCAGGGATACGCTGCATCAACCATCTGCGCGCCGTGCTGGTGCGCTGCCAGATGGAAGTGGTGACGCCGGAATGCTCGGTAGCCGATGGCGGCAGTGCCTTCGACGCCGACGGCAATTTCAGGGATGAGAGACTGAACAAATCGATGGAGCATCTATGCCGCACGCTGATCGAAACCTCGCATTTGCTGTCGACCCGGGCATGACCCACGCACCGACCATGCATGCCCAATCCATGCAGGAAAGGCTGATCGTCGGCCTCGATGTGCCGACGGTGAAGGAGGCCGAAGAGGCTGTGCGCGCACTCGACGGCGTCGTCTCCTTCTACAAGATCGGCTATCAGCTGGCCTTCGCCGGCGGGCTAGACTTTGCTCGGGAGCTGGCTAGCGGCGGCACCAAGATCTTTCTCGACATGAAGTTGCTCGACATCGACCACACGGTGGCCAAAGGTGTCGAGAACATCGTGCGCATGGGCATGACCATGCTCACCATCCATGCCTATCCCAAGGCGATGCGAGCCGCGGTGGAAGCCGCCAAGGGCAGCGATCTCTGCCTGCTGGCGGTCAGCGTGCTGACCTCGATGGACGAGCAGGACGTGATCGACGCCGGCTATGAATACGATCCGCACACGCTGGTGCTGAGGCGAGCCGAACAGGCGCTGCATGCCGGCATGGGCGGCGTCGTCTGCTCGGCCGAGGAGGCGGAAGCGGTGCGCCGCATCGTCGGCCCCGACCTGGCGGTGGTGACACCCGGCATCCGGCCCAAGGGCAGCGACCATGGCGACCAGAAGCGGGTGGTGACGCCCGGCCAGGCAATCCGCAACGGCTCCAGCCATCTTGTTGTGGGCCGCCCGATCGTCGCTGCAAGCGACAGGCGTGCAGCGGCGGAGGCCATACTGGAAGAGATGCGCGCCGCCTGACATTTTTCGAACCAGGAGAAGAACGATGCCAAAGGGATACTGGATCGCCCGCGTCGATGTGCGCGATGCTGAAGGCTACAAGGAGTATGTCGCGGCGTCGAAGCTCGCCTTCGAGCGCTTTGGCGCGAAATTCCTGGCGCGCGGCGGCGAACACGAAAAGGCTGAAGGCGCCGGCCGTGCCCGCAACGTCATCATCGAATTCGAATCGCTCAGCGTGGCACATGATTGCTACCACTCGCCGGAATACCAGCGCGCCGTCGCGATCCGTCAGAAAGTGGCCGACGGCGAGATAGTGCTGGTCGAGGGGGTCTAGCGCTTGAACCGGTTAGTGGCGGTCTCGGCCATCGCATCGGCCAGCGTCTTACCCCATTGCTGCCGGCAATAGGCACGGAAATCGAAGCAGGGCAGACCGGGGCAGACCTCGAACTCGATGAGGTGGACGTGATCGTCGGCCTCGACCCTGAAGTCGATGGAAAACACGTCGCGCAGGCCAAGCCCGCTCACCAGCCGCTCGGCGATACGGCGAATGGTTGCGGCAGCGCCCGGCTGGGTGTCGGCGACCGGTTCCAGCACCGGCTCGCTGTAGAGCCCGGCTGCCTTGGCGGCCTCGCCGGTGTCGCCGTAAAGCGCCATCGAGTCAGCCATGGTCTGGAAATCGCCGCCGGAATCGACGAAGGCGATGCCGAGTGCTTCCGCGCCGGTCTCCGGCTCGAGGCCGAGAAAACTGGCGCGGACATTGCGGCCGGCGACATAAGGCTGGACGACGACATCGTCGCGATAGGCAGCGTAGACACGCCGGCTAAGTTCCAGCGCGTGCTCCAGCTCGTGGCAGTGCGAATCCGGCCAGATGCCGACCTTGGAGCCGAGCCGGTTCGGCTTGACGAACCAGCCGGCTTGCGAAGCCGGCGGCTCGGCCAGCCAGCGGCCGTCGCGGGCGAGGCCGGCCTGCGGCACCGGCAGGCCGAGCGCGCCGAGCACGGCGCCGGAACGGAACTTGTCCTGGCAGAGCGCGAACAGCGCATCGTCGGCGCCGACGGTTTTGAGCCCGTTCAGACGGGCAAGCGCGGGCGCAGCGGCGCCGCGGAAATAGGCTATGCCGTCGGTCAGCGTCCAGACCAGCGCCGTTTTCGGATCGGCTTTCGCCAGCGCTGCTGCCGCATCGTCGAGTTCGACCGGCAGGAAGGCGAGGCTGCGCCGCTCGCAAGCTGCGGCAAGCTCATCGAATTCGGGCGCAAGGTCGGTCGACTGCGCCAGATAGGACGAAATTTCGAGCGCACGTTCGGCCGGAAACCCGTCGGCGACCAGCCGGTCGAAACAGGCCTTTTCCGGCTCATGGACGAGGATCAGGGTCGGCGTGTTTTGCGGCATCGGATGGTCGGCTCCCGGCGATAGAGGCTATTACCATCGCACGGCAGGCACCATCGGCTTGCGTGAAACCGACCGGGCCGGGCGGTTGCGTGACAACCGTCAACGAAGCACTGGCGCCTCTCAGGCGATCAGCACGCGTGGCTCGAAGCGGCCGTTGACGGGGATGTCGAGCAGGAAGGTCATGCCGGCCTGCGGGTCGAGCTTGCGCTGCTTGTCGTCCTTGCCCTTCCAGGCCGAGGTCACCGCCAACCGGTCGGCCTTGAAACCGACAAAGGCCGGGCAAGAGGACTGCGTCGCCGGCATCGGGATTTCGCGCAGCAGCGTGCCGTCCGGCGCATAAGCCTTGACCGCCTTGCCGCCCCAGACGGCGTTCCACAGCACGCCGTCGCGGTCGACGACCGAGCCGTCGACATAGCCCTTCGAGGAGCGATGGTCGACGAACACTTTCGACTCGCCGGCCGGTAGCCCGGTCGCCGGATCGCAGGCGACGCGCATCAAAAGGCCGGTCGCGGTGTCGGTGTAGTAGGCGATCGTCCCATCCTGCGAGAAACAAATCGAGTTCGACACGGTGATGCCGGTGTAAAGCGTACGCAGCTCGCCTTTGAAGAACCAATAGATCGAGCCGGCGCCCTTGCCCTCGTTTTTGGCCATGGTGCCGACCCAGAAGGCGCCGCAAGGGTGGACGCGCGAATCGTTGGAGCGCGTCAGCGCATTGTCGGCTTCGATCGGCGTGTGCAGCGTCAGCTTGCCGGTCGAGACATCACGGACATGCAGGCCGGTCTCGGTGGCGATCAGCTGGCGTTTGTCGTCGATAACGGCAAGCGCGCTGGCCATCTGGCCGAGGTCATGGACCTTCAGCGCCCCGGACGTGACGCCCTGCTCCAGCAACAGCCCGTTGACGATGTCGAACCAGAACAGCGTATCGGTGGCGGGATCGTAGCTCGGGCCCTCGCCCAACTCGCAGATATGATCCGAGAAGACCGAAACCTTGTCCATCATGCCCCTCCGCCGAACGCCGCATCCCAGGCCGTCACCGCCGCCCGGGCGCGCGTGGCCACCTCGTCGACGCTCATGCCCGGCTTAAACAGGCTGGAGCCGAGGCCGAAAGCGGTCACCCCAGCCGACTTGTAGCCGGCAAAGTCTTTCTCCGAAACGCCACCAACGGCGCCGACCACCGTATCGGCCGGCAGCACGGCGCGCATCGCCGAGATTCCGCCGGCGCCGAGCACGCTTGCCGGGAAGAATTTCAGCGCCGAGGCGCCAAGCCGGATGGCCAGAAACGCTTCGGTGGGGGTGAACACACCGGGCATCGTCACCATGCCATGGTGCATGGCGCGGGCCATGACCTCGGCATCGATGTTAGGGCTGACCAGCAGCCTGCCGCCGGCCTTGGCCAAAGCGTCGACATCGGCTGAAGTCAGCACCGTGCCGGCGCCGACCAGCGCCGTTCTGGGCAATGCCGCGACAATACTGGCGATCGACATAAACGGCTCCGGCGAATTGAGCGGCACTTCGATGGCCTCGATGCCGGCATCAAACAGCGCCTGGCCGATGGCGACAGCCTCGCCGGGCTTCAGCCCGCGCAGAATGGCGACGAGACCCCGCTTGAGCTTCGGGAAAGGTGCGGTCTGGCTCACGCGCTCACTCCATTTCTGGCAATCATGCCATTTTCCCGCGCCGCCTCGATCAGGCCGGCTCGGACCGCCTCGTCGGCGTCGACCGTCCGTATGGCAAGTCCGGCAAGGTCGAGCGCCTGCCTGTAGAGCGCCGCCAGCGAACCCGAGGCGACCAGCACGATTGCGGTGGCGCTTTCGCCATAACGGCGACCCGCTGAAGCGATCTCGCCGCCGATCAGCAGGCCGGACAGGCACGCGGCGGCGTCATCTGCCTTGAGGTCCTGCAGCAGGCCGGCGGCGCGGATCGAGAACAGCCGCGAGGTGACATCGCCGCCCTCGGCCAGCGCCTTGCGGCACCAGTCCTGGAAGAATGGATTGTCCGAGGTCACTGGCTTCGGGGTCTCGCCCAGCGAATGGCGCAGGATCGAGTGAGTGGCCAGCACCGAGAACAGTTCGCCGGTCGGCCAGGTGCAGAAGCCATCGACCGCCCCGTCCTCGACCAGAACCCATTTCGAATGGGTGCCGGGCATGCAGACGAGATGGCGCCCATTAGCCGGCAAACCGGCGCCGGCAAGCTGGGTTTCCTCGCCGCGCATCACATCCGGCGCATCTTCCAGGCGCTGCGCCAGGCCAGGCACGATGCGGATGTCCCGGCTCTGGCCGGGGATGCGTGCTGCGCCCGCGAGGATCGCGCCGATCGGCGCCGGCACGGTGACGTAGGGCGCCTCCAGCCAGCCCTGGCGCGAGCCGGCCATGCCGCAGATGATGACCGGCAGTGTGTCAGGTGCGCCAAGCGCCGCCAGATGACCTTCGAGGACGGTCGAAAAGCCCTTCTGTTGCGCGGTGATCAGGCCGTCATCGCCGCGACGTTCGGCAAGCACCCCACCCGCCTCGTCGATCAGCCAGACCCGCATGCGGGTCGTGCCCCAGTCGACGGCGGCGACGGCCGGGGCTTTGCCCGCTGCTGCCTGGCTTGTCGGGCTCACAGGAAACCTCCGTCGACGATCAGCATTTGCGCCGTCAGCATGCGCGAGGCGTCGGAAGCCAGGAACAGCACGGTGCCGACAATATCGTCGGGCTGCATGACCTGCTTGATGCATTGCTTGGCGACATGGGCGGCGAGCCCCTGTTCGGTGACCCAGAGTTCTTTCTGGCGTTCGGTGATCACCCAGCCCGGCGCAATCGCGTTGACGCGGATGCCGTCGACGCCGAGCTTGCCGGCGAGGCCTTTGGTGAGACCGAGGATGCCGGCCTTGGCGGCGGTGTAGGCCGGCATGTCAGGATGGTTGATGAGATAGGAGGTCGAGGTGAAGTTGATGATGGAGCCTCCGCCGGCCCGCTTCATGCCCGGCGCCACCGCCTGCGCGGTGAAAAAATGCGGGCGCAGATTGACGGCGAGATTGTTGTCCCAGAATTCGACGGTGACTTCAGCGACATCGTGGCGCTCGTCCCACGCCGCATTGTTGACCAGCACGGTGACGTCGCCATGCACTTCTGCCGCCCGGGCAGCAGAGGCGCGCAACGCCTCGACATCGCGCAAATCGGTCTTGAGGTAGAGCGGCCGCCGGCCAAGTTCCTTTTCGACGCGGTCGGTAAGCAGCGTGCTTGGGCCATCGGCGATGTCGATGAAGGCGACATTGGCGCCCTGGCGAACAAAACCCTCGGTCAGCGCCGCACCAATTCCGGAACCGCCGCCGGTGATCAGCACCGAGGCGTCCCTGAGGTCGGCAAAATCCGCCGATGGCATCATATTTTCTTACTCCGATCCGGTCGGCGCGCATCCTAGCCAGCCAAGTCCGGGGAGCAAGGGCGAAACCGGCGATTTGTTCGCCTTATGTCAGACAAAAAGACGCAAGCCGATGGGCAAAACCCGCTCGGCGCACGGCAGACCGGAGATCAGATGGCCTTGGCGTAGAGGGCGCCGCGATAGGAATCGCGGAGATAGCCGAGCGTGGCGTCGGCATCGACCGGCTTGCCGAACAGATAGCCCTGGCCGCCGGCGCAGCCGAACTGGACGAGGCGGTCGGCCTGCGCCTCCTCCTCAATGCCTTCGGCCACGACATCCATGCCGAGCCCTTCGCACATGGCGAGAATAGCGCGGATGATGTGTTCCGACGGACGGTCGTCGAGGATCGAGGAGACGAAGGCGCGGTCGATCTTGAGCTTATCGAAGTGGAATTCGCGCAAGCGGCCGAGAGAGGACTGGCCGGTGCCGAAATCGTCGAGCGAGACGCGGATGCCGACGCGGCGCAGGTCCTCGACAATCTTCTCGGCCGAGGCCGGATCGTTCATCAGGCCGGTTTCGGTGATCTCGATCTCGAGCCGGCGCGGATCGAAGCCGGTTCGGTCGAGGATCGACAATATGTGCAGGCCGGTGTTCTGGTCGACGAGCTGCGAGGGCGACAGGTTGAAGGACAGGAACAGGTCCTTCGGCCAGCTGCGCGCCGCTTCGGTCGCCTTGCGCAGCACCAGTTGCGACAGCGGACCAATGATGCCGCGCTCCTCGGCGATGGGGATGAACACGGTCGGCGGGACGACGCCGAGGTCACGATCGGTCCAGCGCGCCAGCGTCTCGAAGCCGATGGTGCGGCGGGTGTTGAGATCGACGATGGGCTGGAAATGCGGTTCCACCTCGCCGGCCGAGACGGCGCGGCGCAGCGCCTGTTCGATGCGGGTGACGCGCTTGGCCGCCTCCTCCATCTCTCTGGTATAGACGACGACGCGGCCACGGCCCGAGCGCTTGGCATGGTAGAGCGCCGTTTCGGCCTTGTTGACGAGGATTTCGGTGGTTTCGTCGCCGGAATAGAACAGCGAGCAGCCGACCGAGGCCGAAAGCCTGGCGGTGCGTTCGCCGACATCGTAAGGCGCCGACAGGATTTCGATCATCATGCGCGACTTCTCTGCCGCGGCTTCCTCCGAGAACACCATCGGATAGAGGAAGGCGAATTCGTCGGCGCCGATGCGGCAGACGGTGGAATGGCTGTCCATCGAGGCGCGCAGCCGCATCGCCACCTGGATCAATATGTCGTCGCCGGCCTTGTGGCCGAACAGGTCGTTGATCGGCTTGAAACCGTCGAGGTCGAGAATGCCGACGGTGAAGGGCGCGGGATCGTCGGCGCGGTCGCTGATCAGGCGGTCGACCTTGTCGAAGAAGCGGCGATGGTTACCAAGCCCGGTCAGCGTGTCGGTGAACGCCAGATCCGTGTTTTCCCTGCTTGCCTGCCCGGTGCCAAACGTCGTTTGCATCGGTATCCCTGTTTTTGACGTCCGAAATTTACGCTGAGACTGGCAGCAAAGCGTTTAGGAACCGTATCGCGAAATCGATTTTTCGCTGGCGAATGGTGCTTTAGCGGACGCGGTAGAGTTCGACCGGGTTTCCGCGTGTTTCGGCCAGCGGTTCGAGCCAATCGGGGACGCTTCCCTGCATCAGCCCGGCCAGGAAGCCTTGCGGCGCCTTGGCGGCGAGCACCTTGCTTTCGGCGCTGCCGCGGCAGAGAGCCACCAGGCCGACATGGTGCTGCGCCACGATCGCTTTGGCCTGGTCCGCCGATCCGAGGAAGGCATCGAGCGCAAGCAGGTCGCCGGCGATGTTGCGATGATAGGGGCCGGCAAAGACACGGTGGCCGGAATAGGCCAGGATGGGCGAGCCGAGATTGGAAATGGCAAGCACCGTGGTGTCCGGCAGCCCGGCCAGCGTCGCGAAGGAGGCCTTGCGCGTGCAGGCCGGATCGGCGTCCTTGGCCTCGGCGGAGACCTTGTCGGCCTCGAATGCGCTCGAGGTGGCGGCGGCAGCGCCGGCCCAGACGGCATTCACCGACACCAGCCAGACTGCCGCCATACGCAGCGACACGCTGCGCGAAGGGCTGATGCTCGCCCGTTCGCGCCAGCTTGCAATCCAGGCCGAAAGCGGGATGACGGCAAAGGCGATCGAGAATGTCGAGCCGCGGACCTGCCAGGCGCTGACGATGAAGGCGGCGGCCAGCAAGGCGCCGACCAGGCTGTCCTCGCGGCGCCACGGCCCGCGCAGGCGAAGCGCCATCAGCGCGATCGCCACCAGCGGCGTGACATAGCGCGCCGCCACGGAGGCCGGGTCGCTGACGGCGATATGGAACAGCGACTGTGCCTCATCGATGTGGTCGAGCCACAATTCCTTGAGGCGCGGATCGAGGTTTGCGTAGGGCGCGGCAAGGCACTGCGGGAACAGCGCCACGACGACGGCGCCCAGCACAAGCGCGAGCAGACCGAGCGAGATCAGGCGGCGGCTGGCTGTGGCACTGGAGGCCTTGAGCGACGTCACGACGGCAAGGCCCAGTCCGGCGATTGCCGCAACAACGAATTGCACGGCCGAAAAGGCATCGCACTGCGCCTGGCCCCAGGCCGATGGCGGGATGGTGATGACGAAGACGAACGCCGAAACCCCGGCAAAGCCGAGACCGAAGTCCCTTGCGATCCGGTGCTCGCCGTCGGGGTCGGCGACAAACAGCAAGGCGATGCAGGCGCCGATGGTGGCGACATAGGGCGCGGTTTCCATGCCGACGGCCAGCGTCAGTGCAGCGCACAGGCCCGAAAACAGCGCCGCCCAGCGGTGCGTGGGCGCCTCGAGCAGCAGGCTGAGGCTGGCCATAGTCAGCGTCAGCTGGACATTGTGATGATCGAGCGCACCCGGCAAGAAGATGCCGATGAAATGCAGCGCCGCCGCGCCGATGACAATTGCGGGCAGTACGGCCCCAGCGCCGGCAAAGCTGCGCGCCGCGCGGGCGAGGAAGAACACCGCCAGGAAAAACAGCAGCGCCGGCCACAGCACCTGTGCGATCGCCTCGGCCATGGCCATGCTGCCGGTCAGCGCCGAAGCGGCGAGGATGATGGCGGCGAGCGGCGCATCGACCAGCCGCGACCAGTGCATGACGAAGCCGCCTTCCGGCCCCATCCGGTACTGATGCAGGTCGAACCAGCCCTGGCCGGCCAGCATATCGCGAACCTCGACCAGCCGCAGCAGGCTGTCATTGTCGCCGCCGGCATTGCTCAGTTCGCGAAAGCCCGTGGCGGCATTGACGGCCAGCGCCACCAGCATGGCAAGCAGCGCCAGCGTCATATCGGACTTCCAGGAGGAAGCACCCGCCTTGGCTGCGTTCATCATCACGGCCTTTGTCGGAAAGAAGCTCGGCTTAAACCTAGCCTTAACAGCTTCAATAAATAGTAAAGTCGCCTGAGCGAGGCCGCATTTGAGCGCGGCCGGAGGCTCCGCCGGGCATCGGGAGACGGAAATGCCGCACGAAGTTCGCCACGAGCCGGCCATTGCCGTGCTCCTGCCCTGCTACAATGAGGAGCTCACCATCGCCGAGGTGGTGCGGCGGTTTCGCGAGACGCTGCCGTCGGCCGCGATCTATGTCTATGACAACAATTCGCGCGACCTGACGGCACTAAAGGCCCGCGCGGCCGGCGCCATCGTCATCCGCGAGCCGCGCCAGGGCAAGGGCAACGTCGTGCGGCGCATGTTCGCCGACATCGATGCCGATATCTATCTGATGGCCGACGGCGACGGCACCTATGCGCCGGAAGACGCACCGCAGCTGATCAACATCCTGCAGACCGAGCGCTGCGACATGGTGGTGGGCACCAGGCGCGGCGTCGCCGACGATGCCGGCCGTTCCGGCCATGCGTTCGGCAACCGCATCTTCAACAGCCTCTACAAACGGCTGTTCGGCACCGACTTCACCGACATCTTCTCCGGCTATCGCGCCTTCTCCAGGCGTTTCGTCAAGAGTTTCCCTGCCGTTTCCGGCGGCTTCGAGATCGAGACCGAAATGTCGGTGCATGCCTCGCAGCTCAAGCTGCCTGTCAGCGAGATCGCGCTCGACTATGGCCGCCGGCCGGAGGGATCGTCGTCGAAGCTGTCGACCTATCGCGACGGTGCCAGGATCCTGTGGATGTTCGCCATGCTGATGAAGGAGACGCAGCCGCTGCGCTTCTTCGGCGCCTTCGCCATTTTCTTCCTGGTATCGAGCCTGACCCTGATGACGCCGGTGCTGATCGAATTCGCCCAGACCGGCCTGGTGCCGCGCATGCCGACCTGGGTGCTGTCGGTCGGCCTGCTGCTGTTGTCGATGCTTGCGATGATGACCGGACTGATCCTGGATTCGGTATCGCGCGGGCGCGCCGAACAGAAGCGCATTTTTTATCTCTCGGTCCCGTCGGGCCGGGTCGAACGGCGCGAGCGCACGAGCGAAACCCCGAAAGCCGAGCCGGGCAAGACGCCCCGGGCCGCCTGAGGCCGTGGGCAGGCTCGCCCGCTTCGTCTTTGCCGGCGCCGTCGGCTTCGTCGCCGATGCCGCGGCTCTCTGGCTGCTTTTGGCGGTAACGCCGCTCGGCCCCTTCGTCGCGCGCTTGCTGTCGATCGGCTTTGCGCTCTGCGTCACTTGGCAGATCAACCGGCACCTGACGTTTTCGCCGTCGAGCCGCGGCGTAACGCAGGAGGGTGCGCGCTATGGCGGCGTCGGCATCGCCACCAGCATCGTCAACTATGTCGTCTATTGCGCCATCCTGTTCGCGCTTCCGGCAATGCCGCCGCTGGCGGCACTTGCGATTGCCTCGCTGGTGGCGATGGCGCTGTCCTTCCTCGGTTACTCCCGGCTGGTCTTCGACCGCTGAAGCGCTGGCCCGAGGAACCCGCGGAGCGCATGAGCCCGCGCGCCACATTGACCTCATGAGCCTATGTTGGCGCAAAGCCCGAAGAGACCGCCGCTCTCACGTCCTGCAAGGATCGGATCTGACGGCCATTGACGAAATTGGCCGAAGACAGCCAGGTATCGAATGCCGCGCCGGCGACCGACCATTCGCGTGCCAGCATCGAATACATGCAGATGTCGCGTGCCTGGCCCTTCAGCACCAATCCGTCGCGCAATATGCCCTCAAAGACAAAGCCTAATCTGTCGGCCGCACGCCTCGATTTCGCATTGTCCGTGGTGCACGTCCACTCCAACCGTCGATAGCCGAGGTCCTTGAAGATGTGCCGCATGATCAGGAAGACAGATTCGCTGGCCGCGATCGTCCGCTGCAGCGCTGGCGAGAAGAGCACATAGCCCAGCTCAATCACCCTGTGCGCCGGTCTGGCCTCCATCAGACAAAGCCAGCCGACCGGCCCCGCCGCGTTGGTACGCAGCGTCAGGAATGTGCGCGATTGGTCGTTGAGCAGGCCGCCGACATGAGCCCGGAAAGACTCGACCCCGTCGAATGGTCCAACCTTCATTTCAGACCAGATTTCGTCGCGCTCGCGGGCGTGGGTGAGCCGGAAGATATCCTCCGCATCTTCAAGGCAGAGTGGGGCGAGGTTGACATGGTTTCCGGTCAGCGTTGTCGCCGAAGGCAAGGTGGCCCCGCCTTCCAAATTCGCCATTGCATTCCAACTTTCCTGCGTGGCCATCTCCCCTCCTCGTCCGACTTGCATCTGCCCGTGTCGAAGCGCCCGACCGGACAAGCTTGGCTACGCTGGCATGGGCTTGGCTGGTCAGAATTTCTCGAACCGCCGCTCCACCTTGCGCGCGAACACTTCCCTCTTTTCGTTGGATATGCCCTCGACGGAATATCTCGTCATGTACAGATGTTTCACGTTGCCTCCACACATGGTCTTCAGGCCCCGCAGCAGCACCTTCCTTCCAGGATTTTGCATATACATTTCCGTATACCACCAGGGCGATCCGCACGTCGTCACCACCCCCATTCGGCGGATGTTCAGTAGTGCCGGTCTGATGACGCCGCCATCCGCCGGCACGTGATACGCGACGCCGGGTCGCCAAACGCGATCGAAATAGCCCTTCAGCATGGCGGGCATGCCTGACCACCATGTTGGAAAGCAGAACACGCACGCTTCGGCCCATTGCAAAGCGTCGATATAGACCCGCAAATCCTCCGGTGTTTTAGAAGGATCAAAGTGGCCACGCCGTTCTTCCGGTTGCATCACCGGATTGAACTTCATTTCGTAGAGGTCGAAGTCGATAACCTCGTCGCCCCTGGCCTTGAGTGTCTGCACGACACGTTTGTGAAGCGATGCCTGGTAGCTGTCGGCGAGTGGGTGTGCGTAGACGACATTGACTTTCATTCACGGCTCCCCCCGGGCGTAAGCATATATTAGCCAATACCCAAGCAAAGGAAATTGGCTGGGAGCCGAACGGCGCTGCCTTGGAGCCGTCGGCCGAGGGCCAGCACGTCGAACTCGAACAAAGGGCATGAGCGATCGGCTACGCCGCCCCGGCCGATTTGCCGCAGACGACACGCATTCAGCCTGAGCCAAGCAAGCGTGATTGGCAGACGGCGCCGAGTTCCGTATATCGCTGTCGTCGACGCATCGACCCGAACGTCGCTCCAATCGCGCCGGAGACCGCCATGAAGCTGAAAATCGCCGTCCAGATGGACCATGTCTCCACTGTCTCGATCGCCGGCGACACGTCGTTTGCGCTGTCGCTGGAGGCGCAGCGGCGCGGCCACCAACTGTTCCACTACACGCCCGACCGGCTGTCGATGCTGGGCGGCAAGGTGTTTGCCCGCATCGAAGAGATGAAGCTCCGCGACGAGAAGGGCGATCACTACACGCTGGGCGACAAAGTGCGCACCGACCTGTCGGAGATGGACGTGATCCTGCTGCGCCAGGACCCGCCCTTCGACATGAACTACATCACCACCACGCACATTCTGGAGCGCATCCACCCGAAGACATTGGTCGTCAACGACCCGGCCTGGGTGCGCAACAGCCCGGAAAAAATCTTCGTCACCGAATTCCCCGACCTGATGCCGGAAACGTTGATCACCAAGGATCCCCAGGAAGTCGCCGCCTTCCGCAAGGAATTCGGCGACATCATCGTCAAGCCGCTCTACGGCAATGGCGGCGCAGGCATCTTCCATCTCAGGGAGGACGACCGCAACCTCGCCTCGCTGCTCGAGATGTTCGCCCAGCTGTCGCGCGAGCCCTATATCGTGCAGCGCTATCTGAAGGATGTGCGCAAAGGCGACAAGCGCATCATCCTGGTCGACGGCGAGGCAGTCGGCGCCATCAACCGTGTGCCGGCCGACCATGATTCACGCTCCAACATGCATGTCGGCGGCCGCGCCGAAAAGGCCGAGCTGACGGAGCGCGAGCGCGAGATCTGCGCCCGCATCGGACCGTCGCTGAAGGAACGCGGCTTCATCCTCGTCGGCATCGACGTGATCGGCGACTACATGACCGAGATCAACGTGACCTCGCCGACCGGCGTGCGCGAAGTGCAACGTTTTGGCGGCGCCGACATTGCGAGCCTGTTCTGGGACGCGGTGGAAGGCAAGCGGCACTAGCTGCAATGCCCGGAAAGGGGGAAAAGCGCGCAGCGCTTTTCCCGAGCATTCACGTAAAAACAAAGAGATAGAGCGGCTCGCCGTTTCCGTGAAACGGTGAAACGCCCTAGAACACCAGGAAATCGTCTGCGGTGACCCAGGTGCCCGGGTCGACGGCGGCAAACTTGACAGCTGCCGCGCCGCCCACCCCGTCCACATCGAACAAAAGGTCGCCGGTCACGTCGTTGTAAAGGATGTGGTCGCTGTCATCGATGGCTTGGTGACCAACCGCGAAGACTGCCGCGAAAAGCGGTCCGGCCTGCAGTCCGACAAACACGGAGCTGTCCAGGCGGATCATATCGTCTTGCGCATCGAAGTCTTCGATCCTGTCGCAATTCGCCGGTCCAAGCGCGTCGAACACGAAGACATCCCTGCCTTCGCCGCCGGCCAGCCGGTCGCCGCCGGCGCCGCCATTGAGGATGTCATCGCCAAGGCCGCCGCGCAGGTCGTCGGAGCCGGTACCGCCATCAAGGGCATCGTCGCCCTCATCGCCACGGATGCCGTCCGTGCCCGCGCCGCCGCTTATGACGTCATTGCCGGCGCCGCCCTTCAGCCAATCCGTGCCCGCGCCGCCGATCAGGGTGTCGGCGCCGGTGCCGCCGAACAGCTGGTCATTGCCGGCGCCGCCGTCGAGCGTGTCATTGAACGACGTGCCGATGACGCGGTCGCCGCCGCCCAGCGCGGTGACGAGCGCGGCACGATCATGGGCTCCATAGTTCACTGTGTTCGCGGCGTGGGTCAGCGCGATGGATTCGGCCGGTGGAGCAACCGAGATCGTAATCGTCGCCAGATTGCTGTTGCCCTGGCCGTCCGTGGCGTAAACCGTGAAGCTGTCAGTGCCGACGAAGCCCGCCTCGGGTGTGTAGTCGAACAGATTGCCGTTCAGAAAGTCGGCATGATAGTGCAAGCTGTTGCCATAGTGGCCCTGGTGAAACGGATAGTGGTTGCCGTCGAAACGCGTGCTTTGCTCAAAGGTGCCGTGGTCCGGCCCATCGACTACGACAAAGCTCAGGAGATCATAGTCGGCATCGGCGGCGCTGAATTTGATGTCGTCGAGAAATTCCCCCTGCGAAACCGACACGTTCAGATTGGCAACCGTGGGCGCATGATTGACGAACGTGTCGGGCTGCAGCGTGCCTCCCTCCAGGATGATCTGGTGCTGGCCGTATTGGGTGTTTTCGCCGCCGAAATACTCGTTCGCCCCGATCCAGGTGACGGTGATGGTGTCGGGGCTGTCGGCGTTGACCGAGACGATCCGGGCCGACAGGTAGGCTGCCTGGTCGGACAAAGTGCGGAGAAGATTGCCGTCATTGTCGAAGACCTGCGTTTCGACCGACGTCCAGGTCTCGGTCCTGCCTTCGTTGGTGAAGCTGGTGATGGTGAAGAAGCCGTCGAAGACATCGACCGAAGCCACGTCGATGCCGCCGAACGGGAAATCGGGCTTTGCCCCTATCAGCCCGATCACGTCGCCATCGGGTTCCGTGATGCTGAAAAGCACCGCATCGGGGCTCGGATTGGGATAGTCGGGTTCTTCCCATACGGTGAGCTGACTGCCATTGCTTAAGGTCGGCATCCTGTTTTCCTCGCTTTGGCGCCTGGACGCGCTGCGGATGTCCCCCGATCCCAACCATACCATAGTATGCGAGTCGGATCGGTGACACCCAACCGCGACGCGCCTTTGTGGTTAATTCTGTCTCGGGCGAAGGCAGGCGTCGGCATCGTATGCTGCCGGAAGGACGGCGACACTTGCATGTTCCTGTAATGTTCTTGCCTTGGGCTGAAATCTATGGTTGTCTTGGGCCGACATCGCTCGCAGTCTGATCAGAAAGACCCGAGCGAACCGGTATCCGGGGGCTTGAACAAATGGTGGCGCGGGTTCGCACGGTTGCTTTCCAGGGCATTGAGGCCGTGCCGGTCGATGTCCAGGTGATGATCGCGCCGGGCAAGGTCGGCATGCACATTGTCGGCCTGCCCGACAAGGCGGTGGCCGAGAGCCGCGAGCGGGTGCAGGCGGCACTGCATGCGTCGGGCCTGTCGATGCCGTCGAAAAAGGTCACGATCAATCTAGCCCCGGCCGATCTGCCCAAGGAAGGCAGCCATTACGACCTGCCGATCGCGCTCGGCCTGATGGCCGCACTCGGCGCCATTCCGGGCGACATGCTGGCCTCCTATGTCGTGCTCGGCGAATTGTCGCTCGACGGCACCATTGCCGCGGTGGCCGGCGCGCTGCCGGCGGCGATCGGCGCCAATGCCGAGGGAAAGGGCCTGATCTGCCCGTTCGGCTGTGGGCCAGAAGCAGCATGGGCCGGCAAGGATTTCGACATATTGGCGCCGCGCAGCCTGATTGCGATTGCCAATCATTTTCGCGGCACGCAGGTGCTGTCGCGGCCCGAGCCCGGCATCCATGTCTCGGCGCGCGACCTGCCTGACCTCTGCGACATCAAGGGCCAGGAGAGCGCCAAGCGGGCGCTGGAAGTGGCGGCCGCCGGCGGCCACAATCTGCTGATGGCCGGCCCGCCAGGCTCGGGAAAATCGATGCTGGCGCAAAGGCTGCCGTCGATCCTGCCGCCGCTGGCGCCGAAGGAGTTGCTCGAAGTCTCGATGATCGCCTCGGTGGCGGGCGAGCTCGGCGAAGGCAAGCTGACCGACCGGCGGCCGTTCCGCGCCCCGCACCATTCGGCCTCGATGGCGGCGATGGTCGGCGGCGGCTTGCGGGTGCGGCCGGGCGAGGTCTCGCTCGCCCATCACGGCGTGCTGTTCCTCGACGAATTCCCCGAATTCTCGCCGCAGACGCTGGATGCGCTGCGCCAGCCGCTGGAGACCGGCGACTGCATGATCGCGCGCGCCAACCACCGCGTCACCTATCCGGCGCGCATCCAGCTGGTGGCGGCGATGAACCCGTGCCGATGCGGCATGGCCGGCGAACCCGGCTATCGCTGCCTGCGTGGCGAGCGCTGCCGCACCGACTACCAGGCGCGCATTTCCGGCCCACTGCTCGACCGCATCGACCTCAGGATCGAGGTGCCGGCGGTCTCGGCCGCCGATCTGATTCGCCCTGACCGCGCGGAGAAAAGTGCCGCCGTAGCCCAGCGCGTGGCCCGTGCGCGCACCATCCAGCGCGAGCGCTTCGAACGGCTCGGCGTCACCAGCGCGACCACCAATGCGCATTGCTCGCCCTCGATCATCGAAGACATCGCCGTGCCGGATGCAGCCGGCCTTTCGCTGCTCAGAGACGCCAGCGAAAAGCTCGGCTTTTCGGCGCGCGCCTACCACCGCGTGCTGAAAGTGGCGCGCACGCTGGCCGACCTCGACGCCAGCGAAACCGTCGGCCGCATCCATCTGGCCGAGGCGATTTCCTACCGCATGATGTCGGAGCGGGTGGCGCAGGCGGCGTAGATCCCTCTCCCTTGAGAGGAGGGGACGCTGGCGCTCAAGCCTTCGCCTTCAGCTCCAGCCGCCGCGCGTGCAGCACCGGCTCGGTATATCCATTCGGCTGTTCGCGGCCCCTAAACACCAGGTCGCAGGCGGCCTGGAAGGCGATGGAATTGTCGAAGTCGGCGGCCATCGGCCGGTAGAGGGGATCGCCGACATTCTGCAGATCGACGATTGCCGCCATGCGGCGCAGCGAATCCATCACCTGAATCTGCGAGCAGACCTTGTGGTGCAGCCAATTGGCAATGTGCTGCGAGGAGATGCGCAGCGTGGCGCGGTCTTCCATCAGGCCGACATCGTTGATGTCCGGCACCTTGGAGCAGCCGACGCCCTGGTCGATCCAGCGCACGACATAGCCCAGAATGCCTTGCGCATTGTTGTCGAGCTCGCGCTGGATCTCGTCCGGCGTCCAGTTCGGCCGCACGGCGACCGGCACCGACAATATGTCGTCGAGCTTCGCCTTGGGTCGGCTCTTCAGCGCAGCCTGGACAGCATGAACATCGACCTTGTGGTAATGGGTGGCGTGCAGCGTGGCAGCGGTCGGCGACGGCACCCAGGCGGTGTTGGCGCCGGCCTTGGGATGGGCGATCTTCTGTTCCAGCATCGCCGCCATAAGGTCGGGCATCGCCCACATGCCCTTGCCGATCTGGGCGTGGCCGGCCAGACCGCATTCGAGCCCGGTGTCGACATTCCACGCCTCATAGGCGGAAATCCAGGCGGCCTGCTTCATGTCGCCCTTGCGGATCATCGGCCCGGCTTCCATGGAGGTGTGGATCTCATCGCCGGTGCGGTCGAGGAAGCCGGTGTTGATGAACACGACGCGCTCTCTTGCCGCGCGGATTGCCTCCTTGAGGTTGACGGTGGTGCGCCGCTCCTCGTCCATAATGCCCATCTTGATGGTGTTTTTGGCCATGCCGAGCAGTGCTTCGACGCGGTCGAAAATCTCGACAGCGAAAGCAACTTCCTCCGGCCCGTGCATCTTGGGCTTCACCACATACATCGAGCCGGCCCGGGAATTCATCCGCCGCCCGTTGGCGCCGACATCGTGCAGCGCGATCAGCGTCGTCATCGCCGCATCCATGATGCCTTCCGGCACCTCGTTGCCGTCGCGGTCGAGGATGGCGGGATTGGTCATCAGGTGGCCGACATTGCGCACCAGCATCAGCGAGCGACCAGGCAGGCTCAGCGCGCCGCCATTCGGCGCCGTCCAGGCGCGGTCCGGGTTGAGCTTGCGGACAAAACTCTTGCCGCCCTTGGTGATTTCCTCGGCGAGATCGCCCTTCATCAGGCCGAGCCAGTTGCGATAGACGACGACCTTGTCTTCGGCATCCACCGCCGCGACCGAATCCTCACAGTCCTGGATGGTGGTCAGCGCCGATTCCAGGATGACGTCGGCAATGCCGGCAGGGTCGGTGCGGCCGATCTGGTTGGCGCGGTCGATCAGGATTTCGATGTGCAGCCCGTTCTGGGCGAGCAAAATGGCTTCAGGGTTGGCGGGGTCGCCACGATAGCCGGCAAACTGTTTCGGGTTGGCCAGCGTGGTGCCGCCGGCGCCGGCGCTGAGCCGCAAGATGTTGCCCTGGACTGTAAGCCCGTTCACGCCTGCCCATTTGCCCGAAGTGAGCGGCACGGACTCGTCGAGGACGTTTTTCGCCCAGGCAACCACCTTGGCGCCACGCACAGGGTTGAAGCTTTTGCCCTTCTCGGCGCCGCCGGTCTCGGGAATGGCATCGGTACCGTAGAGCGCATCGTAGAGCGACCCCCAGCGGGCATTGGCGGCGTTGAGCGCATAGCGCGCATTCATCACCGGCACCACCAGCTGCGGCCCCGCGACGATGGCGATCTCCGGGTCGACATTGTCGGTCGAGACGCTGAAGGCCGGACCTTCCGGAACGAGATAGCCGATCTGCTTGAGGAAATTCTTGTAGGCCTCCATGTCGATGGGCGCGCCATTGGCGCGATACCAGGCGTCGATCTGCTCCTGCATGGCGTCGCGTTTTGCCAGCAACGTCCGGTTCTTCGGTGCGAGATCATGGACGATGGCCGAAAACCCGGTCCAGAAAGCGTCGGCCGCAATGCCGGTGCCCGGCAGCGCTTCGTTGCCTACGAAGTCGTGCAATTCGCGGGCAATCCGCAATCCGGCGATCTCGACGCGATCGGTCATCAGGGCTTCTCCAGATGAAAGGCTTTGCGGCCTTTGGCATGTCAGGGGTGAAGGGTCAATTCAGCTTAGGGTGAAGGTGGCGGGAATCGCCGCCAAATCTCCCCCCTTGAGGGGGAGATGGCCGCGAAGCGGCCAGAGGGGGTCGGTGCGACCGGGCTCGCCCTCCTGCGACAGATGGAGGTTAGCGCTCCACGCGCTAGAACCCCCTCTGTCGCCTACGGCGACATCTCCCCCTCAAGGGGGGAGATTACCCGCGCTACACCGCAATCCTCGGCCTTCCCGACGCCACCGCCACCACATGGGCTTCGATGAACATACGCTGGGCTTCGACGGTGGAAACCTTGAACTCAGTCGAAACATCGATCTCGGCATTGTCCGTGCCGGCATCCTTTGCCCGCTCGGCAACGATCGCCCGCACATCGGCTTCCGCCGCCGCGATCGCCTTGGCCTCGTCGGTGAAATCGCGCACCGTTTGCCCCGAGGCGAGTCGAAACAGGCCTTCCTTGGGCTGGCTGACGCGGGCTTCGGCGGAGACGCGGACCTGGCCGACGACGGCGCCGAGGGCATTGGCGACGTCGGTGTCTTCCGGCACCACGCATTCATTGCCGACCAGCTCGGCCAAGCCGGCATAGTGCAACGGCGCCGAGGCGCCGAGGCCGATGACCGGACGGTCGAGCGCGACCGAGAGCCTGGCGATGCCCGGATGGGCATCGACGGCGCGCTGCACCAGCGCGTGCGCGACGGTAGCGGCGCCATCCAGCCCGTCTTCGGCAAAAGCGGTTTCCAAAATGTATTCGGCCGACCAGCGCGTCAGGGTCAGCAGCACGCGTTCGGAGATCACCTCGGGGGAGGCGGCGATGTTCTGGCCGCGGCCGTCGCGCTTGCGGGCGAAGAGTTCGGCGCCGAGGCGTGCGGTGGCCGCATCCCAGTTGGCCTGCTTGCCCAGCACATGGGCGGCATCCGAGGGGGTGAAGCCCGAGATATGCACCAGGCCGCGCGAGACCAGCCGGTTCAGCGTGGCGTTCTGGGCGTTCGAGGCCAGCAGCCTGTCGATGGCCAGCGGTACAGTGCCGATCTGGTCGTAGAGTTTTGCCTCGGGCGCGGTCAGACCGGCGGCAAGCCTGTCCGGCACGCCGGTGCGCAGCGCAAAGCGGCCGTCCATGCGGCCGGGGTTCGGTGCGCGCAGCTGGCGTTCGAGCTCGGATGTCACGGAAACACCATGCATCATGCCGGCCAACGCCAAGGGCACCAGGCGGCGCGGCCCGAGCAGGATTTTCGGGTTGAGCGCGCCGTCTTCCAGCGCCACTTCGGAATCGCCGCCGAGACCGAAGGTGCGCATGGCCACCGCCTCGACCATGGTGCGGAAACCGCCGACCGTGGCTCCTTCCGGATCGAGGCGCGGGCGGCCGCCATCGAGCACGGCGACATCCGTTGTGGTGCCGCCAATGTCGGAAACCATGGCGTTGTCCAAGCCGGTCATATGGCGGGCGCCGACCAGGCTGGCGGCCGGGCCGGACAAAATCGTCTCGATCGGCCGCTGGCGGGCAAAGGCGGCCGAAACCAGCGCGCCGTCGCCGCGTACCACCATCAGCGGCGCCACGATCTTGCGCGCTTCGAGAAAGCCTTCGGTCGCCGCCACCAGCCGGTCGATCATCGAGATCAGCCGGGCGTTGAGCAAAGTGGTGAGCGCGCGGCGCGGGCCGCCGAGCTTGGCCGACAATTCGTGGCTGGCGGTGACGGGCAGGCCGGTCTTTTCGCGGATCAGGTCGCGCGCGGCAAGCTCATGCGCGGGATTACGGGTGGCGAAATAGGCACAGACGGCAAAGCCCGACACCGATGCGCCGAGTTCGGGCAGCGCCGCCTCGAGGCCTGCAAGGTCGAGCTTGGCCGCATTGCCGTGGACATCATGGCCGCCCGGACAAAACACCACCGGGTCGGTGCCGAGCGCGGTCTTCAACCCGTCGCGGGCAAGGTCGGCTTCGGTAAAGCCGATCATGATCAGCGCAACGCGACCGCCCTGGCCCTCGACCAACGCGTTGGTGGCGAGCGTCGTCGACATCGACACCAGTTTGATCGCCGCCGGGTCGGTGGCGGATTTCTCCAGCACCGCGTCGACCGCGCCGGAAATGCCGACGGCAAGGTCGTGCCGCGTGGTCAGCGCCTTGGCCTTGGCCAGCACCTTGCCTTTGGGACCACCTTGTTCCGACCACAGCACGGCATCGGTATAGGTGCCGCCGGTGTCGATGCCGAGGAACAGGGGTTTGGGCTTGGTGGTCATTTCTGGCGGTCCGGAATTCTGTTCCCCCGCCCATAGCCGATACGGCCTCGCGGATAAAGGCGGGAGAGGTGGGCCAGTTTTGACCCTCCTCCTCGCCTCGCATGCCCGCCAAACTTTGTAACGGTCACATTTTTTCATTGGTGCGCGGCCTGCCTTTGCGTGCACCATGCGCCGATCTCATCCCTCTCAGGACTTCGTCATGACCACGCTTCCCGGCATTGCCGACATCCACGCCGCCGCCGCGCGGCTCTCCGGCCTGATCGTCGAAACCCCGCTGATCGAATCGTCGGAACTCAACAAGCGCTTCGGCGGCCGCATCCTGTTCAAGCCTGAGACGCTGCAGCGCACCGGCTCGTTCAAGTTCCGCGGCGCCTACAACAAATTGTCGACGCTAAGCGAGGAAGAGCGCGGCCGCGGCGTGGTCGCTTTCTCGTCGGGCAACCACGCACAAGGCGTCGCCGCTTCCGCCGCCATGTTCGGCGTCAAGGCAGTCATCGCCATGCCCGCCGACGCGCCCGCGATGAAGATCGCCAACGTCCGCAAGATGGGCGCCGAGGTGGTGCCGTTCGATCGTTTTCGCGACGACCGCATGACCGTGGTGCGCCCCTATATGGACAAGGGCATGGTGCTGGTGCCGCCCTTCGACGATCCGGCCATCATCTCAGGCCAGGGCACGATCGGCCTCGAACTGATGCGCCAGGCCAAGGCGCTCGGCGTCAGCCTCGACGCGGTTCTCATCCCTTGCGGTGGTGGCGGCCTGTCGAGCGGCATTTCGATTGCGGTCAAAGACGCCTCGCCAGATACGGCGGTCTGGGCGGTGGAGCCCGAGCATTTCGACGACACCCGCCGTTCGCTGATCGAGGGAAAAAGGGTTTCGAACGAACCCGGCCACAGCTCGATCTGCGATGCCATCCTGGTTGCCGAGCCGGGCGAGATGACCTTCGAGATCAACCGCAAGAACCTCGCCGGCGCGATCGCCGTCTCAGACAAGGCGGCGGCACAGGCGATGCGCGACGCCATGGCCCATCTCAAGCTGGTGGTCGAGCCTGGTGGCTGCGTGGCGCTGGCAGCATTGTCATCGGGCGAGATCGAGCTGTCGGGCAAATGCGTGGCCGTGGTGCTATCGGGCGGCAATGTCGATTTCAGCACCTATGCCGAGATCATGGCCGCGGCCTAGGCAGGCGTGCGGGCGGCTTGAGCCGTTGCAGTCTCTCATCCGCTGGATAAAGTAGCGCGATGGCGAAGCACCTGCTGACTATCGAGGACGTCTTTGCAATCCCCGGACGCGGATTTTTGGTGATTCCCGGGCCACTGCTTTCGGAATATACCGGCCCTGTTCGACTACCCGTCAGGCTGGTACTCCCCAGCGGCGAAGAAAAACGAGCGACATTGACGCTTGAGGACATTCGTAAGACGCCCCCGCCAAAGCAGCCTCGGTGGGGTTGTCTGCTTGAGGGTTTCGAGCGAGATGATCTTCCTGCTGGAACGGAAGTTTGGACCTAGCGGCCCAACGCATGGCCGTTGGGCCAACATCGACGCCGATGGCCGAGGAAAGCTGGCATGGCAGACGCTGACATAAGAGCGGCGCTGGATCGCCATTGGGCGGCCTCCGATGCCAATGATTTCGAGGCGGAGCATCAGATCTATCGCGACGACGCGGTGCTCGATTATCCGCAATCGGGCGAGCGCATTCGAGGTCGGCAAAACATCCAGTCGTCGCGCGCCGCGCAGCCGAACCAGAAGCGCTTCGCGGTGCGGCGGATCACCGGCTCAGGCGACCTCTGGATCACCGAATATGTCCTGACCTATGACGGGATTCCCTCCTATACGGTGAGCATCATGGAGTTCCTCGATGGCAAGGTGGCCCGCGAGACCCAGTATTTCGGCGATCCGTTCGATCCGGGACCTTCGCGTGCGCAATGGGTCGAGCGGATATCTTGAAAACCAGGCGGCGATAGCATGACCGGCCTCCGCCCGCTCGACCGCGCCGAACTGCCGGAAGATACGGCTGCTCTCGCCCGCTACCTCATCGGCAGACTGGTGGTGCGGGAGCTGCCGGAAGGCATCGTCAGCGGCCGCATCGTCGAAACCGAAGCCTATGTCACCGGCGACGCCGCCGGCCATGGCTATCGCGGGATGACGCCGCGCAATCGCTCGTTGTTCCTCGAGGCCGGCCACGCCTATGTCTATCTCGCCTATGGCGTCTCCTGGATGCTCAATGTTTCAAGCGAAGGGGCGGGGACCGGCACCGGCGTGCTGATCCGGGCGCTCGAACCGCTCGAAGGCATTCCGCTTATGCGGCAGAGCCGAGGCGTCGAGCGCCTGCGTGACCTGGCGCGAGGGCCGGGACGGCTCGCCCAGGCGTTGCGGATCGATCGTTCGCTCGATGGCCTCGATCTGTGCCGGCAAGGCCCGCTATGGCTGGCCGAAGACGAACATAAGTCCGGCAACATCGGCCAAGGCATCCGGATCGGCATTACCAAGGATGCGGACCGCCCGCTGCGGTTTTATGTCAGGGGCAGCCCCTTCGTCAGCGGTCCGAGATCGCTCAACCCTTGAGAGCCTAGTCCAGTGTCCGCCTGAATCGCACGAGTGCTACGCCGGCAAACAAGGCCACGAACGCAACCAGCCAGGTGATCTCGCTCGCCACCGCCGGCAGCTCGGCGCCTTTCAGCATCACCGCCCGGGTGATGCGCAAAAAATGCGTCAGCGGGAAAATCTCGCCGAAGGTCTGCGCCCAGCCCGGCATGCCGCGATAGGGGAACATGAAGCCCGACAGCAGGATCGACGGCAGGAAGAAGAAGAAGGTCAGCTGCAGTGCCTGCATTTGCGTGCGGGCAATGGTCGAGATGGTGTAGCCGAGCAGCACCAGCGCCAGCACGAACACAAGAACGGCAGTGAGCAGCAGCGACATCGAACCGGTGAAGGGGATGGCAAACAGGAGCTTCGACGCCGCCAGGACCACCACCACCTGCACCGCGCCGACCGCCAGATAGGGCAGCACCTTGCCCAGCATGATCTCGAGCGGACTGGACGGCATCGCCAGCAGGTTCTCCATCGTGCCGCGCTCGGTCTCGCGTGTCAGCGCGATCGAGGTCATCATCACCATGGTCATCTGCAGGATGACGCCGAGCAGCCCGGGAACGATGTTGTATTGCGAGATGCCTTCCGGGTTGTAGCGCCGGTGCACCACCACGTCGAGCTGGCCCCTGGCGTTCTCGGCCGCCGCCTCCTGCATGCCTTGCGCTCGAAGCAGCGCCTGGCTGGCGACGGTGCTTAGAGTCGAGATTGCGCCGCTGGCGGCGGCCGGATCGGTGGCGTCGGCCTCGATCAGGATCTGCGGATTGTCGCCGCGTTCGACCCGGCGGCCGAAATCGGCGGGGATGGTGACGACGAAGGAAACGTCGCCGCGCGCCATCAGGAATTCGGCTTGCTCGGCACTTTGCGCGACATGGTCGAAGCGGTAGTAGCCGGTCGTCTGCAGGGCCGCGACAATGGCGCGGGTGTAGGGGTCGTTGCTGGTCGCCACGAGTGCGGCCGGCAGGCTTTTGGGATCGTTGTTGATGGCATAGCCGAACAGCACCAACTGTAAAAGCGGCACGCCCAGCATCATGGCGAAGGTGATGCGGTCGCGCCGCATCTGGATGAATTCCTTGATCAGCAGCGCACCGAGCCTGGCGAAGGAGAAGACGCTGTTCATGCCATATTGTCCTTCGAGCCGGACATGAACTGGATGAACACATCCTCGAGGCTGGTCTCACCGGGTTTTACGGTGACGCCTTTATGCTCCTTCTCGACATCGGCAAGCGCCTTCTCGAGTGCTGCCTTGTCGGAGCCAACGACATGCAGCGTGGCGCCGAACGGCGCAACCTGGTCGACGCCCGGCCGTTCCTTCAGGGCATCGGCGACCTGGTCGAGGTGCGGCCCCTGCAGCACGAAGGTAGTCAGCCCGGCATTCTTCACCACTTCGTCCACCGTGCCGGTGGCCAGCATCTTGCCGTAGGAGATGTAGCTGATGCGGTGGCAGCGCTCGGCCTCGTCCATATAGTGGGTGGAGACCAGCACGGTCAGGCCGCCGCTGGCGAGACGATGGATCTCGTCCCAAAACTCGCGCCGCGCCTTCGGGTCGACGCCGGCGGTCGGCTCGTCGAGCAAGAGCAGCTTCGGCTTGTGCATAATGCAGGCGGCGAGCGCCAGGCGCTGCTTCCAGCCGCCCGACAGCGTGCCGGCGAGCTGGTTGCGGCGCGTCGTCAGGCCAAGTTCTTCCAGCGTGCGCGCCACATGCTCCTCGACCGGCTTCAGCCGGTAGAGCCGCGCCACGAATTCGAGGTTCTCGCCGATGGTCAGATCCTCGTAGAACGAGAATTTCTGCGTCATATAGCCGACTTCGCGCTTGATCCGGAGCGAGTCGGTTCGGATGTTGAAACCCAGCACCGTGCCTTCGCCCTCGTCGGGCGTCAGCAGGCCGCACATGATGCGGATGGTCGTCGTCTTGCCGGAACCGTTCGGGCCGAGAAAGCCGACGATCTCGCCTTCGGCCACCGCCATCGTCACATGGTCGACGACGGTCTTGTCGCCGAAGCGCTTGACCAGGCCATGAACGTCGATGGCGTTCATTTTGCCGAGGCCGCCAGCTCGACATCGACGATCTGCCCCGGCTGCAGCGCTTGTGCATCGCCCTCCGGCCGCGCCTCGACGAGGTAGACCAGCTTCTGCCGGTTCTCGAGCGAGTAGATCACCGGCGGGGTGAATTCCGGATCGGGCGAGACATAGCTGACGCGCGCCTTCACGCCCTCGCCGCAGCCGTCGCAATGGACGGAAAGCAGCGTGCCGACCTTGATCGATGAAAAGGCTCTTTCCGGGATATAGACGCTGAGTTTCACGGCGCCATCGGGCAGCATCGAGATGACGGGCGCGGTCGGGCCGGCGGTATCGCCGGGGTTGCGGATGACGTCGTTGACGCGGCCGGGCGAGGGCGCCGCCAGCACCCGCTTCGACAGCCGCCACTCAGCCTGTTCCAGCGCCGACTGCGCCTGCTTGACCTGGTTGTCGGCCGCCTTGATCGTTTCGGGCCGCGCCGGCAGGCCGCCGACCGCGAGATTGGCTTCCGCCTGGCCGACCTGCGCATTGGCCGTCTCCAGCGTTGCGGACGCGGTGTCGTAGTCGGCCTGCGTGCCGGTGCCGCGCTTGAACAGATCGCTGGCGCGGTCATAGCGGCGCCTGGCGTCGGTGGCTTGCGCGCGGGCCATGTCGACCTCGGCCTTCAGCACGGCAATCTCTTCCGGTCTTTTGCCAACCTGCAGGTCGGCAAGCTGCGCCTGCGCCTGGGCGAGCGCCGCTTCGGCTTGCGCCACGGCAATCTTGGCGTCGGCGCTTTCCAGCGTCACCACCGGCGTGTTGGGCTCGACACGGTCGCCGCGCTTGACCTTGACGGTCTCGACCTGCGCCACCTCGATCGGCGCCAACAAGACATACTCGCCCTCGACATAGCCGACGGCCAGGGGTGCCGCCGGCGCGCAGGCGCTGAACAGCTGGGCCGCGAGCGGCAGGGAACAGAGAAAACTCATCGCTTGCCCTCCTTGCGGGCGGCCGGCTTTCGCGCGCCCAGCATGGCCTCGAGGTTGTTGGTGGCGACCGCCACCACCTTGGCGGCTTCCGCGACGCCGATCTCGCGCCAGCCCATTCGGCGCAGCACCGCCTCGCGGCCGATGCGGAAATAGATGACCTGGCCGATCAGCGTGAAAACCGTGAGCTTGGTGGCCTCGCTCTCTGCCGGCTCGCCGGTCGCCTGTTCCCAGACCTGGCAGAGCCGCCGATGCGTCGGCTCGAACACGCCGGCATAGATGCGGTCGAGCGCCGCCGTGGGATGCGAGAGCTCTCGGAGTACGAATTGTACGATCTCGCCGGCCTCGGGACTCGCGACGATGAACCCCACCATGCGCTCCAGCGCCGCGAACAGCTGCGCCCTGGCAACCTCGGGGGTGGATTGAGCCGGCGCAGTTCCGATCGCTTGTCCCGCGATTGCCTGGATGGTCTCGACAATGTGGTCGGCGGCGGCCGCGCGCAGCCCTTCCTTGCTGCCGAAATGATAAGCGATGGAGCCGATATTAGCCTTGGCCTCCGCCGCGATCTCGCGCGTCGAGGTGCCGTCGAAGCCCTGCCGTCCGAACAGTTTGAGCGCGGCCAGCACGAGTGCGGCGCGCGTCTGCTCGGCGGGCGATGTCTCCTGGCGGGGCATTTTGTCGGGTGCTGGTTTGATCATGCCAGCTATTTAATCAATCGATTGATTAAAGTCAAATTGATTCTCTGTGCCGGCTTGCCATGTCGAGCCGCAGACGCTTTAGTGCGCAGCCATGGGCAAGGAAGTCGAACGCAAGTTCCTGGTCTCCAGCGCCGAATGGCGCAATCTGGCCGAGGCGGATATCCGCATTCGCCAGTTCTACCTTGCCGCAGCCCCCGGCCGCACCGTGCGGGTGCGCATCAGCGACGGCAGCTCGGCGAAGCTGACGCTCAAATTCGGCAGCCGCGCCCGCGAGCGCGACGAATACGAATATCCGATCCCGCTGGCCGATGCCGAGGAGATGCTGGCCTTCGCTATCGGACATGTCATCGAGAAGACACGCCACCATGTTAGGCATCGCGGCTATCTCTACGAAGTCGATGTTTTCGGCGGGATTCTTGCTGGCCTGGTGGTGGCCGAGCTCGAGACGCCGGAGGATGTACCTGACGAAATGCTGCCTGATTGGCTCGGCCGCGAAGTGACCGGCGAGCAAAGGTTTTACAACGCGTCGCTCGCCCTTGGGGGGATTCCGGAGATCGCCGCATGAGTTTTCGCATCGATCCGCGCCTGCCGCTGACCGGCGAGGTCAGACGCATCCTTGGCGAGGAAATCGGCAAGGCGCTTGCGCATCTGGCCGCGGCGCATGACCGGCCGGAGCAGGCGCTGCACAAATGCCGCAAGCGGCTGAAGAGCGCGCGCGCCTTGCTACGCCTGGTCCATTCCGGTAACGAAACGTTTTGCCAAACTGAAAACCAGTGCTACCGCCAGGTGGCGGCCCTGCTGGCGGGTCCGCGTGAGGCAACCGCGCTGGTCGAGACCATCGACCGGCTGGCGGCCGCCTTTCCAGAGCATGTTGCCGGCGGCGGCCTCGACAGCGTGCGCGACCGGCTGGTTGCGCGCCAGCATGAAATCCATGCCGGCGCCGGCCTCGACGCCGCCATAGGTGCTGCGACGTCTGCCTGCGAGGAAGGCCTTGTCCGGATAGAGCGGCTGCTGCTCCCGGATCTGCCCGAACACGCCGCCGACGTGCTCGCCGACGGCGCCCGCAAGACCTTGCGCCGCGCCAGGAAGGCGCTGGACAGAGCGGGATCGCGCGGCGCGGCAGAGGATTTCCACGACCTGCGCAAGGCGGCAAAGACCCACTCGATGCATCTGTCGTTGCTCGGCCGGCTGTGGCCGACGCCGATCAAGGTGCGGCGCAAGGCGGTCGACGAACTGGGCGAAAAGCTCGGCGAACTGCACGATGTCTTCGTCATGCGCGCCCTGCTCGAAGCCGACGGCGAGCCGCTCGGCGATGCGCAGGACACAAAGCTTCTGGGCAAGCTTTTGAAGCGCTCGGAAAAGAGCCTGAAGAAGGCCTGTCTCGCCGGGGCTGCCGGGCTGTTCGGCGACAACCCGAAGCGCTCGACGAAGAAACTTGCCCGCAATGCGCGCGACGATCTCGCCGGCCCGGCGACCCAGGAAGACGCGAACGCGACGGTCGGCTGACGGCCCGCTGGCCCTCGCCCACCACCCCGTGCTAGTCACGCTCTACGATGACCGCGCCCGCCGAAACGCTTCTCGACCGACTTGGCCGCTGGCTTGCCGGCCGGCTGCAGGACGAATCCTCCGGCTATGAGCCCTACACGCCGTCCGACGCCGAGACGCTGCGTCGCGCGCTCGAACCCGGCGACATCCTGCTCATCGAGGGCAACCAGAAGATCTCCGCGGCCATCAAATACCTGACCCAGTCGACATGGTCGCACGCCGCCTTCTATGTTGGCGATGCCTTGCCCGAACCCGCTGATGGATCGGAGCGGCCGCGCCTGATCGAGGTTACGCTCGGCGAAGGCTGTGTCGCCGTGCCGCTGTCGCGCTACCGCACCTACAACACGCGCATCTGCCGCGCGAGCGGCCTGACGCCGGAAGACCGCGACAAGGTCGTCGCCTTCATGATCGGCAAGCTCGGCCTGAAATACGACCTCAAGAACATCTTCGACATGCTGCGCTTTTTCCTGCCGGCACCGCCGGTGCCGGTGCGCTGGCGCCGCCGCATGCTGGCTTTCGGCTCCGGCGATCCGACGCGCGCCATCTGCTCGACGCTGATTGCCGAGGCCTATGGCGAGATCCGCTATCCGATCCTGCCCGAGATCACCCGCGCGCCCGGCCGCGCCTCGGCGCAGTCGAGCTATTCACGCCGGGAAATCCTGCACATCCGCCACCATTCGCTCTACACGCCGCGCGATTTCGACCTGTCGCCCTTTTTCCGCATCGTCAAGCCGACGCTGGAATATGGCTTCGACTACCGGGCGGTGACCTGGGACGACAAGGCAAGCACAGACGTCGCAGCCGCGAAGGCTGGCGCAATCGCCTCAGACACGTGATGGCTTGGCGCGGCTCGCATCATGCCGAAACCGCGATAGCGCCCCGGTTTTCGGCTCTGTGTTCGACCCAGACATGGACCGGTTCGTCCCGGCCGCGGATGCTCACCGGTCCATGATCGCGCGCATTCAACTGTGTCGTGGGCGATTCCGCCTTCGCGGCCTCAATCAGTCGTGACCCAAAGCAAATATTCGCCTGAAGCTCACGGCAGAGCGACTGCAAACGGCTGGCGACGTTGACGGTGTCGCCCACCACCGCGAAGGACAGATTGCGCTCGCTGCCGACCGCGCCGATGACGACAGCGCCATATTGTGCACCGATCCGAACGTCCAGCGGCGGGTATCCCCTGGACACCCGTTGCACATTCCAGTCTTCGAGAGCGGCGATCATCGCTTCAGCGCATTGAATGGCCCGAGTCGCGTCGTCATGGCTGGCTTGCGGAACGCCGAATGTCGCCATGATGCAATCGCCGATATAGTTATCGACGGTGCCATGGTGGTCGAAAACGACCTGCTCCATGCGACGGTGGAACTGACGCAGAAGTTCGAACACTGCTTCGGCGGGATGATCCTCGGAATAATGTGTGAAGCCGACGATGTCGGCGAACAGCACCGCGATATCCTGCCGGCGGACCGGGCCGAAGGGCTCGTCATCCGTGGCGAGCTGGTCGACGACATTGGGCGAAAAATGCCGGGCGAGATTGGCGCGGGCACGCTCTGCCTTGACATAGTCTTCCGACAGATGTCGGGAACGAGAGACGACCAGCGCCATGATTGCGCCGATAATCAGCACGACCAACACGTTGGTCGCCTGCGCGAATGTATCGACGAAATTGGGGTTGAGATAGAGGTTCAGTCGCTCTGTCACCGGCATCGAATAGAGGTTCGTCGCCGGAATGACGGTTCCCGGACGAAAAATCACCCATCCCACGCCAATCGTCCACGTCAAGGCCGCGAGCGCGCCGAGATAGAGCGCCAATCGTGTCGAAAGGGTCAGCGCGCCAAGGCATACGAAAATCAGCAGGAATTTGAAACTGCCCTCGCGCAGTTGCATCGCGGCCGGCGCGACCTCCTGGGAAAACGGGTTGGGCGTTACCAGCAGAACGGTCAACAGAATGATGTCCAGCGTACCGACGAGGTAACCGATCCACCATCGCGCCGTGCGACGGCGCGCAAAGCGAAACTGGATCAGGCCGACGAGCTGGAACAGCAACAGGCCCGCCAGCACGAAGAGCAGCGAGGCATCCCAGCGGCTGATCAATGAAAAGAAGCAGGAGATCACGGCGAGCGATGCCGTACGCGCCCAGAACTGCAATGCAGCACCCTGGCGTTCTGCGCGCGCCCGCAAATTTTTCAGGCGCGAATAGCGGCGAAGTTCAAGTGTTGGCGCGGTCGGCATGGGATCACTTCGATTTCACGGGGACGTGTCACGCACTCGGCAAACCCGACCTCTACAGTCTGGCAAATCAGTGCGCGAACTCTATCATGAATGTGGTTTCATTTTTGAAATGCGGCTGCAAAGAGCAAAACCGTCCAGACAAAGGATCATGGTGAAAACCGCAGCAGGACAGGCGGAGGCTTGGCCATGTCAGGCCGGCAAAGGACGGCGTCCCTTTGCAGGAGCCGCGGGCCGGTCGAACGCTCCGGCATCCCTGGGGTGCGGGCCGATCGGCATGATCGCCGGAAACGGCGTCGCACCGAAAGCAAACGTCCATTTGTAGCCGGTCAGCCCATCCTCGGGCGTTGTGTGCTGGTCGTGATGGGCGAGCAGCTTGACGCGCTCGGCCAGTTCCTCGGCCTCGCGCTTCACCATCTCGGCCGTTTCCGGCCGCATCCGCCGCGAGAAGGAGACAAAGGTCGCTTCCCGCTCCAGATGGGTGATCGCCCAGCCGATGAAATTCTTGTTGGTCATCTCGAACAATGGCCTGAGCGGCCCTTCGAAATTCCACTGGATCGGCGTGTCGACCAGCAGCCGTGCCGACAGCCCGCTGCCCAGCGCGATCAGCCCGAGCGCTTCGAGATCGCGCAGATAGAGGAACATCGAGGCTTCGCTCAGGCCTTGCGAGCGCATGACGCCCTCGGGCGTGAATTTCTCCGACAGCATGACGAAGATGAACAGCAGCGCCGGCCGCCCGGCGAGCTTGCGCTCAATCTCCGGTGCGATGCGGTTGACCGGTCCTGGTCCCCTGTTCATCGACCCCAGCACATTTTCCAGCTCGACGCCGGCGGCCGCGCAAATCTCCACCAACCGGTCGAGCTTGCAATTGCGCTCATGGAAGATGCGCTTCACCGTCGGCTCGGAAACGCCCATGCGCTCGGCAAGGTCGCGATAGGTGACGCCCTTGGCCTTCAACGTCCGCTTCAGCGCCTCGAAGATCAGGCCATTCATGGGATGCACCTCTTTTACGCCATTTGGTATCGAGTTTCGATACTAGCGGCAATCGGACTTTCCGAAAAGTATCGAAATCTCTAGCTCTCCGCTCGTCATCAGGAGACCTGGCCATGAAAACCCTCATCGCCTCGATTTGTTTCGCCGCCTTCGGCATCGCGCTTGTACCGGTCGCCGAGGCCGGCGAAGTCTGGCGCGCCTCCGGCTTCCAGCAGCCGGAATCGGCGCTGTTCGACGCCGCCAACAACCGCATCATCGTCTCCAACATCGTCGGCAATCCCGGCGAAGCCGACGGTAACGGTTATCTCTCGGTGCTGTCGCCGGACGGCAAGACGATAACGCAACACTGGGCCGACGGCATGGATGCGCCGAAGGGCTCGGCGATCACCGGCGGCAAGCTCTACGTCGCCGACATAACCAAGGTGCGCGTCGTCGATCTCGCCAGCGGCAAGCTCGTGTCGACCATCGATGTGCCTGGCGCCGTCTTCCTCAACGACGTGACATCGGACAGTTCGGGCAAAATTTATGTCACCGATATGCTGGCCGACGCCATCTACCGCATCGACGGCGACAAGCCCGAGTTGTTCGTCAAGGACGCGATGCTGGCGTCACCCAACGGTGTCTTTGCCGATGGCCATCGGCTGATCGTGGCGTCCTGGGGCAAGGGCATCAGGCCCGATTTCAGCACCGCCGAGCCCGGCGGCCTGTTGTCGGTGGATATCGCCAGCAAAGCCGTCACGCCATTGCCCGGCGCGCAAAATTTCGCTGACCTCGACGGCGCCGTCGCCATCGGCGACAGCATCTACGCCACCGCCTACATGACCGGCACGCTCTATCGCTACAAGGTGGCGGCGCCCCACAGGTTGTGGCGCAGTTCAAGCCGGGCAGCGCCGACATCGGCACGGACGGCACGCGGATCTTCGTGCCGCTGATGAACGAAGGCGAGATCGCGGTGCTGAGCCTGGACTGACAACGCACACTTGCCTGCTCAGTCAGCGGGTACGGCTTTGAGTTGCGCCCGCGCATCGTTGATCGAGGCAGCAAAAGTCACCAGCGGCCGCTTGACGCCGTGGGTGTCGGCGGTTTTTCTGCTGGCAGGCTGCGGGCACGGGCTGATCAACCGGCTGATCTGATTTCCGCTCCGGACCGTTAGTTTTCTTCAAGCTCGCTGTCACTATCTGCCACCGCATGCCGCCGCTGCAGCAGCCGCGCTGCCAGCCAGCACAGCATTGCCCAGGCGAAGCCAGCGCACCAGCCGGCGAGCACGTCGGAAGGCCAGTGGACGCCGAGATAGACGCGGCTGACGCCGACCAGCAGCGTCGTCAAAACCGCCAGGCAGAGCACGAAGATCTTGGTCGTGCGTCCCGGCAGGAAGCGCGCCGCCAACGAGCCGAGCGTCAGATAAGTCACCGCCGAAACCATGGCATGGCCGCTTGGAAACGAGAGCGAGGTCTCGTTGGCCAGGTGAGAGACGAGGTCCGGGCGCGGCCGGTCGACGCCGGCTTTCAGCAGGCTGGACAGCGCCTGGCCGCCAGCCACCGCCACCAGGATGAACAGCGCCGTTCCTGCCTTGCGGATCAGCAGCAGATAGACAATCACCGCCGCCACGATCAGCACCAGCACCGCGGAGCTGCCGAGGCTGGTGATGTCGCGCATCGCTCCCTGCAGCCAGAGCGGGCCGAGCGGAACCTCGGGATGGCCGGCCTGGCGGAAGGCGAGCAGGATCTCGGTATCGAAAGCATGCGGGGTGGTGTCGCGCGCCACTTCCATCAGCTCCTCGAACCCCCACAGTCCGCCGGCGATGATCAGTCCGGCGAGCAGCACCGGAAATTCGATCCTGTTGGCGAGGGTACGGATGGCGGCCTTCATCGGACTATAACCGCCCCTGCAGATAGGGCCCGAGTGTGATCAGCGCCACGGCGGCGATGGCCAGCACAATGCCGGTTGCCTGCAAGGCATTGACGCGCTCGCCGAAGAACACCAGCGCTACGGCGTTGACCGCTACCAGCTGGATCACCGCCGACAGGCTGAACGAGACCGACATGCCGAACTCGCGGACCAGCCGCAGCATCATCAGATTGCCCGCCGTATAGAGCGCCAGCGTCAGCAGGATCTTGCCGAGGCTCGGCGCCAGCCCCCATTGCTTGGCCGCGATTGCCGCCAAAAGGAAAATGACCGTCGAAATGACGAGCTGCGCCAGTCCCCAGAAACTCACTTTTGTGCCTCGCTGCCGTTCTTGGCAGCCCTTGTTTCGCAAGCGCGCCGGCTCGTCAAGCAGACTGCAGCGGAACAAGCCCGACCGGTGACGAGAGGCAGCCGGTGGGTGGCAGCAAGATCGCGGCCTGATTGCCAACGCGCGGGCCGGATTCACCCAAATCCAGGCGACTGTTCCACTCAAGCCTCGGGAAAGATTGGACATTTAATCATGGCGCCCTAGGTCTTCTAGAGGAGGCTGCCATGCCGAAGTCTGTTTATGACCGTGGCCTGCTCAGGCCCGATGACATCGCCAAGCTGCAACGTGTGTTCGACGAGGCCTGCCGCAGGCGCGACGTGCATCCCGATTCGGCCGAGGCACGGGAGATCGCGCTGAACGTGCTCGCGCTCCACAATGCCGGCATGGTCGAGGAGGACATGCTTATGGAAACCGTCGGGTTCCGCCGGTTGGAGCCGAAATCGGCGTGAAGCCGTGAGGATGGCCCTTGGCCTAGCCGGCGCGCTGCACGACGGCCACGTTCATCTCCGACCTTAGCTTGAAGCCGATGGATTCGTATAACCGAATCGCGTTGGCATTGTTGGCATAGGCGTGCAGGTAGGGCACCTCGCCGCGCGCCATGATCCGGTTCGACACGAACAGCGACAGCAGCCGGCCAAGGCCGCCGCCGCGAAAGTCCGGATGCGAGCATACGCCGCTGAGTTCGCTGTATCCGGGCTGCTTCATGCGCTCGTCGGCCATCGCCGCCAGCCTGCCATTGATCTTCACGCCCCAGAAATCGCCGAGACTGAGCGCCTTGAGCGTGAACGGCCCGGGCTTGGTCAGCGTCGCCAGAGCGAGCATCTCGGCCGCATCGTCCAGCGTCAGTTGCTGGACGCGCTCATCCGACACGGCGGGCAACGGCGCCTCGGCGACCATCTGAACACCGAAGGCGGTCACGGTCGCGGTCAGTTCAGACGGCAGGGCAATAGGATCCGCCTGAAGCATGAACACGCTTTCACCTGCGGGAACGAGTCTTGTGAGCGCCTGCAGGCTTTCGGCGTCGTCGGTCGCGGTGGCGGCGAAGGGAACGATCGAGGAGGGATAACGCCTGGCGAGCTTGTCGCCATAGGCAAAGATTCGATGCCGCGTGTCGAGCGCGCTCCAGACGGGTCGGTCGAGGATATGGCTCATGGCGCGACACCCTGCTTTACGCGACGATCGAGCGGAGCCGCCGCCAGGCCGTCCTCGATGGCCGAGAGTTGTTCTAGAAGTGGCCCTGCAAGGCCTTTGCACAGGTCGGCGACGGCATTCTCGATGCGCGGCCAGACGTCCCGCTTCGCTCTGTCGACCAGACGTTGACCATTCTTGGTCAGCGAGACCATTCGCCGTCGCTGGTCGCCGTCCGACTGAATGGCCTCGACTAGGTCCAGCTCGGCCAGCAGCGCCACGCTGCGCGTCACGCCCGGCTGGGTGATGCCGAGCGACTGCGCCAGCTCGCCGACCGGCAGCGGCCCGAGCCGATCAAGCGCGGCCAGCAGAGGGTACTGGCTCGACTGGACCGGAACCTCCAGGCCATCGAGCATGCGCTGCGTATCGGCCTGCAGCTGCTCGCCGATGCGCTTCAGCCTGCTGCCGAGGGTGAGGTAGCCAAGAGATCGAATGATGTCTTCCATTGGTGGGTCCGCTCATTGCAACCATAACATGTTATATAACAAGGCAAGAAGTGGAATCAAGAGCACGCCACGGCGATTTGCCGGACGCCTCCAAGCTTAGTCATCCACGGGCGATCTGCCTTGCAATCGCTTCGGCCTGCAGGCCGGCGCTGTGGAAATAGCTGGTCAGGCTCGGCCGCATGCCGATGAACCACAGACCGGGCTGGCCGCTCGGCGTGCCGCCATTGGCTTTTGGCACGCCCTTGGCGTCGAGCACGCCGAGGTCGCCCAGCATGGACTCCAAGCCGGTGCGATAGCCGGTCGCTGCGATCACCACATCCGGCTCAATCACCGTATCGTCGTTCAACCGCACGCCCGGGCCTTCGAAGGCCGCGACGGGCGCCACCACCGAAATCCGTCTGGCCTTCAGCGCGGCGACGGCGCCGTCGTCGACGGCAATCGCAATCTGCTCGACGCCGAGCCGGCTGGCGCCGCCTTTCGGCGCCGGCGGCAGGCCGAAGCGGGTAAGGTCGCCAAACACCAGGCGTTGCGTCGCCGCGATCATGGCGTCGGCAATCCACGTCGGCAGCATCGCCATGAAGCCGCCGAAGCGCGCCACGGCAACCTTGCCGATCCGCTTCGGCATCAGCGAAGGACCTTGCCTGGCCGACAGCCACACGGCATCCGTGTCGGCGCGGGCAAGGTGGTTGAGCACGTCGAAGCCGGAATTGCCGGCTCCGACCACCAGCACTTTTTTGCCGGCATAGTCCTCCGCTGTGCCGAAATCGGCGGCGTGGACGAACTTGCCGGCGAACGTCGCCTTGCCCGGCCAATCCGGTGTCCACGGCAAGCGGTCACGGCCGGTGGCAACGATGACGTGACGTGCGCTCAGCACTCCTTGGCTGGTATGGACGAGCCAGTGGCCGCCGTTGCGCTCGACCCGTTCGACGGCGGTGCCGAATTCGACCCTTATGCCGCGGGTGCGGGCAAAATCATTGAGATAGCCGACGATGACATCCTTGTTCGGAAAGGCGGCGGTGCGCGACGGATAGGCAAGGCCGGGCAGGGCCGACAGCGCGCGATGCGTATTGAGGGTCAGCCTCTCGTGTCGTCGCCGCCACGGTTCGGCGATCCGCTGTTCCTTGTCCAGCACAACCGCCGCCATGCCGCGCCGGCCAAGCGCGTCGGCAGCGGCCAAACCTGCCGCCCCGGCGCCGATGACGATCACCGTCTCGTCAGAGCCTTTCGGCCCCGGGACGATGGGCATCGTTTCGCCTGTCGTTGCCGCCATTCGGTCGAGATTCCCTTTTAGCTGCGCCATGGAGACCCGTCCTATATGGCCCGTCCTGTATGGCACATGGGCGATATGATCGATAATGAGGTCGCGTCAATGCGACTGATTCGAGGCCTTGGGGGCAGGCCTCTGTTTATCATCGGCACGCGGAAGCTCGACCATGCCCTCCTTGCGTATCTTTCTCGACAGACTGCTGGAGGGCGCTGCAGCCAAGGTGCTGCGCCAGGATTTGTCGCATGTCGAGCGGCTGGCGCTGGTTCGCCAGCACGGCGACTTCTCTCTGGCCTATTCGACCGCCGTGCAGCAAAAACTGTCCTATTTCGGCGACACTGAGGGCTATATCGCCTTCGGCACCAAGATGAAGCACCATTTCGCGCTCGGTGACCCGGTGGCCCACCCGCCTGATCGGCCCGACTACATAAGACGCTTCGTCGAAGCCGCCGACAGCCCGTGGTTCGTGCAGATCGGCGAACCGACGGCGCGCGTGCTGTCCGGGCTCGGCTACCAGGTCAACCGTCTCGGCGTCGACACGCGGCTGGAGCTTCCCGCGCACGACTTTTCCGGCAAGCGCAACGAAACCGTGCGCTATTCCGAACGCTGGCTGTTGAAGAAGGGGTTTTCCTTTGGCGAGGGAGCGGTCTACCTCGACGAGGTCCAGCGCCTGTCGCAGAACTGGCGGGCCGACCGCATCGTCAAGCGCTGGGAGATGGCCTTCCTCAACCGCCCCTTCGCCGATCATCTCGGCATCGATATGCGCCGTTTCGTGCTCTACAGCCCGGAAGGCGAACTCGTCGCCTTGCTCGATTTCGATCCGCTGTTCCGAGACGGCAAGGTGATTGGCTATACCACCTCGTTCAAGCGCAAGCACATCGATGCCTCGCCGCATGCCGAAATCGGCCTGACCAAATTCGCCGTCGACCGCTTTCGCGGCGAGGGCATTTCGGTCGTCACGCTCGGCCTGTCGCCGATGCTCGACGTCGGCGCCAATGAATTTGCCGAATCGAGCTTCTGGCGCAACGCTTTCGAGCGCGCCTATGAATCTCCCTGGGTCAACCGCAGCAAGTTCAACCTCAAGGGCCAGGCGGCGTTCAAGCGCCGCTTCCACGGCATCGAGGAGCCTACCTACATCGCCTTTCGCAAGGGGACGCTGGTCGAGATGCTGGGCCTGCTGCGCCTGATCAAGGCGATCTAGCCCTTGGCCGAAGCCACGGCTCGTCAGTTCCTGAGCCGGTAGCCGGTCCTGAATATCCAGGCGACGATGGCGATGCAGACCGCCAGGAAGACCACCGTCATGCCGAGGCTGATGCCGACCGAGACGTCCGACTTGCCATAAAAGCTCCAGCGGAAACCGCTGATCAGATAGACGACGGGGTTGAACAGCGTCACCGTGCGCCAGACCTCGGGCAGCATGTTGATCGAATAGAAGCTGCCGCCAAGGAAGGTCAGCGGCGTGATGATCAAAAGCGGCACCAGCTGCAGCTGCTCAAAACTTTTCGCCCAGATGCCGATGATGAAGCCGAACAGGCTGAAGGTCACCGCCGTCAGCACCAGGAAGGCGAGCATCCAGAACGGGTGCTGGATATGCAGCGGCACGAACAGCGAGGCCGTAGCCAGGATGATCAGGCCGAGAATGATCGACTTGGTTGCCGCACCGCCGACATAGGCGATGACGATCTCCAGATAGGACACCGGCGCCGACAAAAGCTCGTAGATCGAGCCGACGAATTTCGGGAAATAGATGGCGAAGGAGGCGTTGGAGATCGACTGCGTCAACAGCGACAGCATGATCAAGCCGGGTACGATGAAGGCGCCGTAGCTGATGCCGTCGATCTCGGTGATGCGCGAGCCGATGGCCGAGCCGAAGACGACGAAATAGAGCGATGTCGAGATCACCGGCGAGACGATGCTCTGCAGCACGGTGCGCAATGCACGCGCCATCTCGACCCGATAGATCGCCCAGACTGCGCGCCAATTCATGCGTCTTGCCTCAACAGATTGACGAATATCTCCTCGAGCGAGCTGTTTTGCGTGTCCATGTCGCGGAACTGGATGCCGGCCGCCTCGAGCTCGCGCAGCAGCGAGGCGACGCCGGGGCGTTCGCTCTGATTGTCATAGGTGTAGGTCAGTTGTGTGCCATCCGGCGACAGCTCCAGTCTATAGCGCGAGAAAGCATCGGGAACGACGGTCAGCGGCGTGCGCAGCTCCAGCAGCAGCCGCTTGCGTCCAAGCTTGTGCATCAGCTCGGCCTTGCCTTCGACCAGGATGATCTCGCCCTTGTTAATGACGCCGACGCGGTCGGCCATCGCCTCGGCCTCTTCGATGTAATGCGTGGTGAGGATGATGGTGACGCCATCGTCGCGCAGCCGGCGCACCATCGCCCACATGTCCTGGCGCAGCTCGACATCGACGCCGGCGGTCGGCTCATCGAGGAACAGCACGCGCGGCTCGTGCGACAGCGCCTTGGCGATCATCAGCCGGCGCTTCATGCCGCCCGACAGCGTGATCGCCTTGGCGTCCTTCTTGTCCCACAGCGACAGGTCGCGCAGCACCTTCTCGACAAAGCCGGGGTTGGGCGCCTTGCCGAACAGGCCGCGGCTGTAATTGACCGTCGTCCACACCGTCTCGAAAGCGTCGATGGTCAGCTCCTGGGGCACCAGGCCGATCAGGCTGCGCGCGGCGCGGTAATCGCGGTTGATGTCATGGCCGTCGACCGTGACCGTGCCCGACGAGCGGTTGACGATGCCGCAGACGATCGAGATCAGCGTCGTCTTGCCGGCGCCGTTCGGCCCCAGCAGCGCGAAGATCTCGCCGCGTTCGATGTCGAGGTTGATTTCCTTCAGCGCCTTGAAGCCGGTGGCATAGGTCTTGGTGACCCCGGAAATCGCAATGATGGAGGGCGAAATAGTGGAAGACATGAGGCGGGAAACGACTGCTTGAAAGGGATTATTATTGCGCTGAATGTCGGTGCGCACGGCCGGAAGTCAATGCCGCTGCTGACAATTGTGGACAAATGTTCCCTTATTGCCCTTTCGCCGTGCGTTGCTGCAGACGGCTTTGTGAAGAGGACCCCCACCCTAACCCTCCCCACAAGGGGGAGGGAACGCTGCCGCCCGCCTCCCTCATCTGACGTCATAACCCCGACAAATTGGCCGCTGTCAGCGCCGACGCAAGTCTCCCTCCCCCTTGTGGGGAGGGGTTAGGGGTGGGGGTATTCGTAGGGTGCCGTCATATGCGATTGCTCCGGACGGTGGGGCACTGACGGTTTGGCCTGATCTGCTGCGACAACGCGCCCCGCGTGGCGCCACGCCGCTTTGACCGGACCGTGTACAGCGCCTATCCTGCGGCAAGAAACAGCAGCCGGAGCCCGCCATGGACCCGCTCATCCTGTCGCGAATGCAGTTCGGGGCGAACATTTCGTTCCACATCCTGTTTCCGACGATCACCATCGCGCTTGGCTGGGTGCTGCTGTTCTTCAAGCTGCGTTACAACGCCACCAATGATTCCGCCTGGATGCGCGCCTATTTCACCTGGGTGAAGGTGTTCGCGCTGTCCTTCGCCATGGGCGTGGTGTCGGGCGTCACCATGAGCTTCCAGTTCGGCACCAACTGGCCGGGTTATATGGAAAAGGTCGGCAACATTGCCGGGCCGCTGCTCGCCTACGAGATCCTCACCGCTTTCTTCCTCGAAGCGGCCTTCCTCGGCATCATGCTGTTCGGCTTCCGCCGTGTGTCGAACCGCGTCCATACGCTGGCCACCGTGCTGGTCGCCGGCGGCACCACGCTGTCCGCCTTCTGGATCATCGCGCTGAACTCCTGGATGCAGACGCCGGCCGGCTTCGAGATCATCGACGGCAAGGCGCATCCGGTCGACTGGTGGGCGATCGTCTTCAACCCGTCCATGCCTTACCGCCTGACGCACATGCTGCTCGCCTCAGGGCTCACCGTCTCGTTCCTGATCGCTGGCCTGTCGGCGCTGCGCTATCTCACCGGCGACCGTTCGGAATCGATGTGGAAGGCGCTGCGCACCGGCGTCTTCACCGCCGCCATCCTGATCCCGATCCAGATCTTTGCCGGCGACCAGCACGGCCTGAACACGCTGGAGCACCAGCCGCAGAAGATCGCCGCCATGGAAGCCAACTGGAACACCGGGCCCAACGTGCCGCTGGTGCTGTTCGCCTGGCCGGATGAGGCGGCGAAGGAAAACAGGTTCGAGGTCGCCATCCCCGATGGCGCCAGTGTCGTGCTGCGGCACTCGACCACCGGCATCGTGCCGGGGCTGAACGACTATCCCGGCCTCCACCCGCCGGTCCTTCCGTTGTTCTGGGGCTTTCGCATCATGGTCGGCACCGGCATTTTGATGCTTGTCGTCTCGTGGTCGGCGACCTTCTTCCTCAAGCGCCGGCACAGCCTGCCTCGGCCGCTCGCCATGCTGATGGTGCCGATGGCGCTGTCAGGCTGGCTGGCAACGCTGGCCGGCTGGTACACCACCGAGATCGGCCGCCAGCCCTGGCTGGTCACAGGCGTGTTGAAAACGGCGGACGCCGTCGGCCCGGTCGCCGGCAGCCATGTCGCGCTGACGCTGGCGATCTATCTCATCCTCTATGTGCTGCTGTTGATCGCCTATCTCGGCGTGCTGGTGCACCTGGCGCTGAAGGCGGCCAAGGATGGCGATACCTCGCCGCTGCCGGGCGTGATGAAGACGGCCATGTCGCAACCGGCTGCGGGGGAGTGAGGATGTACACTTTCATGGTCAGCGCTGCCCCTCACCTGCCTGCCGGCATCCTCTCCCCGTATAGGGACGGGGAGAGGGGCGCTGTCGTCGCCGGTTTCGCCAATCGCCGGCGTTGCAGGAAGTACGCCGATGTCGCGGCCAGCCGCCTTCTCCCCGTCACTATACGGGGAGAAGGTCCCGGCAGGGGGATGAGGGGCGGCGCCGGCCTCGCAAATCAAGACCAGGGCGTGAGGAGACATCGATGACCTTCGACTGGCCAACCGCGCTCCCCCTCATCTTCGCCGGCCTGATGGGCCTGGCCATCCTGATCTACGTCATTCTCGACGGTTTCGATCTCGGCATCGGCATCCTGTTCTCGGTCGCCGAGGATGCCGAGCAGGACACGATGATTGCTGCAATAGGCCCGTTCTGGGACGCCAACGAGACCTGGCTGGTGCTGGCCGTCGGCCTGCTTCTGGTCGCCTTCCCGATGGCGCATGGCGTCATCCTGACCGCACTCTATCTGCCGGTCTTCGTGCTGCTGATCGGCCTCATCCTGCGCGGCGTCGCCTTCGACTTCCGCGCCAAAGTGCCGTCTGGCAAGAAGCATCGCTGGAACCGCATCTTCTTCCTCGGCTCCATCATCGCCTCGCTGGCGCAGGGCTATATGCTGGGCGTCTATGTGCTGGGCCTCGATGTCGGCCTTGGCGGCATCGCCTTCGGCGCGCTGGTGGCGCTTTGCCTGTCGGCCGCCTATGCCGCGATGGGCGCCGCCTGGGTGATCTACAAGACCGAGGGCGAATTGCAGAAGAAGGCGGTGGCCTGGCTGCGCACAACCCTCGTGCTGACCGCGCTCGGCATGGCGGCGGTGTCGCTGGCCACCCCCTTCGCCAGCCCGCGCATTTTCGCCAAATGGTTCGTCTGGCCCGAAATGCTCTATCTGTCGCCGCTGCCGATCCTGTCGGCGCTGCTCTTCCTGTGGCTGTGGCGGCAGACCTTCCATCTGCCGAAGCCCGACGACCGCCATGCGCTCCGGCCGTTCCTGACGCTCGCCACCATCTTCGCGCTCGGCTTTGCCGGGCTGGCGTGGTCGTTCTACCCCTTCGTGGTGCCCGACAAGCTGACCATCTGGCAGGCGGCGTCAGCGACGGAAAGCCTGGCGATCATCCTCGCCGGCACGGTGGTCGTGCTGCCGGTGATTATTTTCTATTCGTTCTATGCGTATCGGGTGTTCGGCGGGAAGGCGACCGATTTGACGTATGATTGAGGGTCGATGAGAGCGTCTTTCTCCCCGTCACTATACGGGGAGAAATGCCCGGCAGGGCAATGAGGGGCGGCGCAACCCTATCAAGCAGAAACGTGTGGCCCGTCACATCTCGATGTCAGTGCCGCCCCTCATCCGCCTGCCGGCACCTTCTCCCCGTAATAGTGACGGGGAGAAGGCCCAGAACCCATCAGCTCTTGCCCGCCAGCACCAGCACCGGCTTTTCGCTGTACAGCGCCGGGAACAGCGACTTCAAATTCGCCACCTTGGGCAGGTCGTTGTAGACGATGTAGGGGTAGGTCGGGTTCAGCGTCAGGAAGTCCTGGTGATATTCCTCGGCCGGATAGAAGGTTTTGCCCGTTTCCAGCGTGGTGACGATCGGCTTGGGAAACACCTTGGCCTTGTCGAGCTGGGCGATGTAGCTCTGGGCTATCTTCTGCTGCTCACTGTTCTCGGCAAAGATCGTTGAGCGGTACTGGGTGCCCGAGTCCGGGCCCTGGTAGTTCAGCTGCGTCGGGTTGTGGGCGACCGAGAAATACACCTGCAGCAGCTGGCCGTAGGTCACCTTGGACGGGTCGTAGGTGATCTCGACCGATTCGGCATGGCCGGTGCGGCCGCTGCCGACCGTCTCGTAGACGGCGTCATCCTTGGCGCCGCCGGTGTAGCCGGAGACGGCCTTGGTCACGCCCTTGACGTGCTGGAACACGCCCTGCACGCCCCAGAAGCAGCCGCCGGCGAAGATCGCCTTCTCGCTGCCGCTGGCGGCCTTTTCGTCCATCGCCGGCGGCGGGATCACCACCGCGTCCTCGGCCGAACGCGCCGGGCTCTGCCAGAAGGCCGCCGCCGCCGCGGCGACAATGAGCGCGGCAAGCGCGCTCTTGAAGATCGGCGTTCTCGTCTTTGCAATGCCGGTCATGTCTGATCTCCTTGAAGGTGGCGACGACTATACGACAGATCGTCCCGTCTGGTTTCTCAAATTGCCGTGCGCCGCCCGGCCGCCATACGGCCGGGCCACGGGTTCAAGCCTTAGTTCGCGGGCGCCATCGCGTCCGCCGGCTTCATCGCATCCGTCGCGGGCTTCATGGCATCGGTGGCCGGCTTCATGGCGTCGGTGGCGGGCTTCATCGCATTCGTCGCCATCGGGTCGACTGGCTTCATGGCATCGGTCGCCGGCTTCATGGCGTCCGTTGCCGGCTTCATCGCCTCGGTGGCCATGGGATCGGCCGGCTTCATGGCGTTGTCTTCGGCGCGGGCGCCGGCGGCGAAGGCCGTCATCGAAAGCGCAAAGGCGAGCGCGGTCAGGGTCTTGGTCATGGGTATTTCCTCTCTGATGAGGGCGCGCGGATGCGAGCCCGGTTATGCCGCGCTAGCGGCGTTGCGTAGAAAAAGAAAATCAGTCGGCGACTGCCGCCAGGATCGGCCCGCCGCCGGGCGTCTGCACCAGCACCGCGGTGCTCAAGCCGCCGGAGGCCGCCGGCAACGGCAACGTGGCGGCGTTACCGCTCCAGCTGCCGAGTTTCTCCAGCGAATGCACGACATTGGCGTGCGGCAGGGTGCGGCCGGTGTTTTCGCCGCGCGCCACCGGCACCTCGATGACGCCCTTGTTGTAACGAACCAGCCAGACATCGGCCTTGCCGCCTGGTGCGGAACCGGCGCCGATGCTGATCTTGCCGCCGTCGAGCGACAGAGACGGGCCTGCGGCATGCGTGCTCGAGGTAATCAGCTGCTCGATCTCGCCGGGCGCCGCGCCTACAGCATCGGCGCCGCCATTGACCACGACCTGCGGCGTGAACGGGCCGGAGCGGCCGAGCGACGGCTCATAGCGCACCTGGCGCTGCGTGAATTCCTCGCGGCCGAACGTGTCCTTCCAGCCGAGATAGTCCCAATAGGTGACGTTGAACGACAGCGCCAGAACGCCGGGCTGGTCCTTGACCTTGATCAGATTGGCATTGGCCGGCGGGCAGGACGAACAGCCCTGGCTGGTGAACAATTCGACCACGGTGAGCGGCTGGGCGAAGGCTGTGCCGATCGACGACAACAGCGATGCTGCGAGGAGGCCGGACAAGGCGATAAGTTTTGTGGACATTGGGCTTGCTCCGTGGGGCGCTGGGATGCGCCGGTCATCACCCACTTCGCAGCCGCCCGAGGCTTCGTTACAGCGCTCACCGGTTTGTGATGTGTGCCATGCAGGACGACACATGTTCCGGGCGTTGGCGCTGCCCCTCACCTGCCTGCCGGCATCTCTCCCCGTAGAGTGACGGGGAGAGGGACGCTGTCATCGCCGGTTTCGCCAATCGCCAATGTTGCAACAAGAAGAGCGCCGCGGCTGCGGTCAGGCCCTTTCTCCCCGTCACTATACGGGGAGAAATGTCCGGCAGGACAATGAGGGGCAGCGCAGACATTGGTCATTGCGGCCTCATTCCCGGCAGCGTTGCCCTGGAAGAGCACCCCGCTTGCCCCTCAACCCTGCCCCTGCTAAAGCGCGCGACATGAGCACGCCTCTCGACCACATCCGCAATTTCTCCATCGTCGCCCATATCGACCATGGCAAATCCACGCTTGCCGACCGGCTGATCCAGTCCACCGGCGGGCTGGAGCTGCGCGACATGAAGGAGCAGGTGCTGGACTCGATGGACATCGAGCGCGAGCGCGGCATCACCATCAAGGCGCAGACGGTGCGGCTGAAATACCGCGCCAACAATAGCGAGGACTATATCCTCAACCTTATCGACACGCCCGGACATGTCGACTTCGCCTATGAAGTGTCGCGGTCGCTGGCCGCCTGCGAGGGTTCGCTGCTGGTCGTCGACGCCTCGCAGGGCGTCGAGGCGCAGACCCTGGCCAACGTCTACCAGGCCATCGACAACAACCACGAGATCGTCGTGGTGCTGAACAAGGTCGACCTGCCGGCCGCCGAGCCCGAGCGCATCCGCGAGCAGGTCGAGGAGGTCATCGGCATCGACGCCTCCAACGCCGTGCTGATCTCGGCCAAGACCGGCCTGGGCATTCCCGATGTGCTGGAGGCCATCGTCCACCAATTGCCGCCACCGCGCGAAGGCGACGCGACCGCGCCGTTGAAGGCCATGCTGGTCGACAGCTGGTACGACGCCTATCTCGGCGTCATCGTTCTGGTGCGCATCATCGACGGCGTGCTGAAAAAGGGCCAGACCATCCGCATGATGGGCACCGGCGCCAAATACCTGGTCGAGCGCACCGGCGTGTTCACGCCCGCCCGCATCAATGTCGACGAGCTCGGCCCCGGCGAGTTCGGCTTCTTCACCGGCTCGATCAAGGAAGTGGCCGACACCCGCGTCGGCGACACCATCACCGAGGACAAGCGAGCCACCGCGCATGCCTTGCCCGGTTTCAAGCCGGCGCAGCCGGTGGTGTTTTGCGGCCTGTTCCCGGTCGACGCCGCCGATTTCGAGGATCTGCGCGCCGCCGTCGGCAAATTGCGCCTCAACGACGCGAGCTTCTCCTATGAAATGGAAACTTCCGCCGCGCTCGGCTTCGGCTATCGCTGCGGCTTCCTTGGCCTTTTACATCTGGAAATCATCCAGGAGCGGTTGGAGCGCGAGTTCAACCTCGACCTGATCGCCACAGCACCCAGCGTCGTCTACCGGCTGCTGCTCACCGACGGCTCGATGAAAGAGCTGCACAACCCGGCCGACATGCCCGACGTGGTGAAGATCTCGGCCATCGAGGAGCCGTGGATCCGCGCCACCATCCTGACGCCCGACGAGTATCTCGGCGGTATCCTGAAGCTCTGCCAGGACCGGCGCGGCATCCAGGCCGACCTGTCCTATGTCGGCAAGCGCGCCATGCTGACCTACGATCTGCCGCTCAACGAAGTCGTCTTCGATTTCTATGATCGGCTGAAATCAATCTCCAAGGGCTACGCCTCCTTCGACTATCATTTGACCGACTATAGGGAAGGCGACCTGGTGAAGATGTCGATCCTGGTCAATGAGGAGCCGGTCGACGCGCTGTCCATGCTGGTCCACCGCACGGCGGCGGAAAAGCGCGGCCGGCAAATGTGCGAGAAGCTGAAGGAGCTGATCCCGCACCACCTCTTCAAGATCCCGATCCAGGCCGCGATCGGCGGCAAGGTCATCGCCCGCGAAACCATCTCGGCGTTGCGCAAGGATGTCACCGCCAAGTGCTACGGCGGCGACGTGAGCCGCAAGCGCAAACTGCTGGACAAGCAGAAAGAGGGCAAGAAGCGGATGCGCCAGTTCGGCAAGGTGGATATCCCGCAGGAGGCGTTTATTCAGGCCTTGAAGATGGGGGACTAAGCGGTCCGGCCTTCAGGCCGGACGCATCGACCCGGTGGGTCGATGCGAGCGCAAGTCCGGGTGGGAGCTGCCGGAGGCAGCGGGTCCCACCCCGGGGGTTGCGGCAGTGCGGTGATTCGGTTGGCGTCCGCTATTTGGGGACAGGCGGGAAACATACACGGCCCACGGTTGAGCTAATTGCTAGCCTGCACTTCTTGGCAAAATCCGAATCTGCATTGTCGCTCAGATACTGTGCAACCAAAAATAAGTCTGGTGTGCTAACCAACGCTGTTGAACTAGCTGTCGAAGCGCTCAAGCATTTGTCAGTGAACGGCTCCTCTCTCTCCTCGATCGGCAACAGTCGATAACCATTGCCGAACAGGACTCCCTTTGCGATCTTTTTGACGTCTTCCCTCTCGAAATCTTCCTGAACATTCAGAGCCAACTGCCGCAGTTTAGTGATGTTGATGGGTTTGCTATCCTTGCCTTCTGCTTCCCCAATCAAACGGCCATCGTCAGAAGCAAAAACAACGTCAAGTTCGATATTGTCTATGTTTGAGTGCTCTGCCGAATAGCCAAGAAGACGCAAGGACTTGATTATGGCTTTCTCCAACTGAGGACCTTTCTCATACAGCAAACCTCTGAGCAAGGAGACATCCGAAAGGCGTGCCTTCAGGTCACTAGTCTCTCCATTGATACGGTCAAGCTCGGCATTCAGAGCCGAAAGCCTGCCTTCAATCTCAATTTCAGCCTTCAGCTTGAACCTTGCGGTCGCAGACCAACTCGGCTCCGGCGTAACCTCTCCGGAGCTTTTGATCGCCTTGTCGATTGAGACAGCCGCGCTCACCAATGCAGAAAAAAATCTTTGACCCTCTTTAGACCATAGCGTTTGATTGCCTTTCCCTGCGGTCGTAAATTCTTCGGCGTCAACATCCAAATCCGGCAATAGCACGAGTGCGCCATTGCTAACTTTCGACCTAAGTAATAGGCCCACTGGCTTGTTGCCATTTCGCGTTAAGATGTGTCCTGGAGACCCAGCGTCATTTATGATGATTTTGTACGTTGAGGCTTCGCCAAACTCATTCCAATACTCAACAAGCGGCTCCGATTTCTCAACCGAAAGCGCCATGCCACGACCGATGCTCGGTGTAAGTTTGAGTGAATAAGGCAAGAATCGGTAGTTGTCGTAGTCAGTTACAATCCTCGTAACTCGGGAATTACGTCCTGATCCCGAATAGGTCTTCTCTCCTGTGGCAATGGATAAATAGATAAGGTCGGTCATAAAAACGATGACCGTCTTCCCGCCGTTGACCGAATCCAGAATCTCGCGACGCCAATGATCCATGTATCGCCGAAGTGCAAATGACCTATCGTCGTCAAGGCAAGGTTTTCCGTTGTAGGTTTCACGGTAACTAATGTGCGAGTCAATCTGAGGTCTAAACATAGTTATGTCGAAGTCTAGAAGGGATGCGCTGCTCCCAAAAGGGATATATTCAACGGACGAGCTTGCGCACTCAAATCCAACAGACGCTATCGAAGATTTCGGCATGCACGTTCTTCCCAGGGATGCTTTGGTGCGGGGAGAAGCGTTGGTCAGCCTCTCCCCGAGCCTTCAAGCGGCGTTCTCGAGATTCGCCGGGTACCAAACTAGGCTGTTGGTCGACGCTTTCATGATGTCGATACCGCGCTCGGCATCGACCCGGCGCTTGTAGCCTTCGCTGCTTACGGAGATAGTCTCGCCGTTCGCAGCTTCATATGTCCAACGCCATTCACCACGATTGTCCTTGTACAACCAGTACGAGGGGTAAGTACGTTGCGCCATTCGAGTCGCTCCTTAGTTTGGCGTGAGCGAACGTCAGGCTTGACCATGGCGGATTATTCTGATTCAACATCAGTGTACCAAATACGCCATACCCCGCGCCTGACGTCCAATCTTGTGCGGGTTAGAACTCTGAAACCGTCGCGGCTCGCCAGCTTTGCGGCGGTTTCTTGATTCTGGACGACTTCAAGATGAGGTTAAGCTATGCCGAGAGTCAAGGCATGGCTAATAAACCATCAACGGAAGCTAATGGTTTCGGGATTTCCACAATAAATACAAACGCTTACGCAACTCCTCCCAGCGGGGATAACTCAGCGCAAAGCGATCCCGCTTCGGCGAACAATACTTCTTGTTTGCTAAAAAGCAAACATCATCGAGGGGGTATGATTCTATTGCAATGCAACATAGGTCCACATTACTGACGTTTTTATTGTAAGGCGGCCATCGCCAAGTTTTGCGATCACCCCACCCTGCGGTATCCTCTCCCCGCTTGGGGAGCCATCACATGCGCACCACCCTCGACACCGCCGCCTCTCTCGGTCTCGCCATAGGCGGCGCCTTCGGCCTGGCCGGCACCTTCGTCGCCAGCGCCCCGCTGCGCGAAACGCTGTGGGCCATCGACGGCGTGGCACTCGTGGTGGCCGCAGCGCTGCTCACCATGAAATACCAGCGGTTGGGCAATGATTGCATAGCTGCCGGGTTCCTCACCTTCCTCGCCGGTGAAAGCCTGCTGCTGGCCGGCAATGCGGCGGGGCTGGAGGCCAGTGTGCCCTCCTATGTCGGCGGCATTTCGCTGTGGGCGGCAGCGCTGGTCCTGATCAGCGCGGCTAACACTTTTGCGCTCTGGATGCGGATCACCGGCCTCATCGCTGCCATCCTGTTTGTCGTGACGGTGGCCATGGTGCTGTGGGGCGCGCCCTTGCTGCCGACCTCGGCGCCGCTGCCCGCCGCCGGCTATCCGTTCTTGGTGCTGACCTTCGCCGGCTGGATCTGGACCTTGCTGAAGCGCTAGGCTGGCGAAAATGTCCGCGCCGCTTGAACTCCGCAACAGCGCCACGGGAAAGATCTTCCCGGCAATCGGGCCGTTGCTGATCGGCGCGATGTTCGGTTTCGGCGCGCTGCGCGGACTGGCGGCGGGCGCCGATGGCGGGCATGTGCTTGTCATCGCGCTGGTGGCGCTCGGCTGCCTTGGGCTCGGCTATGTCATCGCGCGCGGCGCCTTCGACCGTTCGGTCCAGGTCACCCTGGACAGCCAAGGCTTCCGCGATGCTCGCGCCGGCGATGTCCTGGTGCCATGGGCGATGGTGAAGAGCGTGCATCTGACCTCCGGCAAGGGCGCGGCAATGCTCAATTTCGAGCTTACGCGCGAGCCACCCGACGAAATCAAATATGCGCCCGCCAATGCGCTCGACCGGATGCTGCCCTTCGGCAAGAACATCGTGCACATGGAAGTGTCGTCGCTGGATGTGCGCGGTCAGGACATGGTCGAAGCCATAAAGACATTCGCGCCGCACGTGGCGGTGAGGCGCTGATCTCCCCCCTTGAGGGGGTTGAGGAGTGGTCCGCGTAGCGGACGGGAAGCCAATTGCTTGGCTTTCCGAGCGACGAAAGCCGGCAGGCCAGAGGGGGTCGCATCGCGTCGAGCGCTAGCCTTCCTCTGCGTCAATCAGGTCGAGTCCGGTCGGACCGACCCCCTCTGTCGCCTTTGGCGACATCTCCCCCTCGAGGGGGGAGATTACCCGCTCTACCGCCGCTTCTCCGCTCATGCTCTAGTTCCCCTCTCCGATTCGGAAACCGCCGCCATGCTCCGCCTCACCCTTGCCGCCCTGCTCCTCGCCACCCCGGCGCATGCCGCCGACATGGCGTTCTTCGTCAAGAACCTGCGCAGCCAGGCGGTGGCGGTGGAGCTGTTCAGCCGTGACCGCAAGATGTCGTGGCCGGGCGGCGACCAGGTGTTTCTGATCGAGCCGAACTCACAGAAATCGGTGCCGATCTCGTGCTCTCAGGGCGAAAACATCTGCTACGGCGCCTGGGTGAACGGCAATGACGCGATTTCGGCCGGGGTCGGGCCGGACAATGACCAGCCATGCGACACCTGCTGCTTCATCTGCGTGGAGAAGACGACCGAGACGATCGATCTGGTGGAGTGAGGAGCGGTCGGCCGCAGGCCGATCAATCGACAACGATTTGTCGATTGAAGCGACGAACGCCCGAAGCCATAGCGGAGGGCAGGCGCCTCTCCCCCCTTGAGGGGGTTGAGGAGCGGTCCGCGTAGCGGACGGAAAGCCAATTGCTTGGCTTTCCGAGTGACGAAAGCCGGCAGGCCAGAGGGGGTCGTCTCGCGTGGAGCGCTGACCTCCATCTGTCGCGCAGGAAGCCGAGCCCAGTCGGACCCACCCCCTCTGTCGCCTTCGGCGACATCTCCCCCTCAAGGGGGAGATCAGCCCCCAAGCCAGCTTGACGCCGTTCCCACCGCCGCCCTAGCCTCTTGCCACCCACCACGAGGAGAGCTCCATGGCAGGCACGGTCGAAGGCGAGAAGATCGACGTTTCCTTCAACGGCAAGCGCTGCATCCACTCGCGCAATTGCGTGCTCGGCAATCCGCATGTCTTCGTGCCCAATGCGCCGGGCGAATGGATCCACCCCGAGGCGGCAAGCGTCGAGCAGGTGGTGACGCTGGCCGAAAACTGTCCGTCCGGCGCCATCGGCTACTTCAGGAAGGATGGCGGGCCGCAGGAGAAGCCGCCAGTGGTCAACACCGTGCGGCTGCGCGAGAACGGGCCGCTGGCCGTTCATGCCGAGATCGTGCTGGGCGGCGAGACCTTGTTTCGCGCCACGCTCTGCCGCTGCGGCGCCTCGCAGAACAAGCCGTTCTGCGACAACGGCCACATCAAGGCCGGCTTCACAGCCACCGGCGAGCCGCCGCTGAAGGAGGCGCCGGCGACGCTGGAGGCGCGAAACGGCCCGCTGACCATAACGCCCACCACCAACGGGCCGTTGAAGGTCGAAGGCAATGCCGAGATCGTCACCGGCACCGGCCACACGATCGACCGCACCACCCGCACGTTTCTCTGCCGCTGCGGCCATTCGGCCAACAAGCCGTTTTGCGATGGATCGCATAAACGGGTTGGGTTTGTGGGGTGAGTGAGGCGCCGAAGCTGCTGATCTCCCCCCTTGAGGGGGAGATGGCCGCGTAGCGGCCAGAGGGCGTCGGTCCGACCGGGCTCGGCCTGATTTCGCAAATGAGGTTGGCGCTCTACGCGAGGCGACCCCCTCTGTCGCCTTTGGCGACATCTCCCCCTCAAGGGGGGAGATTACACTCGCCCGCCAATCCCCCCAAATTCAGTCAGCGACTGCCCTTCAATGTCGGCCGCCATCATGCGATGCTGGCGCTCTCGGCCGGGGGGCCGATTCTCATCCGGGGAATGCCATGTCTCTCACCATCACGCGCCGCATCGTCGCAGCGCTTTCGCTGTCCGCTCTGCTGGCGCCATCGGCCTATGCCGCCGACATCACCTTTGCCGTCAAGAACAGCCATCCCAACGCCATGCGCCTCGAGCTCTACAGCCAGGACCGCGACTATGTCTGGCCGGGCAACGACAAGGACTTCTATCTCGACGATGGCGAGACCAAGCAGATCCCGATCTCGTGCAACGAAGGCGAGTCGATCTGCTACGGCGCCTGGGTCGACGGCGACGAGGAAACCTATTGGGGCGTCGGCCCCAACAACCAGGAAAAATGCGAAGACTGCTGCTACACCTGCGAAGGCGGCGAGACGGAAGAGATCGATCTGGTGCCGTAGGTGATACAGCTAATCTCCCCCCTCGTGGGGGAGATGTCGCCGAAGGCGACAGAGGGGGTCGCCGCGCGTAAAGCGCTAGCCCTCCATCTGCCGCGCAGGACGTCGAGCCCGGTCAGACCGACCCCCTCTGCCTTGCCAGCCCTTCGTCGCTCGGAAAGCCAAGCAGTTGGCTTTCCGTCCGCTGCGCGGACCACTCCTCAGCCCCCTCAAGGGGGGAGATCAGATGTCGCTTCGGCTTTCGCCAATCACCCTAACAGCGCCCTCTGCCGCTTCGCGCCACCCGCCTTGCGCCAGGCATTGAACCTGTGCGTGGCGGCGGCGAAGGAGATCTTCATTTGCTGGGCGACCGAATAGCGCGACTTGCCTTCGTCGAACATGCGGTAGCAGCATTCGACGCCTTCCTCGGTCAGCTTGCCGTCGGGCGCCTTGTTGTGCGGATTGGCGGGGTCGAACTTTTCGACCTGCTGTTCGACCAGGCCTTTCAGCCGCTGCAGGTCGGCCTCGATGCTGGCGATGAGATCGAGGACGGGTTTCGGGTCGAAGTGGTCGTGCGGCTTTGTCGTCATCTCCAGGATACCTTTCGCTTTGCGTGTCGCCGTCAATATAGGTGAACATTCGCTGATAATGAAGGGTACGCCGCAGCCCCGGCGCTTCAACACTTGTTGACCGGCGATTGACCGGAGAAGCGCCAGCGCCTAGTTTAGAACTATTCTAAACTAGGGTGAATTTGTCATGCTTTCCCATGTCTTCGGTTTCGGCCGCCGTCCCTTCGAAACGCTGTCGGAACAGGAGATCCTGGCGCTGGCAATTTCCTCCGAGGAGGATGACGGGCGCATCTACCGCGCCTATGCCGACGGGCTGGCGGAAGACTTTCCGCAATCGGCAAAAGTGTTCGAGGCGATGGCGGAGGAGGAGGACGGCCATCGCGATTCCCTTATCGAGCTTTACCGCAAGCGTTTCGGCGAGCGCATTCCGCTGCTGCGCCGCGAGCATGTAAGAGGGTATTACGAGCGCAAGCCCGACTGGCTGGTGCGGCCGCTGGGCATCGAGCATGTGCGGCGCCAGGCCGAAGAGATGGAGCGGCAGGCCTATCGCTTCTATGTCGAAGCAGCCAAGCGCACCAGCGACGCTTCGACCAGAAAACTGCTCAACGACCTCGCGGCGGCGGAGCAAAGCCATGAGAATTCGGCGCATCGGCTGGAGCAGACACTTGTGCCGGGCGCCGTCAGGGACGAAGAGGCAAGCGCCGAGCAGCGCCAGTTCATCCTGACCTATGTGCAGCCGGGGCTGGCCGGGCTGATGGACGGCTCGGTGTCGACGCTGGCGCCGATCTTTGCCGCCGCCTTCGCCACCCACGACACCTGGCAGACGCTGCTGGTCGGCCTTGCCGCCTCGATCGGCGCCGGCATTTCGATGGGCTTCACCGAAGTCGCCTCCGACGACGGCAAACTGTCGGGCCGCGGCTCGCCGATCAAGCGGGGGCTGACCGTCGGCATCATGACGACGCTGGGCGGCCTCGGCCACGCGCTGCCCTATCTCATCCCGCATTTCTGGACGGCGACGGCGGTGGCGGCGGTGGTGGTGTTCTTCGAACTGTGGACGATCGCCTTCGTCCAGAACCGCTACATGCAGACACCGTTCCTGCGCGCAGCGTTCCAGGTGGTGCTGGGCGGGGCGCTGGTGTTCGCGGCCGGGGTGCTGATCGGGAATGCTTAGGTAAGGCAAAGGTCGGCGCTGCCCCTCATCTGCCTGCCGGCATCTTCTCCCCGTAAACGGCAGGGGAATCGCATATGCGGAACAAAGATGGAATCTCGCGACGTTTGTTCTCGACCCGATTCCGATTTGTTCGCCGTTCGATTCCTCGAAAGAGTCCATATGCGATTGCCCTGCCGTAAACGGGGAGAAGGGGGCTATCGCGAATTTCGCAGCTTGTTCTGCAACGCTGGCGATTGGCGAAACCATCAGCAACAGCGTCTTTCTCCCCGTCACTATACGGGGAGAAATGTCCGGCAGGACAATGAGGGGCGGCGCGATGGTCGACGGTTATGAACCCTGCCGCACATCCGCCAGCTTCACCCATTCACCGCCCGACTATCCGCCGGCGCCTCGTCCCGCTCCGTCAGCCCATAATCGCGCACCACATGCGCGATGCGCAACCGGTAGCCGGCAAAGATCCCGCCGCGGCCGGCTTTTTGCGCCTGCCGGTGCTCTTCCGTATTGCGCCAGGCCTTGACCGCTTCCTCGTCGCGCCAGAAGGACAGCGACAGGATGCGGTTCGGGTCGACCAGGCTCTGGAAGCGCTCGATGGAGATGAAGCCATCGATACCGTCGAGCAGCGGTCGCAGCTCGGCGGCGATGCCGAGATAGGCATCGCGCTTTCCCTCAGCCGGTTGCACCTCGAAGATGACAGCGATCATGCTTCCTCCTTGACCGCGGTCTGGAACAGCTGCTGCGGTCCATGCGGCCCCGACACCAGCTTCAGGAAGATGCGGTCTTCTTTCAAGATGAACTTTTCCCGGCGGGCGAATTCGTAATTGGCCTTGCCGGCGGGATCGGCAGCGAGCCGGGCGCGATAGGCTTCGTAGGCGGCCAGACTGTCGATGTTGTAGGCGGCGTAGGCCGTGGTGGCCGAGCCCTCATGCGGGGCGTAGTAGCCGATCAAATCGGCGCCGCAGCGCGGGATCGCCTGGCCCCAGGCCTTGGCATATTGCTCGAACGCCGCCTTGCCGAACGGGTCGATCTCGTAGCGGATGAAGCAGGTGATGGTCATGTCGGTCTCCTTGGGTTTCGCGTGAATGGTTCGAGCGGCGTCGAAACGTTGTGCCGCCGGGCCTGCTAAGCAAAAGTCTGGCGGTCAGGCCTGCCAGAAGGATTTCGCGCATTCGCGGCGCACATCCTCCCGGGTCAGGCCGAGATCGCGCAGCAAATGGTCGTCGATCTCGGCGAGGTCGAGCCGCTGCAGGTGGCGGTCATACCAGCGGGCGAGCAGCCGCCGGTGCAGCCAGGTGACGACCGGAAATGTCTGGCGGCTGGCGAGTGGGGCGGAAGCGGTTGGCATCGGCGTTCTCCTTGATCTCGCCCGACATTAGTGATTATCTCGCAAGAATGCTTCGATGGATACCTAACTATGCGTGAAGGACCCGACATCGCCCGCATCGCCAGCCTGGTCGGCGATCCGGCGCGGGCAAACATGCTGAATGCGCTGATGGGCGGCACGGCTTTGACGGCAAGCGAACTGGCGCTGGAGGCCGGCGTGTCGCTGCCGACCGCGTCCTCGCATTTGTCCAAACTGATGGAGGGCGGGCTGCTGACTTTGGCCAGCCAGGGCCGGCACCGCTATTACGGCCTCGCCGGACCGCAGGTGGCGGGCATGATCGAAGCCATCACCGGCGTGGCGGAAGCCGTTGGCCCCAAACGCGTGCGGCCGGGTCCGCGCGACGGCGCCATGCGCGTCGCCCGCGTCTGCTACGACCACCTCGCCGGCGAACAGGCGGTGGCGATGCTGGACCGGCTCGTCGCGCGCGACATTCTTTTGCGCGACGACCAGGAGATCAGGCTCGGGCCGTCGGCGGCATCGCATTTTTCGGCCATCGGCATCGATGTCGGCGCCAAGCCGCGCCGGCCGGTCTGCCGCGCCTGCCTCGACTGGAGCGTGCGCCGCTCGCACCTCGCCGGCACGCTGGGCGCGGCGATCCTCGACAAGATCCTGGCGGAGAAATGGGCAAGGCGGGAGAAGGATAGTCGCGCCGTGGTGTTTTCACCGCCGGGGAAACAGGCGTTTGAGCGGGTGTTTTTGGCTTAGTTTGCCGGTGCCGATTTCGCGATGCTGGCRGGACAGCGCCCCCCTCTGTCCTGCCGGACATCTCCCCCACAAGGGGGGAGATTGGCAGCTGCGCGGCATCGCCAGTCTTACGGCGTCGGTGATTGGCGAAAGCTGAGGTGACATCCAATCTCCCCCCTTGAGGGGGAGATGTCCGGCAGGACAGAGGGGGGTGTGACGGATCTCCAGCGTAGGCGAGAAGCGTGCGCCTCACCCCCGCTTCAGCACCTTCGCCTGCTTGAAGAAATCCGCCCACGGATCAGCCTTCTCCAATTGCTTCAGCGTCGTCTTGTCGCCGATCGGAAATGCATTCGGCGCCAGCCCCGCTTCCACCTCCGCCCATGTCACCGGAATGGACACCGTCGCGCCCTTCTTGGCGCGTGAGGAGTAGGGCGCGACCGTGGTCGAACCCCTGCCGTTGCGCAGATAGTCGACGAAGATTTTTCCGGTGCGCGCCTTCTTCGACAGCGTTGCCGTGTAGCGGTCGGGCGCGGCCTGCTCCAGCGCCTTGGCGAAATCATGCGAGAAGGTTTTGACCGCCTCCCAATCCGCTGACGGTTTTAGAGGCACCAGCACGTGATAGCCCTTGCCGCCCGACGGCTTGACGAAATTGGGCAGCGACAGATCGTCGAGCTTGCCTCGGATGTCGAGCGCTGCCTCGCGCACCGCCTTGACGTCGACGCCCTCGTCGGGATCGAGATCGAAGATGATCTGGTCGGGCTTTTCCAGCTCGTCGGTCGTGCAGCCCCAGATGTGGACCTCGACCACACCGTACTGGACCAGAGCGGCAAGGCCGTCGAAATCGCGGATGAACAGGATTTCCTCGCCGTCGGTCGGATCCTTCATCCGAGCGATCTTGTCGCTCATGCCGGCCGAGGCGTGTTTCTGGAAGAAGCGCGGCCCGCCTATGCCGTCCGGCGCCCTGACCAGGCTGAGCGGCCGGTTGATGATGAACTGCTCCATGCGCGGCCAGACCAGCGCGTAGTGCTCGAGCAAAGCCTGCTTGGATATTTTTTCGTCGGGCCACAGCAGTTTTTCGGGATGGGAGATTTTTACGCTGGTGGTCATTGCCCCAGCTTTCGTCCCGGAAGCCTTGCCGGCGCTGCTTGCCGCAGGCTTTGCCTTGCTCGACGGTTTCGATGGCTTTTCCTGCACGACTTCCTCCGCCGGCTTGTCCTCGCGCAGTCCCTGGAACGACGCGTGGCGTATTATACGGTCCGAGGTCCAGCTGCGGAACTCCACTTCGCCGACCAGTTCAGGCTTGACCCAGACCAGGCCTTTGCCCTTCGGCACGGCGGCGGCGAAAGGCGATGATTCTGCCTTCAGCGCATCGAGCTTCTTCTTCAGGTCCGTCGCGCCCTTGACCGAAAAGCCGGTGCCGACGCGGCCGGCATAATTGAGCTTGCCGCCTTCGAAATAGCCGACCAGCAGCGAGCGCAGGCCGCGGCCGGTCTTTTCCGAGGGCAGATAGCCGCCAATGACGAATTCCTGGCGCTCCGTGCATTTGGACTTTACCCAGCTTGGGCCGCGGCCGCTGCGATAGGGCGCGTCGGCGCGCTTGGAAACGATGCCTTCCAGCCCCATGCGGCAGGCATGCTGCAGCATGATCTTGCCAGGCTCGGCGAAATGATCGCTGAAGCGGACGGCGGCATTTTCGGACGGCTCACCAAGCAGCTCCTGCAGCGCCTGCTTGCGCTCGACCAGCGGCTCGGCGCGCAGATCCTTGCCGTCGAGCCGCATCAGGTCGAAGACGTAGTAGGTGAAGCGGCTGGTGCGATTGGCCGAGAGATCCTGTTGCAGCAGCGCGAAGGACGAAACGCCGCTGTCGGCCAGCACGACGATCTCGCCATCGATGATGGCGTCGCTGCATTTCAGCTGGGCGAGTTCGGCAACGATCTCGGAGCCGAATTTCTCCGTCCAGTCGAGGCCGGTGCGGGTCAGAAGCCGCACCTCGGTGCCGGCGATCTGCGCCTGCATGCGGTAGCCGTCGAATTTGACTTCGTGCAGCCAGTCCTTGCCGGGCGGCGCCTCGCGCTCCAGCGTCGCCAGCTGCGGCTCGATGAAATCGAGACGCTTGCCGGCCTTCGCCTTGCTGGAGGCGGCAGGCTTGTTGGAATGCCAGACCTTCGGCTTCTTGCCGTCGACGGTCTTGCCCTCCGCGACCTGCTCGATGGTGAGGCCGGATTTCACCGATTCCGGTGCGTCCTTCAGAATGTCTTCGCCCGGGCGGGCAGCGGCATCGTCGGATTTGATCAGCAGCCAGTTGTCACGCTTTTCACCCGCGCGTGGCTTCAGCCTGACCAGATGCCACAGGCCGTTCAGCTTCTTTCCTTTGAGCTCGAATGAGATGTGGCCCTTCTTCATCGCCTTGGCGGGGTCGATCTCGGGCGTCCATGTGCCTTCGTCCCAGACGATGACGGTGCCGCCGCCATATTCGCCCTTGGGGATGGTGCCTTCGAAGGACGCATAGTCGAGCGGGTGGTCCTCGACATGCACGGCCAGCCGCTTTTCGTGCGGATCGAGGCTCGGGCCGCGCGTCACCGCCCAGCTCCACAAGACGCCGTCATGCTCGAGGCGGAAATCGTAATGCAGCCTGGTGGCGTCGTGTTTCTGGATGACGAAGATGCCGCCGGATGTCTTGCCGCGCGTGACCTTGCCGGCAGGCTCGGCGGTTTTCTTGAAATCGCGCTTGGACTGATATTGTTCAAGGCTGGCCATGGTGCTGGGCCTCACGCCGATTTGCGTTTGGGCGCGGCGGCTTTCGCCTTGCCGCTTTTGGCCGCCGGCCTGGCCTTCTTGGCCGAGCCTTTCGCCGTGCCGCCATCCGACAGGCTCTTCTTCAGCGCGTCGAACAGATTGACCACGTTGGACGGCTTGGGCGCGGCCTGTGGCTTCGGCGCCTTCTTGCCGGCCTTCTTGGCGCGGATCAGCTCGAGCAGCGCGTCCTCATATTTGTCCTCGAATTTCGACGGATCGAACTTCGCCTTCTTCTTGTCGATGATGAGTTCGGCGAGATCGGTCATCTCCTGGTCGGTCTTCACCGCCTCAATGTCGCCGAAGACGCTGTCGGGCTGCCGCACTGTGTTGTCGTAGCGCAAAGTGGTCAGCACCATGCCTTTGCCGAGCGGCTCGATAACGACGGGACGTTCCCGCTGATAGAGCACGATGCGCGCCAGCCCGGCCATCTTCTTGCCGGCCATGGCGTCGCGGATGACGGCAAAGGCTTCCTCCGACACCTTGTCGGCCGGCGCGACATAATAGGGCGTGTCGAGATAGATCTGCTGGATAGAGGCTTTGTCGACGAAGCCGTCCAGCGCCATGGTGTGCGACGACTCGATCTGCACCGCGGCGATCTCGTCTTCCTCGATATGGACGAAGTCGCCGTCATCGAGTTCGTAGCCCTTGATCTCATTGCCTTCGTCCAGCGGCTCGCCAGTTTCGGCATCGACATAGATGCGCTTGACCGTGTTGCCGGTCTTGCGGTTCAGCACCCTAAACGAGACCTTTTCGGTGTGGGTGACGACGTTGGTCAGTTCGACGGCGCAGGTGACCAGCGACAGTTTCAGATAGCCCTTCCAGGCGGGGCGCGGTGCCATGGCGAAACTCCTGCGCGATGCGGTTCAACCGAGAACGGGTAAAGCCGGTTCCGGTTCCGATTGCTGCCTGGCGGCTTTGCAGCCATGCGCACGGAAATTTCGCGGGGCTCGCCGAAATTGAAACAGAACCGCGCCCAAGCGACATCCAGACGAAACATATGTGATGCAAAAGTCACATTGGCCGGAAAGGGCTCAAAAGGCTCTGAAAGACCCCGAAACCGCCGCATTCCGGCCACGAAGCGACTGGTTTTCGACCGAAGATTAACATCGTGTTCACCGACTATTCACGCCTCGACGCTATGATCCCCGCAATCGGACGGGACATCCGAAAATCGGGACAGGGACTGGGTAAAATGAAATTCTGGGGCCACATCGCCGGCTATGCCGCCGCCATCCGCGAATTCATCGCGCCGACCTATCGGCCGGAGCGCTATTACATGCGCGGACCGGGCCCGGCCTGCGCCCGTCGCGGCAGCTCGCTCGGCGCGCACTGATCATGACGTTCGAAACGCGTCACGACAGCCGGATCTGCAGACCGGGCGCCGACCACCGCGCAACCACCTATCGCGCCGAGCGCCCCGCGCTGGCCGCGAGAAGCCGTGCGACAACGCCGCGGCTTTGATCCCCTAGCCGGCAGGCTTAGTGTCGCCTGACACAAGCTGCCGGATGTCCCGTGACTTCTTCTCCTGAACCCTTCGATGCCAGCCAGCCTTTGATCGTTTTCGATGGCGTCTGCGTGCTGTGCTCGGGCTTCGTGCGCACGGTGGTCAGGCTCGACCGCAAAAACCGCTTCCGCTTCGCCACGGCGCAGTCGCCCTTCGGCGAGGCGCTGTTCCACAAACATGGACTGCGCACCGACAGCTATGAGACCAATCTGGTCCTCATCGGCGGCGCTCCTTTCATGCGGCTGGACAGTTTTGTTGCCGTGATGGCCGAACTCGGCTGGCCGTGGCGAGCGGCGAAAGCCCTGCTGCTGTTGCCGCGCCCCTTGCGCGGCTGGCTTTACGAACGCATCGCCAAAAACCGCTACGCCATCTTCGGCCGCAAGGACAGTTGCGGGATCCCGTCCGCCGCGCTGCGTGCGCGCATGATCGGCTGATCCCATGTCGCCAAAAAGTGACCTCGCACTCGCTCGCCGGGGCTGATCGTGCGCTATCGCGGCTGGCTCAAGCCGAAGGCCTGATCCGACCTCAGTCGGGCAGCGCCGCGACGGCGACGATCTCGATGACGATGTCGGCCTGGGCAAGCGCTACGACACCGATCACTTCCGAAGGCGGCGGATTGTTGTAGCTGCAATGCTTCGGACAATGCTCGGCGAAGAACGCGTCCAGTACGTCGAGACGAAAATTGGGCGAGCTGAGCACGCCGCCATCGGGAAACGGCCCTCTGACGAAGAAGGTCAGCCTGATGAGATGGTCGAGGCCGCTGCCCAGTTCCTCCAGATCCGATTTGATGTTGCCGAGAACTTCACGCCACTGCTCCGCCGCATCGCCGGCGAAGCCGCCGCCTTTCTTGCCGGCTGGATCATAGTCGGCCGATGTCGCGGTGTTGCCGCAGAGATAGACGGTTCCTTTCGCGCCGCTGACGACCGTGCCCTTTGCCCATGGCATCAACCGGCCGTTCTTGAATTTCTTGTGGGTCACGAGTTCCATTCTCTCCTCCCATGCCTCGCGTGACGTGCCCGCCACGACAGAGGATAGTGCTGGGCGCGACCGCTGCCACTCCGGTGCTGCCACCGTCCAGCCAGGAAAGATCTGGTCCTTGCGAAATCGCCTTGTGAAGATGAAAGTTTTTCTGAAGCCTGTCGAAATCGGGCAGGGCCGCGCGACATACGTCCGGCACGCAATGACGCGGCCTTCCTAAGAACGGGAGAAGACCATGCGATACATGCTTTTGATATACGCGAACGAAGCCGCGATGGCGGCCGCGCCGAGCGACAAGACCTACGAGATCAGCGCCGCCTACGGCGCCTACACCGAAGCGTTGAAGAAATCCGGAGCGTGGCTCGCCGGCGACCGACTGAAGCCGACCCAGCTTGCCACCGCGGTGCGGACGGCCAACGGCAAGACCAATGTGCTCGACGGCCCCTACGCCGACACCAAGGAGCAGCTTGCCGGTTTCTACATGATCGAGGCCGAGGACGCCGACGCGGCGATCGCATGGGCAGCGCGCTGTCCAGGCGCCAGCGCCGGCACTATCGAGGTGCGGCCGATCTGGGAAATGACCGAGTACGCCTCTCAGAAATGACCCAGTGATGGACAGTCGACCGGAGATCGCGCGCGCGGCGGCCGAGGCGGCCGCCCGGCAAAGCTACGGCAAGCTCGTCGCCTGGCTCGCGGCGCGCACGCGCGATGTCGCCGGCGCCGAGGACGCGCTGGCGGATGCCTTTGCCGCAGCACTTGAGCGCTGGCCGGAAGCCGGCGTGCCTGAGAAGCCCGAGGCCTGGCTGCTGGCGGTCGCGCGCCGCCGTGGTGTCGATGCGGTGCGCCGTCGGCTGACCAGCGAGGCGAGCCGCGACCATCTCAAGCTGATGGCCGAGGAGATGGAGGCAAGCATGCAAGACGAAGACCTGCCCGACGAGCGTCTCAGGCTGATGTTTGCCTGTGCGCATCCGGCGATCGAGGCCAGCGTGCGGGCGCCGCTGATCCTGCAGACGGTTCTGGGTTTCGACGCGGGAGCAATCGCCTCGGCCTTCCTGGTCTCGCCGGCGACGATGGGCCAGCGCCTGGTGCGCGCCAAGAGCCGCATCCGCGAGATCGGCATTCCGTTCCGCGTACCGGAGCGGGCCGAACTCGGCGAGCGGCTGGATACGGTGCTGGAGGCGATCTACGCCGCTTTCGCTGAGGGCTGGACCGACCCCGCCGGAACTGAAACGCAACGCCGCAATCTGGCGACGGAAGGCATCTGGCTCGGGCGGCTGGTGGCGTCGCTGATGCCCGACGAGCCGGAAGCGCTCGGTCTGCTGGCGCTGATGCTGTTCGCCGAGGCGCGCCGCCCGGCGCGGCGCGATGAAGCCGGCGACTATGTTCCGCTTGCCGATCAGGATTGCCTTCTGTGGGATCACGCGCTGATCGACGAGGCCGAAGCGCTGCTCGGCCACGCTGCGACCATGGGCGTCATCGGCCGCTACCAACTCGAAGCGGCCGTGCAGTCGGTGCACGCGACGCGGCGGCGGACCGGCCAGACCGACTGGGCGGCGATCCGAAATTTTTACGATGCGCTGTCGGCCATTGCCGGGTCGCCGGTGGTGGCGATCAACCGCGCCGTGGCGATCGCCGAGGTCGACGGGGCGGCGGCGGGACTTGCGGCGCTTTACGTGCTCGGCGACGACAAGCGGCTTAACGACTATCAACCCTACTGGGCTGCCCGCGCCGGCCTGCTGGCCAGGCTCGGCAATGCAGCGCAAGCGGTCGAAGCCTATGACCGGGCGATCGGCCTCGAGCGCGACCCGGCCGTGCGCCGCTTCCTGCAGGCGAAACGGGCGATCCTGCGAAATTGAGCGCCGCTCAACTCGGCCACATCTCATGCGATGCGTTGAGCCGTTTCATCAGCGGATGCGCGCGCAATGTCGACCACAGGCGTTCGATGTTCGGCCAGTCCGCCCGCGCCTTGTCGACATCAGGGTGCCAGGCCACCAGCATGACGAGATAGATGTCGGCCAGCGACATCGCGTCGCCGACCATCCAATCTCGCCCCTCAAGTGCTGCATCGACAATGGCGAAGCCGCGGTCCATCTCGGCAATGGCTGCCTGCTTGACGGCTTTCTTGCCCTCGGCATCGGTGGTGTAGCGATGGGCATAGTATAGACGCAGGATGGCTGGGTAGAGCACCGACGACATGAACGCCATCCAGCGCAGGAAATCGGCGCGATCCGGCGATCCGGCGGCCGGCGCCAGACCCGCCTGCGGGTGGCGCTCGGCAAGCAGGATGCAGATCGCCGCCGATTCGGTTATCGACTGACCGCTGGGCAAGGTCAGGACCGGAACCTGGTTCAACGGGCTGATGTCGAGGAAAGTCGGGTCCGGCGGGTCTTTCTTCGGCACATCGATCTGGTCGAATTGCACGTTTGCCAGCGCCAACGCGGCCTCGACGACGAAGCCGCCACTGCCTGGGCGTGTGTAGAGTCTGTACATTCAAATCCTCCCCAACCTGCACGAAGCAGGCCGGGCGATTTGACCCGGAAGCCGCCTTCCGCTCAAGCCGGCGGCTGAAGCCACCAGCGGCTTTTCGGCGGTCCAGCGAAGACGTAAGGACTAAGCCCCCAGCCCGTCGAACAGGATGGTCGACAGATAGCGCTCGGCGAAGGACGGGATGATCACCACCAGGTTCTTGCCCTTGTTCTCCGGCCGCGAGCCGACGACGATTGCCGCCTGGAGTGCGGCGCCCGACGAGATGCCGACCGGCACGCCCTCAAGGCGGGCGACGAGGCGGGCATTGGCGACCGAATCCTCATTGGAGACCTTGACGATCTCGTCATAGATCGAGGTGTCGAGGATCTTTGGCGCGAAGCCGGCGCCGATGCCCTGGATCTTGTGCGGGCCGGGCTGGCCGCCCGACAGCACGGGCGAGGCCTCCGGCTCGACGGCGACGACATGCACCGAAGGCTTGCGCTGCTTCAGCACCTGGCCGACGCCGGTGATGGTGCCGCCGGTGCCGATGCCGGCGACAAAGATGTCGACGCCGCCATCGGTGTCGTTCCAGATCTCCTCGGCCGTGGTGCGACGGTGGATCTCCGGATTGGCCGGGTTTTCGAACTGCTGCGGAATGACCGCATCGGGCAGGGTCGCCGCCAGCTCATCGGCCTTGGCAATGGCACCCTTCATACCCTTGGGACCTTCGGTCAGCACCAGCTCGGCGCCAAGCAGCGCCAGCATCTTGCGGCGCTCCACCGACATGGTTTCAGGCATGGTCAGGATCAGCTTGTAGCCCTTGGCGGCGGCGGCGAAGGCGAGCGCAATGCCGGTATTGCCGGAGGTCGGCTCGATCAGCGTCGTCTTGCCGGGCCTGATGCGGCCCGACGCTTCCAGCGCCTCTATCATCGAAACGCCGATGCGATCCTTGACCGAGGCGATCGGGTTGAAGAATTCGAGCTTGGCCAGAAGGTTGGCAACGACGCCTTTCTCCTTGGCGAATTTGTCGAGCCGCACCAACGGCGTGTCGCCGATCGTCTCGGTGATCGAATTGTAGACGCGGCCGCGGCCGGGCACGCGCGGCGAAGAGACGGGCTTGTTCATTGGTTTCGCTCCCAGATCAGGCAATTGGTCAGGCAATTGGCATCGGCGGACAGAATAGGGCTTTCGATCGCGCAAGATAGGCTGCCGGCCGAAAATATCGAGTGAGGCGCTTGCTGAAAAGGCTGACCTCCCGGAAACGCATTTCCCCGATGGCCGGATTGGCGGAATGGATTGGCTGAAACCGGTCTACTGACGGGCCGCAATGGCTGCGGCTGCGCCAACCATGAAGCCGGCTGCGGTGCGGTTCAGCGCCTTCAGCGCGCGTGGCGATTTCAGGAACCAGCGCGCCTTGGCGGCCAGCGCCAGATAAGGCACCAGCACCACGAAGAGCACGATGACGGTGAGTGCGGCCAGAATGCCGTAGTCGGCGAGGGTGATGGTCTTCAGGTCGACGATGGTCGGCGTGATTGCGAGATAGAAGATCATCGTCTTCGGGTTGCCGAGCGTGACGGTGAGGCCGGCAAGGAAGCTCGATACCAGACCACCCTTGCCTTTCCTGGCCTCGACCGTTTCGGGCGTGATACCGGCGGTCCAGAACCGCCAGCCAAGGAAGGCGAGATAGGCGACGCCCAGCCATTTGATGGCGAGGAAGACCATGCCGAAGGTCTGCGCGACAAAGGCAAGGCCGAGCACCACGGCGGTGAGATAAATGAGGTCGCCGAGCATCAGTCCGAAGGACATGGCCAGCGACGAGCGGAAGCCGGAGCCCAAGGCCCGCGCCACAAGCGCGGTGACGCCAGGGCCGGGAATGGCGGCGGCGATGCCGAGTGCGGCGCTGTAGGCAAGGAAGCCGGTGAGGGTCATGACGGTTGCACCCCTTGAACGGCCCCTGATGCCATGAAAGCCGGCAGGGGTAAAACGGATTCGATTGCGCCAGCAGGATCGGACGGTCGTCAGGGCACGGCCGAAAACGAGAGATGGTTCACTTACGCGCCGTGGGAGAGCGGCTATCCCCCAGCCGCCCCAGCGCACATTGCAATCCCTGCGTTCTTGCGCTGCTACACCGACAGGAGCTGCCCATGCTAGCGAAACGACTTCACATCCAGCTTATGCAATGGAAGCCCTATTCCGAGGCGCGCGGGCACGAGCTGGAATGGTATCTGTGGTTCGAGGGGCGGCAGGCCTTCAGCCTGTTCGACAAGGGCGCAAGCGATATCGCCCCGGCGCCTGGCTACTTTTCCGACAGCCGGAACCCCGGCGCTCATCCCGTTCATCCGATGATCTATCCGCTGGTCGTCAACAACCGCTTCACGGTGCGGCTGGTCGCGTTGGAGCGCGACTCCCCGGACCCCGACGACACTGCCAAGGGCGAATTCTACATCGACCTCGACACCAAATATCCGCCGGTTTCGGACTGGCGCATCGTTGCATCCGATCCGCGCAACAGCGACCTCAACGTGGAAGCCTCATTCCAGCTGCAATGGCTGGACTATGTCGACACCAATGAGATCCCCGACACCGGCGTGCGGCGCATCGTCGACAAGTCCAATTATCCCTACCCTTGGGGCGCCAATGTGATGGTGTTCGAGCACTGGCTCGGGCTTGGCCGCAAGGCAGCGCTCAAGCTTGACGACCAGAACCGCGCATCGCGCCGCGAATACTGGATGATCAACGGCAATGCGGCCCGGCGCATGGTGCAGGACGTCTACCGCTTCAACGTCAACCAGCTGGGCGTCGCCAACGACACGATCAGCAGTGTTTACGTGCCGAAGCTCAATGACGGCCACGTCACGGTGACGCTCTACGAACACGATCTCAGCGACAGCCGCTTCGCGCAAGGGGCGAAGAAGTCCTTCGGCTCGGTCGGCCTCTTCAATCTCAGGGATACCGGTTTCGACGACCGCGTCTCATCGGCCGAGGTGATCCATACCTATCCAAAGGCGATACATCGGGACGTGCACTGGGGCAGCTCTTTGCCAAACCAATGGGCTCAGGAAGGCCCGTCGACATGAGTGATGCGCCAGATGGTGCCGTTGGCATCCTCGGTGAGGATGAGCGCGCCGTCTTTGGCCACCGCGACGCCGACAGGCCGGCCCCACACGGAGTCATTGGAAATGACGAAGCCGGTGATGAAATCCTCATACTCACCGGTCGGTTTGCCATCCTTGAATTTCAGTCGCACCACCTTGTAGCCCGTGCGCACGCCGCGGTTCCAGGACCCGTGCAGGGCAACGAAAGCATCGCCCTTGTACTCGGCCGGGAAATTGCTCCCCTCATAGAAGACGATGTTGAGCGGCGCAGAATGCGCCTGCATCAGCACGTCGGGGATGGTTGCCTTGCCGGCAAGGTCGGGGCGCTCACCCTTGCGGCGTGGATCCTCATTGTTGCCGATGTAGTACCAGGGCCAACCGTAGAAGGCGCCGTCCTTTACAGTGGTTGCGAATTCGAACGGAATGTTGTCGCCGAGCGAGTCGCGCTCGTTGACGACGCACCACAGCGCGCCGGTCGCCGGCTGCACGGTCATACCAGAACAATTGCGCAGGCCAGTGGCAGCGATGCGGCCATTCTTGCCATCGGGGTCGAAGGCCAGCACATCGGCCCGGCCGTCCTCCTCGCCCCATGCGGCACCCAGCGGCATGGATTTGATCCAGGCGTCGAGGCCGCCACGCGGTTCCTTCCCCATGCCCTCGGCGATATTCGATTCGGAGCCGACCGAGACATAAAACGCCTTGCCGTCCGGCGAGAAGGCGATGTCGCGAGTCCAGTGGCCGCCCAAGGGAATGTTGGAGACAATCGTCTCGGGTTCGGCTGAGGCTTTCAGGTCGCCGTTGCGATAGGCGATGCGCACCACGCTGTCGCTGTTGGCGACATAGACCCACTGCGGCTTGTCGCCCGGTGGATAGAAGGCAATGCCGTAGGGTCGGCTCAGGTTGCTGGCAAAGATCGCTTTCTGGACGGGTTTTGCGCTACCCTTTCCGAGACGATAAACGCGTATCTCGTCGTCGTTGCTGTTGGCAACAAACAGGTCGCCATTCGGAGCAACGCGAACGACGCGCGGGTTGGCGATACCGGAGGCGATAAGCTCCGCTGTAAAACCCGGCAGCACAACTGGATTGGCGCCTTCGGGCCTCTCCGCCACGCCGGGGCCATTGGATGCGGATTCGGTGACAAAGGGCGCCTGCAGGTCCTGCGGCTTGATCAGCCGGCGCACGCCCGGTTTGTCCGCCTTCCAGTCGCCGAAAGCGTCCTTGCCGGTCAGCAGCGGTTGATCGGCTTGCTGAGCGTAGGCACTGGTGGCCATAAGCAGGGCAAGGCTCGCGAAGCCGGCAATCCGGATCATGCTGTCCTCCTCGAATTCACGCCGCGCCCGGCTGCTGCATCAGCAGATATTGGGCGGGCGCATCAAAAAATGAAGGTCGCGCACGCAGATACGGGGAACCCCGTCAGCTGTCTTCTTCCTCGACATCGAGATCGTCGTCGAGCCGCTTTTCCAGCGCGACGAGATCGTCCGGCAGCGGCAGGCCCATGGCGCGCATTTCGCGGAGTTTTTCGCGCAGTTGCTCCTGGATTTCGTGCTCGTCCTCGGGCTGGTTGACCATTTCCTCGAGCAGCAGACTGATCTGGGCCTTGAACGATTCAAGCGCCATTCTGCGCCCTCCTTTGCGGTGATACCGGCTTTGGACTTATCTCAACATCCGGGTAATCAATTGGGCAGTGTAGTCGACCATTGGCACGATGCGGGCATAATTCAGCCTGGTCGGGCCGATGACGCCAAGCGCGCCGACGACCCGGGCGTCCTTGTCGCGGTAGGGCGCCACCACCAGCGACGAGCCGGAGAGTGAAAACAGCTTGTTTTCCGAGCCGATGAAGATGCGCACGCCGGGGCCGTCCTCGGCGAGGTCGAGCAGCTGGATCAGCCCGTCCTGCGTTTCCAGGTCCTCGAACAGGTGCCTGAGCAATTCGATGTCTGCCTGGGCGGTGACGTTTTCGAGCAGATTGGCGCGGCCGCGCACGATGAGACGCGCCGGCAGGCCGCTGTCGGCGCCCGCCCACACCGCCAGGCCCTTCTCGACCAGATCCTGCGACAGCGTGTCGAGGGCGGCCCTGGTCTCGTCCTTGATGCGGGCGATCTCGATGCGCGCCTCGGCGAGCGTGCGGCCCCTGATATGGGCGTTGAGGAAGTTGGAGGCTTCATGCAGCTGCGAGACGGTGATGCCGGCCGGCAGATCGACGACGCGGTTCTCGACATCGCCGTTCTGCGACACCATCACGGCCAGCGCCTTGGTCGGCTCAAGCTGGATGAACTCGATGTGCTTCAGCGCCACCTCGTTCTTGGTGGCCAGCACAAGGCCGGCGCCGCGCGACATGCCCGACAACATCTGGCTGGCCTCGGTCAGCATGTGTTCCAGCGTCGCGCCCGAGCCGGAGGCGCGCACCTGCGCCTCGATGACGCGGCGTTCCTCGTCGGAAAGATCGCCGAGTTCCATGAAGGCATCGACAAAGAAGCGCAGGCCCGTCTGCGTCGGCAGGCGCCCGGCCGAGATGTGCGGGGCATAGATGAGGCCGAGATGTTCGAGGTCGCTCATCACATTGCGGATGGTGGCCGGCGACAGCGACGACGGCAGGATACGCGACAGGCTGCGCGATCCCACAGGCTCACCGTCCTTCAGATAGGAATCGACGATGCGCCGGAAAATGTCGCGCGAGCGCATGTCGAGCGACTGCAGCGCGGGTGCCAGCAGACTGGGTTCGGTGACTGCCTTGGTCATTCGGGCCAAAAACCTCCGCCTAAAGGATATAGACTTCCTTCGCCCCTGCGCAACCCGCTGCCGCACTTGCGGTCAGCGGCGTCTGTGTCAGGTCGCCCGGCGTCGCTCTTGCGATCGCCCAATGCCGTATGCGGTCACGGCACCGGGTTTGCGGCCATTTTCCTTTGCGCCATGGGCTGCATGCGTCTACAAGCCGCCGACGCAACCGCAAAAAGAACAGAAAGAGGCCTCGATGCGCCCCTCCAAACGCCAAGCCGACGAAATGCGCGCCATCTCCTTCGAGCGCGGCGTGTCCAAACACGCCGAAGGCTCGTGCCTGGTGAAATTCGGCGACACGCATGTCCTGTGCACGGCGAGCCTGGAGGAAAAGGTGCCGGGCTGGATGCGCAATTCCGGCAAGGGCTGGGTGACGGCTGAATACGGCATGCTGCCGCGCTCGACCGGCGAACGCATGCGCCGCGAAGCTTCTGCCGGCAAGCAAGGCGGCCGCACGCTGGAGATCCAGCGGTTGATCGGCCGCTCGCTGCGCGCGGTCGTCGACCTGCAAGCGCTGGGCGAACAGCAGATCACTGTCGACTGCGATGTCCTCCAGGCCGATGGCGGCACCCGCACGGCCTCGATCACCGGCGGCTGGGTGGCGCTCTACGATTGCCTGCGCTGGATGGAAGCACGGCAGATGGCCAGCGTTGCCAAAGTGCTGAAAGACCATGTCGCGGCGATTTCCTGCGGCATCCATGACGGTCAGCCGGTCATCGATCTCGACTATATCGAGGATTCGTCGGCCGGCACCGACGCCAATTTCGTCATGACCGGCAAGGGCGGCATCGTCGAGATCCAGGGCACCGCCGAGGGCGAGCCTTTCTCCGAAGGGCAGTTCGCGGAGTTGATGGGTCTGGCCAAGAAGGGCATCCAAAGGTTGGTGAGTTTGCAGCAGATGGCTGTGGCGTAAGTTTCTCAAATGCCGAGCCTGGACACCCCCCTCTGGCCTGCCGGCCATCTCCCCCTCAAGGAGGGAGATTGGGTGTCGCTATGGCTTTCGCCAATCTCCAACCTTGCAAAGTGGATGGCAGCCTCAAAGCTGCTGATCTCCCCCCTTGAGGGGGAGATGCCCGGCAGGGCAGAGGGGGGTGCCTCGTGACTCCCTCTGCTATTTTGGAATCCGCTCTCTACGTCACCGATCTCGCCGCCGCCGAAGCGTTCTACCGTGACATCCTCGGCCTCGAGGTCCTCGGCAAGGTCGACGGCCGCCATCTCTTCTTCCGCTGCGGCGCCGGCGTTTTGCTGATCTTCAACGCCGAGGCGACCAAAATCCCACCGGCGCCGGATGCGCGGCTGAAAGTGCCGCCACATGGCACGGTCGGCGAGGGCCATCTCTGCTTCGCCGCAAGCGCGGATGAACTCGGGCGTTGGAAGGCGCAGCTTGAGGCGAAAAACATCGCCATCGAAAGCGAATTCGAATGGCCGCAGGGCGGGCGTTCGATCTACATACGCGACCCCTCGGGCAATTCGATCGAATTCGCCGAGCCACGGATCTGGGGCCTTTGATGCATTCTCTCGATGGAAAAAGGATCGTCGTCGCCAGCCACAATGCGGGCAAGCTGCGCGAATTCGGCGATTTGATGGGTCCGTTCGGCTTCGAGGCGAAGTCGGCCAAGGACTATGGCCTGCCGGAACCGGACGAGACCGGCACCACCTTCGAGGAAAACGCCTACATCAAGGCTTTTGCGGCGGCTAAAGCCACCGGCCTGCCGGCGCTGTCGGACGATTCGGGCCTGTGCGTCGACGCGCTCGACGGCGCACCGGGCGTCTACACCGCCAACTGGGCCGAAACCCCGGAAGGCACGCGTGACTTCGGCATGGCCATGCAGCGCACCGAAGTGGCCTTGCAGGAGGTCGGCGCCGCCCAGCCGGCGCAGCGCAAGGGCCGCTTCGTCGCCGTCATCTGCCTCGCCTTCCCAGATGGCGAGGCCGAATACTATCGCGGCGAGGCCGAGGGAACGCTGGTGTGGCCGCCGCGCGGCGAGCTCGGCTTCGGCTACGACCCGGTGTTCCTGCCTGACGGTTTCGACAAGACGTTCGGCGAGATGGATGCCGAGGAAAAGCATGGCTGGAAGCCCGGCCAGCCAACGGCGCTGTCGCACCGCGCCCGAGCTTTCCAGAAATTCGCCCGCGCCAGGTTAGGCTCAGCCTGATGCCGCTGGACCGCAGCCCGGGCTTCGGCGTCTATGTCCACTGGCCGTTCTGCGCGGCCAAATGCCCGTATTGCGACTTCAACAGCCATGTCCGCCACCAGCCGGTCGACCAGGAGCGCTTTGCCCGCGCCTTCGAGACCGAGCTGAAGCATATGCGCGAGCGCACCGGGCCGCGCGAAGTGACCAGCATTTTTCTCGGCGGCGGCACGCCTTCGCTGATGCAGCCGCAGACGGTGGCGGCGGTGCTTGATGCGGTGGCGAAGAACTGGACGGTGCCCGATGGCATCGAGGTGACCCTGGAAGCCAACCCGTCCTCGGTCGAGGCCGAGCGTTTTCGCGGCTACCGCGCCGCCGGCGTCAACCGGGTATCGCTCGGCGTGCAGGCGCTGAACGACAAGGATTTGCGTTTTCTCGGCCGGCTGCACAATGTCGACGAGGCGCTGCATGCCATTGGCCTGGCGCGGGAGATTTTTCCGCGCCTCTCCTTCGATCTGATCTATGCCCGTCCCGGCCAGACGCTGGACGCCTGGCAGGCGGAGCTCGAACAGGCGATCGGTCACGCCGCCGACCATCTGTCGCTCTACCAGCTGACCATCGAGGAAGGCACGCCGTTTCACGCACTGCATGCGGCGCACAAATTCACCATTCCCGACAATGACCGGGCGGCCGACCTCTATGCGCTGACGCAGGAGGTGACCGCCGCGCATGGTTTGCCGGCTTACGAGATTTCCAACCACGCCAGGCCGGGCGCCGAGAGCCGGCACAATCTGACCTACTGGCGCTATGGCGAATATGTCGGCGTCGGGCCGGGCGCGCATGGCCGCTTCATCGAGAACGGCCGCCGCACCGTCACCATCGCCGAGCGGATGCCGGAGACCTGGGCCAATCTGGTCGAGGCCAAGGGCCATGGCGTCACCGGCGGCGAGGTGTTGACGCGCTCGGAAGAGGCCGACGAGTTCCTGCTGATGGGGCTCAGGCTCGCTGAAGGCATCGACCTTACCCGCTACGAGGCGTTTTCCGGGCGCGGCTTGTCCAGCGCGCGGCTGTCGGTGCTGCAGGACGAGGGGCTGGTGGCGCCGATCGGCAATGCAAGGCTGCGCGCCACGCCGGCCGGCATGATCGTGCTCGATGCCGTGGTGGCGGATCTGGCGCGGTAGCCCAGAGGCCAAATGACCGGACTATGGTGGACGATTTGTCGACTCGGACAAGGATGCTAGAAGTTCGGCTTGTTGAACCGAAGGCGTGCCCGCCCATATCCAGATGGTCCTGCGATGAAGTTCCTGATCCACGAGACGCTGCGGACATTGAACACTGATGATGTGTTCGAGTTTGGACTGGGCGAGATCTCTAAACCGTCGAAAGACGAAGATTTCTATGAGGCAGAGGTAATTTTTATCAAGAACGGAAAAGTTCTCACCAAGAGAAAGACAGCCAATCTGAGCGAATTCGGCGTCGTAACCAGCTTTATCACCTACATCGGCATCAGGCTTAGAGCGATCGCCAAGGATGATTCTATAGAATTCGATCTGTATGGACTTACTATGGATCAGTACATCCCTCTGACCAAATCGATACGAGAGATATGGGATGAGTAATTGCACGCGGTGGAGCGCGGTTTGGATTTCTAGTCAGGGCAATAGCTAAAAACTAAAGATGGAAACTCTTGAAGAACGTCCTCTTTGTCTGCAGCCAGAATCGTTTGCGCAGCCCGACTGCCGAGCATGTGTTTTCCAAGCGCAGGGACATCGAGGTCGCCTCAGCCGGCACCAATCATGACGCCGACACGCCGCTGACGCATGAGCTGGTGGCCTGGGCCGACATCATCTTCGTCATGGAAAAGGCGCACCGCACCAAATTGCAGAAGAAATTCAAGGCGAGCCTGAAAAAGGCGCGGGTGATCTGCCTCGATATCCCGGATGATTATCAATTCATGGATCCGGAGCTGGTGCGATTGCTGGAAGTGAGGGTGACGCGATACCTGGGCTGATCGTCGGCGCCACCACCACGCGTTCGTCATCCTCGGGCTTGACCCGAGGATCCATGCCGCGAGGTTAAGGCGTTGCAACGGTTCAGAATTCTGCGCCGCTGCATCCTTCGGTAGGCGTCACAGAATGGATCCTAGGGTCTGCGCCGCGTCGCTTCGCCCTAGGATGACGAAGGCGGGGATACCGCACCGATCGACAAATCAAGCGTCGTGCTTGAAGCGGCGCTTGCCACGATCCTTTTCGGCATGCGCGTCGCCAGGTCGGGCCGGCTTGGCGTCGGCCTTGTCGCGGCGGACGCTGTGCTGGTCGTTCATCGGATGCGGCGGCACGCCTTCTCTGGCGCTCTTGGTTTCAAGACGGGTGATGAAGATATCGAAGCGATTGGGCATCGTCCGGTCAGTGCTCCGTCGTGCTGTTCTGCTGGTTGTCGGGCTGATTGTCGGAAAACCTGACATTCGTCGGCAAGGGGGTGGTGGCCCGCCTTGTCAGGCTGGTGGCGCTCTTGGCAAGCAGACGCTTGTCCTTTGGCGCGGGCACGCGGTTGCGCCCGGCATAGTAGGGCTCGAAAACGTCCTGCAATTTCAGGCTGTCCATCCTGTCCTCCTCCTCAAGAGACTCAGGTATTCAATCCGCCGGCCACGGTTTCGTTCCCCACTATGGCAAAGACATGGCGGCCGGATTACATCGGCGTCAGGTTTGGGGTCAGGTTGAGGCGGGACGCCGGGCTTTTGCAACCGCGCCTGCGCCGTGCCAAACAGGGCTGAACGGAGATGTCAGCGGTGACCGGCGAAAAACGCAGCTATGTGATCGGCCAGACCGAGATGCCGGTCCGGCCGCTGGAGCCGGCGCTGTATCTGGTGGCGACGCCGATCGGCAATCTCGCCGACATCACGCTGCGCGCGCTGGAAACGCTGGCCGCCGCCGACATTGTCGCCTGCGAGGACACCCGCGTCTCGCGCGTGCTGCTCGACCGCTACGGCATCCGCCGTCGCACCACCGCCTATCACGAGCACAATGCGCAAGAGGCCGGGCCGAAGCTGATTGCAGCGCTTGAGACCGGGCAGAGTGTGGCGTTGATCTCGGACGCCGGCACGCCGCTGATCTCAGATCCCGGCTACCGGCTGGTCGGCGAGGCGCTGGAGCGCGGCCTGCGCGTCGTGCCGATCCCCGGCCCATCGGCGCCGCTGGCAGCCCTGACGGCGTCGGGCCTGCCGTCCGACGCCTTCCTGTTCGCCGGCTTTTTGCCGGTAAAAACCGGGCAGCGGTTGACCAAGCTCGAAACCTTCAGGGCAGTGCCGGCAACACTGATCTTCTTCGAATCGCCACGCCGACTGGCCGAGACGCTGGTCGCCATGGTCGAAGCGCTGGGCGGTGAGCGCAAGGCAGCCATCGGCCGCGAGCTGACCAAAACTTTTGAAGAGATGCGGACGGGCACGCTTGCCGCGCTGGCCGACCACTATGCGGCGACCGACACGCCGAAGGGCGAGATCGTCATCTGCGTCGGTCCCGCCGAGGTTAAGGCCGACCAACCCGCCGACATCGACCGGCTTCTTCTGTCGCTGGCCGCCGAAATGCCAGCTTCGAAGGCAGCGGCGGAAGCGGCGAAAATGACCGGCGGGCAGAAACAGGCGCTGTACCGGCGGCTGCTTGAGCTCAAGGACGGCGGAGAAAGCAGCGGTGGTTGAGCGCCCGAGCGCCAGCCGCCAAAAGGCCTATCGGCGCGGACATCGCGGCGAGTGGCTGGCGGCAGCGGCGCTGATGCTGAAGGGCTACCGCATTCTTGCGCGCCGCCATCGCACGCGCTTCGGTGAAATCGACCTGATCGCCAGGCGCGGTGACCTCGTGCTGTTCGTCGAGGTCAAGGCGCGGCGCACGCTGATGGAGGCGATGGAGGCGATCGGCCATGAATCCGAGCGCCGCATCGAAGGCGCCGCCGATATCTGGCTGTCGCGCCAGCCGGACTACGGCAAATTGTCGATGCGCTTCGACATGGTGGCCGTGCTGCCCTGGCGCTGGCCGGTGCATGTGGAGAATGCGTTTTATGGGAAGGATTAGCGGCCTTACCCTCCCCCTTGTGGGGAGGGTCGGTGAGCAAGCGACGCGAAGCGTCGTTGACGAAACGGGGCGGGGGTGTGGCGCTGACCCCCACCCCGATCCGCTTTGCGGATCGACCCTCCCCACAAGGGGGAGGGTAACGCTCAGCCCCACACCATCAGCGCCACCAGCCCAACCGCCCCCACCACCAGGCGCCACCAGCCGAACAGCGCGTAGCCGTTGCGAGAGACGTAATCGAGCAGGAAGCGGACGACGATCAGCGCGGCGACAAAGGCAGCGACGAAGCCGATGGCGATGATCGGCAGGTCGGCTGTCGTCAGCACATTGCGGTTCTTGAACAGGTCGAAGGCGAAGGCGCCGACCATGGTCGGGATGGCAAGGAAGAAGGAGAATTCCGCCGCCGCGCGCTTGTCGACGCCCAGAAGCAGGGCGCCGACGATGGTCGAACCGGAGCGCGACGTGCCGGGGATCAGCGACAGGCACTGGAACAGGCCGATCTGGAGATAAAGCCTTGTCGGGAAGCGTTCGACGTCGCGGTAGACCGGTTGCAGCTTCATGCGGTCGACCGCCAGCAGCACGACGCCGCCGATGATCAGCATGATGCAGATCAGCCGCGGCGATTCGAACAGGATGGTCTTGATGAAATCATGCGCCAGCGCGCCGATGATGGCCGCCGGCAGGAAGGCAATCAGGATGCCGAGGACGAAATGCCGCGTCAGCCGGTCATGCGGCAGGTCGAGCAGCATTTGCCACAGGCGGCGGAAATAGACGCTGAGGATCGCCAGGATGGCGCCGAGCTGGATCAGGATCTCGAACGCCTTGCCTGTGGAATGGAAGCCGAGGAAATGGCCGGCGAGCAGGATATGGCCGGTGGAAGAGACCGGTATGAACTCTGTCAGCCCCTCCAGCAGGCCGAGCAGCAGGGCTTCGACAATGGTGTGGCTATCCATGGCAACCTCGGCATTCAAGTGACGGAAGGAAACGGCTTGCAAATGGCTTGCTTGTCACGGCGCGGAAGTCCCCCTATAGGTCGCAACACCGTGACGGCCGCATGACGGGCCGCCAAGACTTACCGGTGCGCCCTGCGATTCGCCAGTGCGCTTAATTATCGCGGAACCATGCTGACGCTTTTCCATCACCCGATGTTCGCCACCTGCCGCTTCGTTCGCCTCGCCTTTGGCGAGTATGGCGAGGAGCTGGCGCTGATCGAGGAAAAACCGTGGACACGGCGCAAGGAGTTCCTGGCGCTGAACCCGGCCGGCACCTTGCCGATCCTGCTGGCCGAGGGCGACGTGCCGATCGTCGGCGCGATGGTGATCGCGGAATATCTTGACGAGACGCGGGGCGTCCTGAAGCGCGACAAGCGGCTGTTCGCCGAAGACCCGATGGAACGTGCCGAGATTCGCCGGCTGACCGACTGGTACCTCAACAAGGCCGAGAGCGAGGTAACGCGGCACCTGGTGCGCGAACGCGTGCTGAAGCCTATCATGCCGGAAACGGCGGGAGGCGGCTCGCCCGATTCGGGCGCGATCCGCGCGGCGCGCGCCAACATCCGCCAGCATATGAAATATACCAACTGGCTGGCCGGTACCCGCCACTGGCTGGCCGGCAGCAAGGTCACCTATGCCGACCTGGCAGCCGCGGCGACGCTGTCGGTGCTGGATTATCTCGGCGAGATCGACTGGCGCGAGCATGCCGCGGCGCGCGAATGGTACACGCGGGTGAAATCGCGGCCGTCGTTCCGGCCGCTGCTCTCCGACCGGGTGCGCGGCCTGTCGCCGGTGTCGCATTATGCGGACCTCGACTTCTAAACGCGAAACCCTGCGCGCGCTGATCGACGCGGAGGCGCGGCGCGCCGGCTTCGATGCGGTTGCGGTCACTAGGCCTGACGCGATCCCGCTGGCGCCAGCCCGATTGGCCGAATTCGTCGCCGACGGTTTTCATGGATCGATGGAATGGATCGCAGAGACGCTCGAGCGTCGTAGCGAACCCTCGACGCTGTGGCCCGACGTGCGCTCGATCATCGTGCTGGCGATGAATTACGGCCCGGATCACGATCCGCGTGCACTGCAGGCAAGGCGCGATCGCGGCGCGATCTCGGTCTATGCGCAGAACCGCGACTATCACGAGGTGATGAAGGGAAGGCTGAAGGAGATCGCCGGCAAGATCGTGGCGCGGGCCGGCGGCGACGTGAAGGTGTTCGTCGACACCGCGCCGGTGATGGAAAAGCCGCTGGCCGAGGCCGCCGGGCTCGGCTGGCAGGGCAAGCACACCAATCTGGTTAGCCGCGAGCATGGCTCCTGGCTGTTCCTCGGCACCATCTTCACCACCGCCGAGCTTGAGCCCGACGCAGCCGGAGAGGACCATTGCGGCTCCTGCCGCGCCTGTCTCGATGCCTGCCCAACCGATGCCTTTCCGGCGCCCTACCGGCTCGATGCCCGGCGCTGCATTTCCTACCTCACCATCGAGAATAAGGGGCCGATCCCGCACGAATTCCGCGAAAAGATCGGCAACCGCATCTACGGTTGCGACGATTGCCTGGCGGCCTGCCCGTGGAACAAGTTTGCGCGAGCCGCCTCGGAGGCAAAACTCGCTGCGCGCGACGAACTGCGCGAGCCGCCGCTGGCGGAGCTGTTGCAGCTGGAAGATGCCACGTTCCGGTCTTTCTTCTCCGGCTCGCCGATCAAGCGCATCGGCCGCGACCGCTTTGTCCGCAATGTGCTGATCGCCGCCGGCAATTCCGGGGATTTTTCGCTGGCCGGCCCGGTGCGTGCTTTGCTGAGCGATCCGTCTCCGCTGGTGCGCGGCGCGGCCATCTGGGCGCTGGCGCGGCTGGTGCCGGAGGCCGAATTCAGGGATAGGGCCGCTGCCAGCTCGAAAACCGAAACCGACGCGACAGTGCGCGACGAATGGCTGTCCGCATTGCCAACAGAGGCGCATGCATGAGCGAAAAGCAGGTCTTCATCTTCGGCGCCGGCTATTCCGGGAAAGCCTTAGCCCGGGCCGACGAGGAGGCGGCGACGATTTTCGGAACCACGCGTTCGCCGGAAAGATTCGAATCACTCAAACAGGCCGGCATCGTGCCGCTGCTGTTCGACGGCGCGCTGACACCCGAGATCAGCGACGCGCTGGAGAAAACCACCCACCTGGTCATCTCCGTTGCCCCCGAAGAGGCCGGCGATCCGGTATTGATAGCCGCCCGCGCCGCAATCGTGGCGCAGATGCCGGCTCTAGAATGGATCGGCTATCTCTCGACCGTCGGCGTCTATGGCGACTATGGCGGCGCCTGGGTCGACGAGACGGCCACTTGCCGGCCGGTGTCGAAGCGCTCGGCAATGCGGGTGGCGGCCGAGCAGGGCTGGCTGGAGCTTGGCCGCGAGACCGGCAAGCCGGTGGCTATCCTGCGGCTTTCCGGCATTTACGGGCCGGGCCGCAATGCGCTGGTCAATCTGGAAAACGGCACGGCCAGGCGGCTGGTCAAGCCCGACCAGGTGTTCAACCGCATCCATTGCGACGACATTGCCGGTGCGCTGTGGCACCTCATCGGCGGCAATACAGGTGGCATTTTCAACGTAACCGATGACGAGCCGGCGCCGCCGCAGGATGTCGTCACCTATGCCGCTTCACTGATGGGCATCGAGCCGCCGCCGGAAATTCCTTTCGAGACCGCCCAACTTTCGCCCATGGCGCGGTCCTTCTATGGCGAGAACAAGCGCGTCGCCAACACGGCAATCAAGGCGGTGGGCTATCGGTTCCGCTTTCCGGACTACCGCCAGGCATTCGACCGGATGTGGGCCGACGGGAGCTGGCGCGATGGCGAGCCGCGCAGCCCGATCAAGGGTGGATAATCGAAACGCGGCGCCGGGCGTGGTATGATTCGCCGAGTTGCGCGGCCTGTTGCAGAGGGGGCTTATGACGATTTCGATGCGATCCTTGCCCGGCAGACGGCCGTTCCTGACGGCGGCGCTGGCGATTGTGGCACTGGCCGGACTGGTTGCGGGTGCAATCACGGCCGAGCCGCGGGCAAAAGACCTGTTCGGCGCCAAGAAGCTGCCGGCGGTGGCTGCAGCGCAATCCTTCGGCTTCTACTCCAAGGGCTGCTTCACCGGCGGTGTCGCCATTCCGATGGATGGGCAGAACTGGGAGGTGATGCGTCCCTCGCGCAACCGCCGCTGGGGCCATCCGACGATGATCGCGCTGATCGAGAAACTGTCGCGCGATGCCGCCGCCGATGGCTGGCCCGGCCTGTTGATCGGCGATATCTCGCAACCGCGCGGCGGGCCGATGCTGACCGGGCACGCCTCGCACCAGATCGGCCTCGACGCCGACATCTGGCTGACACCGATGCCCGACCGCAAGCTCACGACCCAGGAGCGCGAAAACATCAGCGCCACGCTGATGGTCGACGACAAGACGCATCTGGTGAAGGACAGGCTGTGGAAGCCGATGCACACGCAGCTTCTGAAGCGAGCGGCGAGCTATTCGGAGGTCGAGCGCATCCTGGTCAATCCCGGCATCAAGAAGAAGCTTTGCGACACCGTCACCGGCGACCGTTCCTGGCTGCGCAAGATCCGGCCGTTCTGGGGCCATGACTATCACTTCCACATCCGCATCGGCTGCCAGCCGGGCTCGCCCAACTGCAAGGGACAGGAAGCGACGCCAGACGATGACGGCTGCGGCAAGCCGCTGGCCTGGTGGTTCACCGAGGAGCCGTGGAGGCCCAACAAGAACCCGGACGCGCCCAAGGCACGCGACGTGATGACGATGGCGAACCTGCCGAAACAATGCCAGTTCGTGCTCGACCAGCCCGATGCCGACTCGGCGGAAGCCGTCACCTATCGCGGCGGCGGCGTGCCGATCGCGGCCAGGGCGCCCGAACCTGATGCGCCTTTGCCGCCCATCAACGGCAACGCGGCGGGCCTGCCAAGCGCCGCTAACGCCTTCACCGCGACGCCGGAAATCGGCATTCCCCTGCCCAGGCGACGGCCGCCGGCAAACGTCGGACAGTAAAGGCGAACTGACGCTTCCCCTTTCCAGGGCCATGCGCTAGTCAATCGATTGAAACGGGCGCAACGGCGTCGCAAAGGGGACGATCAAGAGCATGTCAGGCGACGACGACGCAGCGTTGCGGTTTCCAGTGCTGATCGGCGATATCGGCGGCACCAATGCGCGCTTTTCGATCGTGCTCGACGCGAATTCGGAAGCCGGCGAGCCGCAGATCGTGCAGACGGCCAATTTCAACACCATCGACGAGGCGATCCAGGCGGCGGTGCTCGACCGCTCGTCGGTGAGGCCGAATTCGGCGGTGCTGGCGATCGCCGGGCCGGTCGATGGCGACGAGATCCCGCTCACCAACTGTCCCTGGGTGGTGAAGCCGAAGCAGATGTTTTCCAATCTGGGCCTGAGCGACATCGTCGTGCTCAACGATTTCGAGGCGCAGGCGCTGGCCGTCGTCGCGCTCGGCGAAGAGCATATGGAAAAGATCGGCGGCGGCACGCCGGAGGAGAATGCCGGGCGCGTCGTGCTCGGCCCCGGCACCGGGCTCGGCGTCGCCGGGCTGGTGCATGCGCTCAACCATTGGATACCGGTGCCCGGCGAGGGCGGCCATATGGATATCGGGCCGCGCACACCCCGTGATTTCGAGGTGTTCCCGCATATCGAGAAGCTCGAAGGCCGCATTTCGGGCGAACAGATCCTGTGCGGGCGCGGCCTGGTCAATGTCTATAGGGCGGTGGCCAAGGCCGACGGAAAGCCTTTTCCCTTCACCACGCCGGCCGAAATCACCGGGGCGGCGCTGGCCAAGACCGATGCGGTCGCCGAGGAAGCGCTGGCGCTGTTCGTCACGTGCCTTGGCCGCACCGCCGGCGATCTCGCGCTGGTGTTCATGAGCCGCGGCGGCGTGTTTTTGACCGGCGGCATCGCGCAAAAGATCGTGCCGGCGTTGAAGGAGGGCAATTTCCGCTCCGCCTTCGAGGACAAGGCGCCGCACAGCGCGCTGATGCGCTCGATGCCGGTCTATGTCATCACCCACCCGCTGGCAGCCCTTCTCGGCCTCGCCGCCTATGCCCGCAACCCGTCGCTGTTCGGTGTCCAGACCGCGGGGCGGCGCTGGCGGGCGTAATCCGCTTGCCTTCCCCTGGGGCTGTTTCGGGCTGCGATCCCGGCCGCGACGAAGTTTCGCCATAGGCAAGCCGTAGCCGGGGCGCTAAGAGGGGGCCGAATTCCGGCCCGCTCTACCCAGGAAACCGACGAAGCGCTGCAGATTTGACACTTCAAAGCCCAAACAGATTGAAGGTGCGGCCGACCGAGGTCTCGGCGGTGCTGCGCCGCATCCTGGCTGAAAACAGCCGCGACTATCACTGGCACTATGCCGTCGCCATCATCTGTTCGCTGCTGGTTTCGGGCACGACGGCCTTCAGCGCCTGGATCATGGCGCCGATGGTCAACCAGATCTTCTACGAACGGCAGGGCGGCGCCGTCTTGTGGATCTGCGCCGGTTTCATGGGCGCCTTCATGATCCGCGGCTTCGCCGGCTACGGCCAGGCGGTGGCGCTGGCCACGATCGGCAACAATCTGGTGGCGCGCTACCAGAGACGCATCTTCGATCATCTGATGAAGCTCGGCGTCGACTTCTTCAACGACACGCGTTCGGGCCGGCTGGCGGCGCAGGTCAATGAGAATGTCGGCGGTATTCGCGACCTTTTGTCGTTGACCATCGTCTCGATCACCCGCGACGCCGTCACGCTGGTCGGCCTTGTCGGCGTCATGATTTACCAGGATCCGGTGCTGTCGCTGAGTTCACTGCTGATCGGACCGCCGCTGATCTGGGCCGTCGTCTACATCACGCGCCGGGTACGCAAGATCAACCGGGAATCGGTGCTGATCAATTCCCGGCTGATCGGGGCCGTGCAGGAGGCCACGCAAGGCATCGCCATCGTCAAAGCCTTCACCATGGAGGAGGAGCTGTCGCGCCGCATTGGCGACCTCGCCGCCAGCGCCGAACAGCGCAGCAACAAGATCGCCCGCGTCTCGGAACGGCTGTCGCCGATCTCCGACATGCTGGCCGGCCTCGCGGTGACCGCGGTCATCGGTTATTCCGGCTATCGGGCACTGGTGCTCGGGCAGCCGCCGGGCGCGGTGTTTTCGTTCATCACCGCGCTGATCCTGGCCTATGACCCGGCGCGACGGCTGGCGCGCATGCAGGTCTCGATGGAGCGGGCGCTGGTCAATGCGCGCATGATCTACGAGCTGCTCGACCGCGAGCCGAAGCAGGGCGACGCGCCAGGCGCCACAGAGGCGCATTTCACCACCGGCGCGGTGCGGTTCAACAACGTGTCGTTCCGCTATGTCGAGGAAGTGCCGGTGCTGCAGGATCTGAGCTTTACCGCCGCCGCCGGCAAGATGACGGCCATCGTCGGCGCCTCGGGCGCCGGCAAGACGACGCTGGTGGCGCTGCTGCAGCGTTTTTACGATGTCGATGCAGGCACGATCGAGATCGACGGTCAGGACATTTCCAAAGTCACCAAACACTCGCTGCGAAGTTCGATCGCCTATGTCTCGCAGTCGCCTTATCTGTTCGAAGGCACCATCCGCGACAACATCAGGTATGGCCGGCTTTCGGCCACCGATGCCGAGATCGAGCAGGCGGCGATCCAGGCCGCGGCCGACGACTTCATCCGCCAGCAGCCGCAAGGCTACGACACGCCGGTCGGCGAAAGCGGCGCGACGCTGTCGGGCGGCCAGCGCCAGCGCGTCTCGATTGCGCGGGCCATCGTGCGCAACGCGCCGATACTGCTGCTCGACGAGGCGACCTCGGCGCTCGACAACGAGGCCGAAGCCCGCGTCCAGGAAGCGCTCACCCACGTCATGGCCGGCCGCACCACCATCGTGATCGCGCACCGCCTGTCGACCGTGGTCAATGCCGACCACATCATCGTCATGGAGCAGGGCCGGCTGGTCGAGGAAGGCACGCATGCCTCGCTGATGGCCGATCCGCACAGCGTCTATGCCCGCTTCCACCGCGTGCAGGGCAAGAAGGGGCTGGGGCTTGTCGACGACGCCAAGCCAATCCAAACTCCGCTGCCGCGTTCGCGTGGAAAGAAGGTGTTGGGGAGGACTGTATGAGCGAATCCGGCGATATGGGCCTGGTTGTGGTGGGGGCGGCCGGCCGCATGGGCCAGACGCTGATCCGCGCCATCCATTCGATCCCCGGCGCGCTCGTGGTCGGCGCGGTCGAACGCGCTGGGTCGCCCTATCTCGGCAAGGATGCAGGCGAACTTGCCGGCATCGGCACCATCAATGTGACGATCTCAGACGACCCGCTGCCGGTGTTCGCCAAGGCCGACGGCGTGCTCGATTTCACCGCTCCGGCCGCTACCGTCGAATTCGCCGGCTACGCCGCGCAGGCGCGCATTGCCCATGTCATCGGCACAACCGGCTGTTCGGCGGAAGACAACGCCAAGATCGAAGCCGCGGCGCGCCACGCGACGATCGTCAAATCCGGCAATATGAGCCTCGGCGTCAATCTGCTGGCGGTGCTGGTGGAACAAGCCGCGCGCGCGCTCGACGCCGACGATTTCGACATCGAGATCCTCGAAATGCACCACAAGCACAAGGTCGACGCGCCGTCGGGCACCGCCTTGCTGCTCGGCGAAGCGGCAGCGGCCGGACGCGGTATTGCGCTTGCCGGCAACGCTGTGCGCGCGCGGGACGGCCATACCGGCGTGCGCAAACCTGGAACGATCGGTTTCGCCAGCTTGCGCGGCGGCTCGGTGGTCGGCGACCACAGCGTGATCCTGGCCGGCACCGGCGAGCGCATCACGCTGTCGCATCACGCCGAGGACCGCGCCATCTTTGCCCGCGGTGCTGTGAAGGCGGCGCTTTGGGCTCGCGCGAAGAAGCCTGGACTGTATTCGATGCGGGACGTGCTCGGCCTGAGCTGAGGCATCTATTTTTCTTACGCAATTCCGGACGGAAAACCGCTACACACTTTTCCTGGAATTGCTCAAACCCACCCCACAACTCGAAGGAGCAAACATGTCGGGAACTCTCGTGCTCGTGCGACACGGCCAGAGCGAATGGAACCTGAAGAACCTGTTCACCGGCTGGCGCGATGTCGACCTGACCGAGCAGGGCCACAAGGAGGCCAAGGAAGCCGGCGCGAAGCTCAAGGCGCGCGGGCTGAAATTCGACATCGCCTTCACCTCGGCGCTGATCCGGGCGCAGAAGACCTGCCAGCACATTCTCGACGCCGTCGGCCAGAGCGATCTGAAGACGATCCGCGACCAGGCGCTGAACGAGCGCGACTATGGCGACCTCTCCGGCCTCAACAAGGACGACGCGCGCAAGAAGTGGGGCGAAGAGCAGGTGCATATCTGGCGCCGCTCCTACGACGTGCCGCCGCCCGGCGGCGAAAGCCTGAAGGACACCGGCGCCCGCGTCTGGCCGTACTATCTGCACGACATGCAGTCGCATGTGCTGAGGGGCGGCACGGTGCTGGTCGCAGCGCACGGCAATTCGCTCAGGGCGCTGATCATGGCGCTGGACGGCAAGAGCGGCGAGGAGATCGTCAAGCTGGAACTCGGCACCGGCGTGCCGGTGATCTACAAGCTCAACGCCGATTCCACCGTGGCGTCGAAGGACGTGCTGGAAAACTGAGCCGGCGCGTCGCCAGGCGGGTTTGAAAAAAGCGCGTTGACACCCGTCGCTTGCCCGCTTACATGAGCCCGCACCAGCCCAGATGGCGGAATTGGTAGACGCGCACGGTTCAGGTCCGTGTTCCGCAAGGAGTGGAGGTTCGAGTCCTCTTCTGGGCACCAAATTCCCGTTTCGAACCGCCTAGCGTGGTTGAGACGCCTGACAAAAAGCCCGGTTCGTCCGGGCTTTTTTGTTGCTTTGGTGATCCAGCTTGCAGGCGCAATCTTGCCGTCGCAGATGTAGTCTGTCCTCGCCAAGAGCTGTCTAGCCGACGATCGATCCGATTTGCTGAATGTCATCCAAATGTCATACGCCTTGGCTACATGACGATAAATCTGGATTTATGGATACGTGGACAAAGAGACCGCCCTTCTCGCGCTTGCGGCGCTTGGCCAAGACACAAGGCTGGAGGTTTTCCGGCTGCTGGTTCGGGCCGGCGCTGAAGGCGTGCCCGCCGGCGAGGTCGCATCGCGCCTAGGCATCGTCCAGAACACCATGTCGGCGCATCTGAAGATACTTGGCCATGCCGGGCTGGTCCGCGCCGAGCGCGAGGGGCGCACCATTCGCTATGTCGCCGACATGACCGGTTTTCGCGACTTGCTTGCTTACCTCATGGAGGATTGCTGCAACGGTGCCCCGGAACTTTGCCAGCCGGCAATCCAGGCAGTGACTTGCAAGTGTTAGGCCGGCAAATGGCAGGGGAGGAAGCCATGAGCGATCAGATCTACAACGTGTTGTTTCTGTGCACCGGTAATTCGGCGCGGTCGATCCTCGCGGAGGCGATCCTGAACCGTGTCGGTGCCGGCAGGTTCAAGGCCTTTTCCGCCGGTTCCCATCCGAAGGGTGCGGTCCATCCCTATACGCTGCAGCTTCTGAAGACCCTCAACCACAATACCTCCTTTGCCCGTTCGAAGGACTGGGAGGAATTTGCGGTGCCGGGCGCACCGGAGATGAATTTCGTTTTCACTGTCTGCGACAACGCAGCCAACGAATCCTGTCCTGTATGGCCCGGCCAGCCGATGACGGCGCATTGGGGAGTGCCCGATCCCGCAGCCGTCGAGGGCACGGATGCTGAAAAGCACCTGGCATTCGCCGACGCCTACCGCATGCTCAACAATCGTATCTCGATCTTTGTCAGCCTACCGATGGATATGGTCGACAAGCTCGCTTTGCAGAAGCGACTGGACGAGATCGGCCGCACTCTTCCCAAGGCTGGCTAGCAACATGGCCGTTGACCTGTCACGACGCCTTGTCGCCGAAGCACTCGGGACCGCCATGCTGGTTGCCGCCGTTGTCGGTTCGGGCATCATGGCCGATCGCTTGACCGACGACGTGGCACTTTCGCTCCTCGGCAACACGATCCCGACGGGCGCTATGCTGGTGGTGCTGATCACCATTCTTGGGCCGATTTCCGGGGCGCATTTCAATCCGGCGGTGACGCTGGTCTTTGCCTTGCGACGGGAAATCCAGACAAAGGCGGCTATCGCCTACGTCATCGCCCAAATCACGGGCGGCATCGCAGGTACGTTCCTGGCGCACGCCATGTTCGACCTGCCGATCCTGCAAATCTCCCAGACCGTGAGGGCCGGAAGCGGCCAGTGGTTCGCGGAGATCGCGGCCGCCTTTGGCCTTGTCTTCACTATTCTTGCCGGCCTGCGTTTTCGAAGCGACGCCATTCCGTGGCTGGTCGGGCTCTACATCACATCGGCCTATTGGTTCACGGCCTCGACCTCGTTTGCCAATCCGGCCGTCGCCATCGCGCGTGCCTTATCCAACACTTTTGCTGGCATCCGGCCGCTCGATGTCCCGGCCTTCATCGTCGCCGAACTGCTGGGCGCGCTGCTCGCCATGGCGCTGGCCGGCTGGCTGCTTTCAGAACCCAAACCCGAGCCAAGATGAAAGCTGCGCAATGACCATCACCATCTATCACAATCCCGATTGCGGCACGTCACGCAACACCCTGGCGATCATCCGTCAGTCCGGCGAAGAACCGGAGGTGATCGAATATCGCAAGACGCCGCCGTCGCGCCAAAAGCTCGTCGAGTTGATTGCGGCGATGGGGATGACACCGCGCGACTTGCTGCGCGAGAAGGGTACCCCCTATGCCGAGCTCAACCTCGGCGATCCCAAATGGAGCGACGACGAAATTCTCGATTTCATGCTGGCTCATCCGATCCTGATCAACCGGCCGATCGTGGTGACACCGCTCGGCGTCGTGCTGGCGCGGCCGTCGGAAGCCGTCCTCGATATCCTTCCAAATCCGCAGATCGGCGCCTTCACAAAGGAGGACGGTGAGGTCGTCATCGATGCCGAGGGCAAGCGCGTCATCTGAGCAGCGTGTTATTTCGATGGCAGTCGAAATAACACTTGACGGCCTCGGTCACGGGCGTATTGTATTTCCATGAAACTCGAACAAGCAGCAAAACAGCTCGAAGCGCTCGGCAATCCGACGCGGCTGAACCTCTATCGCACGCTGGTCAGGGCCGGGGCAGCCGGCAGGCCGGTCGGTTATTTGCAGGAGAGTCTCGGCATCGCTGCCTCGACCTTGTCGCATCACCTGCACCGGCTGATCCTCACTGGCCTAGTGACTCAGGAACGGCAGGCGACGACGCTGATCTGTCGCGCCAACTATCCCATCATGCAGGATCTGATCGGTTTCCTCGCCGACGAATGCTGTGCCGATGCCGCCTGCACTCCCGCCACCGGAGACGTGGCCGCGTAATTTTTTGCTTGTTATTTCGATAATCCCGGAATGATGGAAGGTATAGAAATGACCCCGCAAAGCGATCTAGCCATTGCCGTCATCGGCGCCGGTCCGGTTGGGTTGGCGGCAGCGGTCCATCTTTTGGAACAGGGCCTGCCGGTGAAGGTCTATGAGTCCGGTAGCGGCGTTGCGTCCAACCTCAGGGATTGGGGCCATGTCAGAGTGTTCACGCCCTGGCGCTATTGCATCGCTCACGCGGCGAGAAAATTGCTCGAGGCCAATGGCTGGCACATGCCTGAGCCCGAGGCATTCCCCACCGCCGGCGAGCTTGTCGAGCATTACCTGGAACCGCTTGCCGGGCTGCCAGAACTGGCGCCGATGATCGAAACCGGCGCTCGCGTCGTTGGCATCTCGCGCTGGGGCGCCGACAAGGTGCTGAGCAACGCACGCGGCACGCGGCCCTTCATGCTGGTGGTCGAAACGGCCAATGGCACAAGGAGAGACAGCGCCCGCGCCGTCATCGATGCCTCCGGCACCTGGCAGATGCCCAATCCGCTCGGTGCCGGCGGAATCGCGGCCGAAGGCGAGGCAGAGAATGCCGGCCGTATCGCCTATGGCATCCCTGATATTCTCGGCCGTGACCGCGCTCTTTACGCCGGACGCACGACGCTGGTTGCCGGTTCGGGGCACTCGGCCGCCAATGCGTTGCTCGACCTCGCCAGACTGGCCGAGGCCGAGCCCGGCACCGCGTCCATCTGGGTGACGCGCGGCACCGACCTCGTGCGCATCTATGGCGGCGGCGATGCCGATGCTTTGCCGGCGCGCGGCGAGCTTGGCGCCGATGTTCGCGAACTGGCGGAAAGTGGCCGCGTCTCGCTGGTAACAGGATTTGCGACCGTCGCCATCCGCGCGCAGGAGAATCGTCTGATCGTCGAAGGCGAGACCGCAGGCGGTTTGCGCCAGGTCGGCCCTGTCGACCGCATCATCGCCGCAACCGGGCAGCGGCCCGATCTTTCGCTGACCAGGGAGCTTCGCCTCGACCTCGATCCGTGGCTTGAAGGCGTCAAGGCACTGGGGCCGCTCATCGATCCCAACGAGCATTCCTGCGGAGATGTGCCGCCGCATGGCCACCGTGAGCTCAGCCATCCCGAGCCCGACTTCTACACGGTCGGCATCAAGAGCTATGGCAGGGCGCCAACCTTCCTGCTGCTGACGGGTTATGAGCAGGTCCGCTCCGTCGCCGCCGCTCTTGCCGGCGACATGGTTTCCGCCGATGCAGTGCAACTGGTGCTGCCGGAAACCGGCGTCTGTACGGTGCCGTCTTCTGCACTTGACGATGCCTCAAAAGGCTGTTGCGGCGGCCCGGCAGCAAAGGAAGCGGATGCCTGCTGTGTCGCCGATGCCGAGGCAAAAGCTGTCGGCAAGGTTGGGTGCGGTTGCGGCGTTGCCGCGTGAGCTCGCTGCCACCATCGACGGCCGGCATGCGCAGCCTAAAGCGGCAGATGCTTCATGAAATAGATAGAGACTTTCGGCTGGCCATGCGGGTCGACAAAGTGATGCGGGACAGAGCCGACCTCGTGCCAGTTGAGCCGCCTGTAAAGTCGCTCGCTGGCCCCGCCCTCGACCGTATCGAGGAGGAGCAAGGACCGTTTTCTGCTGATGGCCTCACGCTCGACAGCCTCCATGAGAGCGAGACCGATGCCTTGCCGCTGGAAGTCGCGATGAACGAGGAGTTTGTAGACTTCGGCGCGGTGCGGCGCGTTCGGCTCCGGCGAGAGATAAAGTTGAACCGTGCCGACGACACGGCCGTCTATATCGGCGCAGATGAGGAGCCGTTCGCCTTCCCTCACCGAACGGAAAACATCCTCCCAATGTGCCAGCGCCTGAGGCTCGTCGAAAGGAAGCACGAAGCCAACGAGCGCGCCGTCTTCGACGCTCTGGGTCAGCATCTCGGCAAGGGCCTGCACATGAAGCCTTGCCTCATTCTCATCAAACACCGCGATGCGCATCAGGTCTTTCCTCTTGAGTGGTCAGAAATAGCGGGCTTTGACGGGCTCGTGAAGGCACCGACGATAGCCGCTTTGCTCGCTTCCTGGGAGCATGCCTGAGTGGAATCGCCTGGAATCCCAAGTCGTCCTGTCATCGTCACGACGCTCGGCCTCACGCAGATCATGGCATGGGGCTCCTCCTATTATCTGCCGGCCGTCATCGGCCCTGCCGTGTCGGCGCAGACCGGCTGGCCGTTTGCCTGGGTGATCGGCAGCCTGTCGCTCGGGCTGCTTGTCGCAGGCCTGATATCGCCGCATGTCGGTGCCGCGATCGAACGCCACGGTGGCCGCATGACGCTCGCCTTCAGCGCCGTTTGTCTCGGCATCGGCCAGGCAGTGGTGGCCGCGTCGCCCACCCTTTCCGTCTTCGTCGCCGGCTGGCTGATCATGGGTTTCGGCATGGGCGCCGGCCTTTATGACGCCGCCTTCAGCACGCTCGGACGGCTGTATGGGCGCAGCGCCCGCTCGACCATCACCAGCCTGACGCTGTTTGGCGGCTTCGCCAGCACGGTGTGCTGGCCGATTTCGGCCTTTCTGCTCGATACGTTCGGCTGGCGCGGCGTGTGCCTGGTCTATGCGGCGATCCAGCTGGTGGTGGCATTGCCGGCCTATCTGCTTATCCTGCCGCGCGGCGTTCCCGCCGAAGCGTCTGCCCACACGGCTGCCGCGCCGGAAACGGGACTGGCGCCGCGCAGCCTGCCCCTGATGGCCACGCTGGCGGCAGCCATCACGCTGTCGGCGGTCATATCATCGACCTTGTCGGTGCATCTGCTGACCGTGCTGCAATCCACCGGCCTGGCGCTGGGCGCGGCGGTCGGTCTTGGCGCACTGGTCGGTCCTTCCCAGGTCGGCGCCCGCGCCATCGAAATGGCGATCGCCCGCTATCATCATCCGGTCTGGACCAAACTCGCCTCGGTGACCTTTGTGGTTATCGGCGTGGCGACGCTCTGGACCGGGCTGCCGGTTCTGCCGGTGGCCCTGGTGTTCTACGGCGCCGGCATCGGCCTGGAATCGATCGCGCGCGGCACGTTGCCGCTCGCCCTGTTTGGCGCCAGCGGTTACGCCAAGCTGATGGGCCGGCTCGCCATGCCGAGCTTGATCGCTCAAGCCGCGGCGCCCTCCGCCGGCGCGCTGCTCTTGCAACATACCGGTGAGCGCGGATTGCTGACCGTTCTGCTCGGCCTCGCGCTGGTAAACGTCGCGCTCGTCGTCGCATTGTTTGCCTTGCAGCGCGGGGCCATGCGGCCTGTTCGCACCAGCTAACGGCAAGTTCCCAGCGCGCCAGTCAGCGTTGAAAAGTTGTTTCAGGTCAGGATCAGGCCGGCCAACAAGACCGCGAAGAGCACCGAAGCCGGCACGGCAAGAAGCCACCGAGCTTCCAATACGCTGTTGTGCGGATCATCCATTGTCTTGTTCCCTGGTGGAAGCTGGCTCCAGCGCTCCTCCCGCGCTGGAGCCGCAGCCGATCGGCTCAACCGCCGGAGGCAGGAGCCGGGGCTGGAGCCGCCGGCGCGGGCGCAGGTGCCTCAACCTTGGGCGCAGAGGCAGGCGCCTCGGCCTTGGGAGCAGGGGCGGGCGCCTCGACCTTGGGCACGTCGACTTTCACGTTGATGTCTTGTCCTCCACCGCCGCCATTGAGATTGATGACGCCGGTGACGAAAAGCAGGGCAAGGATGGCGACGATTGCAACAACAATCGCTACCGCCGTTCCTGCGCCTCCTCCAGAATTCACAACAGTTGGTCCGTCAGCCATTTCTTCCTCCCTGAGGTATCTCCAGAGGCAACGGCGGCTGTAAGCCTTTGTTCCTGCTCAGGGTATTCAGTCGTAGAGCGTTAAGACTTCAGTCCGAACCGGAGCGGCTTCGAGACGCCCGGGTCTCCCGTGTCCGGTCAGCCAAGGAAGCACGCGCCACTCGCATTTGCCGATCACCAGACGTTCCGAGTCCTGTTCGGCAGCCCAGAGCGTGTTTCGTCCGCATAGGACGTAAGTCCGATAAAACGAGCAATGGTCCTATGGGCAGGGCTTTTTGGGAACACGGAGCACGTCTGACTGTTGTTTGAGATCGCGGTTCGAAGCCGGAGCTTGCCTGCGATTTAGGTTTTGGTGCGAACAGGGAGAGCCGTCGTGAACAGGATCATATGGGCCGTTGGGGCTGTTGTTATCGTCATCGCCATATTGAGCTTTTTTGGACTCCGGTAAGACCGGTACTTGAGGTGCAAAGTTATGACGCAATCCGTTCAAGCGCCGATCCTGTCCGAGACCAGCCAAGATCGGGAGATCAATTGTGAAGTCGCATTGGAGGCCGCATTTGGAGAGCTGGTGGCGGCGGCATTGGCTCAAGGGTGGACACCCCAGGAAACAGCTGCCGCTTTGGTCAACATAGCTGCCGAGCACGCCCAGAAAGTCGACGAGCTTGCCGTAGACGCTTCAGCTGCCAACGCTGCCTAGGTGGCCGGTCTAGTTGGCCTTAGAAGGAGCGTTTCTCCTGATGCAGACGAAGTCGCGCGGCCAAACCTGCCCTTCCGGTCAGGCTGCCAATAAACCGCTTCAAACCCGGCGCCCATGACGCTACGCTCTCACCCATGGCCCCACCCGCTCAGCCCATCACCGTCACCCGCCGCGACCAGATGTTTCCCATCCTGGCCGAGGCCGATATCGAACGCATGCGCCGGTTCGGCGAGGCGAGTTCCTATGAAGCGGGCGAGCATATCGTCACCGCCGGCAGTGTGGCGCCGGGGCTGATCGTCATCCTGTCGGGCGCGGTCGACATCACCCAGGATGTCGGGCCTGGCCGGCGCGAGACCATCGTCACCCATGGTCCCGGTAACTTCATCGGCGAACTGGCGCAGCTTTCGAGCCGGCCGTCGCTGGTCAATGCCGAGGCCAAAGAGCCGGTCGAGGCTTTCGTCATTCCCTCGCAGCGGCTGCGCGACCTGATGGTGCAGGAGGCCAGCCTCGGCGAACGGATCATGCGGGCGCTGATCCTGCGCCGCGTCGGGCTGCTGGAAAGCGGCAGCAGCGGGCCGATCGTCATCGGCCCGGCCGGCAATGGCGACACGCTGCGGCTGCAAGGCTTTCTGCGCCGCAGCGGCCAGCCGCACCGCGCGCTCGATTCCGACAGCGATCCGTGCGCCAAAACACTGATCGAGCATTTTCATGTCGACCCGCACCATCTGCCGATCGTGCTCTGTCCCAACGGCAAGCTGATGCACAATCCCGGGGAAACCGAACTTGCCCGTTGCATTGGCCTGCTGCGGCCCATCGACTCAGACATCGTCTATGACGTGGCCATTGTCGGCGCCGGGCCGGCGGGGCTGGCGGCGGCGGTCTATGCGGCCTCGGAAGGGCTGTCGACCATCGTGCTCGATTGCCGCGCCTTCGGCGGCCAGGCCGGCGCCTCCGCGCGCATCGAAAACTATCTCGGCTTCCCCACAGGCATTACCGGCATGGCGCTGATGGCGCGCGCCTACAACCAGGCGCAGAAATTCGGCGTCGAAATGGTCATCCCCGACGAGGCGAAGCTGCTCGGCGCAGCGAGCGAGGGCTACACGCTCGCCGTCGGCGACGGCGAGAACCTGCGCGCGCGCACCGTGGTGATCGCCAGCGGCGCGCGCTACCGCCGCCTCGACATCGCCAATCTGGCCGAGTTCGAGGGCACGTCGGTGCATTACTGGGCCTCGCCGATTGAGGCGCGGCTGTGCGCCGGGCAGGAAGTGGCGCTGGTCGGCGCCGGCAATTCGGCGGGCCAGGCGGCGGTCTATCTCGCCAGCCAGGTGCGCAAGGTAACGATGCTGGCGCGCCGTGGCGGCCTCAGGGAAACCATGTCGCGCTACCTGGTCGAGCGCATCGAGGCGCAGCCCAACATCGAGGTGCTGGGCGAGACCGAGATCGTGGCGCTGGAAGGCGAAGGCGGCAATCTCACCGCGCTCAGCTGGCGCAACCAGGTGACCGGCATCGAGACGACGCGCCCGATCCAGCATCTGTTCCTGTTCATCGGCGCCGACCCGAACACCGACTGGCTGGCCGACTGCAATGTGGCGTTGGACGCCAAGGGTTTCGTGCGCACCGGCGCGGACGTCGCGGCGGGGTTGATGGAGACAAGCCGCAGCGGCGTGTTCGCCATCGGCGACGTGCGCTCCGGCTCGGTCAAGCGGGTGGCGGCCGCCGTTGGCGAAGGCGCTCAGGTGGTGGCGGCCTTGCATGCCTATCTCGCGCGAACCAGCGCAGCAGCGCCCGAACTGGCCAGGAGAGCATGATGGATGAATGCAGACACACGACAGGCATCAAGACAGTGACGCCGAGCGCGCTCGGCTGCGAAGAATGCCTGAAGAGCGGCTCGATGTGGGTGCATCTCAGGCTCTGCCGCACCTGCGGCCATGTCGGCTGCTGCGACGACTCGCCCAACCGCCACGCCACCAAGCATTTCCACGCCACCAAGCATCCGGTCATCGAAGGCTACGACCCGCCTGAGGGTTGGGCCTGGTGCTTTGTCGACGAGGTGTTCATCGACCTCGACGGCGACGTGACGCCGCAGAACGGCCCGATCCCGAAGTTTTTCTGAGGCGGGGCTGCGCTGTCAGCTAACGACTGCCCCGTTATTTCACCGAGCCGGTGACGGTGCGGTCGATGGCGTCGGGATTGCGCTGGTTGCCGGCAAGCGCGGCGATGACCAGAAGGCTGGCGACGACCGGGACGAACAGGATGGCCACGCGGGCCTGCACATAAAAAATGGCGCGCCATTCGCTGCGCTTTTCGGGGCTGTTGTCCATCACACTCACTCTGTCACGCCTCCCCGGAGGGGACATAGCGGCGAAGGGTTAAGCAAAGGCTTCCGATTGTGTTAACGGGGGCGAGTCTGGGTTTTAGGCGCGTCGCGCTGAAACCAGCATATCGGCAAAATCAATCTCGCCGGCTAGCGCCTCCGACGTCAGACATCGGTGCGCATCCTGCTCGTTTATCCCCGCAAAGCCTGATCCAGATCCGCGATCAGATCATCGCCATCCTCGATGCCGGCGGACAACCGCACCAGCGAATCGGAGATGCCGATCGCGGCCCGCTTTTCCGCGGGAATCGAGCCATGCGTCATCAGCGCCGGGTGCTCGATCAGGCTTTCGACGCCGCCGAGGCTTTCGGCCAGGGTGAACAGCTGCGTGCGTTCGAGGAAGCGTTTGGTGCCGGCGAGGTCGCGGTCGAGGTCGACCGAGATCATGCCACCGAAGGCGTGCATCTGCTTTTTGGCAATGGCGTGCTGAGGATGGCTGGGCAGGCCGGGGTAGACGACGCGGCGGACGTCCTTGCGGGCTTCCAGCCACTTGGCGATCTTAAGGCCGTTGGCCGAGTGCCGCTCCATCCTGAGCGCCAGCGTCTTGATGCCGCGCAGCGCCAGAAAACTGTCGAACGGGCCCGAGATGGCGCCGATGGCGTTCTGCAGGAATTTCAACTGGGCGGCGAGATCCTTGTTGTCGCCGACGACCGCAACGCCGCCAACCATGTCGGAATGGCCGTTGAGATATTTGGTCGTCGAATGGACGACGATGTCGATGCCGAGTTCCAGCGGCCGCTGGATATAGGGGCTGCAGAAGGTGTTGTCGGCGACCGTCAAAACGCCCTTGCGCTTGGCGAGTGCTGCAACGCCTTCGAGGTCGACGATGCGCAACAGCGGGTTGGTCGGCGTCTCGACCCAGAGCAGTTTCGTCTCCGGACGGATGGCGGCTTCGACGGCGGCCAGGTCGGTGAAGTCGACGAAGCTCACCTGCAGATTGGCCGAGCGCTTGCGCACCCGCTCCATCAGCCGGAACGAGCCGCCATAGATGTCGTCGGTGGCGACGATATGGGCGCCGCTGTCGAGCAGTTCGAGCACGGTCGAGATCGCCGCCAGGCCGGAGGCGAAGGCAAAGGCGGCCGAGCCGCTTTCGAGATCGGCGACCCCGCGCTCGAAGGCAAAGCGCGTCGGGTTCTGGCTGCGGGCATATTCAAAACCCTTGTGCACGCCGGGCGACTGCTGGCCATAGGTCGAGGTCGCATAGATCGGCACCATCACCGCGCCGGTCAGCGGGTCGTGGCTCTGGCCGCCATGGATGGTGCGGGTCGAAAAGGCCAGGCGGTTCTTGCCCGTCGGGGTGTGTGCGGTCATCGCGCGCGCCTCAAATGGTTGATCAGGTCGATACGGGTTATCAGGCCGACGAACTCGTCGCCATCGAAGATGATGGCGACCTCGTTGCGGTCGAACACCGGCAAAAGCGCATCCAGCGTCTGGCTGGCCTGCAGCGTGTGCAGATTGGAGGTCATGGCGGTGCGGACGGGAGCGTTGAAGCGGTCCCAACGGCCGTCATAGGGGCCGTCGACCTTGGCCAGGATGTCGCTCTCGTCGACGATGCCGACCAGCTTGCCATTGTCCAGCACTGGCAGCTGCGAGACATCGGAGCGGCGCATGCGGCCATAGGCGTTGAGCAGGCTCTCGTCGGGGCCGACGAACACAGTGTCACCGGTGCGGTGCGAGCGCATGACGAGGTCGCGCAGATCGCCATGCTGCTCCTGTTCGGCGAGACCCTGCTCGGCCAGCCAGAAATCGTCGAAGACCTTCGACAGATATTTGTTGCCGCTGTCGCAGACGAAGGTGACGACACGTTTTGCAACAGTCTGCTCGCGGCAATAGCGGAGCGCCGCCGACAAAAGCGTGCCGGAGGACGAGCCGGCCAGAATGCCTTCCTTGGACAAGAGATCGCGCACGGCGAGCATGCTCTGCTTGTCCGGGATGGAATAGGCTTTTTTGACCAGCGACAGGTCGGCGTTGGGCGGCACGAAATCCTCGCCTATGCCTTCAACGGTCCAGCTGCCGGCCTCTTCCATCTTGCCGGTCTTGATCAGCGGCGCCAGCACCGATCCGACCGGGTCGGCCAGCACCATCTCGGTCTTCGGCGAGACTTTCGCGAAGTAGCGGCCAAGCCCGGTCAGCGTGCCGCCGGAGCCGACGCCGACGACCACGGCATCGAGATTGCCGTCGAGCTGGGCAAAGATTTCCGGGCCGGTGGTGGTCTCATGCGCAAGAGGGTTGGCCGGGTTGGCGAACTGGTTGGCGTAGAAGGCGCCAGGCGTTTCCGCCGCGATCTTCTCGGCCATGTCCTGATAATATTCGGGATGGCCCTTGCCGACATCGGAGCGCGTCATGCGCACTTCGGCGCCGAGCGCGCGCAGATGCTGGATCTTTTCGCGCGACATCTTGTCGGGCACGACGAGGATGATGCGGTAGCCCTTGGGGATGCCGACCTGGGCGAGGCCGAGGCCGGTATTCCCCGCGGTCGCCTCGACGATGGTGCCACCGCGCTTCAGCTTGCCCTGTTTCTCGGCCGCGGCGATCATCGACAGCGCGATGCGGTCCTTGATCGAGCCGCCGGGATTCTGGCTTTCAAGCTTGATGAACAGCCGGCATTTTCCGGTGTCGAATTTGGTCAGCTCGACCACCGGCGTCTGGCCGATGAGGTCGAGGACCGAGGCATAGGGCGGACGCAGGCGCGACAACGCGCCGTCCGAACTGCCTGGCGCAGCTTTTCTGTGCTCGCTCATATCGATGTGCTCCCTTGATCAAGCGACCGCCAAGAGCATGATGCCGAAAAGTGCGGAGCGGTTTTCGGACGACATCATGCTCTACTTCTTTGATTCAGCCGGCAGAGCGGCAGCGTAGCTTCTTTTCCAGCCGTTTGCAGGCGGAAAGAAGGTAGATCGTGCCAATCAACTGGCCAGAGGGGGAATGGAATTCCACGAGCGGTTGCCCGGCGTCGCGGTCGACTTGCGAGAACCGGGAAACAGTCAGGGCACGCCTGGTGTGCGAGGCATTGGGCGGCTGAACGCGCGCTCCCTCTTTGATTTTTGACGCACTTCCCTGGGTAAGCGCTAACGCGCTTTGGCCGGGGAAAGCGCTCACACTTTTCCCAGAAATGGTGTCCAGATGTCCCATTACGGCAGGGACTTCAGTCTTAATTGAGATGAAGCTAATATATATGTAGCTTTGCCAGTGCGGGGCGACGATCCCAAAATCCAAGCCTAATCCCGCGATGGCCGGTGCGGCACGCTTTCAACCCAAGCATCCTCCACACCGGCCATTCTTTTGCCTGCCGCCGGGTAGCCCATAGGGCGATGGCGGAAAGCACTCTCGAGTCGAGCCGAATACGGGATCTGTCAGATTCATAGTCTTTCCGGGAATTGCTTCAGCCCAGCAATTGCTTGCTCAGCCGCGCGCATTGCACGCGAATATCCGGGATGGCGTCGATCTCGAAGAAGGTGCCGCGGGTCAGCGGGCCGACGGCTAGTATCTTGGCGGAGGCCGTACCGTCGCCGGCGATGATTTCGCATTTGGCTGAGACATCGAGGCCGAGCCGCAGCGGGTCGGGCCGCGCCAGGCCGCGATCGACAAGCGAACGCACGACGCTGTTCGACGTCGTCGAGATGTCCCTGGCGATGCCCGTGCAGTCATAGATGCGGGCGACCTGGAGCGTCTCGAGCGCCTGGGTGTGGCGCGACTGGATGTCGACGGCGAAGCCATCGCCCGCCTCGATGCCGACGACACGGCCGGCGACCGGGCGGATGCGGCCGGTGCGCACCGCTTCGGTGACGCGGGCATGCACCTCGGGCGCCAGGCGGTGGCGGTGGATATCCCACCAGGCCTTGGTGTGCTCGACGAAGCGGCGCTTGGCCGAGGATGGCCAGTTCTGCCAGATCTTCTGGTTGAAGGGCCGCAGACCATCGACGACGTCGCGCCAGTCGATGCCGGCTTTCTGGTTTTCTCGGATCAGGTCGCGGAACCAGCTGACGAAATAGGACAGCTGCGTGCCGAGCGGAATGTCGGCGACGTCGAGCTTGATCGGGTTGCCCTTGCGGTGCGGTGACGGCAGCAGGCCGCGCCGCGACACGGCGACGATCTCGCCCTTGTGGCCACGCTGCTCGAGCGAAAGAAACGCGTCGACCATGCTGAGCCCCGTGCCCAGCACCAGCACGCGGGCATCAGGATCGAGCGCGGTGTCGGCCTCGGTGCCCATGCGGATGGCGTGGCCCTGGCCGGCGCCGGGCTGTTCGTCATGGCCGGTGGCAAGCACCGCCAGATGCGCGACCACGCTGGTGCCGTTGGCGAGCGTCACCTCGACCCCGGAAGAGGTCGGCGAGATCGACAGGCTCTCCTCGCGGATCAGCCTGAGACGGCCGGTTTCCTTTTCCCGCTCTTCGAGTTCGTCCAAAAGTTCCTTGAGATAGCGGGCATAGACGCTGCGCGGCGCGTAGAAGGGTGTCTGCGGCGTCTGCTCCTGGCTCACCAGGCCGCGCGCCTGCAGCCAGCGCCAGAAATTGCCGGGATCGTCGGCATAGGCGCTCATGCCTGCCGCGCTGACATTGAGCACATGTGCCGACAAGAGGGTCGAATAGGCGATGCCCTGGCCGAAATGCGGACGCTTTTCGATCAGCGTCACGCGCAGATCGGGGTGGGGCGATTTGAGGAGATGCGCGGCAAGCACGACGCCGCTGGCGCCGCCGCCGACAACAATGATCGAATTGGTGCGCCCGACACTCATGTGCGCACGCTCAGGATCAGGCGAGGACCTTCTGCGTCAACGGCAGGCCGTTGATGTCGCTCGCGACCGTAAGGTCGTCGAGGACGATGTCGCGCATCTCGGCCAGCGTGCGCTGGTCGAGCACCTCGGCGATGGCCTGCCGGACCTCGAGCATCAGATGTCGGACTTGGCATGTCGCCTCATTGCAGTCTTCACAGCGCTGATACTGGGTGCGGCTGGCGCACGGGATGGGTGCCAGCGGTCCGTCGAGCACGCGCACGACATGGCCGACCTTGATCTCGTCAGCCGGGCGCGCCAGGCGATAGCCGCCTTCCTTGCCCTTGCGGCTCTGGACGAAGCCGGCATTGCGCAATTCGCCGAGAATGGCGTCGAGGAATTTCTTCGGGATGTTGTTGCCGCTGGCGATGTCGCCGACGAAGGCGAGCTGACCGGCCGGCAGTTGCGCCAGATGGACCAGCGCCTTGAGGCCGTACTTGCCTTTTTTGGTGAGCATAAACCGAACGCTTCCCTGTCAGGCGATGGCTCGAAACCATCGGTTGCGAAACGCCTGACGTGCCTCCCCGCCGCGTGCAAGCTGCTTCGACAGATAAATTCTAGTGACATGATATACAAGCAGAGAAACCTTGATTTTGCTGTGTTTTCACGCCGCGGAGGCCACTTTAGCAGGGCTTTGTGCCGTTAAGGTCACAGGCTGGGCCGCAAAGGCAGTCGGATGCCGCGAGCGATCATGGTGGCAGAGTGGCCGCGCGTCGTCTCCTCCATTCCTCAATGTCGATAAGATTACTATACTTACCCTCGAACCGGCGGAACGTGTTTTCAAATCAGCGGCTGTTTGCAGCATGGATTTGCTCGGCCAACGTGCTGCGCGCAATCTCGTTCGCTGTCGGGGACCAAGATCGGTATGGGCGAGGACGAATGCCCAATCCTCCGCTCAGGACTGGGCGCCGTCGCCTTGCAACTGGTCAGACTTGGCGGGTTTGGCCACCGGTATGCCGCTCGAGCGCAGCATCCAGCGGTGACCGTCGCTGCGCAAATCAGTGAGGCTGAGCGGCTCGACATCGATCCTGCGGCAGGCCGCAAGCGGCGCGCCGAGGACATGGACGATCGCCGCACGGATGACGCTGGCATGCGTCACGGCGATGGTGTGGCCGCTCGTCCGAATCAGGCCGTCCATGAAGCTCGCGGTGCGACGCGCCACATCGGCCAGCGACTCGCCGCCATGCGGAGCGGCCTCGGCATCGCCGAGCCAGGCGGCGACGCCGTTGGCATCAAGCGCCTGCACCTCCGCGAAACCCTTGCCGGCCCAGCGGCCAAAATCCTGCTCGGCCAGCAGCGGCTCGACCGACGGTTTGAGCCCCATCGCCTCGGCGGTCTGGCGGGCGCGCAGCGCCGGGCTGGTCCAGACCCGGTCGGCACGGCGCAGGGTCATCGTTGCCGCCAGCGCCAAAGATCGCGGCTCCAGCGCCTCATCGAGAGGGAACGACCCATTGCGCGTGGCGGGCGTTGCGCCGCTGCGGATCATGGTCAGGCGTACCAGCATGACAGGCTCTCTTTGGGTCGGCCGAGACGACCGGGTGTGCGTTTGCGCCAGCTCTACACGATCGCGCGTAGAGGATCGCGGTTCGTTGACGGGTATCGGCCGGGGGCTTTTTTCTAACAAGCCCGCTTTGCTTGGAAGGATTTAACTCTACAAGGACGATAGAATTAGCTGACTATGAACAGGTATCCGGTTTTTCTCTCTTTCATGGAGCCTTTTCATGTCCAGCATTTCGCGACGCATTGTCCTCCTGTCGTCGGCAGCCTTGGCGGGTGCGGCCTTTCTCGGCCCGGCCCAGGCGCAGGACCTCAAGATCACCATCGGCTACCAGACGGTGGTCGAACCTTCGAAAGTGGCGCAGGCCGACGGCGCCTATGAAAAGGCGACCAAGGCCACGATCGACTGGCGCAAATTCGATTCCGGCGCCGAGGTCATCGCCGCCGTTGCCTCCGGTTCGGTCGATATCGGCTATGTCGGCTCAAGCCCGCTGGCGGCAGCCGCCAGCCGGGAACTGCCGATCCAAACCATCTTCGTCGTCGGCCTGATCGGCGAATCCGAGGCGCTGGTTGCCCGCAACGGGTCCGGCATCGAGAAGATCGCCGACCTCGCCGGCAAGAAGGTGGCGGTGCCGTTCGTGTCGACCACGCATTACAGCCTGCTTGCGGCGCTGAAGCACGAGAATGTCGATCCGAAATCGGTCGAGATCCTCAACCTCAGGCCGCCGGAAATCGCCGCCGCCTTCGCCCGCGGCGACATCGACGCGGCCTATGTCTGGGATCCGGCGCTCGGCCAGATCAAGACCTCCGGCAAGGTGGTGCTGGATTCCTCGCAGGTTGCCGCCTGGGGCGCGCCGACCTTCGACGCCTGGATCGTGCGCACCGACTTCGCCGACAAGAACCCGGAAGCCGTGCGCGACTTCGTCAAGGTGACCGGCGAATCCTATGCCGCGTTCCTGGCCAAGCCGGACGCCTGGTCGGTGTCGTCGCCGGAAGCGGCGAAGATCGCCAAGATCACCGGGGCCAAGCTGGAAGAAGTACCGCAACTGCTCAAGGGCTACGTCTTCCCGACGCTGGAAGAGCAGGCCTCCGACAAATTCCTCGGCGGCGGCACCGTGAAGGCGATCGAGGCGGCGTCGGCCTTCCTCAAGGAGCAGGGCAAGATTGATGCCGTGCTGCCGGACTATTCGAAATACGTGTCGTCGAAATACGTCACCGAAGCCTTGGCTTCGAACTGATTTTCGTTTTCACGCAATTCCGGACGGAAAACCGCTTCACACTTTTCCTGGAATTGCTCTGAACACGCGCGGTTTCTTCTTCCCTGACGCCGCGTGTTGCCTGTCCCGGAGCCGCTAAACGAGGAGCGGTTTCGGGGCAGGCTGATCTCTTTCGGAGCCTGTTCCATGTCCCATCTCGTCCTAGACAAGGTCTCGGTTCACTATGACGGCCAGCCGGCCGTCGAGCGGGTGTCGATTGATGTCGCCAAGGGCGATTTCGTCGTGCTGGTCGGCCGCTCCGGTTGCGGCAAGACCTCGCTGCTCAATGTCGCCGCCGGCCTGGTCGAGCCCGCGCGTGGTGTAGCCACCATCGGCGGCTCACCGATCACCGGCCCAGGCCCGGACCGCGCCGTGGTGTTCCAGAATGATGCCTTGTTTCCCTGGCTGACGGCACGCGAAAACGTCGCCTTTGCGCTCCGACTGCGCGGCGTGCCGCTGGCTGAACGGGCACGGCGCGCCGATGAGCTGCTCAGACTGGTGAAACTCGAGGGCGTCGGCGACAAGCACATCTGGGAATTGTCGGGCGGCATGCGCCAGCGCGTGGGGTTGGCCCGCGCGCTCGCCGCCGCACCGGAATTCCTGCTGCTCGATGAACCTCTCGGTGCGCTCGACGCGCTGACGCGCGAGCGCATGCAGACGACGCTGCTCGATTTGTGGACAGCCGCCCAAGTCGGCGTGCTGATGGTCACGCACGGCATCGAGGAGGCTCTGGTGCTGGCCACAAGCATTGTCGTGCTGGCGCCGGGACCTGGCCATGTGGTGCGGACATTCGAGACCGGCTTCAGCCGGCGCTATGCCGCGGGCGAGCCCATCCGCTCCATCAAGGCCGACCCGACCTTTGCCGGGGCGCGCGGCGAACTCACCGATGCGATCTTCGAAGGAGAGGCGGCATGAGCGTCACCTCGTACAATGAGCGGCCGACCGTCAAGGCCGGCGAAACCGATGCCATCTCGGTGCCGTGGTCGCGGCCGCGGCCTAAACGCAGCTGGATCTCTTCCCGCGCGGTCAGCGCCGTTACCATTCTGGTCGTGCTGGCGGCATGGGCGCTGTCGGCCCGCCTGCAGCTGGTGTCGCCGGTGTTTTTGCCCTCGCCCGCCGCCGTGTGGACCAAATTCATTGTCGTCGCCCGCGACGGCTTCGTCGACGCCACGCTGCTCCAGCATATCGTTGCCAGCCTCGGCCGCGTCTTCGCAGCGCTGCTCGCGGCCATCGTCATCGGCGTGCCGGTTGGGCTGGCCATCGGCATCTCGACGATCGGTCGCGGCATTTTCGATCCGCTGCTCGAATTCCTGCGGCCGATCCCGCCGCTCGCCTATCTGCCGCTGGTCATCATCTGGTTCGGCATTGGCGAGCCGTCAAAGATACTGGTCATCGCCATTGCCATGCTGGCGCCGGTGGCGCTGTCGACGGCTTCCGGCGTGCGCGGCGTCTCGAAGGAACGCATCGATGCGGCGCGTTCCCTCGGCGCGACGCAGCGCCAGGTCGTGCGCCATGTCATCCTGCCCAGCGCGCTGCCTTCGATCCTGACCGGCCTGCGCATTGCGCTCGGCGCCGGCTGGTCGACACTGGTCGCGGCCGAGCTGGTGGCGGCGACGCGCGGCCTCGGCTTCATGATCCAGTCCGCCGCCCAGTTCCTGGTCACCGATGTCGTGGTGATGGGCATATTGGTGATCGCGACAATAGCCTTCGTGCTGGAATTCATCATCCGCCGGATCGAGCGTCAGCTGGTTCCGTGGGCGGGACGCGAATGACAACAGGGCCCGCCGGTTTGGCCGGTTGCTTCACCTCACAGCGCGGGGACCACCGATCCCGGAACAGAAGGAGTGATGACATGACCCAATCCACCGCCGTGCTGTTCGCCCATCTCGGCAACTGGCTGCTCGCCTGGCGGGATAACCAATTGCCACAGCCGCAGCCGAAATCGCCAGCCCCGGTGCAGCTCGACGCCGAACGCGACCGCCTGCCACCGCGCGACGAAGGGTTTTACTGGGCGTGGGAGTATTGGTCGCAGTGAGGGGTGGCGATTAGCGCCCCTCTCCCCGTCTCTATACGGGGAGAGGATGCCGGCAGGCAGGTGAGGGGCGGCGCCAGCCTGGGTAATAGATTCGCCGCAGGCGCGGATCGCCAACTTCAGCGCTGCCCCTCATTGCCCTGCCGGGCATTTCTCCCCGTGAACGGGGAGAAAGAGGCCGGCACCGGCTGTCTCCGCTCGACCGCAGAAAATATTTCCGCCCCACACCGCCAACTCGCAAAATCGTTTCTCTACTAAATTTATAGACCTACCTAGCCTAATCCCTCAATCAACCGGCCGCACGGTTTTTCCGGCGCCTATCCGTAGCGAGGGATCATGTTCAGCCTGACCAGACGCGTTTTTGGCATCGGCCTTGTGGCGGCGAGCGTCGCCTTGTCGCTCAGTGCTTCGGCGCAAGAGCTGAAGCAACTCAACATCGGCTACCAGAAGACCGGCCTGCCGGTCATCGCCCGGCAGCAGCAGGTGGTCGAGAAGGCGCTGAGCGACAAGGGTGTCGCGGTGAAATGGGTCGAATTCACCGCCGGGCCGCCGCTGGTCGAGGCGCTCAATGTCGGCGCCATCGATATCGGCTACACCGGCGACGCGCCGCCGATCTTCGGACAATCTGCCGGGGCCAACATCGTCTATGTCGCGGCAATGCCCTCCAATGGCGATGGCGAGGCGATCTTCGTCAAGCCGGCATCGCCGATCCAGTCGCTCGCCGAGCTCAAGGGCAAACGCGTCGGCGTCGGCAAGGGCACCAGCGCGCATAATCTTCTCGTCGCCGCGCTCGACAAAGCGGGCGTCGGCTTCGACCAGATCACGCCGGTCTATCTCAGCCCGGCAGACGCCGCCGCCGCTTTTGCCAGCGACCAGATCGACGCCTGGGCGGTGTGGGATCCATTCTTCGCCATCGCCGAAACACGCTACCAGCCGCGTGTGCTGGCCCGCTCCAGCGACGTGCTCAAGGTCAACAGCTATATTCTCGGCAACAAGGATTTCGCCAAGGCGCATCCCGAGGTCGTCGCCACGACGATCGCGGCACTCGGCGAGGCTGCCAAATGGGCGGACGCGAACCGCGACAAGGTGGCCGCGGCCCTGCATGAGGTGACCGGCGTGCCGCTCGACGCACAGACCATCGCCGCCAAGCGCAGCAAATTCGGCATCTTCCCGATCACCGACGATATCATCGCCGGCCAGCAGGCGACCGCCGACCGCTTCTACAAGCTCAAGCTGATCCCGAATGCGGTGCGCATCTCCGACGCCGTTTGGACCGCACCGGGCAATTGATTTTTCGCGTGCGGCGCCGGGCGGAAACGTCCGGCGCCTTTTGCCGTTTCCGTTTTGAGGATGTCGCCATGACCGCTCCAGCCACTCCGCAAGCCAGGCCGCTCGATTTCTTCTGGTTCATTCCGACGCATGGCGACGGCTCCTACCTCGGCTCCGAACAGCAGCAGCGCCCGCCGGAGTTCGCCTACTTCAAGGAGATCGCACAGGCCGTCGACCGGCTCGGCTTTCCCGGCGTGCTACTGCCGACGGGGCAAAACTGCGAGGATTCCTGGATCACCGCCAGCGGGCTTGCAGCGCTGACCGAAAAGCTCAAATTCCTGGTGGCGCTGCGGCCCGGCGTCACGCTGCCGACCTTCGCAGCGCGCCAGACCGCGGCGCTCGATCGCTTAAGCAATGGCCGGCTGCTGCTCAATGTCGTGGTCGGCGGCAATCCGACCGAGCTCGCCGGCGACGGCGTCTTCCTGCCGCATGACGAGCGCTATGCCCAGGCGCAGGAATTCCTGACCATCTGGCGCGCGCTGGTGTCGGGCCAAAGCGTCAATTTCAACGGCAAATACTACCGCGTCGACAATGGCCGCCTCGACCTTTTGCCGCAACAGGAGCGGCCGCCGCTCTATTTCGGCGGCTCGTCGGATGCCGGCCAGGAGCTCGCCGCCGATCTGGTCGACATGTATTTGACCTGGGGCGAGCCGCCGGCGCAGGTGGCAGAGAAGCTCGCTGCCGCGCGCAACAAGGCCGAACGGCGCGGCCGCAAACTGCGTTTCGGCATCAGGCTTCATTTCATCGTCCGGGAGACCGAGGAAGAGGCCTGGCGCGCCGCCGACCGGCTGATCAGTCACGTCACCGATGCGCAGATCGAAAACGCCCAGGCGCGCTTCACCAAGGAAATGGATTCTGTGGGACAGCGGCGCATGGCGGAACTGCATGGCGGCCGTCGCGACAGGCTGGTGGTTTCGCCCAATCTGTGGGCCGGCGTCGGCCTGGTGCGCGGCGGCGCCGGTACTGCATTGGTCGGCTCGCCGGAGCAGATCGTCGAGCGCATCCGCGAGTACCAGGCGATCGGCATCGACACCATCATCGGCTCCGGCTACCCGCATCTCGAGGAGGCCTACCGCGTCGCCGAGCTTTTGTTCCCGCGGCTTGGGCTGGGGACCAAACGGGCGCAGGCGCATGAAAACATCGCCAATGAATTCGCCGTCGGCTTCCACGGCGCCAACCGCCTGCAGGCTTCGTCATGAGTTTTGCGCAGCGCGTCAAACAGAACGGCATCGGCTGGCTGCTTCCGGCGCTGGTCATCGCCGGCTGGGAGGCAGCTTCGCGCGCGGGAATCATGCCGGCCAATGTGCTGCCGGCGCTGAGCGCGGTGGCCGAGGCCTTCTGGCGGCTGACGCTGTCGGGCGAGCTGATCCAAAACATCGGCGTCAGCACGGCGCGCGCGCTGGCCGGCTTTGCCATTGGCGGCTCGATCGGCTACGCGCTCGGGCTTGCCAACGGGCTGTCGGCGCTGAGCCGCGGCCTGACCGACACGACGCTGCAGATGATCCGCAACATTCCGCATCTGGCGCTGATCCCGCTGGTCATCCTCTGGTTCGGCATCGACGAGGAAGCCAAACTGTTCCTGGTGGCGCTCGGTGTGTTCTTCCCGATCTACGTCAACACGCTGCTCGGCATCCAGAGCGTCGACCCGCAGCTGGTCGAGATGGGCCGGGTCTACGGCATGGACCGCCGCGCGCTGTTTTTTCAGGTGATCCTGCCCGGCGCGCTGCCGGCGATCTTCGTCGGCCTGCGCTATGCACTTGGCATCATGTGGCTGACGCTGATCGTGGCGGAAACCATTTCGGCCAGTTCCGGTCTCGGCTACATGGCCATGCAGGCGCGCGAATTCCTGCTCATCGACGTCGTCGTGCTGTCGATCCTGATCTATGCGCTGCTCGGCAAGCTTGCCGACAGCCTCGCCCGCCTGCTCGAGCGGCTGTCGCTCGGCTGGCACCCTGCCTTCCAGAACGTTTGAGGTATCGATGCCCGCCGCCAGCCTCGCCGCCGTCCGCTCCTTCGTCGCCGCGCCGGAGCCGTCCCGGCCGGCGCAAGCGATCGAAAGCCCGCGCGCCTTTGCGTTCAAGGGCGTTGAGAAGCGCTTCGGCGACAAGATGGTGCTCGACGGCATCGATCTCGACGTGCCGGTCGGACAGTTCGTTGCCGTCATCGGCAAGAGCGGCTGCGGCAAGAGCACGCTTTTGCGGCTGCTGGCCGGGCTCTACTGGCCGACGGGCGGATCGCTGACATTCGGCGCGGACGAGCAGGGACACAGCCGCACGCGCTTCATGTTCCAGGAACCGCGGCTGCTGCCCTGGGCCAGCGTGGTGAAGAACGTCGAGGTCGGACTGACTGGCATTGCCTCGGGCGTTGAGGCCAGGCGGCGCGCGCTCGAGATTCTCGGCCAGGTCGGGCTTGCCGATCGCGCCGACGAATGGCCCTCGGTGCTGTCCGGCGGCCAGAAACAGCGCGTGGCGCTGGCGCGCGCGCTGATCGGCCAGCCGCAGATCCTGGCGCTGGACGAGCCGCTCGGTGCGCTCGACGCGCTGACCCGGATCGAAATGCAGCAGCTTCTGGAACGCATCTGGGTCGAGCAGAAATTCACCGCCGTGCTGGTCACGCATGACGTCGCCGAGGCGGTTGCGCTTGCCGACCGGGTGGTGGTGATCGACCAAGGCCGGATCGCGCTCGACCTCGACGTGCCGGTGGCGCGGCCGCGTCGGCGCGGTTCCGTCGAGCTCGCCCGCCTGGAAGGCAGGATTCTGGACCAGCTGTTCGGGTAGTTCATTCGGCGCAAGGTTTTGGTGGATGCCAGTCGAAACCACATGGCTTGGTGATTGGCAGTAAGGCTCATCGCTTCGTCATCCTGGGCGAAGCAAGGAGCGAAGCGACGCGGCGCAGACCCTGGGATCCATGCCGGGACTCCTGAGCACCGCCACGGTGCAGAAATCTGCCCCGCTGCATTCTTCGGTCGATGCAACGGCATGGATCCTAGGGTCTTCGCGACGCCGCTTCGCGGCTGCTCCGCCCTAGGATGACGAAGGTTGGGAGGCTCCCGCCAATCGCGAATAATCGTGCGTCAGAGACCGTCGGTGGCGGCCCTACTCACCCCCGCGAGCGGCTCGCCCATCCGAGGCCAAGCAGGCCGACCAGCATGGTGACGATGCCGATATAAAGCCATTGCGACTGGCCGGTCATGAAGCTGCCGCCGACCACGCCCATGCCTTGCAGCGACCACAGCGCGCCGATGGCCAATACAATCAGGGCCAGCAGATACCTGAACAGTCTCATCGCCGAGATTCCTTTCCCAAGTCGATTGTCAACTGCGCCATGGCCGTGATGAAAGAGCGAAAGGACGGTGTCTAATCGCGTGTTCTTTTACTTGCAATATAACGTCTTGTCTTGCTCAAGGCATCTGTGAAGACGCTCGAAATATCGCCAGCGATACGGCAGCCGGCTGCGAAATATTCCTAACAAACTGTTTCCCAGTGACTCCAAACGTGTGCCAGCGCCACGGAACCGCCAGACACTTGCCGCATTTCCTGCCTTATTCAGCACTTACCGGCTGGGGTCTGTAAAAGGAGCCTCCCAAGTGAACAAGAAGAACCAGACCGCGCTTGTCGCGGTAACGATAGCGGCTGGCCTGATGGTCGGCGCATCCGCCTCCTCCGCCGCCGGCCAATGCGGCCGTGCTTCCTGGTACGCGCTGCACTCCCGGACCGCCAATGGCGAGCGCATGAATCCGTCGGCAATGACCGCCGCGCATCGCAGCCTGCCCTTCGGCACCAGGCTGAAGGTGACCAACCAGAACAACGGCCGCAGTGTCATCGTGCGCATCAACGATCGTGGCCCGTTCATCAAGGGACGCATGCTCGACCTGTCCAAGGGCGCCGCCGGCCAGCTCGGCTTTATCGGCTCCGGCCATACTTCCGTGTGCATGGCGCGCGTCTAAATCTGTCCAGGTCCGGCCCATCCGGGCCGGACGCATCCTGCCCCTTATATCCAACAGCTGCGGCTTTCGCAGCTGCACATTGAGCCGGCTGGCCCCGTTCGAAGCGGATTCTCAACGCCTTGGACCAAAGAACGGCATATGTCACGCCACGTGACGTATTGCATCGCAGCAATATCTTGTTAACCTCCGCGCGAGACATTCAAGGCTCGGCGCTGTCCGTCGTCCCTTCGATCACGGCAGCTGCGGAGTACCTGATGTTCTACCAGCTCTACGAAATGAACCATGCCGCCCTGCAGCCCGCGCGGCTTTATGCCGATGCGGTGCGGCTGTTCTACACCAACCCGCTCAACCCGGTTTCGCACACGCCGTGGGGCCGCTCGGTGGCTGCCACCGCCGAACTCTTCGAGCGCACGACGCGCCGCTACGGCAAGCCGCATTTCGACCTGACCAAGACCGTGGTCGACTGGAAAAGCGTCGAGGTCAGCGAAAAGACGGTGTGGTCGCGGCCGTTCTGCAACCTCACCCGCTTCGAACGATCCGTTCCCGCTGGGCGCAAGGCCGACCCCAAGCTTTTGATCGTGGCGCCGATGTCGGGCCATTATGCGACGCTGCTGCGCGGCACGGTCGAGGCGATGTTGCCCTATGCCGACGTTCACATCACCGACTGGGTCGATGCCCGCATGGTGCCGCTGACCGACGGACATTTCGACCTCGACGATTACATCGACTACATCATCGACATGCTGCATGCGCTGGGACCTGACACCCATGTCATGGCGGTGTGCCAGCCTTCGGTGCCGGTGCTGGCGGCGGTGGCGCTGATGGAAGAACGCGGCGATCCCTTCGTCCCCTCGACCATGACGCTGATGGGCGGGCCGATCGATACCCGCCGCAACCCGACCGCGGTCAACCTTCTGGCCAAGGAAAAGGGCATCGACTGGTTCCGCGACAACGTCATCATGAACGCGCCGTGGCCGGTGCCGGGCTTCGGCCGCGAGGTCTATCCGGGCTTCCTGCAGCTGTCGGGCTTCATGAGCATGAACCTCGACCGCCACATCATCGCCCACAAGGACTTCTTCATGCACCTGGTCAAGCATGACGGCGACAATGCCGAGAAGCACCGCGACTTCTACGACGAATATCTGGCGGTGATGGACCTGACGGCGGAGTTCTATCTGCAGACCGTCGACACGGTGTTCGTGCGCCATGCCCTGCCCAAGGGCGAGATGATGCATCGCGGCGAAATCGTCGACACCAAGGCGATCCGCAACGTCGCGCTGTTCACGGTCGAGGGCGAGAACGACGACATTTCCGGGCTCGGCCAGACCCAGGCCGCGCACGACCTCTGCCCCAACATTCCGGCCGACCGGCATGCCCACTACATGCAGCCGGCCGTCGGCCATTACGGCGTCTTCAACGGCTCGCGTTTCCGCTCGGAAATCGTGCCGCGCATTGTCGATTTCATCACCAGCTACGGCCGCCAGAACCGTGTGGCGGTCAAACCGAGGCTGGTCCGCTCCGCCAAAGGCTGAGGCTCGATACAGCTGTGGCGTGCATTGCCTGCAGAAGCGGGGCGGCTTCGCACGCCAGAGGCGTCCTGTTGCACAATAGACGCTGTCGGGCGGGCGCGGGTAACCATGCCGGAGAATCTAGCTCCCCCCATAATTGACACGGAGTGTAAATCCCCTTTAACCTTTCGTTAACAACAAGGGCGAACGGGGACAATGACTTCCTCAGCGATGGCACGGACGCTGCGCTTGTGTGCGGCAACAGGGCTGGCGGTTTTGGGATGCTGGGCGGCGCCGGCTTTGGCGGGCGGCGCCATGGCGACCGGCGGCATGACCTCGCAGCCGATCGGCCATTATGATTTCTGCAAGTCCAATCCGGGCGAATGCTCGATCCGGCCAAGCAATCTCAACCCGGCTGCGATGACCGACGCCTTCATGCGCAAGCTGATCAACGTGACATCAAGGATCAACGCCGCCGTCAAGCCGATGAGCGACTACGACATTTACGGCAAGGACGAAGTCTGGGCCTATCCCGACAAGGGCGTCGGCGATTGCGAGGACTATGTGCTGGAAAAGCGCCGCCAGCTCTCCCGCTCGGGCGTGTCGCTGGCCGATCTCCTGATCACCGTCGTGCGCAAGCCGGACGGCGAAGGCCATGCGGTGCTGACGGTGCGCACCGACAAGGGCGACTACGTCCTCGACAATCTCACCGACAAGGTGAAGATCTGGGACGCCACCGGCTACCGCTTCCTCAAGCGGCAGGCGATCGACAACACCGGCCGCTGGGTTTCGATCCGCGGTGGCCAGCAGGTGCTGGTGGGCGCGGTCCAGTAAGATCGAGTAACGGACGGCCTGATTCATCGCTTCGTCATCCTAGGGCGGAGCAGGAGCGAAGCTCCGTCGCGGAGACCCTAGGATCCATTCCGTGACATCGATCAAGACCGCCGCGGCGCAGGAAAAGGCCGAGCGCGATTTTCCTGCCTGGCAGTGGATTTTTTGCACCGCCGCGACGCTCGTAGTTCGCGGCATGGATCCTCGGGTCTGCGCGTCCGCTTCGCTTCCGCTCCGCCCGTGGATGACGAAAGTCAGGGCCTCCGAACCGCCCTCCGAAAATTTCACAGTCACCATGAACCAAATCGTCTCCGCCGGCGACACACAGCCGTAACCAGAACCCAACCACGGAGACTTCCAATGACTTCTTTCCTGCGCACTGCCTTCCTCGCCGCCGTCGCGGTGTCGTCCCTGGCCGGATCGGCCATGGCAGATCAGACCATCACCTGTTCCAACACCCAGACCAACGACTGGTGGGCTGGCCGTTGTTGCGGCGCCGGCGACTCGAGCTGCCTTGGTCACGAGGGCCATGGCCGCGACCATCACGACAATGGCGGCCGTGGTAGCACTGCCGGCAAGAACTGATGCAACGTCTTGCCGGCGATCGCCTCTCCAATTGAGGCGAACGCCGGCAAGCGCCTCATGCCATCCTATCTAGAGCGTCCTAGCGCCGCCCGGATCGACGCTGTGATGCGGCGAAGCTCGGCTTCGTCCAGCTTCTCGATGTTCTCGGCCAGCAGATTGGCAAGTTCCGTCGCGGCTGGGCTGAGCCCCGACGTATCGAGTTTTACGCGCGGGTGCGAGGCCTCGGCCAGGCGCGCCAGCTCCTCGGCATCGTCCCAGATGACGTTGAAATAGCCGATGATCTTCTGGATCAGCGTCCAGGTCGGCGCGCCACGGCGGCCATGCTCCAGTGCCGACAGATAGGCGGCGGAAACACCGATCGCCTGCGCCATGTCTTTCTGGCGGACGCCGCGCTCGGCTCGAAGCGCCCGCAGTTTTTCACCGAACGGCGTCATTTAGCGTACTCGCCTGAGCCGGACATAGAGCGCGCCCGAACCGCCATGGTTGCGGGCGGCGTGGTCGTGGCTGGAGACCAGCGGCCGGAAGGCGGGCGTCGACAGCCAGGCCGGCACGGCACGTCGCAAGACGCCGTCGCCGCCCGACGACGAACCTTTTCCCGTGATGATCAGGACATAGCGGATGCCGCCGGCATGCGCCCGGTGCAAAAACGAAAACAGCAGCGAATAGGCCTCGTCCTGCGTCATGCCGTGCAAATCGACGCGGCCTTCGATCGGCAGCCGGCCCTTCTTCAGCTTGTCCAGCGTCGGCTCGTCCAGCGCATGCGAAACATGCTGCGCCTTCGGCTTGGCGGCAGCGACCGGGCTGACAGCGACCGGCGCCAGCGCCGGCTTAGGGTCGGCGACGATGTCGGGGATGTCTACTGCCGTCCGGCCCTTCAGCGGCCGGGCGGTCCGCGCCACCAGGTTCCACAACACCCGGTCGTCCTCGCTGAGCCTATCGGGGCGCTTGCTCATCGATTCGTCTCCGAAACGAGAGCTCTTGGTATCAGCGCATAGAAATCCGCCTCGTTGCGCACGACCCCAGCGATCTCGCCGGCGGCATCGCCTGAACCAGCGAAGAGATCGCCGCGCGCCGGCCCGGTGATGGCCGAGCCGGTGTCCTGCGCGATCATCAGCCGCCGGAACGGCTTTTGCGTGAAGGCGGTCAGCGACGGCGCATCGATGTAGAACGGCGTGCCGAATGTGTGCAGCAGCCGGTCGACGGCGAGCGAGCGGCCCGGCGTCAGCGGCACCTTGGCCGCAGCGATCGGACCGAGCGTAGCGTCGTCGACATCGGCTTCGCGAAAGAAGATGTAGGAGCGGTTCTGCCGGAGGATCTCGTCAATGCGGTCGGGATGCGCCCTGAACCAGGCGCGGATCGACTGCATCGTCACCTTTTCCAGCGGGATCTCTCCGAGATCGGCGAGGATCTTGCCTGGTCCCGTAAACCGTTGGCCCGACTTAGCGGCATAGGTGACGCGGCAGAGCCGGCCGTCGGTCATCTTCAGCCGCGCCGCGCCCTGCACATGGATGAAGAAGGCATCGACTTTTTCCGCAAGCCAGGCGATTTCGAGGCCTTTGCCGGCCAGCGCGCCGCGCTCGATCTGGCCACGGTCGAAATACTCGACCGGCCCCTGCGGCGTGTCACGGGCGAAGGCCAGATACTCGTCCATGCCCTCGGGACGGTTGGCACCGTCGATGTCGATGAGATCGCCCGGCCGCGCCAGCAGCGGTACCGTGAATTCATCCGTGCGCACTGGCGAGGCCTCGACCTCGGGTTCGTAGAAGCCGGTGACCAGACCCGCATTTTCAGCCTGAACCTTGGCTGGAACGAAATGACGCTCGAAGAAATCCTTGGCTGCCGACCGATTCGCCGGCGAAACGGAACGCGCCTCGTCATAGGCGCCGGCGAAGGCGTCGAACCGGACACCGAGCGAACCGGTGCGATAAGGCTTGTTCAGGACATGAAAGGCCGAACGGCGGAAGGCTTCGAAGGCGGCAAAGTGATCGTCCACAGCCCAACCGGGAAGATCATCAAAGGATTTCTCGACGAAAAGGGACGATAGCGACACCGTGGCCCCGCCAATGTCCGGGATTCAGTCTTCTTCCTCGGTGGCGACCAGCTTCCAGTTCGGATCGCGCGAGCGTGTGTCGCGGGCGAAGGTCCAGACATCCTTGACCTCGGCCACCGTCTCGGGATCGCCATCGATGACAGCACCCGCCTTGTCGCGGGTCGCCGAAATCAGCTCGCTGACGATGCGCAGCGTGATGTGGGCCTCGCCACCCTTCATCTCGGCCGAGACGATGTCGGCCTTGTCGATGCCGACGAAGGAGGACTGGATCTTTTCGGCTTTCGCCTCGCGGTCACCTATGGCGGCGACGAAACCGTCAAAAACCTCACGCGACAAAAGGTTCTTCAGCGTTTTGCGGTCGCCATCGGCATAGGCCATGACGATCATCTCATAGGCCATCTTGGCGCCGTCGACGAAACCCTTCGGGTCGAAGGACGGATCATTGTCCTTGATGGTGCGCAGGCCTTTGTTCAGATCGGTGTCGGGCTTGGCGAAAGCGTCGATGGCCGCATAGGTCTCGGCAGCCGTCTCGCCCGGCAGGCGCTTGCGCGGCAGTGAAACCACATTTTCGGGCTTTTGGGTCGCGTCCTTGTCGTTGCGGCTGGCCGTATAGGGATCGAAAGGGGGGCGTTCGCTGCCCGTGCGGCGGCCGAGCACGTTGCGCAGCTGGAAAAAGATCACCACTGCGGCAATCAGAAAGAAAATGGTGCCGAAGTCGAAGAATCCCATATCTTTCGCCACTCAATCCCTGACCTGGCCGGGACCGCCGGCCAATCTGGGCCGCGGTCGCATAGCGTTCAACATGCAAAGCATATAGAACGCATGGCGCAATCATTCAAATCAAAGGCAGGCATACCTATCTAACGGCCTCAGTGCCAGCGGCGATTGTACGCCGTCCGGCAAAACATGGAAACGATCGGTCAAGACTTGCGCATTTCCGTCCTCCCTCTGTTCGTGCTTGCACTGCCGCTGCTGGAAATCGCCGGTTTCGTCATTGTCGGCCGCGAGGTCGGGGCGCTGGCGACGGTCGGCCTGGTGCTGGCTTCCAGCCTTGCCGGCGTGCTTCTGCTCAGGCACCAGGGTTTTGGTGTCATGGCGCGGGTGCGCGCCGAGATGGCCGGCGGCGGCGACCCCAGCCGCCAGCTCGCGCACGGCGCCATGATCGTGGTCGCCGCGATCCTTTTGATCATTCCCGGCTTCATCACCGACATTATCGGCCTGTTGTTGTTCCTGCCGCCGGTGCGCGACCTTGCCTGGAGCAGACTCAAGGGCCGCATCGTCGTCGCCACCGATTTCACCGCCGGTGGTTTCCGCGGCAGGTCGCGCGACAAGGTCATCGACCTCGACGACGGCGATTATTCGCGCGAGGACGATTTCAAGCGCGGTCCCGACCATAACTCGCCCTGGCGGCGGCTGAAGGACGACTGAGGCTGCGCTTCGTCATCCTGGGGCGGAGCAAGGAGCGAAGCGACGCGCGCAGACCCCAGGATCCATGCCGCGACCTTCGAACGCAGCAACGGTGTAGAATCTGGGGTGTCAGGGAGACGATGGCCATTCTGAACCGCCGCGCCCTTCGACTAACGTCACGGCATGGATCCCAGGGTCTCCGCGACGCCACTGCGCGGCTGCTTCGCCCTGGGATGACGAACGGAGAGGCAAGGCGGCAAACCTTGTCTTGTCATGCCGACCATGCTAGCCAACGCCCGATTTCAATTCGGTCAGCGCTGCTGCCCAGGCAAAAGGATCAAGGCTCATGGCCAGCAAAGATGACGCGCCGGTCGGCGCCGCAAACGGCAACGGCGAAACGGCACAGCCGTCGCTCAACGTGCTTGCCCAGTATGTGAAGGACCTGTCCTTCGAAAGCCCCGGCGCGCCGAACTCGCTGCGCGGCCGCGACAAGGCCCCCGGCATCGCCATCAACGTCAATGTCAACGCCAACCCGCTCTCCGACAAGCAGTTCGACGTCAATCTGACGTTGAACGCCAAGGCGTCCTTCGACCAGGAAGTGCTGTTCAACGTCGAGCTGGTCTATGGCGGCGTCTTTTCCATCGCCGGCTTCCCGCAGGAACACATGCTGCCGATCCTGTTCATCGAATGCCCGCGGCTCCTGTTCCCCTTCGCCCGCCAGATCATCGCCGAAGCCACCCGCAACGGCGGCTTCCCGCCGCTGATGCTCGACCCGATCGATTTCGCGCAGATGTTCCAGCAGAAGCTGGCCGAGGACCAGGCGGCCTCGAAGGTCAAGGTGAGCTGAGAAGGCTCTACCGGTAGTGTTTGAAAAGCCCGGCCTTGTGCCGGGCTTTTTGTTGGAGAGGGGGCGTGATGGAACGCTAGCTCTCCGATCTGTTTACCCCGCCGCCACCTTCAGCCACAGCGCCTTTTCACCCAGCGTCGACACCAGACCCGCATGCGCCGCACGCTCGCCCTCGGTCAGTCGTGGCGGCAGGGCGATCGGCCGGGCGCCGATCGAGATGTCGATGTCGGCGACGTCGCCATTGCTGTTGACCTGCACCGCCACCGTCTCGAGGATCAGCGCCGCCTGCTTGCCGCCGATGAGCTCGATGTAGACTTCGGCCAGCAGTTCGGAATCGAGCAGCGCGCCGTGCTTGGTGCGGTGGCCGTTGTCGATGCCGTAGCGGCGGCAGAGCGCATCGAGCGAATTGGGACCCATCGGGTGCTTGCGTCGCGCCAGCGCCAGCGTGTCGACGACGCGCCCGGTGTCGATGACCGGCTGGCCGAGCCGGCCGAACTCGGTGTTGAGGAAGCCGATATCGAAATTGGCGTTGTGGGCGACGAGCTTGGCGCCGTCGGTGAAGGCGAGCCACTCCTCGGCGATTTCGGCAAAGGTCGGCTTGCCGACCAGGTCGGCGGCGCTGATGCCGTGCACGGCCTGCGCCTCGTGATGAACGGCGCGCCCTTGCGGATTGATGAATTTGTGGAAGGTGCGGCCGGTCGGGAAGCGGTTGACCAGTTCGACCCCGCCAAGCTCGATAATGCGGTCGTCGCGCATGTCGAGGCCGGTGGTTTCCGTATCGAAGATGATCTCACGCATCGAATCAGCTCACTCCTAAGGGAGTAGAATCATTGAGCGGAACAAAATGGCAATGGGCTATACCGACAGCCTGCCGTCAGGAGGCTGATGGGCCGGACTTATCCCCCGGGAGTTGGCTAGCTGGTTCAGCCCTCGGAAAGCTCGGCGATGATGGCCCCGACCGCGGCACGTGCCGCCTCCATCCCTTCACCCGTGTCGATGACGAAATCGCCCAGCCGGCGTTTTTCAGCGTCGGGCACCTGCTTGGCCAGGATCGCCGCCAGCTTTTCCTCGCTCATGCCGGGCCGCGCCAGCACGCGAGTGCGCTGAACCTCCGCCGGTGCGGTGACGACGACGACCTTGTCGACCCGGCTGCGGCCGCCGGTCTCGAACAGCAGCGGAATGTCGAGCACGACCAGCGGCGCGCCGGCGGCGCGGTGTCTTGTCAGAAAGGCTTCGGCATCGGCGCGGACCAGCGGGTGGATGATTGTCTCCAATGTCTTCAGCGCGGCGGCGTCACCCAGCACCCGCGCACCTAATTTGGCACGGTCTACGACGCCGGACACGGTGGTGCCGGGAAAGGCTGCTTCGACCAAGGGCGCGACCTTGCCGGAATAAAGCCGGTGCACGGTCTCATCGGAATCATGCACTGGCACGCCGGCGTCGGCGAACATCTTCGCCGTCGTCGACTTGCCCATGCCGATCGATCCGGTAAGGCCGAGCACGATCATGTCTTGGCGTCCATCATTTGCCGACGATGTCGGCGACGATCATCTGCCGCAGTTCGGCAGTGACCTCCGGTCTCTTGCCGAACCAGCGTTCGAAGCCAGGCACCGCCTGGTGCAGCAGCATGCCGAGCCCGTCGACCGTCTTCAGATTTCTCGCGCGGGCGGCGGCGAGAAGCGGCGTCTCCAGCGGCACATAGACAATGTCGGCGACAATGGCGTGGCCAGGCAGGCCTGCCGGATCGGTGGCGAGCGTGGCATCGCCATGCATGCCGAGCGCCGTGGTGTTGACGAGCAGACCGGCATCGCCAAGCAGGTCGCCGACCGCACCACGCGCTATAACGCCGGCGCCGAAGCGGTCTGCCAGTTCCTGCGCCCGCGCCAGCGTGCGGTTGACGATGCGGATATCCTTGACGCCGCGCACTTTCAGCGCGTGGATAACCGCGCGCGACGCCCCACCCGCGCCGAGCACCACGGCCGGACCGTTTTTGTCCCAGCCCGGCGCGTGCTCGTCGAGATTGCCGGCAAAGCCGAGCCAGTCGGAATTGCCGCCCCACAGCAGGCCGTCTTCCAGCCACAGCATGTTGACGGCGCCGATCATTTCCGCCGCTTCGTCACGGCGCTCGACCCGGGCGAAGGCGACTTCCTTGTGCGGGATGGTGACGTTGCCGCCTTGAAACCCATTGGCATGGAGCGAGGAGAGGAACTCGGGAAAATCAGCCGGCGCGACATCGATCGCCCGGTAGCTGCCGTCGATGCCGTATTTCTTCAGCCAGTAGCCATGGATCTTCGGCGAGCGCGAATGCGCGATCGGGTGGCCGGTGACAAAAGCTTTTTTCTCAACCATCGATGGCTCCCAGCGCCCGCAATTCCTTCAGCACCGGCAAGAGCGGCAGGCCGACAATGGTGAAATAGTCGCCTTCGATCTTTTCGAACAGCTGGATGCCTTCGCCCTCTATCTGGTAGGCGCCGACGCTGGCCAGCGCCTTGGCGCCGACATGGGCCAGGTGCCGGCCGATGAAAGCCGGGTTGAGCTTGCGCATGGTGAGACTGGCGACGCCGACATGGCGCCACAGCACAGCGCCGTTTCGGCAGAGCACGGCGGCGCTGTTCAGCTGATGGGTCTTGCCCGACAGCGCCAGCAGATGTCGGCGGGCGCCTTCCATGTCGGCCGGTTTGTGGAACACTTCATCTCCCAGTGACAAAGTCTGGTCGCAGCCGAGCACCAGGGCGCCAGGTTTGCGCTCACTGACCTCGGTGGCCTTCGCCTCGGCGAGGATCATGGCGACATCTTCCGGCGACACGCCGCTATCCTGCAACGGCGCCTCGAGCGCGCGTTCATCGACATCGGCCGGGACGGCTTCGACGTCGAGCCCGGCATTGACGAGCATGGCTTTGCGGAACGGACTGCCGGAAGCGAGGATGATTTTTTCGGTCATTTAGCACTCGGCGCAGATACAGGGGCGGTTGGAGTATCGGGCGTTAATCCGCAACGTTGACGCCGCCCCTCATTGTCCTGCCGGACATTTCTCCCCGTATAGTGACGGGGAGAAAGGGCAGCTTCGGTCTACGCGCCACTTCTTGCCACGCTGGTGATTGGCGAAACCATCGAAGGCAGCGCCCCTCTCCCCGTCACTATACGGGGAGAGGATGCCGGCAGGCAGGTGAGGGGCAGCGCCGAACCTCCACCAGGAAGAGCGCAAACTCATTCTTCGCTCATCTATCTATTCTTCCCCCGCAGGGCAACGATCGCGGCTGCGGTCTCTTCGATCGAGCGGCGGCTGACGTCGATCATCGGCCAGTTGTGGCGGGTGCAGATCTGGCGGGCATAGGCGAGCTCTTCGGTGATCAGCGCGCGGTCGATATAGTCGGTCGCTTCGTAAGTGCTGCTGTTGCCGAGGATGCGGTTCTGGCGGACATGCGAGATGCGCTCGGCGGTGGCAATCAGGCCGACAATCAGCGGCTTCGAGGCGCTGACCAGGCTTTCCGGCACCGGCACGCCGAGCACGATCGGGATGTTGGCGGTCTTGATGCCGCGGTTGGCGAGATAGATGCTGGTGGGCGTCTTCGATGTCCTGGAAATGCCGATCAGAACGATGTCGGCATCATCCATATTGGCCGGCAGTTGGCCGTCATCATGCTCCATGGTGAAGTTCAACGCATCGATGCGTCGGAAATAATCGGCGTCGAGCACATGCTGGGCGCCGACGCGGCGGCCAGCCGGGGTGCCGAGATAGGACTGGAAGACGGTCAGCACCGGCTCCAGCACCGAGACGCAGGGCAGGCCCATCGCGGCACAACGCTCGTCAATGCCGCGCGCCAGCTTCTGGTCGACCACCGTATAAAGAATGATGCCCGGTTCCTCCTCAATGTCCTCGAACACTTTCGCCACCTGCTTCTCGGTGCGGATGAGCGGGTAGATGTGCTCGATGGCGCGCGCATCCTTGTATTGCGCCGAGGCTGCCCGGCCGGCCGCCAGCAGCGTTTCGCCGGTGGCGTCGGAAATCAGATGCAGGTGGAAGAAGCTCTGGGGTTTGTTCACAGGGGGCACCTGGGGCTGTGGGCTTGTGTGGATAAACAGGGACCGGAAAGGCGACCGGCTGGAGGCGACTGTATCAGAAGGCGGGTTGTCCACAATTCGATGCGCTGTCGGCTTCGTCGGGCGGCTGGGGACAAATCTGGGGACGGGTGTTTTTGCCAGCGCTTCATCCACAGAGCCGGTTTTGCGAGGCTGGCGTCAAGTCCTTGACTCCAGTGATGGAATCCTGGTCATCCACACTCTCCGCCAATCCCGTGAGAGAAGCACGCGACAATATGCTGGCTGGCCTTTTCGGGGGCAAAGCGGGACAGGTGACAACCACCACAACCAACAGACTCTTAGAATCAGAAGATTCTAGAAATAGACTATTTAATTATAGAAAAGGCAGGGGAAGAGAGCGCTCAATGCCCGAGAACCGCATCATGCTGGACGTGCTGAGAGGCAAGGCAGCATTTCCGCCGCCGCTCTGGATGATGCGTCAGGCCGGGCGTTATCTGCCGGAATATCGCGAGACCAGAAAGCGAGCCGGATCCTTTCTCGATCTCTGCTACAATCCCGACCTTGCCGTCGAAGTGACGCTGCAGCCGATTGAACGTTTTGGCTTCGATGCCTCGATCCTGTTCTCGGATATCTTAGTCGTGCCGCATGCGCTGGGCCGTGACGTGCGTTTCGAGGAGGGTCGGGGGCCACTGCTGACGCCGATTTCGGCGACTGAGATTTCGGCTCTCAACAGCGAAACGTTTCACGTGAATCTCGAACCGGTCTACGAGACGGTTCGGCGGCTGCGGGCAAAACTGCCTGACGAGACGACATTGATCGGCTTCTGCGGCGCGCCGTGGACGGTGGCGACCTATATGATCGCCGGCCATGGCACGCCTGATCAGGCGCCGGCCAGGCTGTTTGCCTATCGCGAGCCGGCCGCGTTCCAACAGCTTTTGAAAGTACTCGCCGATCACTCCGCCGCATATTTGATCCGGCAGATCGAGGCCGGTGCGGACGTGGTGCAGATTTTCGATTCCTGGTCGGGCGTGCTCGACGATGCGTCGTTCGACTTGTTCTGCGTGGGGCCGGTGGCCGAGATCGTTCGGCAGGTGAAGGCGGTCCATCCGGACGTCCCGATCATCGGTTTTCCCAAGGGCGCTGGCGCCCACTACCAAAACTATCGTGAGAAGACGGGTGTAACGGGGCTGGGGATCGACTGGACGGTACCCCTGGACGCGGCGAAGGCATTGCAGGCCGGTGGCGCCGTGCAAGGCAATCTCGATCCCTTGCGGCTGGTGGCTGGCGGCAAAGCCCTGTCCGAGGGCGTCGATGCGATCCTCAAGGCGCTGGGCGACGGGCCGCTGATCTTCAATCTCGGCCACGGCATCACGCCGGAGACGCCGGTGGCGCATGTCGAAGCTATGGTGAAGCAGGTGCGGAGTGCGACACGCTGATGGCTCATTCAGACAACACGGGTAACGCTGCCAGCAGCACGGGTCAGGCGATGATGCGCATGGCCATTGGCATTGTTGTCCTGGTGGTTCTCACCGCACTTTTGTTTTTTGTCGCGCCTGAGGGCTTCTACCCCTGGGCGAAGGCGATCCATATCCTTGCCGTCATCTCCTGGATGGCGGGCATGCTCTATCTGCCGCGGCTGCTGGTCTATCACGCCGATGCCGAGAAAGGCTCGGTTCAGTCTGAAACCTTCAAGGTGATGGAGCGGCGCCTGCTGCGCGGCATCATCAATCCGGCCATGGTCATCACCTGGGTGTTCGGCCTGTGGATGGCTTGGAAAATCTTCGGTCTTCACGGCGGCTGGCTGCACGCCAAGATCGGCTTGGTGCTTCTGTTGTCGGGTGTGCATGGGTATTTGGCGGGCGCTGTGCGCAAATTTGCTGAGGATCGCAACGAAAAACCGGCAAGGCACTGGCGGATCGTCAACGAGATCCCCACATTGCTAATGATCGCCATTGTGATCCTGGTTGTCGTCAAGCCGTTTTAGGCGTTTGTTTGACGCAATTCCCAAGGGAAAGCGCTCCGCGCTTTTCCCGGGAAAACCGCCAACACTTTTCCTGGAATTGCTTTTATCGGCGCCACAAAACGCAGCTTGCTCTTTCAAACGACCGACGATACAAGACGGGTCTTCCTTCCCGTCATGCGCCGCCCATTTCGATTTTCGGCCGCGCCCGGCATTTGTCGCATCCAGCCGATATTTCCCTCAAAAAGCCTACTCAGAGTCCGTCTATGCAAGAAATGAAACTCGCAGAGTTCAAGAACAAGAAACCGCCAGAGCTGATCGCTTATGCCGAATCGCTCGAGGTGGAAAACGCCAGCGTCATGCGCAAGCAGGAGCTGATGTTTGCCATCCTGAAGAAACTGGCCGCCCAGGAAATCGAGATCATCGGTGACGGTGTGGTCGAGGTGCTGCAGGACGGTTTCGGTTTCCTGCGTTCCGCCAACGCCAACTACCTGCCCGGTCCCGACGATATCTACATCTCGCCCTCGCAGATCCGACGCTTCTCGCTGAAGACCGGCGACACCGTCGAAGGGCCGATCCGCAGCCCGAAAGAGGGCGAGCGCTATTTCGCCCTGCTCAAGGTCAACACCATCAATTTCGACGATCCCGAAAAGATCCGTCACAAGATCCACTTCGACAATCTGACGCCGCTCTATCCGACCAAGCGGCTGAAGATGGAGATCGACAATCCGACCAGCAAGGACATCTCGCCGCGCGTCATCGACCTGGTGGCGCCGATCGGCAAGGGACAGCGCGCGCTGATCAACGCGCAGCCGCGCACCGGTAAAACCGTGCTGATGCAGAACATCGCGCATTCGATCACCGCCAACCATCCGGAATGCTATCTGATCGTGCTTTTGATCGATGAGCGGCCGGAGGAAGTGACCGACATGCAGCGCTCGGTGAAGGGCGAGGTTATCTCCTCGACCTTCGACGAACCGGCGGTGCGTCACGTCCAGGTCGCCGAAATGGTCATCGAGAAGGCCAAGCGCCTGGTCGAGCATGGCCGCGACGTCGTCATCCTGCTCGATTCGATCACCCGCCTCGGCCGCGCCTACAACACCGTGGTGCCGTCATCCGGCAAGGTGCTGACCGGCGGTGTCGATGCCAATGCGCTGCAGCGGCCGAAGCGCTTCTTCGGCGCGGCGCGTAACATCGAGGAAGGCGGCTCGCTGACCATCATCGCCACCGCGCTGATCGACACCGGCAGCCGCATGGACGAAGTCATCTTCGAAGAGTTCAAGGGCACCGGCAACTGCGAAATCCAGCTCGACCGCAAGGTGGCGGACAAGCGCATCTATCCGGCCATGGATATCTTGAAGTCCGGCACCCGCAAGGAAGACCTCCTGGTCTCCAAGCAGGACCTGCAGAAGATCTTCGTGCTGCGCCGCATCCTGGCGCCGATGGGCACCACCGACGCGATCGAGTTCCTCATCGACAAGCTGAAGCAGACCAAGACGAATGCGGATTTCTTCGATTCGATGAATACGTAGGTTTCTTACCCTCCCCTTGTGGGGAGGGTCGATCCGCGAAGCGGAGCGGGGTGGGGGTCCGCGCCAAGGCGGCGCTTTACGAGCACCCCCACCCCGTCTCACGATCTTCGCTCCGCTACGATCATGAGCCGACCCTGCCCACCAGGGGGAGGGTAAGACGCGCTACTTTCGCCGCAACAGCCGCTCCAACTCCCCAACATCCGTCACCGCCGGCAGGCACACCTGCCCCGTGCACAGCCATGCACCCGGTCTATCGGTCGGAGGCAAGACACCACCCGGCAAAATCGGTCGATTCGCATCCGTTCCGATTGCCACGACGATGTCGATCCGGCGCGGGTCAGGATTCCGATTCGCAACCGGAACGAGGCTTGGACTCTCTGATGAATCGACCAGCACCAGCTTCAGTGGTTCCAGCGCAAGGGAACAGGCGTTAACGATGCCTGCCTGGCCGTAGGACTGGTGACCTGCCCGGCCCATGGCGTGTTCAGCGACCCGCCATGCTTTGTCCTGCAGTTCGAGATCGCCGGTGACCGAGGCCAGCCGCACCAGGGCTTCGATGATCTGGCTGGTGGCCGAAGAGATCGCCTCGTCGACGTCGCCGCGGATGCGGATCGGCACATCGATGCTGTCGGACGCCGTCAGGTGGTAACCGGTCCCGTCGCTGTCCCGGTGCCAGCGATCCATCTGGTCGATGAACTGCCTCGCCCGATCGACGTAGCTTGAGTCGCCTGTCGCTTCGAACAGCGCGATCGCCGCATTGGTCATTGCGGCATAGTCGCTGGACAGTGCTGGAAACAGTTTCTTGGCGCCGAGCATGGAGTGAGGCAGGCGGCCGTCCTGGCTGGCTTGGGCAATGTGATCGAACGCCGTTGCGGCCGCGGCGATCCACTCGCGCCGGCCCAGCGATCGGCCGGCTTCGGCAAGCGCCGCGATCATCAGGCCGTTCCAGTCGGTCAGCGCCTTGCCGTCCCTACCCGGCCGGACGCGCTGCTCCCGTGCCGCCAGCAGCTTTTCCTTGAGCGGGACCAATACATTCCGGTCAGGCACGCTTTGGCTTTGCTGTGCATCCGTCTGATGGACAATCGGCCTGCCTTTCCAGCCATGCGGCGCCGAGAGCGTGAAGTATTTGAAAAACAAGGTCGAATCGTCGCCGAGCACGGTGTCGATCTCATCCTTGCTCCAGGTGTAGAAAAACCCCTCCTCGCCGTCGCTGTCGGCATCGAGGCTGGCGGCGAAGGCGCCGCCGTCGACGCGCATTTCGCGCAGCAGCCAGGCGACCGTGTCTTCGATTCGTATCCGGAACAAATCATTGCCGGTCGCGGCATAGGCCCAATTGCACAGTCGGATCAGCTGCGCATTGTCGTAGAGCATCTTCTCGAAATGCGGCACCAGCCACTCTGCATCAGTGGAGTAACGGCTCAAGCCCCCACCGATGTGATCGTAGATGCCGCCGGCCAGCATCTTTTCCAGGCTGATGAGAACGGCGTCGCGATGCGATGCGACGCCGTCGCGCAGCCAGGACAGCCACAGCGTGTGCATGAACGGCGCGTTGGGAAACTTCGGCGCGCCGCGCAAGCCGCCGAGATCGCGGTCGATCATGCCGTCGATGCGGCCGGCGAGATCACTGAGTGTATCGCGATCGAGCGCGGCCTTGGCGTGAACACCCGCCAGACGCGCCTCGACATGATTGGTCAGGCCGTCGGCGCTCTGGTCCAGGCTTTCCCGCTTCTCGCGCCAGGCCTTATCGACGGCTTCCATCACCTGGATGAAGCCCGGGCGACCATAGCGCGCCTCGCGCGGGAAATAAGTGCCGCCCCAAAATGGCTTGCCGTCGGGGTTAAGGAACATGGTCAGCGGCCAGCCGCCTTGCTCGCCCATCGACGACAGAGCGGCCATATAGATCTGGTCGATGTCCGGCCGCTCCTCGCGATCGACCTTGATATTGACGAACAGCCGGTTCATGACGGCGGCGACTTGGTCGTTTTCGAAACTTTCATGCGCCATGACATGGCACCAGTGGCAGGCGGCGTAGCCGATCGAGAGCAGGATCGGCCGCTGCAAAGCCTTGGCTTCCGCCAGTGCCGCCGGCGACCAGGCCCGCCAATGCACGGGATTGCCGCTGTGCTGTTGCAGATAGGGGCTGGCTTCTTCGGCAAGCAGGTTTTGCGCAGGCAAGGTCACGGGCGGGCAAGCTCGGTTTGGCGGTGTCGGGATTAATTTCAAGCTAGGGCGATTGGCTAGAGCGGGCAAATGATTTTAGGCGATTCGATAGTTGCGCTGTCCAGCGGCCGCCTCCCAGCCGGCATCGCTGTCATTCGCATTTCCGGACCGAAGACTCGATTCGTTGTCGAAACGATTGCCGGAAGCATGGTTAAGGACCGTGCTGCCGCGTTGCGCAAGCTCCGGGCGGCGGACGGCTCACTGATCGACCACGGCCTGGTGTTGTTTTTTCCCGGGCCGAACAGTTTTACCGGCGAGGATGTCGCCGAGTTCCATGTCCATGGCGGCCGCGCCGTTGCCGGCAAGATGCTGGAGACGATTGCGAGTTTTGATGGGGTGCGCCATGCCGAGCCCGGCGAATTCACCCGGCGCGCCTTTCTCAACGGCAAGCTCGATCTGGTCGAGACGGAGGCGCTGGCCGATCTCGTCAACGCCGAAACCGAGGCGCAGCGCCGCTTTGCGGTGCAGAATGCCGAGGGCGCGCAGAGCGCGCTCTATCTCGGATGGCGCCGGCGGCTAATTCATGCACGGGCAATGATTGAGGCCGAGATCGACTTCTCTGACGAGGAGGATGTCCCCGGGTCCGTTTCGGATACGGTCTGGTCGGATGTCCGGGCGATGATTGATGAGATCAGCCACCATATCGACGGTTTCCATGCCGCGGAAATCATTCGCGACGGTTTCGAGGTCGTCATCCTCGGTGCGCCGAATGCCGGCAAGTCCAGCCTGTTCAACGCGCTGGCCCGGCGTGAGGCCGCGATTGTCACCGATGAACCGGGCACGACGCGGGATTTGCTTGAGGTGGTGCTGGACCTCAACGGCGTGCGGGTAAGGGTGACCGACACGGCAGGCCTGCGCGAAGCGCCGGGCAAGGTCGAAGCCATCGGCATCGAGAAGGCGCGCGCCAAGGCGCGGACGGCGGATCTGATGTTGCTGTTAGAAGATCTGGCGAACCCGGTCGCGACCGGCGACGTCCCGGCCGACGTCCCGGCTTTGAGGATCGGCACCAAGGTCGACCTGCTGAAGGGCGCGCCACCGTCGGGTGCCTATGACGCGTTGATATCGACGGTGGAAGGCACAGGGTTAGCCGAGCTGCTGGTTGAGATCGGAACGCGCGCCGCCGCTGCAATCGGCGATGCCGGTGACATCCTGCCGTCGCGGTTGCGGCATGTGGAGTTGCTCAAGGAGACCATGCGCTTTCTGACCTCGGCTTTGTCGGGACAAGAACGCGGCCCGGAACTGCGGGCGGAAGAACTACGCCTTGCCGCGGACCGACTAGGTCGCATCGTCGGTGCGGTCGATGTCGAGGATTTGCTCGACGTGATCTTCTCGCAGTTTTGCATTGGGAAGTGACTCACGTGAAACAGTGCGGCGTCGCACCAGATGACTCACGTGAAACATCGATAGTGCAGCTGGTTCACGTGAAACGGGTCGCGTCAATGGGACGGAAGTCAGCGCTGCCCCTCATTGTCCTGCCGGACATTTCTCCCCGTATAGTGACGGGGAGAAAGACGCTGTCACTGGGAACTTCGCCAGCCACTAAAGTTGTAGCCGGCATCTGGGCTGTACCTTCTCCCCGTTCACGGGGAGAAGATGCCGGCAGGCAGATGAGGGGCAGCACTAGCCTGTGTAGGTCATAGGTCTCTGCCCCGGTGACTCACGTGAAACATTGCTGCCGAGCGCTCCTATACGTTTCACGTGAAACGAATCGCCCGCAATCCTTGACAGCGCCGTCTCGCGGGGACATGTGTCGGGCAGTATCTGAATCTGGAACGAAAGATGATCGATCACTATGATGTGGTTGTGGTGGGCGGCGGCCATGCCGGGTGCGAGGCGGCCAGTGCTGCCGCGCGCGCCGGCGCCAGGACGGCGCTGGTCACGCTGCGCTTCGACACGATTGGCGTGATGTCTTGCAATCCCGCAATCGGTGGGCTCGGCAAGGGCCATCTGGTGCGCGAGATCGACGCCATGGACGGGCTGATGGGCCGGGTGGCCGATGCCGCCGGCATCCAGTTCCGCCTGCTCAATCGCCGCAAGGGCCCCGCGGTGCGCGGACCGCGCACGCAAGCCGACCGTAAGCTCTACCGGCTGGCCATGCACGAAGCGATTCGGCAGCAGAACGATCTCGACGTTGTCGAGGGCGAGGTTTTGGACTTCGAGATCGACAACGGACGGATCGCTGCCGTGATCCTGGCCAACGGGCGGCGGCTGACCTGTGGCGCCGTCGTTCTGACCACCGGCACTTTTCTGCGCGGCCTCATCCACATCGGTGAGAAGAAGATCGTTGCCGGGCGCATGAACGAGCAGGCGAGCCTTAGCCTGTCGGCAACGATGAGCCGTGCGGGATTTGCGCTTGGCCGGCTGAAGACCGGCACACCGCCGCGGCTCGATGGCCGTACCATCGATTGGGCGTCGCTGGAGAGCCAGGCGGCGGACGAGGACCCGGTTCCGTTCTCGCTGCTGACCGATACCATCAAGAATCCGCAGATCCATTGCGGCATCACACGCACGACGCCGGCCACGCACGACCTCATTCGCGCCAATCTCGGCCGCTCGGCCATGTATTCCGGCTCGATCGAAGGGGTTGGGCCGCGATACTGCCCGTCGATCGAGGACAAGATCGTCAAGTTCGGCGATCGTGAGGGCCATCAGATTTTCCTCGAGCCGGAAGGGCTCGACGATGACACTGTTTACCCGAACGGCATCTCGACCTCCCTGCCCGAGGATGTGCAACTCGATATTCTGAAGACCATTCCGGGCTTGGAGCGCGCAACCATGCTGCAGCCGGGTTATGCCATCGAATACGATCATGTCGATCCGCGCGAGCTCGAGCCGACGCTGGAAACCAAGCGCATTGCCGGTCTGTTCCTGGCGGGGCAGATCAACGGCACCACCGGCTATGAAGAAGCCGGCGCGCAAGGCCTGCTTGCCGGGCTGAACGCCGCGCGCAAGGCAGGCGCCAGTGACCAAATCGTGCTCAGCCGCACCGAGGCCTATATCGGCGTGATGGTCGACGATCTCACCAGCCGCGGTATTGCCGAGCCCTACCGCATGTTTACCTCACGGGCTGAGTTCCGGCTGTCGCTGCGCGCCGACAATGCCGATGAGCGGCTGACGCCGCTGGCGATGCGGCTGGGGATTGCATCGGTGCGGCGGACGCAGCGGTTCAACCAGATCACTGTTGATCTTGAGAAGGCGCGCGAACTGGCAATTGCCACGACAATGACGCCGAATGAAGCGGCGCGGCATGGGTTGGAGGTCAACAAGGATGGTGTGCGCCGCTCCGCCTATGAGTTGCTCGCATATCCCAGCGTCGATGTTGGCTGGCTGGCCCGCGTCGCGCCGGCGTTCGGCGCCATCGACGCCAAGACGGCCGAGCGGCTCGAAACGGAAGCGAAATATTCGGTTTACCTCGATCGCCAGCAGGCTGATGTCGCTCAGATCCGGCATGAGGAAAGCCGGCTGATCCCGGCTTCGGTCGATTTTGCCGATGTTCCAGGACTTTCTAATGAGCTGAAGCAGAAGATGCGGACGCGGCAGCCGCGCTCGATTGCCGATGCGCAGCGTATGGAAGGCATGACGCCGGCGGCGCTCGCGATCATCGTCGCGCATGTCCGCAATGCCGAATCGGCTGCGCAAAGGGCCGTTGCGTGAGCGCTGCCTCATGGACGAGCCTGCAAGAGGCTGCGGGGCCGGTTTCACGTGAAACATTCGAGCGCCTGGTGGCGTTAGAACAGCTGTTCCTGAAATGGAACCGCAGCATCAACCTGGCCGCACCGTCGACGCTCGACGATGTCTGGGGCCGGCATATTCTGGACAGCGCGCAACTGGCGCGAATCGCACCTGAGGCAAAACGCTGGGTCGATCTCGGTTCGGGCGGCGGTTTTCCGGGCCTGGTGCTGGCTTTCCTGTTGGTCGAGCGGCACGGGGCGTCGATCGATCTGGTCGAGAGCAACCGCAAGAAAGCATCGTTCCTGCAGGCGGTGATCGGCCAGTTCGGTTTGCCGGCTCGGGCCGTCGCCCGGCGCATCGACGACAGCTATGCTCTTGTTTCCACGCCGGAAATCGTCACGGCCAGGGCGCTTGCTGCCCTACCCGTGCTGCTCGATCTGTCGGCGCCATGGCTGACCAAGGGGTCGCGCGCTCTGTTCCACAAAGGCCGGGATTACCGCGCCGAAGTGGAAGAAAGCACTCACCGCTGGGCCTTCGATCTGGTAGAACATCCGAGCATGACCGACGCCCATGGCGTCATCCTCGAAGTGACCGATCTGCGGGCTGCGTAGGCTTCCCTTCGCAACCGCTTTGACGACCCTTTTGGCGACCCGCGAAATGAATATTTGGCATAGACCCATGAAAACTGGCCCCCGCATCATCACCGTCGCCAACCAGAAGGGCGGCGTTGGCAAGACCACCACCGCCATCAATCTGGCCACGGCGCTGGCCGCCATCGGCGAAAAGGTGCTGATTGTCGATCTCGATCCGCAAGGCAACGCCTCGACGGGGCTCGGTATCGACCGCAAGGACCGCACCGTCTCGTCCTATGACGTGCTGACCGGTGAACTTGACCTGGAAGCCGCGGCGATCCCGACGGCGGTGCCTGGCCTGTCGATCGTGCCGTCGACGCTCGACCTGCTCGGCATCGAGATGGAGATCGCCTCGGCGCCTGACCGGGTGCTGAAGCTGCGCAATGCGCTGCGTGCCGCGTCCGAGCGCGGCGCACCCTTCGGCTATGTGCTGATCGACTGCCCGCCCTCGCTCAATCTTTTGACTTTGAATTCAATGGCGGCAGCCGATTCTGTTCTCGTGCCGCTGCAATGCGAATTCTTCGCGCTGGAAGGTCTCAGCCAACTGCTTGAAACGGTCGAGCAGGTGCGCCGCACCATCAATCCGGACCTGATCATCCAGGGCATCGTGCTGACCATGTATGACGGCCGCAACAACCTCGCCAACCAGGTGGTGCAGGATGTGCGGGCGCATATGGGCGACAAGGTTTACGAGACCATCATCCCGCGCAATGTGCGTGTGTCCGAGGCGCCGTCCTACGGCAAGCCGGCGATTCTCTATGATTTGAAGTGCTCGGGCAGCCAGGCCTATCTGCAGTTGGCCTCCGAAGTGATCCGCCGCGAGCGTAAATTGCGCGCCGCTTAATTAGGGTTGGCTCATAAACCAAGCCGATTCGATACCGAAACGATTTCAAGACCTGGAACAGAGATGAGCGAAGACCTTTCGAGAAAAAGACTGGGGCGGGGATTGGCGGCGCTGATCGGCGAGATCGATCGTCCGGCCGTGGCAGAAAAGCCGGCCGCCAGCGCCGACGGCAAGGTGCCGATCGAATTCCTGAGCCCGAACCCGAAAAACCCGCGCCGGCATTTTGGCGACGCCGATCTGACCGACCTGGCGCAGTCGATCCGCGAACATGGCGTGGTGCAGCCGGTGGTGGCGCGGCCGTCGCCGACGCAGGCCGGCCGCTACGAGATCATTGCCGGCGAACGGCGCTGGCGCGCCGCGCAACGTGCCGGGCTGACCGAGATCCCGATCATCGTTCGCGACGTCAACGACCGCACGGCGCTCGAACTGGCGATCATCGAGAACGTCCAGCGCACCGACCTCAACCCGGTCGAGGAGGCGCTGGGTTATCAGCAGCTGATCGACGACCACGGCTACACCCAAGCCGACCTCGGCAATGTCATCGGCAAGAGCCGCAGCCATGTCGCCAACACGCTGCGGCTTTTGAAGCTACCCGATGTCATCAGAGACATGCTGGTTGACGGCGCGTTGTCGGCCGGCCACGCCCGCACGCTGGTGACGGCGCAGGATCCGGCCGGTCTGGCCAAGCAGATTGTCGAGGAAGGGCTTTCGGTGCGCCAGGCCGAGGCATTGGCGCAGGCGCCGGCAGGGGGCACGCCGCCCAAGGCAAAACCAGCGCAGGGCGGGTCGGACAAAGATGCCGACACGCTGGCACTGGAAAAGCTGATGACCGACACGATCGGCATGATCGTGACCATCGAGCACAAGGGCAAGGGCGGCGCGATTCGCGTGAACTACCGGAGCCTGGAGCAGCTTGATGAGTTGTGCCGGCGGTTGAAGGACGAGCGGTAGACGGTTGAGGCGCCACGCTATTTAGCCGGCAAATGAAGTTTTGGCATAAGCTTAGGTTTTAGCGCTGATATATTGGTGATAGACAAATGAAGGGCTGGCGCGATGCCGGCCCTTCTTTGTGGCGTTGGCCGTTGGCGAAATCGGCGCGGCAGCGCATCTCCCTCCCTTGAGGGGGAGATGGCCGGCAGGCCAGAAGGGGTCGCCAGACATAGTCGCCTACATCTTCCGTGCCACGAAAGGATTGGCGCTCCACGCGCGGCGACCCCCTCTGTCGCCTTCGGCGACATCTCCCCCTCAAGGGGGGAGATCAGCCATCGCCTCTGCTTTCGCCAATCTCTTGACAGGGCCGGGCAACGGCGTAACGTAAATTAGATATTGCTTACATTAATTGCCCTAGCGTGCCGATCAGTCGCGGCGGGGCCAATTGCCGTTCCATTTGTGAACGGCACCACCTCGCCCAAGCGATATGCCGACGCGCCTGACGCAAATGGGGAGGTGCAAATGGCGGTCAGTTGGCAACTGTCTGGAAGTTACTTCGAAAATTGCAATTGCGATGTCGTTTGTCCTTGCCTGCTGTCCACCAACGCCCAGCTGACATCGAAGCCGACGCAAGGCGTTTGCGACGTTGGCCTGGTCTTTCATATCGATACGGGCAAATACGGTGACGTTCGGTTGGATGGCCTCAATGTTGCGATGGTTGCACACGCGCCGGGCCCGATGGCGGACGGCAATTGGACGGCCGCCGCGTATATCGACGAACGGGCCGACGATAAGCAGACAGAAGCGCTGGGCGCGATCTTCACCGGCGCTGCAGGCGGTCCGATGGCGGTGCTGGCACCCATGATCGGCACGAACCTCGGCGCCAAGAAGGTGCCGATAAGCTACCGGGTCGATGGCAAGAAGCGGTCGGCGCAGATTGCGGGCATCATGCAGATGGCGGTCGAACCGTTGCCGACAATGCGCGAGGATGGGCAGATGTGGGCGGCCACTGGCCATCCCGTCAACCCCGACTGGCTCGCTCTGGCGATGGGGGCGGAAGGCAGCACATTCAGCGACCACGGCATGAGCTGGGATAATTCCCGTCGAAACGGGCACTATGCCCCGATCAATTGGTCCGGCCAGCACTAGAGCGTTTCACCGTTTCACGGCGATCCGCTCTATCTCTTTGTTTTGACGCAATCTCGGACGGAAAACCGCCTTTCCTGAAATCGCTCTGGTTCCCGGCCGCAACGGACTTAGCCCATGGCGCTAATATTGCAGCGAAACATCATTCTCGCGCTGCTGATTGTTGTCGCCGCGGCAGCGTGGGCCGTGCTTGTCTGGATCGGCATGGACGCGGACATGCCCATGTACTCACCCACCATGGGGATGAAGGCGCCGCTGTTTCTTGCCGTCTGGGTGATCATGATGATTGCCATGATGTTCCCGACCGCCGCGCCCATGGTGCTGACCTTCCATCGCGTTCAGGCCGGCAAACGGGGGCGCGGCGAGACTTTTGTCTCGACCTGGTTTTTCGTGGCTGCGTACATGCTGCTGTGGGGCGCGATGGGTGCGCTCGCCTTTGCCGGTGCGGCTGCCGGAGAGCTCATTGCGGCGCATGCGGGAATGTCGGCCGCCACGGCCGCGCGCATCGGCGGCGCGCTGCTGTCGCTGGCAGGCGCCTATCAACTTTCTCCGCTGAAGGATCTGTGCCTGGCCAAATGCCGCACGCCCATTGGTTTCATCCTGACCTCATGGCGCGATGGTCAGTGGGGCGCGGTACGCATGGGCCTGGAGCATGGGCTCTTTTGCCTGGGCTGCTGCTGGCTTTTGTTCCTCGCTCTTTTTCCCCTCGGGATCATGAACATCGCTGCGATGGCTGTGGTCACCTTGCTGATCTTTGCAGAAAAGACCCTGCCGTCAGGGGAGAGGATCGCAAAGCTGTCGGGTGTCGCTCTGCTCCTTTATGGCGCGGCGGTGTTGGTCTTTCCGCAGGCGCTGCCAACCTTCCAGCCCATGGAAGCCATGATCATGGATTGACGGATGGAGGCAGCGATCTCCCCCCTCGACGGGTTGAGGAGTGGTCCGCGCAGCGGACGGAAAGCCAATTGCTTGGCTTTTCGAGCGACGAACGGCCGGCAGGCCAGAAGGGGTCGCATCGCGTGAAGCGCGACCCCCTTTTTCATCAAGGATGAGGTCGAGGCAGCTGAGACGACCCCCTCTGTCGCCTTCGGCGACATCTCCCCCTCGAGGGGGGAGATTACCGCTGCCCCAGCCTCGCGCTTTCCACTGCAATGCCAAGCAGCGCCTGGCGCGCCAACGCCTCGGACAGGTCCGGCCTGCGCCTGGTCTGTAGCACGGCCGATTGCAGGCGGATCAACGCGCGGCTGAGCGCCTCGACATTCCAGCGCTCCAGCGCCTTTTCCACCAGCTTGCGCCTGGAGAAAAAGACCGGAGGCCTTGCACCCGCAACCACGGAGGCGGCGTTGCGGCCGGCGGAGTCCATCTGTCCACGCATGACCTGAAGCTGCTGGAACTGCCGCATCGCCGAGGACAGCACAAGAAAAGGCTGTCCGCCGGACAGGCAGTGGCGGGTGAAGGCGGTGTCGAAGTCACTGACTTTGCCTTCCAGCACCGCATCGACGGCATCATCGAAGGAGGCGCCGGAGACGTCGCCGGACATCGCCCTGACGTCCTCGAGGCCGATTTCCCTCTGGCCGTGCGCGTAAAGCACCAGCTTTTCGATCTCGCCGCGCGACGCCAGCCGATCTCCGCCGAGATTGCGGCGCAGCGCCTGGCGGGCGTCGAGCGCCATCGACATGCCGGCCTTGCGCAGCTCATCGTCGATGACGGTGTCGATATCGCGGGCCTCGTCGGCATAGCAAGGCAGCGCCATGGCGGTGTCGGCCGCCTCGACGATGGCGCGCAGGCCGACACCCTTCTTGAGATCGCCGGCCTCGATCAGGATGATGGCGTCGCGCGCGGGCTCTACCGTCAGCGCCTTGACGTCTTCGGCCAGCGGCTTCTGGCCGCTGGCGTTACGCACCCACAGCAAGCGCCGGTCGGAGAACATCGGCACCGTGCGGGCCTCGTCGAGCAGCCGGCCCTGGTCGCGATCGACCTCCGCGCCGTCGAGCCGGACCACCGAGAAAGGGTCGTCGAGCGGCAGGCCGGTCTTTTCGGCAAAGGCTTTGGCGCGCTCAGCGACGAGGCCGCGGTCGGGGCCGTAAAGCAGGACAATCGAGATGCGCGCGTCCGGCTTCGCCAGCCACGAATCGACCTCGTATCCTTTTTTCTGCGCCATGGTGGGTGGTTAGCATGATGCGGGCGTGGAGTGAACGTTCTCCGGAGCGTTCGCGACCGTGGCGCCTTTCCTCTCCCCCGATCGACGGGGGAGAGGAAAAGCGCGAGTTCGCCAACCTTGGCCCCTCGCTCCCGGAGGTCGTAAAGTGCGTTATGTACCGGAAACCCTGCAAAACCTTCCGCCTAATTGCGCGCCACCGCAAAACATCGACAAGAAATTTCGCCGCCATATCTGCATCTTGGCGCGGCGTGCCGCGTCGGCCCTGAACAGACCGATGACCGGGAGGATGGGTGCGCGTTCTGGCCCTCACGAAATCGCACTGGTCTGGCGGCGCAGATGTGTTGATATACGCGACCGGGCAACATTGGAGGATGAAGGTCATGGCCGATGCTGGGATGTTGCGGTTTCATGTGCCGGAGCCGGAGGTGCGGCCGGGCGGGACGCCTGACTTTTCCAACGTGCCCATCCCGAAGGCCGGCTCAGCGCCTCGCCCCGAGATCGATGTCGATCCGCGCACCATCCGCGACATGGCGTTTTCGATCATTCGCGTGCTGAACCGCGACGGCGAGGCGGTCGGGCCGTGGGCCGGGCTGCTCACCGATGAGGAGCTGCTCGAAGGCCTGCGCAATATGATGACGCTGCGCAGCTTCGACGCCCGGATGCAGATGGCGCAGCGCCAGGGCAAGACCTCGTTCTACATGCAGCATCTGGGTGAAGAGGCGGTGAGCTGTGCCTTCCGCAAGGCGCTGGCGCCGGGCGACATGAATTTTCCGACCTACCGGCAAGCTGGCCTGCTCATCGCCGACGGCTACCCGATGGTGACGATGATGAACCAGATCTATTCCAACGAGGCGGATCCGCTGAAGGGCCGGCAACTGCCGATCATGTACTCGTCGAAGGAGCACGGCTTCTTCTCGATCTCCGGCAATCTGGCGACGCAGTACATCCAGGCGGTCGGCTGGGCTATGGCCTCGGCGATTTCCAACGATTCGAAAATCGCCGCGGCCTGGATCGGCGACGGCTCGACCGCCGAATCCGATTTCCATTCGGCGCTGGTGTTCGCCTCGACCTACAAGGCGCCGGTCATCCTCAATGTCGTCAACAACCAGTGGGCGATCTCGACCTTCCAAGGCATTGCGCGCGGCGGCTCCGGCACCTTTGCCGCGCGCGGCCTCGGCTTCGGCATTCCGTCGCTGCGCGTCGACGGCAATGACTATCTCGCCGTGCACGCGGTGGCCAAATGGGCGGCGGAGCGGGCGCGGCAGAACCTCGGGCCGACGCTGATCGAATATGTCACCTACCGCGCCGGCGCGCATTCGAGTTCGGACGATCCGTCCGCCTATCGGCCGAAGACCGAGTCCGATGCCTGGCCGCTCGGCGACCCGGTCGTGCGGCTGAAGAACCATCTGATCCAGCGCGGCGTCTGGTCGGACGAACGGCACGCGCAGGCGGAAGCGGAAATCCTCGAAACGGTGATCGCGGCGCAGAAGGAAGCCGAAAGCCACGGCACGCTGCATGCCGGCGGCAAGCCGTCGACGCGCGACATGTTCGAGGGCCTCTATGCCGAGATGCCGCCGCATCTCAGGCGCCAGCGCCAGCAGGCGGGAGTCTGACCATGCCGAGACGAACCATGATCGAAGCGATCCGCGACGCCATGGATGTGTCGATGGCGCGCGACGAACGCGTCATCGTCTATGGCGAGGATGTCGGCTTCTTCGGCGGCGTCTTCCGCTGCACGCAGGGCCTGCAGGCGAAATACGGCAAGAGCCGCTGCTTCGACGCGCCGATCAACGAATCCGGCATTGTCGGCTCGGCCATCGGCATGGCTGCCTACGGTCTGAAACCATGCGTCGAGATTCAGTTTGCCGACTACATGTATCCGGCCTACGACCAGCTGACCCAGGAAGCCGCAAGGCTGCGCTATCGTTCGAATGGCGATTTCACCTGCCCGATCGTGGTGCGCATGCCGACCGGCGGCGGCATTTTCGGCGGCCAGACGCACAGCCAGAGTCCCGAAGCCTTGTTCACTCATGTGTCGGGTCTGAAGACGGTGGTGCCGTCCAACCCGCATGACGCCAAGGGCCTGCTGATCGCGGCGATCGAGGACCCGGACCCGGTGATCTTCCTCGAGCCCAAGCGGCTCTATAACGGCCCGTTCGACGGCCATCACGATCGGCCGGTGACGCCGTGGTCGAAGCATGAGCTGGGCGAGGTTGCGGACGGCCACTACACGGTGCCGCTCGGCAAAGCGGCGATCCGCCGGGCGGGCTCCGCCGTCACCGTGCTCGCCTACGGCACCATGGTCTATGTCGCGCAGGCGGCCGCGGAAGAAACCGGCATCGATGCCGAGATCATCGATCTCAGAACCCTGCTGCCGCTCGACCTCGACACCATCGTCGCCTCGGTGAAGAAGACCGGGCGCTGCGTGGTCGTGCACGAGGCGACGCTGACCTCCGGCTTCGGCGCCGAGCTTTCGGCGCTGGTGCAGGAGAATTGTTTCTATCACCTCGAAGCGCCGGTGGCCCGCGTCACCGGCTGGGACACGCCCTATCCGCATGCGCAGGAGTGGGAGTATTTCCCAGGCCCCGCCCGTGTCGGCCGCGCGCTTCTCGAAACCATGGGAGCTTAAGATGGGCGAACACATCATCAAGCTGCCCGATGTCGGCGAAGGCGTCGCCGAGGCGGAACTTGTGGAATGGCACGTCAAGGTCGGCGATCTCGTGCGCGAGGATTCCGTGCTTGCCGCCGTGATGACCGACAAGGCGACGGTCGAAATCCCCTCGCCGGTCGATGGCGAGATTCTTTGGCTGGGCGCCGAGATCGGCGACACGGTGGCGATCGGCTCGCCGATCGTGCGGCTGAAGGTGGCCGGTGAAGGCAATGTGAAAGACGCGCTGCCAGATGAGGCCAGCGCCAAGAGCACCCCCACCCCTAACCCCTCCCCACAAGGGGGAGGGGAACGCGCTTCAGCAACGAAATCCGACGCCAAGTCGCAGGCAGCTGCACCCGCTGCCAAGAGCACACAAGCAGCAGAGACCGGATCCCCCTCCCCCTTGTGGGGAGGGGCTAGGGGTGGGGGTACTGCGCCGGCTTCTGGAGGCACAGCGCCTTCCGGCGCGCCGCGCCCGGAGGGCGAAAAGCCCTTGGCATCGCCAGCCATTCGGCTGCGGGCCAAAGAGGCAGGCATCGATCTGCGCCAGGTATCGGGAACCGGCCCGGCCGGCCGCATCAGCCATGAAGACATCGAGGCTTTTCTGGCGCGCGGGCCGCAGGTGGCGAAAGCATCGGGCCTCGCCCGCAATGACAGCATTGAGGACATCAAGGTCATCGGGCTGCGGCGCAAGATCGCCGAGAGAATGTCGCTGGCGAAATCGCGCATTCCGCACATCACCTATGTCGAGGAGATCGACGTCACCGCGCTTGAGGAATTGCGCGCCGCGCTCAACAAGGAAAAGCGCAAGGGTGTCGAAAGGCCGAAGCTGACGCTGCTGCCGTTCCTAATGCGGGCGATGGTCAAGGCGATTGCCGACCAGCCCAACATCAACGCGCTGTTCGACGACGAGGCCGGCATCATCCATCAGCATGGCGGCGTCCATATCGGCATCGCCGCACAGACGCCGTCGGGGCTGGTGGTGCCGGTGGTCAAGCATGCCGAGGCACGCGACCTCTGGGATTGCGCGGTCGAGCTCAACCGGCTGGCCGAGGCGGCGAAGTCGGGCACGGCCAGCCGCGACGAGCTGTCGGGATCAACCATCACCATCACCTCGCTCGGCGCCATGGGTGGCGTGGCGACGACGCCGGTAGTCAACCACCCGGAAGTGGCGATCGTCGGCGTCAACAAGATGATGGTGCGGCCGGTCTGGGACGGCACCCAGTTCGTCCCGCGCAAGATGATGAACCTGTCGTCGAGCTTCGACCACCGGGTGGTCGATGGCTGGGACGCGGCGGTGTTCATCCAGCGCATCAAGGCGCTGCTGGAAACACCGGCGCTGATATTTGTGGATTGAGGGCGATGGCTGAAGGAGTTGGCTCTTTGCCTGAATGCAGCGCCCGACTGCAGGCCTACGCCATCTGCGATTGGCCGCGGGCCCCCGCGCCTTCGTCATCCTCGGGCTTGACCCGAGGATCCATGCCGTGCCCGAAGCCGAAGGATGCTGCGGAACAGAATTATGCACCGCTGCGGCGTTCGGAGGTCACGGCATGGATCCTGGGGTCTTCGCGACGTCGCTTCGCTCCTGCTTCGCCCCAGGATGACGAAGGCATGGGCGTTTCGGTTAACCTCAGAGGTCGACGATTTGCAGGCCCCATGCTGCAACCAATCAAGGTGCCATCATGAAAGAAATCTCCTGCAAGCTGCTCGTCATCGGCGCCGGGCCAGGCGGCTATGTCTGCGCCATCCGCGCCGGCCAGCTCGGCATCGATACGGTGATCGTCGAAGCCGGCAAACCGGGCGGCACCTGCCTCAATGTCGGCTGCATCCCGTCCAAGGCACTGATCCATGCGGCGGAAGAGTTTGAGGCGGTCTCGCATATGGCCGGCGGCAGCAGCCCGCTCGGCATTTCGGTCAATGCCCCAACGCTCGATCTCGGCAAGACCGTCGCCTGGAAAGACGGCATTGTTAGCCGGCTGACCGGCGGCGTTGCCGGACTGCTCAAAAAGGCCAAGGTGAAAACCGTCTATGGCTGGGCGACGTTTCGCGACGGCAAGACCGTCGCGGTCGAGACCGAGACCGGCACCCAGATCATCCGCGCCGAGACCGTGGTGATCGCCACCGGCTCGGCGTCGGTCGAGCTGCCGTTCCTGCCGTTTGGCGGGCCGGTGATTTCATCGACGGAAGCGCTCGCTCTCAGCGAAGTGCCGAAGAAGCTCGCGGTTGTCGGCGGCGGCTATATCGGGCTGGAGCTCGGCATGGCCTTCGCCAAAATGGGCGCCGCGGTGACCGTGGTCGAAGCCTTGCCGCGTGTGCTGGCGCAATATGACGCGGAACTCACCCGGCCCGTGGTGAAGCGGCTGACCCAGCTCGGCGTCGAGGTCATGACTGGCGCCAAGGCGAAGGGGATCAAGGGCGACGCGCTGCTGGTCGAGACCGCGGACGGCAAGAGCGCCAAAATCGCCGCCGACAAGATCCTGGTCACGGTCGGCCGCAAGCCGGTGACCGAAGGCTGGGGGCTCGACCAGATCGACCTCGATATGGCCGGCAAGTTCATCAAAATCGACGACCAGTGCCGCACCTCGATGCGCGGCATCTATGCCATTGGCGACGTCACCGGCGAGCCGATGCTGGCGCACCGGGCGATGGCGCAAGGCGAAATGGTGGCCGAGATCGCTGCCGGCCACAAGCGCAGCTGGGACAAGCGGTCAATTCCCGCCGTCTGCTTCACCGACCCGGAACTGGTCACCGCCGGCCTGACCCCGGAAGAGGCGAAGGCGCTGGGCGAAATCAAGATCGGCCAGTTCCCCTTCGCGGCCAATGGCCGGGCGATGACCAAACTCGGCGAGGACGGGTTCGCGCGCGTCGTGGCGCGCGCGGACAATCATCTGGTGCTGGGCATCCAGGCGGTCGGGCAAGGCGTGTCTGAATTGGCGGCGGCGTTCGGCCTGGCGCTGGAGATGGGCGCGCGGCTGGAGGATATCGCCGGCACGATCCATGCGCATCCGACGCAAGGCGAAGGGTTCCAGGAAGCAGCGCTGAAGGCGCTGGGGCATGCGTTGCATATTTAGGGGGTGATCTCCCCCCTTGAGGGGGAGATGTCGCCGCAGGCGACAGAGGGGGCCGCCGCGCATGAAGCGCTCACCTCCGTCTGTAGCAAAATAGGTCGCATCCAGTCGAACCGACCCCCTCTGGCCTGCCGGCCATCTCCCCCTCAAGGGGGGAGATTATTCAGCTCAGCTCGCGAGCCGGCTTACCATCTCGTGCTGGGCGTAGGCGCGGCCGAAGCGGTTGGCCAGGAATGCGTCGAGCGCGATGTCTTCCTGCTTGACGAAACCGGTCGCCGGCAGGCTGCCGTCGGCCAGCATGTCGAGCACGGCGCAGATGCCGGAGGCGGTGGTGATCTGGATGGCGCTGCGGACCTGGTCGCCGACGCGCTGCGAATAGATCTTGTTGGCGTAGGTTTCCTGCAGCAGGCGGCCGTTGCGGCGGCCCGACACGGTGACGAAGACGATCACCACGTCCTGCAGCGTTGCCGGCAAAGCGCTCTCGAAAATGTCCTTCAGCACGTCGCGGCGGTGGCGCAGGCCGAGGTCGTTGAGCAGCGCCTTCATGATCGCGGCGTGGCCGGGATAGCGAATGGTGCGGTAGTTCAGCGTGCGCACCTTGCCCTTCAGCGTCTCAGCCAAAGTGCCGAGCCCGCCGGAGGTGTTGAAGGCCTCGTAGGTGACGCCGTCGAGCGAGAACTCCTCGCGCTCTTCGAGCGGCGGCACTTCGATCAGCTCGCCCTCGACGATCGCCTCGCAGGGCTCGCAATATTCGTTGATGACGCCGTCGGTGCTCCAGGTCAGATTGTAGTTCAGCGCGTTCGACGGATATTGCGGCAGCGCGCCGACGCGCATGCGCACGCTTTCCAGCGTATCGAAACGGCTGGCGAGATCGTTGGCGACGATGGAGATGAAGCCCGGCGCCAGGCCGCATTGCGGAATGAAGGCGCTCTTGCCCGAACGCGCCAGTTCCTTGACGCGGCGGGTAGAGACGACATCCTCGGTCAAATCGAGATAGTGGACGCCGGTGGCGGCAGCCGCCTCGGCGATGCGGGTGGTGAGGTGGAAGGGCGCGGCGCTCAGCACGGCGAAGGCGCCGGCAAGGGCTGCTTCCAATGCGCCGGGCGCGGTGATGTCGAGTTCCAGCGTCTCGATGCCGGCGGGGAGGTCAGCGGCAAGCTGGGCCATCGCGCGGTCGACGACGGTGACATGGTAGTCGCCGGTGTCGGCGAGCATGCCTGCAATGGTCGAGCCGATCTTGCCGGCGCCGACGACGATGATTTTCTTCATGATTCGATCCCTCACAAAAGCCTTTGGCCCGAACCGCTGCGCGGTGGACGACATGGCCTTGAGAATCGCAGCTTGCCTGGCGAAAGGAAGCGTGGAATTGTTCGAAACGAACCCCGTATTTGGACGATAAGACGACAAGGATCGTCGAAATGCTCAGCGACGCCGAACAAAAGCTGCTTTCCCTGCTGCGCGCCAATGCTCGCGCCTCGACCGCCGAGCTGGCACGCCAGCTCGGCGTGTCGCGCACTACGGTGCAAAGCCGGATCGAGCGGCTGGAACAGCGCGGCATCATCACCGGCTATGGCGTGCGGCTGGCGCCGGACTATGAGCAGGGGCTGGTGCGGGCGCATGTGCTGCTCACCGTGACGCCGAAACTCGCCGACAAGGTGGTGCGCGCGCTGCAGGCCCTGCCGCCGGTGAGGACATTGCATTCGGTGAGCGGCAATTTCGACATGATCGTCATCGTCGACGCGCCGTCGATCCGGGATCTGGATGCGCTGCTGGACGAGATCGGGGCGATGGACGGGGTCGAGCGGACGTCGTCGTCGATCATTTTGTCGACAAGGATTGATCGGTGAGGAGCTGATCTCCCCCCTTGAGGGGGAGATGGCCGGTCCACCCTCCGCAGCTGCAGCGCAGCTGCTGCGGAGGACGGGCAGGCCAGAGGGGGTCGATTCGGCTGGATGCGACCTCCTTGCGGCCGATGAAGGTTAGCGCTCCACGCGAGCCGACCCCCTCTGTCGCCTTCGGCGACATCTCCCCCTCGAGGGGGGAGATTAGCAGCGCTAAGCCCGCCGCCTTTCCGGCCCATTATCCAGCCACGCCACATCCTCCGCCGACAGCTTGATATCCAGCGCCTTCAAACTGTCCTCCAGCTCGTCCAGCGTACGTGGGCCGATCAGCGGCACGGACGGGAAGGGCTGCGCGAGCACATAGGCCAGCGCGACATGGATCGGGCTTTTGCCCAGTCGCTGCGCCAGCTCGATGGCGCGGTCGCGGCGGCCGAAGTTTTTCTCGGAATACCAGACCCGCACCAGCTCCTCATTGTCCTGCTTGTCGCGGCCGGCGCGGTCGGTGAAGAAGCCGCGGCCCTGGCTCGACCAGGCGAAGTTCGGCATCTGCCGCTTCGTCAGCCATGCCTTCCAGTCGTCGGTGGATGAGGTGATGCATCCGGCCCAGATCGGCTCCAGCATCTCGGCCAGAGAGAAATTGTTGGAGAGGGCGCCGGGCTTCTGCTTGCCGGTCCTCTCGGCATAGGCGATCGCCTCGTCCATGCGCGCCATTGTCCAGTTGGAGCCGCCGAACGGGCCGCGGATGCGGCCGGCCTTGGCCTCCGCGTCCATCGCATCGACGAACTCGCCGACCGGCACATCCGGGTTGTCGCGGTGCATGAAATAGATGTCGACATGGTCGGTCTGCAGCCGGTCCAGCGACTGGGCGAGCTGCTTGCCGATGACATCGGGATAGCAGAGCGGCGAGTGTGCGCCCTTGGCGATGATCACCGACTGTTCGCGCACGCCACGGCTTTTCAGCCACTGGCCAAGCAGCGTCTCGGTGTAGCCGGCGCCGTAGACATAGCCGGTGTCGAACAGATTGCCGCCGGCCTCGAAGAATGCGTCGAGCAGGATCGAGCCCGAGGAGAAGGTGCGGAAATCCTCGAAGCCGAGCGCCACCACGGAAGCCGGTTTCGACAAGCCCGGGATCTTGCGCTTGGCGATGGCGGTGCCATCGGTGCGCAGCGGCCGGCCGGAGATTGTGTTGACACGCTTAGCCGGCTTTTCGATCTCATATTCCAGGCCGACGGCAGCGCGCCATCTGTCGAGCACCCGCAGCGTGCCGAGGCTATCGGCCCAGCCCATGCCCGGCCAGGCGAATTCCTGGTTCCCGGCCAGGATCGCCTCGCCGGCGGCGTCGACCTCGAAGGAATAGAGATGGCGGCTCTCGTTGACGCTGATGGCTTCGCGCCTGCCGGCGGCGTGGATTACGTCGATCTTGCCGAGGCCGACATCACGGTTGCCGCCGGCGAACCAGAAATCCGGCACCTCGATGCGGCCCTTTGTGCCGAGGATCGAGAGCATATTCTCCTGGTTGAGTGAGATGCTGCAGGACACCTGGGCGACGATCCCGCCCGGGAAATGCAGCAGTGCCGAAGCCCATTCGTCGACGCCGGACTGGCCGAGATGGGCGGCGCCGGCAACCTTGTCCGGCTCGGCGAAGGGTTTTCCCGTCGCAGCGCCTGCGATCAGCCGCACCATCGAGACGGGATAGCCGCCAACGTCGAGAATGCCGCCGCCGGCAAGATCGTTGGCGTAAAGCCGGTGCTCCGGCATGAAGCCCGGCATGGCGAAGCCGAAGCTCGATTTTATCATGCGCACTTCGCCGATGACGCCAGACTTGATCAGCTCGACCAGCTTCAGCGTCTGCGGGTGCAGCCGGTACATGAAGGCTTCGCCGAGGAAGGTGCCGGCCTTGCGCGCGGCATGGATCATGGCGTCGGCCTCGAAGGCGGTCAGCGCCAGCGGCTTTTCGCACAGAACGTGCTTGCCGGCCTCGGCCGCCTTGATCGCCCATTCGGCATGGCCGGGATGCGGGATGGCGATGTAGACGGCGTCGATATCGGGGTCGTCGAGCAGCGCCTGATAGCCGTCGAGGATGCGGGCGCCGGGAAATGTCTGGGTTAAGCCCTCCTTGCCGGAGTTGCGGGCGCCGAGCGCTGCCAGCTTTCCGGTGCGCGATCCTGCCACACCGCCGGCAAAGGCTTTGGCGATGTCGCCCGGCCCGAGGATTCCCCAACGGATGGGCGCGGTGGAAGTCATGGTCATTCTCCTTGAAAAGGCTTGAAGGGCTCAGCGCAGACGCTGGCCGTTTTCATCGAATAGATAGGATTTGCGGATGGACACGGTGATCTCTGATGTGTCGGGGACCTTTGCCGCGTCGCGCTGGATCACCAGGTCCTCGCCATGGGCGGTCCTGGCATAGATGAAGCTGGTGCCGCCGAGATGCTCGATCACATCGATGCCGACGGTGAGGTCGGCATCGCCCTCGCCGGCATTGCCAAAATGTTCGGGCCGCACGCCGACAATGACCTTGGCTCCGGTTTCCGGAACGGCGCCAGCCAGCGGTTGCGTGATGCGGGCCTTTTCCTCGCCGACCAGTTCGACGGTGACGCTTCTCGTGTTACGGCCGACCACGCGACCCTTGATGAAATTCATCTTCGGCGAACCGACAAAGCCGGCGACAAACTGGTTGTCGGGATTGTCGTAGAGATCGAGCGGCCGGCCGATCTGCTCGACATGGCCGCCGCGCAGCACGACGATCCGGTCGGCCAGCGTCATCGCTTCGGTCTGGTCGTGTGTGACATAGATCATCGTCGTGCCGAGCTCCTTGTGCAGGCGCGAGATTTCGACCCGCATTTGCACCCTCAACTCGGCGTCGAGATTGCTCAGCGGCTCGTCGAACAGGAACACTTGCGGCTCGCGCACGATGGCGCGGCCGATGGCGACACGCTGGCGCTGGCCGCCGGAGAGTTGCTTGGGCCGCCGCGTCATCAGCTCGCTGATGCGCAGGATCTCGGAAGCCCGCTTCACCCGCCGATCGGTGTCCTCCTTCGGGTTGCCGGTCATTCTGAGGCCAAAGCTCAGATTCTGCCCCACCGTCATGTGCGGGTAGAGCGCGTAGGACTGGAACACCATGGCGATGCCGCGGTCGGCCGGCTCGACATCGTTCATCACCTTGCCGCCAATGGCGATCTCGCCGCCGCTGATGTCCTCCAGCCCGGCGATCATCCGCAGCAAGGTCGACTTGCCGCAGCCGGACGGGCCGACAAAGACGACGAACTCGCCATCGGCGATATCGATGTTGGCGCCATGGATGATCTCATAGACGCCGAAGCGCTTGATGACGTTGGTGAGGGTGACTGCCGCCATGTCGCTGTTGTCCCTATTTGACGGCGCCGGCGGCGATGCCGGCGATGAAGTGGCGCTGCAGCAGCACGAAGACGACGAGCATCGGCACGGTCAGCATGACGGCGCCGGCCATCAGGCCGCCCCAGGAGACCTTGGTCAGGCCGATCAGCGTGCCGAGCGCCACCGGCGCCGTCATCGCGCCGGGCTGGCTGTTGATCAGAAGCGGCCAGAGGTAATTGTTCCACGAGGCGAGGAACAGAATGATGGCCAGTGCCGCCAGCATCGGCCGCGCCAAAGGCAGTGCGACGAACAGGAAGATGCGCCATTCCTTGACGCCCTCTACCCTGGCCGCATCGAACAGATCGTGCGGCATCATCGAGAAGGCCTGGCGCATGAACAGAACGCCGAGCGAATTGAACAGCGGCGGCACGATCAGCGCCACCCAGGTGTTGGCGAGCTGGAAGTCGCGCGCCACCATGATGAACTGCGGGATCAGCACCACCGCGTAAGGCAGCGTGATGGTGCCGAGAATGATGGCGACGACAAAACCTTTGCCGACGAAATGGTAGCGCGCCAGGGCCCAGCCGGCCATCGAGGTCAGCAGCACCGACAGCACGGTGTAGGTCACCGCCACCGAGACCGAAATGCCGATGGCGCCGACAAAGTCGGTGTCGCGCTGCAGATTGTGGAAGTTTGCGACGAAATTGTCGTGCGGCAGAAGCTCGATGCCGGGGCTGAAGATGCCGTTGTCGGGCATGGTCGAGAAGACAATCATCATCCACAGCGGAAACAGCCAGACCAGCGCCAGCGGCGTCAGGACCAGATGCAGCAGCAGGCTGCGGCCGAGCCGGCGTTGCGACAGCGAGCTCATTTCGGCTCCCCTCTCATTTCGGCTCTCTCGTCAGCCACAGCTGCACCAGCGTGATGGCAATGGCCAAGCCCGCCATGGTGTAGGCGACGGCCGAGGCATAGCCGAAATTGAGCGAGCGGAACCCCTGGCGGTAGAGCAAAAGGCCAAGCGTCTCGGTGCCGCCGCCCGGGCCGCCACGCTCGGTGATCAGGAACGGCTCGGTGAAGAGCTGCATGGTGCCGATGATCGACAGCACCGCGCAAAAGACGATGACCGGCTTGAGCAGCGGCAGGGTGATGTAGAAGAACTGTTTGACCTTGCTGACGCGGTCGAGCGTCGCCGCCTCATAGACATCCTCGGGGATCGACTGCAGCCCGGCGAGCAGGATGATGGCGTTGTAGCCGGCCCAGCGCCAGGTCACCGCGATCATGATCAGCGCCATGGCTGGGGTGACGTTGGAGAACCAGTCGATCTTGGCCAGGCCGACGCTGTTAAGCAGCTTGTTGATGATGCCGAAATCGAGATTGAACATCAGCCGGAACACCGCGGAGTAGGCGACCTCGCCGACGACGACCGGGGCGAAGAAGGCGAAGCGGTAAAGGCCGCGCACTTTCAGCAGCGGCGAGTTCAGCAGCACCGCCATGACGATAGCCAGCGAGATCATCACCGGCACCTGGATGACGAGGATGAGCAGCGTGTTCTTCAGCGCGTTGAAGAAGGCGGGGTCGCCGATCAGCCGGCCCCAGTTGAAGGTCGGCGCAAAACGCCAGGGCACGGTGCGCGTCGCCTGGAACGAGATCATGAACGAGGAAATGATCGGCCACACCCAGAAGATGGCGAAGATCAGCAGATAGGGCGTGAGGAAGCGATAGGCCGTGGCGTTCTGGTAGCGCATGGTCTCCTCCTCCTTCCTTTTGTTTGTCCTACGCCCGGAGGGGCGGTTGGTATCAATGCGGCTCGACGGTTGGCTGCATCATTTGTCGAGGCCAGCGCCGCCCCTCACCTGCCTGCCGGCATCCTCTCCCGTATAGTGACGGGGAGAGGGGTGCTGTCATCGCCGGTTTCGCTAATCGCCAGCGTTGGCGGAATAGCACCGAGGTCGTGGCCAGCCCCTTCTCCCCGTCACTATACGGGGAGAAGGTCCCGGCAGGGGAATGAGGGGCAGCGCCAACGGTCCGGCAAGTTGCCCTGTACCTTGTCCCGCCAACATCCCGCCTTCGTCACTTGATCGGCAGGCCGGTGGCCGAGGCGATCTGGTTGGCAGCATCGTCAAGCGCTGCCTTGGCGTCGGGATAACCACCGCCGAGGTATTTGGTCTGCACCGCGCGCATGATGATTTCGGCGTCGCTCTGGAACGGCGTGCCGCGGCTCGGCACCACTTTGGGCAGGGTGGCCAAAATATCCTTCCACACCGCCTGGCCGCCCCAATAGGGCAGGCCTTCAGAGACATAGGGGTCGTCGAGTGCCGAGATCAGCGACGGCACCAGGCCGAACTCCTTCAGCATGGTGATCTGGCCCTCATTCGTCTCCAGCGTGTATTTCAGATAGGCGTAGGCCGCTTCCTTGTTCTTCGAGGCTGAGGTGATGGCGAGCGACGAGCCGCCGAGATTGGCGGCGCGCGGACCGTCGGCGGTCAGGCTCGGCATCGGGTAGACGCCCCATTTGCCATTTTCGCCGGCCGATTCGGTGCGGATGGTGCCCTCATACCAGCCGCCATAGACCTGGGTGGCGACGGTGCCGGCGGTGTTGTTGGTGATCTTGGTGCCCCAGTCGGCCGACGACATGATGCCGGCGTCCTTCATGTCCTTGATCTTGGCCAGCGTATCGACGCATTTCGGCTGGTTGACGGTGATCGACTGCCCGTCCTCGGCGAAATAACCGCAGCCCTGCTCGTTGGAGATCATGCGGAAGAATTCGGTGTCGCCGTTGAAGTCGGCGTTGGTCATGGTGACGCCGGGATTGGCGGCCTGGATCTTCTTGCCGGCGGCAATGAAATCGTCCCAGGTCTTGATCGATGCCGGATCGACGCCGGCCTTCTCGTAGAAATCACGACGGTAGAAGGCGGCGACCGGGCCGGAATCCCACGGCATGGCATAGGCCTTGTCGCCCACTTCCAGTTCGGTGCGCTTGAAATCGGGGAATTTCTTCTGGTCGTCCGCCGTATAGCCCAGTGTGTGCAAATCGACGAAGCAGTCGGGGAACTGGCTCCAGTAGTTCTCGGCCTCGCCATTTTCGATCGAGACGATGTCCGGCAGGCCGACGCCGCCGGCGGCACAGTCGGCGATCGACTTGTCATAGGTCGGCTGGTTGCCGAGATCCTGGACGGTGACCTTGACGTCGGGATATTGCTTGTTGAAGCCGGCGATCGTCGACTTCAGCGACGAAGCGGCGATGTTCCAGCTCCAGATCGTGATTTCGCCAGACTGCGCCAAGGCCGGGCCTGAGCCCAGGCCAAGCGCCAGCGCGGCACAGATCAGTGTCGTGCGCATTGAAATCCTCCCATTTCATTTGCTCTCTCTTCGCGAGCATGGCTAAACTAAGCAGCGCGGAAGGCTTGTCCCCGACAACGGGAATAACAAATGGGCGGAAAGTAAGATGCCGGAACGGCCGTTTTACCAGCCTGGCGCCAGCAGCGTCGAAGGCCTGCCGATGGCCTTGCAGATGTTCCACAATCACCCGCTGGTGATGCTCAAGCCGCATTGGCATGCCCAGGTCGAGGTCAATTTCATCGTCCGTGGCAGTGTGCATTACCGCATGGCCGAGCACGAGATTTCGCTGTCGGCGGGCGAGATGTGCCTGTTCTGGGGCGGGCTGCCGCACCAGATGGACGATCTCTCCGACGACGCCATCTATGCCGGCGCGCATCTGCCGCTGGTGCATTTCTTCCGTCTGCATCTGCCGACGGACATCCGCCACCGGCTGATGACGGGCGCGACGCTGGTGACATCGGCCACCGACCCCGCGGACCATCACAATTTCGAGCGTTGGAATCGCTACTTCCGCTCCGGCGATCCGGCCATAACCGAGCACGCGGTGAATGAGCTGCTGCTGCGGCTGGAGCGGGTGCGGTTCGAGCCCTACCGGCTGGTGCCGGAAACCGCCAGCCAGGAAACCGGCGGCCCGTTCGACCAGCAATCGCTGCGCAATGTCGGGCGCATGTGCGACTTCATCGCCGAGCATTTCCTCTACGACATAGACTGCGTCGACATCGCGGCGGCGGCCGACATCCATCCGAAATACGCCATGAGCATCTTCAAGAAATCGACCGGCATGACGCTGAACGAATATATGAACCTGTTGCGGCTGAGCTACGCACAGGCCCTGCTGATGCATGAAGACGCCAATGTGCTGCGCGTCGCCATGGATTCAGGCTTCGGCTCGCTCAGCGCCTTCAACAAATCGTTCCGCAAGCTCGCCGGCATGTCTCCGTCGGATTTCCGCCGCGAGCGTACGAGCGCCGGATATACCGCGCTTTAGTCGGGTCCTTGCCCTTGCGGCTGTGACCGCAGGCAGACGCGAAAAACCCGCTTCCAAAGGACAAGTCTGGAAGCGGGTCGTCAGCGGGAGGACATCCGGCCGAAGCTGCTACTCGATGATCTGAACGATCTTGCGCGTATCCGGGTCGACGAGGACCGCATGGTCTCCGACGACCGTATACTTGTACTTGACGTCGGGGACGTCGATTGGGTGAAGCTCGACCGTATCCGGCAGAGCAGTGCCGACGTTGAGTTCAACACCGAGCAGGCTGACCGATGCGAGCTTCTGCTTGTGGATGTATTCGCGGACCACCGTCTGCTGCTCAGGCTTAAGAACGACGACGTCGTCCGCTACGGCTGCGCCAATTCCGGCGACCAGTGCAAGACCTGCGGCGATAGTGACAAGATACTTTTTCATGACAAACCTTCCGATGTTAAGGGCTGTTTCAGAACTACGCATTGACTGCCCAAACATGGAACTCTGTCAGATATGTATTGTTCCATAAGCTTGCTGATTATTGGTGCTGTGCTCCGACAACTAATCGCCTCCGTTGGCGGCTGCCCGCCCCGATCGTTCGTCGAGCACCCCTCACGATCGGGCCTCTGAGCGGCCGACTGGGTAATTACGCAAGCCAGAAGCCGGCGAAAAGAACCGTCAAGATAAGCGAGGCGGGCACCGCAAGAAGCCACCGAGCTTCCATGACGCTGGTGTTTCGATCATCCATTGCCTTCGCTCCCTGTTAGCCGACTTTACGGGAAGCAGAACGGCGCCCCGGTGCGATCGTTCCGCCTGTGGACTAGGGTCCCAGGAGGCATCAGACTGAAGTCCTACCGTCAAAGGCAGAGGGCCGGGTGCGGTAACCAAAGCCTTGCCGATACATCGGGAAACGCGCGGCCGAGCGTCAGTGCCTTCGCCGGCGGCGAACCAGGGTGCCCGCTACTGTCCCCCGGTGGCGTTCACCCGTATGCCAGCGCCAACTGTTCGTTGACCGATGACGACCGTCAGGCCGGGATGACCATCCTCGGGCGCCACGGCAGGTCGGCGATCATGCCAGGACAGCAATTTCCAGGATGAAGTCCAGAAGCGCCCGGACCTTGGCCGGCGGCAGGTGGCGCGAGGGATGATAGGCGTAGAGCGGAAAGCGTTCCTCAGACCATTCCGGCAGGATCTGAACAAGCTCGCCTCGCGACAGGAAGGGCGCCAGGCCGATCGCGAGGCTCTGGAAGATGCCTTGACCGGCCAGGCAGGCGGCCATCGCCGCCGAAGGGTCATCCATGACCAGGCGGCTGGCGACCTTGACTTCGCTGACCTCCGCGCGGCGCTGGAACTCCCAGGCAAACGGCAGGCCGGTCTGCGGATTCCGGAAGAGGATCGTTTCGTGGTGAACGAGGTCGTCCGGCGATTGCGGTTCGCCGTGCTTTTCGAGATAGGCCGGCGCGGCAACCGTCAGGACACGGGTTTCCAGCAGCTTGCGCACGATGAGGGATGACGCGTCGGGCGGGCCGAAGCGCACCGCCACGTCCATGCCAGCCATCATCTCCTCACGGTAGTTGCTGGTGGAGAAATCGACCGAGAGCAAGGGGTAGCGGGCAAGAAACTGCTGCAGCTTCGGCGCCAGCACCATGCGCGCGAACCATGGGTCCACCGAGACGCGCAGCCGGCCGCGCACGACCGCCGCGGCGCCCGCGGCCTCGGCGGCCGCCTCATCCAGGCCGGCAAGAAGCGGCATCACCTGCGTGTGAAAGCGGCGTCCTTCCTCGGTGAGGCTGACCCCGCGTGGATTGCGGTCGAACAGCCGCACGCCGACCCGCGCCTCCAGACGCGCGACGGCCCGGCTGACCGCCGACGGTGTCAGGCCGAGCATCTCCGCGGCGCGGGCGAAATTCCCGGCCTCCGCCACCGCTGCAAGGACGCCGACGCCGGTCAGCAGCCGCGTGTCGAAAGCCATTTCGATCCCCCTTCCGCCCGGCAGCTGCCCGACCAGCCCTCCATCGGCGCCGCGAGAAGTGAATTTGAGTCACTATAGCACTGACTTTAATGCGCGTGAATCACGCCTGTGTGCGGCCTACAACTCCGGCATCACCGCGGGCGGCCGAGCAAGCCGCGTTTGCTTCGATCCGGAAAGGAGCCAGCCATGAACGACCTCACACGCAGAAGGGCCGGCCTGCTCAACTGCTACTTCTGGCTCGACCTGGTGAACCAAGTCACCGGCGCGCTCTTCACCCAGGTCCTGCCCTTCTACGGCGAGCGAATTGTCGCGCTCTACGGCGAATTCGAGCGCGGCCTCGCCTGAGCCAAAACGAAAACACCAACTTTCTGGAGACCCATCATGTATGCAATCACCGGCATTACCGGCAAGGTCGGCGGCGCGCTGGCGCGCAGCCTTCTGGCCGAAGGACAGCCCGTCCGCGCCGTTCTGCGCGACGTGGCCAAGGCGAATGAGTGGCGAGACCTGGGCTGCGACATCGCCCTCGCCGAGATGGAGGACGCGGCAAGCCTAACGTCAGCCTTCGCGGGCGCCGCGGGCGTCTTCATCCTGCCGCCCCCCGAGTTCGACCCGGAGCCCGGCTCTCCCGAGGCCAGGCGTGTCATCGCGGCCGTGACGGCGGCCCTGGCCAAGGCCCGCCCCGGCAAGGTCGTCTACCTTTCGACCATCGGCGCGGATGCGCCGCACGAAAACCTGCTGACCCAGCACACGCTGATGGAACAGTCACTGCGGGAAATCGGGCTTCCGGTCACTTTGCTGAGGCCCGGCTGGTTCCTGGAGAATGCGCTCTGGGACATTCCCTCGGCGCGCGACGAAGGCGTGCTGCGCAGCTTCCTGCAGCCGGCCGACAGGCCGTTGCCGATGGTCGCGACGCAAGATGTGGGGCGGTTGGCTGCCGCGCTGCTCCAGGAGGAGTGGAGCGAGACGCGGGTCGTCGAGCTGGAGGGGCCTGTGCGCGTGTCGCCAAACGATATCGCCCGCGCCTTTGCCACTGCTCTGGAGCGCACGGTTCGGGTCGAGACGGTGCCCCGCGAGAGCTGGGAGCACATTTTTCGCACCCAGGGAATGCGAAATCCATTGCCGCGGATGCGCATGCTCGACGGCTTCAACGAGGGATGGATCGACTTCGGCGAGTACGGTCGATCGGCGGTCAAAGGGGTGACGACCCTCGACAGCATCATCGCCGAACTCGTCATGGCGAGCAGGGGCAAAGCAGCCGCCTGACTCCATCATCACACAGGGCACCGGAGTGAGACGCCCTGGTGGGACGTCAGGATCTAGGCAGTCGACGAGGCCAGCGATGCCTTTGCTGCAGGGAAACCGACAATCACCGCCAGGCCGGGATGGCGCTCCTCAAGCGCGATTGATGCGCCATGCAGGTCGGCGATGGCCCGCACCAGGCTGAGGCCCAGTCCGCTGCCGGGCGTGGTGCGGCTGGTGTCCAGCCGGTAGAGCCGCTGGAACACCTTTTCGCGCTCCTGCGCCGGGATGCCGGGGCCATTGTCGGCGACCTCAGCCAGAATGTGATCGGCCCGCCGCGTCACGGATAGGCGGATAGTCGTGCCCTTCGGGCAATGCCGCAGCGCGTTTTCCACCAGATTGGCGAACAATTGCGTCAGCAAATCGCGATCGCCGTGGATCAGGCATCGACTGTTTTGCGAAATCTCCGCCGACAGCGACTTGCCATCGTCATCGGCGACGTCGGCGTAAATCTCGCCGATGCTTTCGACGACGCCGTTGAGGTCGAGATCGACAAAGCGCGCCTTGCGGGCGCCGGCCTCGATCTGGGCAATGCGCAACAGCGCATCGAAGGTCTCGTTGATCTGCAGGCTTTCTTCGCGTGCCTCCGCCAGCTCGTCGGCAACGGCCTCGCCCCGCGTCGTCTTGTCGGCGGCCGACTCGAGAATCATTTGCAGCCGGTTGAGCGGCGTCTTCAGGTCGTGCGCGATGTCGGCGCTGACCTGGCGCATGCCGTCGACAAGGGATGCCAGCCGTTCCAGCGCGGCGTTCACCTGCGAGGAGACGCCGTCAATGTCGTCGCCATTGCCGAGCAGCGGAATGCGGGCGTAGAGCCGGCCGTTGGAGACGTCGACCATGGTGGCGGCAATGCCGTCGAGGCGGCGTTGCACCCGCGACGCCAGCAAGGCACCGCCGGCCATCCCAAGGCCCGAGATAATCAAGGTTGCCCAGCCGAAGCTCATCAGCACGATCCTCTCCAGCTCTTCGGTTTCAGAGAGCGAGAAGGCAACCGTCAGGCTGTTTGGCCCGACCGAACCGGACCAGGCGCGGTACAGGGTGCCGGCTGCCACGCCCGGCAGGGAAGCGGCAAAATCCGAAAAGCCGTCGGGAAGGTCGGCCGCGGTGAAATTCCCGGCCAGGCGATTGCCATTGCTGTCGGTCAGCGAAAACAGCTGCTCCTTCTTGGGGCTGAGGGCGGCATGGCTGTCGACCGACAGGACCAGATCCTCCTGGTCGCTTTGCGAATAGGTGACCGCGACGACGGAATAGGTCTCCTTGAGCCCCTCGTCCAACCGCTCGGCAAGCTCGGCGCTCATCAGCTGGTAGACGACGGCGCCGGACAGGATGAAGGCGAGCACGAACAGCAAGGCAAAGGTGAGCGCGAGCCGGAACGGCGTGCTGCGCAGCAGGTTGGCGCTTGTTTCCTTCATCGCTTCAGGGAGACTTCGGCCAGAACAGCCATAGCAACGCCAGCGCCGCCAATATCCAGACAGCAATTATGAAGACCAGTCCGGCCTTGCCAACCGGCCTGGCGCGGCGCTCGGCCGCATCACGGAATTCCTGCATGAGACCGGCTGGCACCAGCTTGACCGCAAGCATGATGCCGAGCGGGACGATCAGCAGATCATCCAGATAGCCGATGACCGGGATAAAATCAGGAATGAGGTCGATAGGGCTCAGAGCATAGGCCGCAACCGCTCCGGCAGCGGCCTTTGCGTACCAGGGCACACGAGGATCGCGGGCGGCAAGCCACAATGCCACCGTGTCGCGCGTGATGCCGCGCGCCCATCGCTTTGCAGAGTCCAGCATCGACATATCGCTCATATACGTACAGCCAGTTGGACGTGCGAGATGCGATCGAGCATGGCCCATTCAACTCGGCGCGCGCACGCTGTAGCCGGTGTTGCGGACGGTGTGGATCAGCGGCACCTCGAACGGCCGATCGACCTTCGCCCGCAGCCGGCTGATATGGGTTTCGACGACGCTGGTCTTGGGGTCGAAATGGAAATCCCACACCCGTTCCAGAAGCATGGTGCGGGTGATGACGCGGCCCTCGCCGCGCATCAGCACTTCGAGCAGGCTGAATTCGCGCGGCTGCAGGTCGATGGCCTGGCCCTGCCTGGTGACGCGGCGCTGGATCAGGTCCATTTCGAGATCGGCGATGCGCAGCGTGGTCTTCTGCTCCTGTGCCGCCGGGCGGCGGCCGAGCGCGTTGATGCGGGCGAGCAGTTCGGAAAAGGCGAAAGGCTTGACCAGATAATCGTCGCCGCCGGCCTCGAGCCCCTCGACGCGGTCGTCGACACCGCCGACCGACGTCAGAAAGATCGCCGGCGTGCGCACGCCAGCCGCGCGCACCGCCTTGATCATCGACAGGCCGTCGAGGCCAGGCAACATGCGGTCGGCGACGATCACGTCATAGGCATTGCGGGTCACTGCCACCAGCCCGTCGCGGCCATCGCGCAGCAGGTCGCAGATATGGCCGGCTTCGCTCAGGCCCTTGACGACATAGTCGGCCGTGCGCGGGTCGTCCTCGACGAGAAGAAGGCGCATTGTTGCTCCAATCGCTGGCCATTGGCGCCCGCTCTAATGCCCTGTTTTGGCGCAATTCCGGCCGAAAAGCCGTCTCGTGCTTTTTCCTGGAATCATCGGTTGGCGCCTCGCCATCGCCGCACGGAAGCGCTAGTGGATGGCGAGACACCGGCGCGATGGGTCCTGCCGGAGAGCAGGAACTATGATGAGCGACGCTCCCCCCAAGCCGGCGGCGAAAGCCTTCAACCAGCACAAGCGCCTGATTGTCGTGCAGGTGGCCGCAGTCCTCGCCATTGCGCCGCTGCTGTTCACAAAACCCTTTCTCGTCGAAGGCTCGAACGGGCACGAATACATCGAAGCGCTGGGCATCGGCTTCGTGCTGGTCTGCATTCTCGGCCGGCTGTGGAGCATTCTCTATGTCGGCGGCAGGAAGAACGACGAACTGGTCACCATCGGTCCGTTTTCGATGAGCCGGAACCCGCTCTATTTCTTCTCCACGGTCGGCGCAGCGGGCATCGGGTTGATGTATGGCTCGGTGCTGGTGGCGGCGGCGCTGGCTCTGGTGAGTTACCTTGTGTTCCGGGTGACGGCGCGCAAGGAAGCCGAGTTCCTGTTTGGAAAGTTCGGCCCCGCCTACAGCGCCTATGCCGAGCGCACGCCGCCTTTCTGGCCGAACCCGAGGCTGTTTCGCGACCAGGCCGAACGCCGGTTTTCGACCAAGGCGTTGCGGCGGACATTCGTGGACGGGCTCTATTTCCTGGCGCTGTTTCCGGCCATCGAGACGGTCGAGCAGTTGCGGATCAGCGGCGTGCTGCCGGTGTTTTTCACCCTTTACTGACCGGAACGCCGCGCCGCGCGGCGCACGCTGTTGAGCAGGATGGCGAGGCAGCCCGCCAGAAGCAGGATGCCGCCGGCAAGCGGCGGCAACGCCAGCAGCTTCACCGCCGCGGTGATCGCCACGATCAGCAGCAGCGCCAGCGTCGCCAGGCTGCCGTCGTCGATGAACATGCCGACGAGCTCCTTCAGGATGAGGCGCAGGACTTTCATCGGGCAGTTCCTTGTGTAGCCTTTGGGTCGCGCAACCAGCGCACGATGGCGAAGGACGCGACGGCGATGATGGCGAAGATGGCCGGCAGCGCCAGATCGGCGCCCGGCCAGTCGGCGCCAAGGCCTTCGCCGGTCCAGAAAATGCCGAAGCTGGTCAGCATCAGGCCGACGGCGAATTTGAGCGCATTTTCCGGCACGCGCGCCAGCGGCCGGTGCACCGCAAGGCCGATGATCGTCACCAGGATGAAGGCCGCCAGCGCGCCAAGGCTGGCATAGAAGGTCTGTGCATGCGCGGCGCCCACGGCAATGACGATGAACACCACTTCGACGCCTTCGAGCAGCACCGCCTTGAAAGCCGCGAGCCCGGCCAGGTAATCGGCACGGCGATCATTGGCCTGTTGCTGCAAGGCGGCGGTTTCCTTGGAAAAGGCGGCGTCCTCGTCATGCAGGGCGATGACGCCGACGCTGCGTAAAATGGCCTTTCTTAGCCAGCGCATGCCAAACAGGATCAGGAGCACGCCGACGACGAACTGCAGCACCGTGATGGGAACCAGCGCCAGCAACGGTCCGAAGGCCAGCACCAAAGCCGCCAGCAGCGCCAGCGCAAGGGCGGCGCCCGTCAGCGCCGGCCGCCAGCTGCGGGTGACGCCGACCGCAAGCACGATGGTGAAGGCCTCGACCACTTCGACGAAGGAGGCGAGGAACGAGGCGGTCACGGTGGAAAGTATGGGCGTCAGGCCATGCATGAAGGCTTCCTGTCTGCTCGGGAATCACTGGACCGGGAAACACCAGGTAGGGAATCATTGGGCATTGGGAACGATACAGCGCTCCAGCGGCCGTCGATACGGATACGCTGTGGCCTGAGTTCGACCGCAAGGCGCCGAAGTTGCCGCCGCCGATATTGACACCGGGCAAAGCCAAGCACTAACCTGCGGCGTAATCGGTTACGTAACCGATTACCAGGGATCACAGAGGAGGAAATCATGAGCAAGAAAACAATTACGGATGGGCTCGGCCCATTTTCGCGCCGCCAGTTCCTGAAGACCAGTGCGCTGGCCGCCGGTGCGCTGGCGTTGCGGCTCGGGCCGGTCTTCGCCGCCGACAAGCCGAAGGTTGGCCTGGTCATGAAGTCGCTCGCCAATGAGTTCTTCAAGCAGATGCAGGCCGGCGCCGAGGAGTATGCCGCCAAGAACAAGGACAAGTTCGACTTCGCCGCCGTCGGCATGAAGGACGAGCGCGACTTCGCCGCGCAGGTCGACGCCATCGAGAACTTCATCACCCAGAACTACAACATCATCGTCGTCGCGCCGGCTGATTCGAAGGCCATGGTGACGCCGATCGCCAAGGCGCTGCAGGCCGGCATCAAGGTCATCAACATCGACGTCGCGCTCGATGCCGAAGCCAAGAAGAAGGCCGGCATCGACCTCGCCTTCTTCGGCCCGGACAATCGCGGCGGCGCCAAACTTGCCGGCGATGCGCTGGGCAAGGCGCTGGGCAAGGGCGGCAAAGTCGTCATCCTCGAGGGCAACCCGGAAGCCGACAACGCCAAGGAGCGCAAGCTCGGCTTCGACGACGCGGTCAAGGAGAACGGCCTCGAGCTGCTCGACTCCAAGACGGCGCATTGGGAGACCGAGGAAGCCAACACGCTGATGACCAACTTCCTCACCCAGTACCAGGACATACAGGGCGTCATGGCGGCCAACGATTCGATGGCGCTCGGTGTCGTCAAGGCGCTCGACGCGGCCGGCAAGTCGGGCCAGATCAAGGTCGTCGGCTTCGACAACATCCCGGCCGTCGGTCCGTTGCTCAAGGCAGGCAAGATGCTCGCAACGGTGGAGCAGTATGGCGCGCAGATGGCAGCCATGGGCATCGATTACGGCCTGCGCGAACTTGCGGGCGAAAAGTTCTCCGGCTGGGTCAAGACCGACATCAAGCTGATCACCGGCTGAGGCGAACGAAGGCGCCGGTACTCCCTCCGGCGTTTCCGCTTGTCTCATCATCGCCGCCGGCAAACTGTCGGCGGCGATGGCGACGCGCCCGCGCCGCTTTCGCGGGCTCTAACTATTTGTTTTTACGCAATTCCGGACGGAAAACCGCTGCGCACTTTTCCTGGAATTGCTTGAGAGCGCAGTTTAGGATTCCGCTGCCCATGGATGCGATTCTCTCTCTTGAAGGGGTCGGAAAGATCTTTCCCGGCGCCGTCGCTCTCAGCGACGTGTCGCTGTCGATCGCGCGCGGCGAAACCCACATCATCCTGGGCGAGAACGGCGCCGGCAAGTCGACGCTGATCAAGCTCTTGGCCGGCATCTACCAGCCGGACTCAGGCTCGATCGCCTTCAACGGCCAGCCCTATCGGCCGAAGACGCCGCATGATGCGCAGCTCTCCGGCATCCGCATCGTGCATCAGGAACTCAACCTTTTGCCCTATCTCAGCATCGCCGAGAATCTGATGCTGGAAAACCTGCCGCGCCGCGCCTTCGGCATCGTCGACGGCAAGGCGCTCAACAGCCGCGCATTGGCGCTGCTGAAGGAGGTCGGCCTCGACATCGACCCGCGCACCCGCGTCGAGGCGCTCGGCGTGGCGCAGATGCAGCTGGTCGAGATCGCCAAGGCGCTGAGCAATGATTCAAAGCTGCTTGTCCTCGACGAACCGACGGCGACGCTGACGCCGCCGGAGATCGAACGGCTGTTTGCCATCATCAAGCGGCTGAAGGCCAAGGGCGTCACCATCATCTACATCTCGCACCGCCTGCACGAGGTGTTCGAGATCGGCGACCGGGTGACGGTGCTGCGCAACGGAAAACTGGTCGCGACCCGCGACCTGCAGGGCCTCACCGTGCCGGACCTGGTGCGCATGATGATCGGCCGCGACATTGCCGACGAGTACGGCTTCGACGCCTCCATCGTGCCGGGCACGGTCGCGCTCAGCGTCGCCAATCTCAAACGCAGCACCGAGACCCCTGCCATCTCCTTCGCCGTCCGCCATGGCGAGATCCTCGGGGTCGCCGGGCTGGTCGGCAGCGGCCGCACCGAAGCCATGCGGGCGCTGTTCGGGGCCGATCCGAAACTTGACGGCGTGGTCGAGATCGACGGCAAGCCGGTGGCGATCACCGCGCCCAAGGATGCGGTGCGGCACGGCTTGAGCCTGCTCACCGAAGATCGCAAGGGCCAGGGCCTGCTGCTCGACATGGCTGTCGACAAGAACATCACCATCACCGATCTGAGCAAAGTCTCGCGCAACGGGCTGCTGAACCGCAGGGCGGAGGCCGCCGCCGCCAACGACCTGGTCGGCCAGCTCAGGGTCAAGGCGAGTTCCATCGAGCAGGCGGTGCGCAATCTCTCGGGCGGCAACCAGCAGAAGGTGGTGCTGGCCAAGTGGCTGTTCCGGGGCACCTCGACGCTGATCCTCGACGAGCCGACGCGTGGCGTCGACATCGGCGCGCGGCGCGAGATCTACCAGTTGCTGTGGATGCTGGCGGCGGCAAAAAAGGGCATCATCATGGTGTCGTCCGACCTGCCCGAGCTGATGGGCATGTGCCACCGCATCATCGTCTTTTCCAAAAACAAGATCGTCGGCGACGTGCCGCGCGCCGCGTTCGACCAGGAGCACATCCTGTCGCTCGCCTATCAGGAGTATGTGCGACCATGAGCGAGACGTCGCAAGTGACTGCGTCGGTGCCTGTTTCCCCGGGCCGCGCGAAATTCCTGCGCTTTCTGGTGCGCGATGCCGGCGTGCTTCTGGCGCTGGTGCTGATCACCGTGTTCTTCTCGGCGACCGCGCCGTATTTCGCGACGTCGGGCAATGCGCTGAAGATCTTCGTGCAGATCGCCATCAACACGGTGCTCGCCGCCGGCATGACCTTCGTCATCCTCACCGGCGGCATCGACCTTTCTGTGGGATCGGTGCTGGCGCTGTGCACGGTGGTCGGCGCCACCGTCATGATCGAAGAGAGCCTGTCGCCGGGGGTGGCGATCCTGCTGGCGTTGCTCGCCTGCATGGCCACCGGTGCGGTCTGCGGCTTTCTCAATGGCTGGATCTCGACGCGCTGGAAGATCCCGTCCTTCATCGTCACGCTCGGCATGCTCAACATGGCGGCGGGCGCGGCCCGCGTGGTCAGCGACAATTCGACCATCACCGGCCTGCCGCAGAGTTTTGTCGATTTCGGCAACCTCATCATCGGCGGCTTCCTGCCGTCGATCTTCCTGATCGCGGTGCTGGTGATCGCGGCCGGCTGGTTCGTGTTGCGCTTCACCGTGTTCGGCCGCATGATCTTCGCCGTCGGCACCAATGACGAGGCTGTTCGCCTCTCCGGCCACAATCCGGATTTCTACAAGATTGCGGCCTTCACCATCAGCGGCCTGACCGCCGGCATCGCGGCGATGGTCTATCTGTTGCGCCTCAACATCGGCAGCCCGATCGCCGGCGTCGGCTACGAGCTCAACGCCATTGCCGCCGTCATCATCGGCGGCACCAGCCTCAGCGGCGGCAAGGGCTCAATCATCGGCACGCTGGTCGGCGCCTGCATCCTGCAGGTGCTGAGCACCGGGCTGCAGCTGCTTGGCGTCGGCGACAATTTCAAGCCGATCGTGATAGGCCTTGTCATTGTGCTTGCCGTTATCCTAGACGCCTATCGGGAAAAGCTGCTGAGGGTGATCCGCTAAAGCGCGCGGCGCTTTAGCTTTTGTTTTTATGCATGTCGTTTTCCCAAAACCGCTGCACACTTTTGGGCGACATGCATTAGAGGGACGAACGATGACGACGATTGCCGATGTCGCGCGCCATGCCGGAGTGTCGGTTGCAACCGTCTCGCATGTGATGAACCGCACGCGCCATGTCGAGCCGGAGACGGCCGAGCGCGTGCATTCGGCCATCGCCGCTCTGCGCTACAGGCCCAACACGCTGGCCCGCAGCCTCAGGCGCGGCGAGACCAAGACCATCGGCCTGCTTTTGCCGGACAATTCCAACCCGTTCTTCGCCAGCGTGGCGCGCCAGATCGAGGATGCCGGCTTCCTTGCCGGCTATACGGTGATCCTGTGCAACTCCGACGGCAGCGCCGAGAAGGAGGAGCGTTATCTCCATGTGCTGATGGCCAAGCAGATCGACGGGCTGATCTTCGCCGGCTCGTCCGACCATGCGCGGGTGTTCTCCAACCTCCTGCCCGGCGTGCCGGCGGTGCTGCTCGACCGCGAGATCCATTCGGTCAATGTCGATACCGTGCTGGTCGATCACGATCATGGCGGCTATCTCGCCGGCCGCTATCTGGTTGGGCTTGGCCACGAGAAGATCGGCGTCATCGGCGGCCCGCGCGATTCCAGCTCCAGCCCGGCTCGTCTACGCGGCTTCGCCAGGGCGCTGCAGGAAGCCGGGCTCGACCTGCCGGCGAATGCCATAGTCGATTCCGACTATCACTTCGCCGGCGGCCGCACGGCGATGGAGCGGCTGATGGCGCAGGCACCCGGCATCACGGCGCTGTTTGCCTGCAACGATCTGATGGCCATGGGCGCGCTGACGGTGCTGCGGGCGCGGGGCCTGCGGGTTCCCGACGACATGTCGATGATCGGCTTCGACGACATTCCCTATGCCGTCACCACATGGCCGCCGCTGACGACGATCGCGCAGCCGGTCGAGAAGATCGGCACAAGAGCCGTGAGCCTGCTGCTCGCGCGGGTTGCCGAGCCGGCGGCGCATTCGCGCCGCGAAGTGCTCACGCCGGTGCTTGTCGAACGGGAGAGCTGCGCGCCATTGCGCGGCTAGAGCGTTTCACCGTTTCGCGGAAACGGCGAACCACTCTATCTCTTTGTTTTGACGCAATTCCCAAGGGAAAGCGCTACGCGCTTTTCCCGGGAAAGCCGCTCACACTTTTCCTTGAATTGCTCTAGTCAGACGGTCCAGGTCCAGTCGATCGGGTGGTTGAAAATCGGGGTGAATGTCACGCCGGCTGCTTCCATATCCCGGCGGCCGTCGACGACCATCTCTTTAAGATGGTCCAACTGTGCCGCATGCTCGTCAGTGTCCCAGACACTCACTTGCACGACCGAGCCCTTCGGCGAGACGCCCGCATAAAAGTGAAGCAGCCCCGGCAGCCGCCTGATGGCCGGGATGATGTACTGCGAGGTCTTCTTGCTCGCGGCCTCGACCTCGGCGAACCGGCTTGGGTCGAAGCTGGCGCGCGAGACGCGGACGACGGCCGTTGCCGGCAATGACTCGGCTATGGTGGTTCTTTCTGTCATGGGGATCCTGTCTCCTGGCAATGACATGACGATCACCCGGATATAGCAACCGAAGCGCCCTCGCACAGCCGCGAGGCGTGACGCTCAGGCGGCCGGCTGTAGCGCTGCCCTGAGCAGCATGCCGAACAGGTCGCGCGGCTCGTCGGGGTCGGCGAGCAGATCGAGCTCTTCATAGAGGCCGGTGGCCTGGAGCTGGTCGCGGACATAGCGCAATGCCGAGAAATCCTCGGTGGCGAAGCCGACGGAATCGAACAGCGTGATCTGCTTCGCTGACGTACGACCCTCCGCCTGGCCGGTCATCACCTGCCAGAGCTCGGTCACCGGATGGTCGGCGTCGAGCTGCTGGATCTCGCCCTCGATGCGCGTCTGCGGCGGGAACTCGACGAAGATGTCGGAGCGCAGCAGGATGTCGCGATGCAGCTCGGTCTTCCCTGGGCAGTCGCCGCCGACCGCGTTGATGTGGACGCCGGAGCCGACCATGTTGTCGGTGAGGATGGTGGCGTACTGCTTGTCGGCGGTCACCGTGGTGATGATGTCGACGCCTTCCACCGCATCCTGCCCGGTCGTGCAGATGGTGATGTCAAAGCCCTTGCCGGCGAGGTTGCGGGCGCATTTTTCCGAAGCGGAGCGGTCGATGTCGTAGAGCCGCAGCCGGTCGATGCCGAGCAGCGCCTTGAAGGCGACGGCCTGGAACTCGGACTGGGCGCCGTTGCCGATGATGGCCATGGAGCGCGAACCCTTGGGCGCCAGATATTTGGCCGCGACAGCCGAAGTTGCCGCAGTGCGCAGCGCCGTCAGGATCGTCATTTCGGTGAGCAGCATCGGATAGCCGGAGCCGACATCGGCGAGCACGCCGAAGGCGGTGACGGTCTGGCGGCCCTCGCGCATGTTCTTCGGATGGCCGTTGACATATTTGAAGCCGTACATCTTGCCGTCGCTGGTCGGCATCAGCTCAATGACGCCGTCATGGCTGTGCGAGGCGATGCGCGGCGTCTTGTCGAACAGCTCCCAGCGGCGGAAATCCTCCTCGATATAGGCGGCGAGTTCGGTCAGGAACCGCTCGACGCCGATGGTCAGAACCAGCTTCATCATGCGGTCGACGCTGACGAAGGGAACGATGGCAAGGCGGGAAGGCTGGGTCATGCAATGCTTCCGGAATGGCTGCGGGTCGGGCGGTCCATGATGCGGCGGCCCATCAGGCTGGCGGTGAGGTCGACCATCAGCGTGGCGGTGCGGCCGCGCTCGTCGAGGAAAGGGTTGAGCTCGACAAGGTCGAGGCTGGAGACCAGGCCGCTGTCGGACAGCATCTCCATCACCAGATGCGCCTCGCGGAAGGTTGCGCCGCCGGGCACGGTGGTGCCGACGGCCGGCGCGATCGACGGATCGAGGAAGTCGACGTCGAGGCTGACATGCAGCAGGCCGTTTGCCTCTTCGACAAGGGCCAGGAAAGCGCGCAGCAAAGGCGCGACACCGTGCTCGTCGATGGTGCGCATGTCATGCACGGTCACGCCCGCTTCGTTCAGCGCCCGGCGCTCGGCCGGATCGACGCTGCGCAGGCCCATGACGCAGATGTGGGCGGGATCGACGGCGACCGGCAAATCCGGGAAATAGCCGTTGAAGCCCGGCCGGCCGCTGGCATAGGCAAGCGGCACGCCGTGCAGGTTGCCGCTGACGGTGGTGTCGAGCGTGTGGAAATCCGGATGCGCGTCGAGCCACAGCACGAAGAGCGGCCGGCCGCGCCCGGCCGCCCGGCGCGCTATGCCTGATACGGTACCGGCTGATATCGCGTGGTCGCCGCCAAGGAAGATCGGCATGGCGTCCTTGGAGGCCGCATAGGCGGTCTCGGCGATCGCCGCGGTCCAGGCGGAAATCTCCGGCAGCGCCTTCAGCGCAAGATTGCCATGGACGATGGCGCGCGCCGCAGCCGGCTGCACCGCGCCCCAGTCCTCGACCTCATGGCCGAGTTCGGAGAGGACCGAGACAAGCCCTGCCGTGCGCAGCGCGCTCGGCCCCATCTCGCATCCCATCCTGCCCGCGCCGTCCTGCACCGGCGCGCCAACGATCCTGCAGCGCATGATTCTTTTGTCCTCGCAATGAATGCGTGGAATGAACCACTCCGGCCCGGCAGTTTGAACAGGCGAAATTGGCATTCCGAGAAGATTGATTTATCATTCCGCTCAGTCAGATTGATCAAAATGGATGAATTCATGGACGCGCTCGACGAAAGGCTGGTCACGCTGCTCAGGCACGACGCGCGGCGCAGCATCTCCGACCTCGCGGTCGATCTCGGGGTGTCGCGCGCCACAGTCCGGGCGCGCATGGAGCGGCTGGAAAAGTCGGGCGAGATCATCGGCTACACCGTGGTGCTGCGCGCCGACGCCGTCGACCAGCGGATACGCGGTGTGATGATGATCGAGATCGAAGGCCATGCCGCCGACCGTGTGGTCCGGGCGCTCGGCGGCCTCGCCGAGGTTTCGACCATTCACACCACCAATGGCCGCTGGGACCTGGTGGTCGAGCTCGGCACGGCCTCGCTCACCGATTTCGACGCGGTGCTGAGGCGGATACGGCTCATCCCCGGCATAACCGGCAGCGAGACCAGCCTGCTGCTGGCGACGCCGAGGACGACAAGGGCAAGGCTGGCGTAGTCAGGCCGTCATGTCTACGCGAAGCTGGGGTGGGGAACTGGCGAACGGGTCGCCTGCCTGACGAAGCTCGCATTGGCCTGCGCGGCAAGCTGCTCGGCTTCGCGCCGCGTCAGCCCCATCAGCAATCGTCCTTCCACCTCCGCCGGCAGGGCTGACATCAAATCGTAGACAAGCCAGTGGTCACATGGATCTTGCATGGCTGCGAATCTCATTGGCGCTCCTCTTATCAGCGCACTTAAATTTTTGAGGCGGTCGGACCGTTCCGCTCACAATCGATAAAACTCGATTAATGAGCGAAATATCGAGAAACCGCAGACGCTACGTACTGTCAGAACAGCTTCGGCTGATCGGCCTCCGCAAGCTCGAAATGCATGTAGTCCTTGGTTTTGGTGGCAGCGCCCAGCCAGCGCAGGCCGCCGCCGTCGCTGGCGGCCAAACCGGCTGCGGCTTGCGGAGCCAGGTTGAAGAAGCCGAAGCGGGCAACTGAAGCGTCGGTACCGATGATCTTGGGTGAGCTGACCCTGGCCGCCCGGCAGGAGAGGTCGGCGGCATCGGCCAGCAGCTTTGCGGTCGACTTGGCCTTGGCCGGGGTGGCGCCGGCGCCCTGAAGCAGCGTGGCGAGATCGGTCTGCTTGGCCGGCACGGCGGTTGCCAGCGCATGGGCCGCGGCGAGCTTCGCCGCTGGCAGGGTCACGCCGGCCAGCCGTGTTATGGCGTTGCCCATGGCGGCCTTGAGGCCATCGGCATTGGCGAATGCGGCAACGACAGCGGCGTTGGCCTTTGACAGCACAATAGCCGCCGGCAGCAGCGTGTCATAAGGGCCGCCGGCGCGCAACGTGGCGCTCTCGGCGCCGTAGAGGTCGACACCGGTGAAGGCGGCGATGATGGCCAATGGCAGATTATCCTTGTTGACATTGGGGTTGATCGCCGGATCGATGTCCACCGCCCAGCCGAAGGAATGATTGCTGAGCCGCGCGGGCGAATTGACATTGGGCCTGATGTTGAACCCGCCGACGCTCTTGATCTTGGTCAGCGCGGCCGTGGCGCCCTTGGCCGTCAGCAGCGCCACCGTGTTCGCCAGCCGGGCTTTGAGCACGGGATGCACCGGCGACTTGAAGCTCGCCTTGGGGAAGCCGGCACCTGAGAGCTGGCTGTAATAGGCGTTGACGCGGTCGATCGCCTTGGCCGGATTGCTGGGCGCGCCGAACTGGGTATAGAGCCGGGTGCGAATATTCTGAAATCCGGAAAAGCCATCGCTGATGTTGTTTCTGACGAAGGCCGAAAGCTTGTTCCATTCCGCCAGTATGTCGGCAGCACTTGCGGACCCGGCGGCCTCGAGAGGGTTGATCCTGTCCAGGGTCGTCAGCAGCGCCAGCCTTAGCGTGGCGGCCAGTTCGCGCCGGCTGAGCGCCCGCGGCAACGCCGTCACGGCAGGCGCCTCGAAACCGGGAAACAATGTCGTCTGCAGATGGCCGTCATAGGAGGTCAGTTGCTTTTCAAGCTGCGGCCACAGCCAGATCAGCGCCTCGCGGTCCGTGACCCGCGCCGTGATCGCCGCAACGATGGCTTCGACGCCTTCCCTGGTAAGCTGATCAGTACTGGCTTCAGCCGTCATGGCAAATCCCCGAAGATACGGCGCGAAACAGTCTGGAAGACCGCAGGATCGCGCACCCTCAGTGTTGCCGGCCAGCGCTTGAAAGAAGACGAATCCACTGCACCCCCCGGTCAAGCAGTCGCAAACATCTGATGCGATACTACCGCATCCCGGTTTTCTTTCAACGGCGGGCTGATGCTTTTGTCTCAGAACTACGACTTGCTCTCCGCACGCGTCAAAGTCACGAACAACTTCGGCTGTGGTTGCAACCTTGTGGCGATCCGCGTCACCGAAATCTGCGTCGACCGATTGGGCAGATCATGCGCGCCCTGCCGGTCTTGGCTCAGGTGCGGCGGTGCTATCCGGAAACCCTTCCACGCGACAGGCTTGCTACCGGTCGAGGGTGATGGCAGGATAAAAGGCCGCAACGTGCGGTCTCTGGCGGTCGTTGCGTTTCAATGGATTATGAAGCATTTTTCCAAGGTGCGGGGTTCTCCTCACAATGTGCGGCGACCTCGTTTCCCGTGGTCGCCCTTAACTTCTCGCAATGTGCGTTCTGCCTGTCTCAGGCCGCAGGCATATAGTTCCACGGGGTCAAGCCTCATGAGAGAGATTTGTGCTCGGGTCGTATTTCGTCTTCGGAGACAAGTCATCGCGCCACAAACAGCGCCCCTTGGTATTCGTGCCCAGGGGAAGAATGCCGTTGTGTTCCCCCTCATGTCTCAAAGCGGGTCGTTAGACCCGCGGATGATTTCGAAGCTTGCGGGGTTGCCCGCCGTCCGGCGAGAATTCTAAAAGACGTTCAACATGACACAGCACGCAAAAGACGCCCGAATTCTCATGTACAGCCACGACACGTTCGGGCTCGGCCATTTGCAGCGGTGCCGAACGATCGCGCATTCGCTGGTCGGGGACTTCCGCGGGCTTCAGGTGCTTATCATTTCGGGTGCGACCATCGCCGGCGCCTTCGACTACCGCGCCCGTGTCGACTTCGTGAAGATCCCCAGCGTCATCAAGCTGCGCAACGGCGAATACACTTCGCTGGAAAAGGATATCGATCTGCATGAGACGCTGAGGATGCGGCAGTCGATCATCCGCCACACCGCCGAGAGCTTCCGGCCGGATATCTTCATCGTCGACAAGGAGCCGCTCGGCCTGCGCGGTGAGATCGAGGACACACTGTCCTACCTCAAGACGCGGGGCACCACGCTCGTGCTTGGCCTGCGCGAGGTGATGGACGCGCCGCATCTGCTCGAAGCGGAGTGGGCACGCAGGGATGTGATGCGCAAGATCGGTCTGTTCTACGACAAGGTCTGGGTCTATGGCCCGCCGGATTTCTACGATCCGTTGACCGGCCTGGATGTGCCGCCGGCTGTCAGGGCAAAAATGAGGTTCCTCGGTTTCCTGCAACGGAGCCTGCAGCGGAATGAATTGCCCGGCCACCGGCCCGAAGGCGACTATATCCTCGTTACCACCGGCGGCGGCGGTGACGGCGCTGAACTGATCCACGACGTCATCGATGCCTATCAGCAGGATCCGCAATTGCAGCATAGGGCGCTGATCGTGCTGGGGCCCTACATGCCGGCGCGCAAGCGCAACAAGCTGCTCAGGAAGGGGGCCAAGATCCCCTACGTCAAGATCATCGAGTTCGACAACCGCATGGAAGACCTGATTGCCGGTGCCAAGGCGGTGGTGGCGATGGGCGGCTACAACACCTATTGCGAGATACTGTCTTTCGACAAGCCGGCGCTGATCGTGCCGCGCGTCACGCCCCGCGAGGAACAGCTGATCCGCGCCCGGCGCGCCGCCGAACTCGGCCTCGTCGAGATGCTTTTGCCGGAAGAAGCCAAGGATTCCCAACGGTTTGCCGATGCGCTGAAGGTGCTGTCGGCCCGGCCCCGGCCATCGCAGAGCAACCCACATCTGACACTGGAAGGGCTGCCTCATATCTCCGAAATCGTCGCGGAACTGCTCGACCGCCGGGCCGGCCATCACCTTTCGGTCATTGAAGGCATGAACTGAGTTGCAAAACCGCAAGATCGTCGTGGTTCTGAAGGGCTATCCGCGGTTGTCGGAGACCTTCATCGCGCAGGAGCTGCTCGGTCTCGAGCGTGCGGGGTTCGACCTCATACTTTTCGCGCTCAGGCGGCCGACCGACGCAAAACGCCACCCCGTGCATGACGAGATCAAAGCGCCCGTCCATTATCTGCCGGAATATCTGCATAGAGAGCCGTTGCGGGTGCTTCGCTCGCTGTTTGCCGCCCTGCCGCGCCCGGGCTTCTGGCGCGCGCTCAAATCGCTGGCTGCAGATATTCCCCGCGACTTTACGCGCAATCGCGTGCGCCGCTTCGGGCAAGCGCTCGTGCTGGCGGCCGAATGGCCGCAAGACGCGGGTTGGCTGCATGCCCATTTCGTGCACACGCCGGCATCGGTGACGCGCTATGCCAGCCAGCTTCTTGGCCAGCCCTGGAGCTGCTCGGCCCATGCCAAGGACATCTGGACGTCGGCGGATTGGGATCTGGCCGGCAAGCTTTCCTCGGCGCGCTGGACGGTCACGTGCACCAAAACCGGCTTCGACCACCTGAAAAAACTCGCCAACGGCAGCTCGTCCGTGCATCTGAGCTATCATGGGCTCGACCTCGATCGCTTCGGCAGTTTCGACGCGGCGCGAAAACAACATGACGGCTCGGCGCCGGACGAACCGGTCCTCATCTTGAGCGTCGGGCGCGCCGTTGCAAAGAAAGGTTACGACACGTTGCTGGAGGCTCTCGCCCTCTTGCCTGGTGATCTGGCGTGGCGTTTCGAGCATATCGGCGGCGGCGAGGAACTGGAACGACTCAAGGCGCTGGCGCGAAAGCTCGGACTGGAGGGTCGCACCTCCTGGAAAGGTGCGATGGCGCAGAAGGAGGTGCTCGAGCACTATCGCAGCGCCGACATCTTTGCGCTCGCTTGCAGGATCACCGCGGATGGCGACCGGGACGGTCTGCCCAATGTTCTGGTGGAGGCAGCCAGCCAGCGGCTTGCCTGCGTGTCGACCGATATTTCCGGCGTGCCGGAGCTTTTGTCGCCGGATGAAACCGGGCTGCTGATTCCCTCGGAAGACCCGACTGCCCTGGCACAGGCGCTGGAGCGCCTGATCCGTGATCCCGTGCTGCGCGCCCGCCTCGGCGACGCCGCGGAGCGGCGCGTGCGCGGAAATTTCGATCATACGGCAAGCATTGGACAGCTCAAGGACCTGTTCGAGCGGGAGTGGCGGGCCGCCGAATGAAGCGGCTGCGCGCTTTCTTCTATGTCCAGCACCTGCTCGGCATCGGCCATCTCGCCCGCGCCAGCCGCATTGCGGCGGCTCTGGCCGATGACGGGTTTGACGTCACCGTCGTGACCGGCGGAACGCCGGTCGCGGGGTTTCCGGGACCTGGTGTAAAATCTGTAACGCTGCCGCCTGTCACCTCCGGCGATGAAGGATTTTCCGGGCTTGTCGACCTGCAAGGCAAGCCCGTCGACGATGATTTCAAGACGCGGCGTTGCGAGATGCTGCTGCAGGCATTCCGGGGTTGCAGGCCTGATATCGTTATCATCGAGGCGTTTCCCTTCGGACGCCGGCAGATGCGTTTCGAACTCTTGCCACTGATCGAGGCCATCGACGCGATGTCGCCCAGGCCGCTTTTGGCGACGTCGGTGCGCGATATCCTTCAGGAGCGCGTCAAGCCGGGTCGAAACGAGGAAACAGTCGATCTCGTCAACAGGCATTTCGACCTTGTCATGGTCCATGGCGATCCGGCTTTCGCAACCATCGACAAGACATTTCCACTGGCGGCAGCGATCAGGGCCGAGGTTGCCTACACAGGGCTCGTTGCCGCGTCTCCGGCCCCCGCGGCCTCCGAGCGTTTCGACGTTCTGGTGTCGGTTGGCGGCGGGGCTGCCGGAAAGATCCTTGTCCGATCCACCATCGCGGCGGCGCACAATACCGACAACGCCTGGAAGTGGTGTCTGATCACCGGCCCAAACCTGCCGAAGGACGAGTTTGACGCGATTTCACGCGATGCCACGCCGGGCCTGTCCATCTTCCGGTTCCGCGAGGATTTCGCCAGCCTGCTGACCGGTGCCCGGCTGTCGGTCTCGCAGGCGGGTTACAACACGGTCTGCGATGTCCTGCGCGCGGGTTGTCGCTCCCTGCTTGTACCGTTTGCGGCCGGCGGGGAAACCGAACAGACGGTCCGTGCCCTGATGCTCGAAGAACTCGGTCTGGCAACGGTGCTGGCGGAAGAGGACCTGACGCCTGACGGTCTGGCGAAAGCGATCGAGCAGGCGCTTGCCGGACCGACGCCGGCCGCGCATCGTCTCGATCTGGAAGGCGCGCGCCGCTCGGCGCAAATCCTGCGCGAGCGGTATCGGACCTGGTCCCCGAAAACCTGACGCGGGTCGCGTGCGGGTTCGATTCGCCCAACGCGCTTCAAACGGTTCCAATCAGCATGAAGCGCGTATAATTTTTTGTCGGCAGTTCGCCGGAAAACCTGATCTCCCGCAGCGCCGCCATGGCTTCGAAGGCTGCCAGTGACGCCACGCAGTTGATGTGCGTCGGCTCGCTGAAATAATCGTTCGATTGCAGCAGCACAGTCGTGCCTCGCGGAAGCAGGGCAAGCCAGGCGCTGAGGTCGGCTATATGTTCGCAGCTGGTATTGACCACCAGGTCAGGCTGCCCGGCCGCATAGTCGAGTGCGTACATATCTTCCGTCAGCGCCCGGAAGCGGTCGCCTGCTTCCCGGTTGAGGGTCCGGGCGACCGGTCCGACTTCGGGATCGATGTCGATGCTGTCGACCGCCGCGATGTCGAAACGGGCGTCGTTGAAAAGCATTGCCGGCAACACGCCGTACCATCCACCCAGAACCCATATGCGCCCGAACCGGCCGCCGCAGCTTTCGAACAGCCTGTCGAGCGCCCACATCTTGCAGGCGACCTGCTTGTGGTTGAAGGCATTGGCGATATCGGCCTGCGGATGCTTGGCGATGACGCGCGCCAGCGCGGCTACGAGAGGGTGGTTGACGTAGGCCGCAATTCCCCGCGTGAGGTCCAGGGCTTGCTCGTGCCCGTCCATGCCGGCATTGCGTGGTTGCGTGACATCCATCATATTCGTCTTCTATGTTGGGATTTCGGGCGACACAACGCAATCTTGCCTCCCGCGAGGCTGTTCGACTTGCGGATGTGACTATGCCGCAAGTCGTTTTGCCATTGCCCGCTGCCGGAGGGAACCTATTGCATCTGTTCGGACCATTGGTGTCCATCGGCCGGCACGAGTCGCGCAGCGGCGGCCCCCTGCTGTTAGGCTATTCGCCAAAATCCCACGCAAGCCGCCAGCCGTTTGGCCGCCTGCATCCTTCCAACTGAGGGGTCCGCAGTCGCATATGGAACCCAGCCTAGCCCGCTATATCTGGAGGCACACCAGGAAGCAGCAGATCTGGATATTGGCGATCGTCTTGCTTTCGATGATCCCTTATTTCATGTCCTTCAACCTGCCGAAGCTGATCGTCAACGGCCCGATCCAGGGCAAGGGCTTCGAGCAACCCGGCGCGACCCTTCCCTTCATGAGGGTGCACTATGACCTGCCGTTCATCGGTGAGGTCCAGTTCTTTTCCGGTTTTCAACTCGACCGCACGGCGACGCTGCTTGCCCTCAGCATCGTGTTCCTCTTGCTGGTCGTCATCAACGGTCTGTTCAAACTCTACATCAATACCTACAAAGGCCGCCTCGGCGAACGCATGCTGCGGCGTATCCGCTTCGATCTGATCGATCGTGTGCTGCGTTTTCCGCCGATTTACTTCAAGCGGGTGAAATCCGCCGAAGTGGCGACCATGGTGAAGGACGAGGTGGAGCCGCTGGGCGGCTTCATCGGCGATGCCTTCCTGCAGCCGGTGCTGCTCGGCGGCCAGGCGCTGACAGCCATGCTGTTCATCATGGTCCAGAACGTCTGGCTCGGCATGATTGCGGTGGTGATCGTGGTGATCCAGATCGTGCTCATCCCTCGCATGCGGCGGCGGCTGCTCGTGCTCGGGCGCCAACGGCAATTGACGGCGCGCTCGCTTTCAGGCCGGGTTGGCGAAATCGTCGACGGCATCGGCGCGGTTCACGTCCACGACACGTCAAATTACGAACGCGCCGACATAGCGGCCCGGCTCGGGCTCATCTTCAAGATCCGCTTCGATCTTTACCAATGGAAATTCATGGTAAAGTTCCTCAACAATTTTCTCGCGCAGCTCACGCCCTTTCTGTTCTACATGATCGGCGGCTATCTGGTCATCGCGGGGCGGCTGGACGTCGGCCAGCTCGTGGCCGTGATCGGTGCCTACAAGGACCTGCCCGGACCGATGAAGGAACTGATCGACTGGGATCAGGATCGGCAGGATGTCCAGGTCAAATATCAGCAGGTCGTTGAACAGTTCACCGTCGAGAATATCATTGCGCCGGAAATCGGAGCACTGACGATCGACGATCCCGGTCCGATGACAAACCCGCTGTCGGCGGTCGGTCTGTCCATAGCGGACGATGGCGGTGCAATGCTCCTCAACCGTATCTCCATGCAGGTCAAACCGGCTGAGACGGTGGCGCTGGTCAGCACCCCAACAGGTGGAGCGGAGGCGCTAGCAGAAGCCTTCGCGCGGCTGAACTGGCCGGAAAGCGGAAAGGTCGCTTCGGGCGCCGATGACCTGCTTGAACTCCCCGAAGCAGTGACCGGCCGGCGTATGTCCTACGCCTCGTCGGATGTTTTCCTGTTCCACGCAAGCCTGCGCGATAACCTGCTCTACGGGTTGAAGCATGCACCGCTGACATCGGTGACTTATGAGGGCGCCGCGGCAGACCAGCGGCGCTGGAACATCGACGAGGCGCGCCGGTCGGGCAATCCTGATCTCGATATCCGCAGCGACTGGATCGACTATGCTTCCGCCGGTGCTTCCGGCCCGCACGACCTCTTTGAATCGGTGCGCCGGGTGCTCGACGCGGTTCTTCTGTCGCGCGACATTCTGGATCTTGGCTTGCGCTCTTCGGCCGACCTCACGCGTCACACGAAGCTTGCCGGGCGGATCGTCGAACTGCGTGCAGCGCTGCGAACCCGGCTGGAACAGGAAGGGCTGCGCGAACTGGTGGTTCCTTTCGAGCCGGGCGCTTACAACACGGAAGCGACGATCGGTCAGAACCTGCTTTTCGGCGCTGCCGCCGGCCCCGAATTGGCCGACAAGGCCCTGGCGGCCAATCCCTATTTTGCTTCCGTGCTGAAGCAAGCCGGCCTCGACCGCACGCTCTACGAAATGGGCATGGAGATCGCCGAACAGGCGATCGAGCTGTTTGCCGACCTGCCGCCCGATCACCAGTTCTTCCAGCAGCTCGCCTTCATGAGCGCCGAGGAGATCCCCGCCTACGAGACCTTGCTGCAGCGGCTCAAGAACCGTCCCTACGAGGTGGTTTCGGAGGCCGACCGCGCCATGATCATCACCTTGAGCTTTGCCTATATCGAGCCCCGGCACCGCTTCGGCCTGCTGACCGAAGAGCTAATGAGCAAGATCGTCGCCGCACGTAGCCAGTTCTATGAAAACCTGCCGCCCGAGCTGCAGGGTGCGATCGAACGGTATGATCCTGCCAAATACATTGCCGCGGCCACCGTCATGGACAATGTCCTGTTCGGGCGCGTGGGCAACAACCATCCCGACGCGCCGGACCGCATACGCTCCATCGTCTATGAAATTCTTGACGAGCTGGGGCTTTATGCCGAGCTTCTGGATGTCGGCCTGGACTTCAACGTCGGCGCCGGCGGCAGGCGGCTGACCGGTGGGCAGCGACAGAAGCTCGACGTTGCCAGGGCTCTGCTCAAGCGTCCCGATTTTCTCATTCTCAACCGGCCGCTGTCGGCGCTCGACCAGCGCATTCAGGACAAGGTGCTGCGAAACGTGCTCGAGGAAGCCAGACGCGACGGCCATTCGCCGGCAATTGTGTGGGTCGTGACGAACCCGGCAATGGCGACAATGTTCGATCGCGTTATCGTCTTTGACTCGGGTCAATTGGTGGAAGACGGTACGCACGAGACACTTTTGGCAGAGAACGGTATCTTCAAGGAACTTCTGTCATAGTCTGGCAGACGCGAATTTAGGAAGGTTTGCGACAATGCTGCTCAAGGATGAAGTTGGAATGCTGCAACGCGTTCCCTTGTTCTCTGGCATTGAGCCAGCAAAGCTCAAGCTGCTCGCGTTCACGTCGGATCGCGTGAACTACGGCGCCGGCCAGATCCTTTTCCGGCAGGGCGACGAGGCAGACGCTGCCTATGTCATCCTTTCAGGCACGGCGGATATTCTGGTCGATTCCGACAACGGGCCGATAAAAGTTGCCGAACTGCTGCCAAATTCGATCGTCGGCGAGATCGCCATATTGTGCAACAGTTCCCGCACTGCCACCGTCAGAGCGGCAAGTGATCTGGAGGCCCTGAGAATCCGCAAGGATCATTTCCTGAGGCTTATGAAGGAGTTCCCGGAGATGACCATCGAGATATTGCGGGTTCTTGCCGATCGGCTAAGCCATACGACTGCGGATCTGATCGACGCACGAAGCGCCTAGAGCTACGATGGGCGAAAGCTAGCATGGACGACGATTTTTTCCTGGTCCGATTTTGGGGCGTGCGCGGCAGCATTGCGGTATCCGGGCCAGAATTCGCTCGCTATGGCGGCAACACAATCTGCATTGAGATGCGATGCGGCCAGCATACGCTTCTGTTCGACGCGGGCTCTGGCCTGCGGCCTGCCGGCAGGGCGCTTCAGGCGTCGGATGTGACCGATTTCGACCTGTTTTTCACCCATTGCCATTACGATCACATCATCGGGCTGCCGGCTTTTGCGCCGATCTTTGACCCGAGCGTCAAGCTTACGCTTTGGTCCGGGCATCTTGCAGGACGCATGACGACCCGGCAGATGATCGATGAGTTCATGCGGCCACCGTGGTTTCCGGTGAAAATGGACGTCTGCAAGGCAAGGCTCGACTGCCGTGACTTTGTGTCAGGAGACGTGCTTCGGCCGCGCGAAGGGGTGGTGATTCGGACCGGCAGCCTTACCCATCCGGGCGGCTGCATAGGCTACCGGGTCGAATGGGGCGGCCGCGTCGTGGCGGTGATCACGGACACCGAGCACGAGCCGGGCAAACTCGATCAGTCGGTGCTCGGCCTGATCGACGATGCCGACCTCGTCATTTACGATTGCACCTACACCGAGAAGGAAATGGAACGCCGCCGCGGCAACGGGCACTCGACATGGCAACAGGGCGTCAAGCTCTGTGAGGCGGCCGGTGCGCGGGGGCTCGCGCTGTTTCACCACGACCCGACACGCACCGACGAGCAACTGGACGAGATGGAGAAACTGGCCAAGGACAGGTTTGCCGGCGCTTTTGCCGCGCGGGATGGCCAGACGCTCCAATTCCCGGTCTCATTGCACAAAAAGCGTTGAGCTATTTTTCTCTCCTTGTTTGAGCATGATCTCTGGGCAAACGGAAACCGTTTGTCCGAGAAAACCGGATTCCACTTTTCGGGATCATGCTCTAGCGGCGCTGCGCCCGATCAATGTCCGGATCGGAAGCCATGTGCAGGCTTCAGTCCGAGCGGTGACTGCGAATAGCCGTTCAAGGAAAAGCCAGGCCGATTCATCATGGACGAGGTGGTGAGTGAGCAGGCCGACCGGTTCGCCGCCATCGAATGCATGCTGCAATTGCGCGATGATGGCCTGAACCAACAGGCCATGGTCGCGGCAGCCGCGCGTGCCATGCCAATCCATGATGTCGACATTGCTGTTGATGACGGCCAGGGGAGCCGGCTTCGGCGGCCCATAGACCGACAATGCCGCAAATCCTATGGATCCAAGGTCGGATACCAGGCCGGCGTCGATCCTGTTCCAGGGTGGCACCAGCATCGGAACGGCACGTGCGCCGTGCAGGCCGGTGATGTGCGACAGCCCGCGAGCCAGATCGTCGAGCACCGCCTCGCGTGGCCGATGCGGGCCGAGCTCCTGCTTTTTCTGGTCCGCGGGCGCATGATTTCGGTGCGCCCAGCCATGGATGGCGACCGTGGCATGCGGCGCCTCGTCAAGCCGGACGACAAGCTTGCCGTCGGTCTCGGCCGGAATGACAGCCAGAGTGACCGGAACCGCGAATTCACCGGTGAGGTCGAGCAGCCGATCAAGCGCAGGCGTCGGATCCACGGTGTCATCGTCGCGCAGCCAGAACCCCGCCTTGCGGTCCGCCCGTTGCAGGCGCGCCAGCTCTTCCACCAAGGGCTGCCAGACCGGATCGGATGTCATGAGACCGGGATCTTCTTGAGAAGTTCGGCCAGACGCGCCGCCGCACCACCTAGCGAGCGCTCTTCGAGGACGAAACGCCTGGCTTCCGCGGCCATCATGGTTCTTTCGTCGTTATGGGCCAGAAGCCTTGCAATGGCGGAAGCGAACGCCGCCACATCGCCCGGCGGGGTGAGAAACCCGGTCTGGCCATCCCGCACGACCTCCGGCACGCCGGCAATGTCCTGAGCCACCACCGGAAGGCCGGCGGCCTGCGCTTCAAGATAGGCAACGCCATAGGCCTCGCCGTAACCCGGCCAGACGTAGATTCCCTTGGTGTAAAGGACATCCGGCACGGTGGCCGGCTCGATCGCGCCAAGCCATTCGATACGGTCGGCGGGCAAGCCGGCGAATTGCGCCTTGACCTCGTCACGGGCAGGCCCGTCGCCGACGACCGACATGGTCCAGGGCAGGTGGCCGATCGAGCCGAGCGCTTGCGCCAGCATTCGATAGCTGTCGACTTTGTCGCCCGGGCGCATCATGGCAACGGTGACGAGGCGCGTCGGACAACCCCGGGCCGGCATTTCCCGGAATGCCGATGTGTCGATGAAAGGCGAAAGCATGCCGAGAGCGGCGTCAGGAATCACATCCGCCAGTCCCTGCCGATCCCTTTGCGTGAAGCAGATGTTCAGCGCCGCCTGTTCGATGGCTCGCGCCACCAACGCCTGGCTATCGGCCCACAAGCCGGCATTGCGCCGCCTGGAATAGGAGGCTTCCGCCGTCACATAGGGGACAGCAAAGGCCGACGCCAGCTCGGGCCCGATCAGGTCGGGCGCCTTGTAGTAGGGATGATAGCAGAACCAGAGATCGGGCTTGCCGTCACGCTGCCAAAGCCTTGTCAGCCGCGCGGCTTCGTCCCGGGCCTCGATCTTGAGCGCATCGAAACTTTTCGGCTCCGGCTGGCGTAGATAGAAGCGCAACTCCGATGCCAGTTCGACGCTATGCCCGCCGTGCTGCAGCGCCTTGACCAGCATCCGTGCCATCTGGCGGTCGCCGGAGACAACGGGATCATTGGGCGACTTCAGCGGCGCGTAAAAGGCAATTCGCATTGCGCGATCCTATCATCGCAAAGTTGTGCCAAGTCAATTTCGACGCATGATCGACTTCACCTTCAAGCGCTGGAATATGCTATCTGATGCTCATGGAAACAGCTGTCGCGTCCGACCCGTTTGTCGCTTCTTTGCCGGTCTTCGCAAAGTTCGAAAGCGTTGCCGATATCGATAACTATCGGCCGCTCCCCGATGGCTGGGCGCTGGCCACCGCCGACATAGTCGGCTCGACCAAGGCGATCGGGGCCGGGCGCTATAAAACCGTCAATATGGCCGGCGCCAGCGTCATTTCGGCGCTGCTCAACGCGCTGGGTCGGCAAGATCTTCCCTATGTCTTCGGCGGCGACGGCGCACTCGTGGCGTTTCCCGGCTCGGCGCTGGAGATCGCTCGCAACGCGCTGGCTTCTGTCCAGAGATGGGTGGCGGACGAACTGGACCTGACCTTGCGTGCGGCTATCGTGCCGATAAAGGACATAAGAGCGCAAGGCCTCGACGTTCGCGTGGCGCGGTTCCAGGCCTCCGAAGCGGCGTTCTATGCCATGTTCGCCGGCGGTGGCGGCAGTTGGGCGGAAGCCGAGATGAAAGCGGGGCGCTACCGCATCGACCCCGCGCCGGCCGGCGCGCGGCCGGATCTGACCGGCCTCTCCTGCCGCTGGAACCCGATCGAAGCCCGGCACGGCGAAATTGTCTCGATCATAGCCATACCAGGGGCTTCGCGAGATTTGCGCGGTTTTCAGTTTCTGGCGTCCGACATCATCGCCCTTGCCGGCAGGCAGGAACGCGATGGCCACCCGGTGCCGGTAGACGGGCCGGCCTACAGTCTGCTGCCCGCCGGCCTCGATGTCGAGGCGCGGGCCACGGCGCCGCCAGGGCGGCGGTGGCTGGCGAAGCTGTGGGTGATATTCCTGATGACGCTTACCGCCGTCACCGACAGATTTGGCTGGACGATCGGCCGTTTCGATCCGAAGGTCTACAAACGCGAGGTGGCCAGCAATTCGGATTTCCGCAAGTTCGACGACGGCTTGAAGATGACCATCGACGTTGACGCGGATGTGTTGCAACGGATCGAGAGCCGGCTGAAACAAGCGGAGGAAGCGGGCATCTGCAGCTATGGCCTGCACCGCCAGAAATCGGCCTTGATGACATGCCTCGTCATCTCGCCGCTGCAGCCCGATCACGTTCATTTCATCGATGGCGCCGACGGCGGCTATGCGATGGCTGCCGCGAGCCTGAAGGCCAAGGCGCCGGCTTGATGACGGCTTGCGGAAATCGGTTTTCCGCAATATGCCTCGGCCACGGTTCTCGGGACCAGGTGAGCCTCGCCACGGAGCGGATAGTCTGTCCGAATTGACGGGAAAGCAGATTTTTGGACGCCTCACGATCGACATATGACCCTCTTCTGAACCGGATTTCGACGCGTACCGCGCAAGTCGGTGTGATCGGACTGGGCTATGTCGGGTTGCCGCTGTCGGTTGCGATCGCACGCGCCGGCTTCCCGGTTTCCGGCTTCGACATCGAAGCAGGGAAGGTCGAGAGCCTGAACAGCGGCCAATCCTATATCGAGGCCGTAACGTCGACGGCCCTTGCCGGTCATGTGGCGAGCGGACGGTTCCGCGCCACCGCGGATTTTGCCGAACTGGCCGTCTGCGATGTCATCATCATCTGCGTTCCGACACCGCTGACGAAACACCGTGAACCGGACCTCTCCTTTGTCAGGAACACGGCAGGCACCATCGCCAAGCATCTGCGCCTCGGCCAGCTGATCGTGCTGGAATCCACCACCTATCCCGGCACCACCGACGACGTGATCAAGCCCATACTGGAAGAAACCGGCTTGCATTCGAAGACGGACTTCTTCCTCGGCTTCTCGCCCGAACGCGAGGATCCCGGCAACCGCAGCTTTGAAGTCGCGACGATCCCCAAGGTCGTGGCGGGCGACGGCGTTGAGGCAGCGACGCTTGTACAGGCTTTCTATCAAAGCGTGGTCAAGACCGTCGTTCCGGTTTCCAGCACGGCGACCGCCGAGGCGGTCAAGCTGACTGAAAACATCTTCCGCTCGGTCAACATAGCCCTCGTCAACGAGTTGAAGGTCGTGCTCGGTGCAATGGGTATCGACATCTGGGAGGTGATCGAGGCGGCAAAGAGCAAGCCCTTCGGCTACATGCCTTTCTATCCTGGCCCAGGCCTTGGCGGGCACTGCGTTCCGATCGATCCCTTCTACCTGACCTGGAAGGCGCGCGAATACGAACTGCCGACCCGCTTCATCGAGCTGGCGGCGGAGATCAACACGGCCATGCCGCGTCATGTGGTCGATGAACTGGCAAAGGCGCTGGACCGGCGCCGCGGCAAGGCGCTCAGCCGCTCGCGCATTCTCATCATCGGGCTCGCCTACAAGAAAAATGTGCCCGACATCCGCGAAAGCCCCTCACTGCGGCTCATTGAACTCATCGAGGAATGGGGCGGCAAGGCGGAATTCCACGATCCGCATGTTACCGAGATTCCGACCACACGCGAGCATATGGCGATCAAGGGGCGTCGCTCGGTCGAGCTGACCGAGGCGGCCTTGAAGGAGTTCGATGCGGTCGTCATCGCAACCGACCACGACACGATCGACTATCAGGTGATCGCTGATCACGCACTTCTGATCGTCGACACACGCAATGTTTTTGGCCGCCTCGGGCTCGCCCGAGAGACAGTGGTGAAGGCCTGACGGCGGCTGAGCCGGCGAATTCTTTGCCCGATGTCAGGATTGGGATTGCACTCCGAGGGCAGCCTCGCCACATAATGTTTCGCGAAGTAAACGCAGTTAGGCCTGTTTCCTTCCTGCAAGGACAGTCATTCGGGAAATTCTTCGCCGGCTTTTGCCCCCGAAGCCGGTTTCATTGACTTCGAGGATTTGGCAGATCAAAGGAGACGGCTCGTCTTCGACGGGTTTCGGGATAGCATGAGCACAACGCAAGCAGAAATTTCCAGCATTCTCATGGATAAGGTTGCCGATTGGCTGACCCAATCGGCGCTGGCCGGCGACGACCTGGAAACCTTGGTAAAGGGCTTTTGTGAACGGCTGGCTGCTGCCGGCGTGCCACTGAAGCGGGTGCATTTGAGCTTTTCGATGCTTCATCCGCTTTATGACGCGCTTGGCTTCACCTGGCTTCGCGGCCAGGGCCTGGAAGTGGAAGGCTTCCGCAGTGAGAACGGCGTTCATTCCGACAGATTCCTGACCAGCCCATACTACCATCTGCTCAGCAACAAGCTCGACCATCTGCGCCGCCGGCTCGACCCGTCGGTGCGGTCGGAGTTTCCTGTTTTCGATGACCTTAGGCTTATGGGCGTCACCGATTACATGGCTTTCGTCCATCCCTTCAACGGCGACACCAGTCAGGGCATGATGGGGTCCTGGTCCACGGACAGTGCTTCAGGCTTCAGCGACAGCATGATTTCGGCGCTGCTGCGCGTCCAGAACCATCTCGCTATCGCAGCCAAGATGGCTGTGCTCACCAAGCTCGCCGACAACATGATGACCACTTATCTCGGCGGCGACGCCGGCAGGCGCGTGCTGGACGGCCAGATCAAGCGCGGCGAGGGCGACACAATCCGGGCCGCACTGGTCATGGGCGATATGCGCGGGTCGACGAGGCTTGCCGAAACCTCCGGCCGCGAACTCTATATCGATACGCTGAACCAGTTTTTCGATGCCATTGCTGCACCTTTCAATCGCAAAGGCGGGCAGATCATGAGTTTCCTGGGGGATGGCTTCATTGCCGTCTATCCCTGCGAAAGGCACCGCGCGCAGTCCGAGATCGCCTGCCAGGCCGCTCTTGCGGCAGCGCACAAGGCCAGCACGCGTATGATGGAGCTCAATCTGCGCAGAAAAGAGCAGGGGTTGGACGACATAAAATTTGGTATCGGCCTGCATGTCGGCAATGTGATGTTCGGCAATGTCGGGCTTACCGACCGGCTCACATTCTCCGTCTTCGGCTCGGCTGTAAACGAGGTCCAGCGCCTCCAGACCCTGACCAAGAAATATCCGCACAGCGTTCTCGCCAGCAAAGAGTTCGCGGGCTATTGCGGCGCCAACGGCTGGCTGACGCTCGGCAAGGAGGAACTGGCCGGCATCAAGCAGAAGCTGACGGTGCTTTCACCCGACCTGTCGGGTGCTCTCGCACTCGATGAAGACGTTGCGCTGGAGCCGTTTCACGACCGGATATCGGACGCCGAGCAGGTCATGCTGCTTCATCGTGATGCCGCGCGGCTGTCGGCGGGCGACCGGAGGAAGCTCCAGTAACCGTCACGATCTGATCCGAACGCCTTGGGTCGGCAGTTCGGTCGCCGTCCACAGGCGAACTCGTTTCGAATCCAAGTTGCTCTAGGCTGACAATGCGCTAGTCTTGCTTCTGGGCAGGCCGGGAGAGCCGCCAGAGTGGGGGCTGGTGTTGGGCATGAGTGCAGGCGTTGATTTGCTGCGGATCGAGGATGTTGGCATCTCGTTTGCCATTGTCGGGGGACCGCTGCATGCCGTCAGGCGCGCAAATCTGCGCGTCCTGCCGGGCAAGGTTACCGCGCTTGTTGGCGAGTCCGGTTCCGGAAAATCGGTTCTCAGCCAGGCAGTGATGGGCATTTTGCCGAACACAGCCCATGTTCGCGGCCGCATCCTGTTTTCCGATCCCGAAAAGCCCGGCACGACGCAGGATATCCTGAAGATGCCGCGCGATGGACCAGAAATCCGGGCGTTGAGAGGCAGCCGCATCGGCAAGATCTTTCAGGAGCCGATGACATCCCTGTCGCCGCTACACACGATCGGCAATCAGGTCAGCGAATCTCTGCAGATTCATACGCCCATGGCTCGAGCGGAGCGCAAGGCGCGGACCGAGGAGATGCTCAGTCTTGTCGGGTTTCCCAATCCCAAGCGCGCCTATGACATGTATCCGTTTGAACTTTCGGGAGGATTGCGGCAACGCGCCATGATCGCCATGGCGCTTATCTGTCGGCCCGCTCTGTTGATCGCCGACGAGCCGACGACGGCGTTGGACGTAACCATCCAGGCGCAAATCCTGCAACTGCTGCGCGGGCTTCAGACCAAGCTGAACATGGCGATGCTGCTGATCACGCACGACCTCGGCGTTGTCGCCAATGTCGCCGACGAGGTGGTGGTCATGTACCATGGCGAGATCATGGAAGCGGGACCTGTGGAGGCGATATTCCGCCGGCCAGGTCACCCTTACCTGAAGGGCCTGATGGCAGCCGTTCCGCATTTCGACCTGAAGCCCGGCGAGAGGCTAAAGGCGCTCCGCGAGGTGCCGGTGAATGTCGGCAACCTGCTGGGCAAACAGACAGCGCCGGACTCGAAGGGGCCGGACGACATCCTGCTGTCGGTCAGGGATCTGAAAAAGGTCTACACCACCCGCAAGTCCGCATGGTTCGGCGGGAGCCATCAAACCTCTGTTCGCGCCGTGGACGGCGTGAGCTTCGACATCAGGCGGGGTGAGTGCCTGGGTCTGGTCGGCGAAAGCGGCTGCGGCAAAACCACCGTCAGCAAGATCCTGATGCGGGCTGTCACCCCCAGCGGCGGCTCCGTGGTCTTCAACGGCCGTGAAGGACCGATCGACGTTCTGGACGCCGAGGGAGAGGCCCTGCAGTTGCTGCGCGCGAAAATCCAGATGGTCTTCCAGGATCCGGTTTCGTCGCTCTCCCCTCGCATGACGGTGGAGAACATCTTGAGCGAGCCGTTGGAAATCCATCAACGCGGCAATGCCGCGTCCCGACTGGCCACGGTCAAGAGCCTGATGCAGGCAATCGGGCTCGATCCGCGCTTCATCCAGCGCTATCCCCACAGTTTCTCCGGCGGGCAGCGTCAGCGTATCGGCATCGCGCGCGCGTTGGCGCTGGGGCCTGAGCTCCTGATCTGCGACGAGCCGGTCTCGGCGCTCGATGTCTCTGTCCAGGCGCAGATCCTGAACCTTCTGAAGGACCTGCAGAAAGAACTGGGTCTGACCTACCTGTTCATATCCCACAATCTGGCGGTGGTGGACTACATGGCGGACCGCATCGCGGTGATGTGCGGCGGGCGTATCGTCGAGCTTGCGCCGCGCGAAATTCTGCTCAGGAAACCGATCCACCCCTACACGCGCTCACTGCTCGCCGCAGTCCCTTTCCCCGATCTCGACCGGCCGATGGATTTCAAGACGCTGAAGCTCGGCGGCGCTTCCGACACCAGCGCATGGGGACCGCAATTCCGCGATGAGGGCGGAGAGGATATGCTGTCGCCGCTCGATCTTGGCGGCGGCCATCTCGTGCTGGCCAGACGTTCCGCCGATGTCAGCGAGTTGCGCCATTGATCAGCCGTCGCACCCTCCTTGGCCTCGTGGCTTCGGCATTCCTGCCGGGCACGTCGCGCGCTGGCGATCTGGAGCCGGATTTTCTTCAGCCGCAGCTGACGGCCAAGGCGCTGCCGGCACTCGCCGAGCGCTTGCCCAAGAGCCCGCGCGCGTTGAATCTCGCCGCCATGGGGCGGCAACCCGGCGAGTATGGCGGCACGCTGCGGACGATCATCGGCAGCCAGAAAGATATCCGGATGATGACGATCTACGGGTATTCTCGGCTGGTCGGCTATGACGAAAAGCTTAACTTGCAAGCCGACATCCTCGAAAGTTTCGACGTAGCGGATGATCGCATCTTCACCTTCAAGATACGCGAAGGACACAAATGGTCCGACGGCAGCCTGCTGACGCCAGAGGATTTTCGCTATTGCTGGGAAGATGTCTGGCTGAACGATGAGCTTTCGCAAGGCGGGCTCGCTCCGGCCCTGATGGCGGCCGGCAAGCCGCCACGCTTCGAGATCGTCGATCCGTTGACGGTGCGCTACAGTTGGGATGCGCCCAATCCCGACTTCCTGCCCAAGCTCGCTGCGGCTGCGCCGCTATCGCTTGTTCTGCCGGCCGCCTATCTCAAGCAGTTCCACAAGAAATACCAGGATCCATTCCGGCTCGCCGGCCTGATGAAGGAGAACCGGGCCAAGAAATGGACGCTCCTGCATATCCGAATGTCGCGGCAGTATCGCCCGGAGAACCCTGATCTGCCGACGCTCGATCCCTGGCAGAACCGGACCAAGCCGCCGGCCGAGCAGTTCATCTTCGAACGCAACCCGTTCTTCCATCGAATAGACGAGAATGGCCGGCAACTGCCCTATGTCGACCGGATCATCATGAATGTCAGCTCATCGGCGATCATCTCCGCCAAGACCGGCGCGGGCGAGAGCGACCTGCAAGGCTTGGGAATTGACTTCACGGATTACGCTTTCCTGAAGGACGCGGAGAAGCGCTACCCGGTGAAGATGCATCTGTGGAAACGCACTCAGGGTTCGCGGCTGGCGCTGCTGCCCAATCTGAACTGTGCCGACCAGGTGTGGCGCGGCCTTTTGCGTGACGTGCGCGTGCGCCGCGCCCTTTCGCTCGCTGTGGACAGGCGCGAGATCAATTTGGCCGTGTTCTACGGATTGGCGCAGGAAAGTGCAGATACAGTCCTTCCGGAGAGCCCGCTCTACCGGCCGGAATTCGCGAAAGCATGGGTCGCCCATGATCCCGACCAGGCCAATGCCCTGCTCGACGAGGCCGGCCTTCAGGCACGTGACGGTGATGGCCTGCGGATGCTTCCCGATGGACGTTCTGCGAAGATCATCGTGGAAACGGCCGGCGAAAGCACGCTGGAAACCGACGCGCTCGAACTCATCACCGATCACTGGCGCAAGATCGGCATCGCCTTGTTCATCCGGACTTCGCAGCGCGACATCTTCCGCAGCCGCGCGCTTGGCGGCCAGATCATGATGTCGATGTGGTCGGGCATCGACAATGGCGTGGCGACCGCCGACATGAACCCGTATCAGCTGGCTCCCACCATCGACGACCAGCTGCAATGGCCGCTCTGGGGTGCGCACTACCTGTCTCATGGCAAGATGGGCGAGGCGCCCGATCTTCCTGAAGTGGTCGAGCTGATGGCTTTGCTCGAACGCTGGAACGCATCGACCGCAACCACGGAGCGCGCCGAAATCTGGAATTCGATGCTGTCGATCTACACCGATCAGGTGTTTTCGATAGGCACCGTGAACGGAACGCATCAGCCGATTCTGGTGTCCTCGCGGCTGCGCAATATGCCTGACAAGGCGCTCTACGGCTACGACCCGACTGCCTATTTCGGTGTCTACATGCCGGATACATTCTGGCTTGGAGGCTCCTGAGCGTGCTTCGATATCTTGTCTGGCGCATCGCCGTGATGGTTCCAACGCTGCTGGTCATATCGGCACTGGTGTTCACGATCATCGAACTTCCGCCGGGCGACTATTTCGACAGCTATGTCGCCGAGCTTCGGGCCCAGGGCGAAGCGGTGGATTCCGATCGCATCGAGATGATGCGCAAGGAATATGGTTTCGACCAGCCGCCGGTCATTCGCTACTTCTACTGGGTCGGCGGGATGCTACACGGCGATTTCGGCTATTCCTTCGAATATGAACTGCCGGTTCGCGACGTCGTCGGGGACCGAATGTGGCTGACCGTGCTGGTTTCCTTCGTCACGATCATCTTCACCTGGCTCATTGCCTTTCCGATCGGCATGTACTCCGCCACGCATCAATACAGCTGGGGCGACTACGGCCTGACTTTCCTCGGCCTTCTCGGCCTTGCCATTCCGAATTTCATGCTGGCGCTGATCCTGATGTACTTCGCCAACATCTGGTTCGGCACGTCCATCGGCCATCTCATGGACCAGCAATATCTCGGCGAGCCGATGAGCTGGGCCAAGGCGAAGTCGATCCTCGCCCATCTCTGGATCCCGGTCCTGATCATCGGCACCGGGGGCACGGCAAGCATGATCCGGCGGCTGCGCGCCAATCTGCTCGATGAGTTACACAAGCAATATGTCGTGACCGCGCGCGCCAAGGGCCTTCATCCGTTCAAGACGCTGGTCAAATATCCGCTGCGCATGGCGCTCAATTTCTTCATTTCCGACATCGGCTCGATCCTGCCGGCCATCATCTCCGGCGCCGAAATCACGGCGATCGTGCTGTCATTGGAAACGACCGGGCCGATGCTGATCAAGGCGCTGCAAAGCCAGGATATGTATCTGGCAGGGTCGTTCCTGATGTTTCTCGCCTTCCTGACGGTCATCGGCGTGCTGATTTCCGACCTGGCGCTGGCGATGCTTGATCCACGAATTCGTTTGCAGGGCGGCAGCACCAAATGAACACGCAATCGCCGCTGCCCGCTCCGGGCGCTCCACTGCAACACTACGTTTCCATCGAGCCCTTTGACCTGCAGTCGGTCGAGGCGATGACGCCGGAGCAGTCGAAGGTCTTCCAGGCGTCGCAGCTGCGGCTGATGTGGTGGAAATTCCGCAAGCACCGGCTTGCGCTTATATCCGGCATCTTCCTGGCGGTGCTGTATTCCGGGATACTGATCTGCGAGTTCCTGGCGCCCTACAATCTGCACACGCGCAACATGGACTATATCTATTCGCCACCGCAGCAGGTGCACCTGTTCCACAACGGCGAGTTCATCGGGCCGTTCGTCTATGGCCGCCAGATGATGCTGGACATGGACACGCTCAAGCGGAACTACATTGACAAACAGGATGATGTTCAGCGGCTCCGTTTCTTCTGCAAGGGCGACAGTTACCAGTTCTGGGGCCTGATCGAAGGTGACAGGCATTTTGTCTGCCCGGCCGAAAACGGCCAGCTCTTTCTGGCCGGCACTGACAGGCTCGGGCGCGATGTGCTCTCGCGCATGATCTATGGCGCACGCATTTCTCTGACAATCGGCCTCGTCGGCATCAGTTTCAGCTTCCTGCTCGGAATCGTCATCGGAGGGCTGGCCGGCTACCACGGGGGTATCTTCGATCTGATCGTTCAACGGATAATCGAAGTTCTGCAATCGATCCCCAGCATTCCCCTATGGCTGGCTCTGGCGGCGATCATGCCGATAACCTGGAGTCCGATCCTGATCTATTTCGGCATCACCGTCATCCTCGGGTTGCTCGACTGGACCGGACTGGCGCGGGCCGTGCGTTCAAAGCTTCTGGCCTTGCGCGAGGAGGATTACGTTCTGGCCGCGCAATTGATGGGCGCCGGGAGCAGCCGCATCATCCGGCGGCATCTCATTCCCGGTTTCATGTCGCATCTGATCGCGACGGCGACGCTCTCGATACCCGGCATGATCCTGGGCGAGACGGCGCTGAGCTTCCTCGGGCTCGGCCTGAGGGCGCCGATAACCAGCTGGGGCATCCTGCTCACCGAGGCGCGCAGCGTCAGCGTGATCGCGTTCTATCCATGGCTGCTTTTGCCGATGCTCCCCGTCGTTCTCGTCATCATGGCGTTCAACTTCCTCGGCGACGGCTTGCGGGACGCCGCAGACCCCTACAAGTGACATCGCAGTTGCGCGGCGGCGGGCCGCCTATTCCACCTGGTATGATCCTTGTCGACAGCCTGTGCGGTTGTTGCAGGGTTCGTCATTCGCCTCTATATGCGGCAAGCCTCAATTGGGGCTGCTGGTTCAGGACATACAATCGCATATGAGTCGCCTCGACAATTTCATCAGCAGGATGACCGCACAGCGCGACATTCTCAATCAAATCTGCCCCGAAGTGGCGACGATGGAGGGGCTTGTGCTGGAGCTGGGGCTCGGCAATGGCCGGACGTTCCACCATCTGCGCGAGCGCCTGCCCGGACGCCGGATCGTGGTGTTCGACCGCGAAGTTGGCGCACACACCAGCTCAATTCCCGACGCTGAAAATCTCGTGCTCGGCGATATACGCGAGACGGCGAGGAGGTTCATTGGCATCGACGCCGCTCTGGTCCATGCCGACATCGGCACCGGCTATGACGATCGCGATGCGGTGACGGCCACCTGGCTTCCCGATCTGATTGCGGGCATGCTTCGCGTCGGTGGCTACGCGGTGAGCGGCACGCCGCTCGATCACCCGCAGCTGCAACGGCTGCCGGCGCCGACTTCGGAGCCCGCCGATCGTTATTTTCTCTGCAGGCGCGTGTGAGGGCGGAGACGAGTCTTTTAGGGGATCGTATAGACTGCTATCTCCCGCTCAATGCCGCGCAGCGAGACTTCGTGAGGCACGGGCGTCAGCGCGTTCCTTTTCAACAGATCGGCCGTGAGATTGTCGTCGACCACCGCACGCGTGGCGAAGATCGCCTGTGCCTTGGCAAGGTTCTGAACCCGTGAAGCAATGTTGACCGTCTGGCCGAAATAGTCCTGCCGCTCGTTCATGGACACCGCGATGCAGGGCCCGGCATGGACTCCGATCTTGAGCAGAAGGTCCTCGCGCCCGCTCTTGTCATTGAGCGCACGCATGGCATCGCGCATCCTGAGGGCCGCGGCAATCGCACGATCTGGCGTCGCGAAGGTCGCCATCACCGCATCACCGATCGTCTTCACAACCGCGCCTGCCTCCGCCGCGACGATCTCGTGCAGCACCTGGAAATGCTCGCGCACGAGATCGAAGGCTGAAAGATCGCCCACCCGCTCGTAAAGCTCGGTCGATCCGCGCAGGTCGGTGAACAGGAAGGTCAGGCTGGTGATCTTCAGGCGCTGGTTGATGTCGAGCGTATCCGCGCGATAGAGATCTCGGAACGTCTGGTTGGTGAGGAGCCGCTTGGCGGTCAGGAAGGGCCGGCGTTTGCCCAGTAAATCATGCAATGCGTCGCCGGCGATGAAGACCGTCGGCAGCACGCGGGTGTCGGTCCTGTTTTCGATCGAAATGCGCAACGGGCCGGGTTGCATCTCCAGCGTTTGGTTCTGGACGTGGTCGCGGTCGAAGACCAAGGAGAGGCTTCGGCGCTCCTTGGTCGGTTCGCCCTTCACGTCGATGAATTGCGCTGAATGCGTGACCGGCTCGAAGACGATGACGAATTCGGGCGGAAGCTGTATCTGCAGAACCGCCTTTTCGCCGGGCGCAAGCTCGATATCCTCCAGCGAGAACGCTTCCATATGTTTCGCCAAATCCTCTTCCGGAAGATCGGCGCCGGACGCCCAGTAGATCTGGCGGTAATATTCCACCAGCGGCAGTTCGTGTGGATTGTGGGCGGCAATCCTGCGCACGCGAGGACTGACGGTGAATGTCACCTCCACCATCTCGTCGAGGGTCGGCGAATAGCCCTGGGAGCACAGCGCGCAGGTGTATTCGTCCTTCTGCATCGTTTTCAGCGTGGCGTTGGTGTCGAGCACGCCGCCACAGCCGGGGCACAGAACATTCCAGGAAATGTCGAAGAGTCCCACCCGCGCCGCATGGAGAAAGGCGCTGATGGCGCGTTCCTCGTCGAGCCCATGCTTGCTGGCGAAGGCCAGCGCGTTGATGCGGCAAAGTTCGCGGTCCTTGCCTTCCGCGATGGTTTGCCGGATCGCGTCGATTGCCTGCGGATCGACATCGGTCGATTGCCGCAGAAGCGAGAACAGATCCTGAGCTTCGTTCATCGTGCAGGCTCCGGAAAATGCGCCACCCGAGGCGGGTTGACCGGACCGCTCCTTGGTCCGAGTCCGCCATTTTACGCCGAAACGGGCCGTACGGCCATTCGAATAGACAAGCCTGGTGACAGTTCAATTTCCGTCCGCCGATTTTCACCGGCCGCAAGCGGCACTATGATGGTACATTGGGCATGCATTTTGGGGGCTTGCTCCATGCCGACATCCGACAACCCGCCATTTCCGGCGGCCCTGCGCATTTTCTCCTTAGGGGTCATCATCGTCCTGATCGTGGGTGCCGGCCTGTTTTTCGCGCCGGCACTGGTCAAGCCGCGTTGGCCCTGGCCTGTCACGCCATTCAGTGCCCGCTTCCTCGGCGGCTTCTACACCGCCGAAATGGCGGTGATGGCGGCGCTCTTGCTCTGGAATCGCTGGTCGCCCGGCAGGCTGGTGCTGGTCATGGCCTTCATCTTCACCGTCATCGTGTCGGCGGTTTCGTTGATCAATCTCGGCTATTTCAACTTCGGGCGAAAAGCGACCTGGCTATGGTTCCTGGTCTATCTTGCCTCGGCTGCGGTATCCGGGCTGTTCCTGTGGCGGGCCAGGGCCCGTCCTTCAGCAAAAGGCGTGACCCTGAACCCCGCATGGCGCGGCTACATGTTGGCAGAAACGGCGATCCTTGGGCTCTATGGCGTCGGCATGTTGCTGTTTCCCCTGATGGTCAGCAGCACCTGGCCATGGCCGGTCGATCCCTTTCACGCCCAAATCTACAGCGCCATCTTCCTCGCCGGCGCTGGCGGCGCATATCTCGTCTGGAAAAGCGCACCGCGCGAGGAGCTGCTGGTGCTCGGCCTGGCGCAGTTTCTGGTTGGCCTGCTTGCCATTCTTGGCCTTATCATCACCGACGCTGCGGTGCACCGGATCGACTGGACGGCGACCGGGACAGTGTGCTGGCTCGCCCTTTTCGGCTGGATCGGCATCAGCGGTGTCTTCAAACTCACCGCCGCCTCCCGGTATTTCAGCGCGCAATCGGCAGCATAGGCTGCAGAGACGGCTGGATTTTCAGGTGATGTCCGGTGCATCGTGCGGGGCTGATAGCCTTCGCCAGGAAAACCATGACCTCGCCATCCCTAGAGAAGATCCAGCCGCAGCTCCGGGCCGTCCGGCCAAGCGATGCGGAGGCGCTTTGCGCTATCTTCAACATGCCCGGCTTTCGCTGGGGCACGCTTAGGATGCCGTTCGAGATGGTGGAGCAGGTGGAGCGGCGCATCGCCAAGTCCGGTCCGGAAACCACCTGGATCGTTGCCGAGATGGACGGCAAGGTGGTCGGCCATGGCAGCCTGGTCGTGCAGGGTTCGCCACGCCGTTCGCATATAGGCGAGATCAACATCGGCCTTGACGATGGCTTTGTCGGCAAGGGCATAGGCTCTGCGATACTCGCCGCGCTGCTTGATGTGGCCGACAACTGGCGCGCCCTGAAGCGGGTCGAATTGACCGTTTATGCCGACAACGAACCGGCCATCCGCCTCTACACCAGCCATGGCTTCGAGGTCGAAGGCCGGCATGTGAAGGCCGGCTTTACCGACGGGCGGTACCACGACCTCCTGACCATGGCGCGGCTGCGGTTCTGATGACCGCCGTCCTTGCCCCAGCCCCTGCGCCTCCGGCGGAAATTCTGGCCGTGCTGTCGCTGCTCTGCCCGGAAGTGGTGCATGACATCGAGCAGAACTGGAATGCGCCGGTTTCCGACTACGCCCGCCATCTGTGGCGACCGGTGGCAAGGCCTGCATCGGGCCCGTCGATCGCTGCCCGCTCGATCCTGCGCGACGTTCTGCATCAGCGCCTTGCTGCGATCATGCGGCCCGAAGAGATCGGCAAGGCGCTCGACGAATTCGAGCACAGACCAGTGATCCAGTCCGGCCTGCACTGCCTGCTTCTGATGGACCGGATCACCTTCGATGCCCTGCTGCTTGCCTGGCTCGGCGCGGTCGAAAACGGGCTGTCGGCCTTCTTCGGCTTCATGGGAACGACGATGACCATGGAGACCGTGGGCCAGGAGGGGCCGGGATGGCTCGAAGTCGGCGACGACAAGGTCAATTTGTTTGGCATGGGGCGCCACAAACTGTGCCGCAAAAGCGTCTGCGCGGCCGGTCCCGTCTCCCTCAACAAGCGCGCGCTCGAAGCGGTGGGCGATGAGACGGATGCCAGAAGCTGGCTGGGTACACTGCTCGCCAGCCAGGACAAGGTGTTTGCAACCGCCGCCGATGCACTGACAGAACTCAACGGGGATCTGGTCGCCGATTGGGATCGTTCCGGGATGGCCCGGCCGGTTTTCATCGACGATCGGCTCGCCGCTTCCGCCATGGCGCGGCATCTGGACGATGATGGCAGCCTGCTTTCAAGGCTGCTCCTCGAGCCCGCAAGGCGCCAGCGTCTCGACCATGCCTTGCAAGAGGCCGTATCGGGCCCATTCGGCAGATTCCTGCCCAATGCCACTGACTATTTCTGGGGCATTCGCGAAGAGCGCGTGCGCAAGCTTGTGCTGGAGAACGGGCGCCTGATCGAGCCCGACAGGCCGCATGGTGTTTCCATCCCATTCGAGCGGCTGCATCTCAGGCAGGCGCTGCTGGACGGCGTGCTTTTGCCGAACTTGTTCCTGATGTTCCTTGTGCTCGCCATTTTGCCGCGGGTGCGGGTTGTGGGTGGCCTGAGACAGATTGGCTATGTCGCGCTTTTCCACTCGATCCTGCTGGCTGCGCTGGATGAAAACGCTCCCGAGGAGCGCGATCTGGCTGGGGAACTGCAGGTTCGGGAAAATGCCTGGGGCATGCGGGTCATCGATGAACAAATCTCGGTCCGCGAGCAGCTTGCCGGCCTGCCGGAAGGGGCGCTCTTTCCGGATCTGCTCCAGCAATACCGTTTGCGGACATTTGCGGAGACGACCGACGACTTGAAACTGGTTCGCGAAAACGCCCGATGGCGCAAGATCGGCCGGGCCTTTGGCGTCTGAGCAGGCCGCTACCCGATCATTGCACCACACCGGCCTTGCGGAGGCCGTCGACCATGAGTTCGAAATCGGCAGGGTTCTTGTAAGGCAAGACTTTGCGACGGTATTCCAGCGAAAAGTCGGGATTGACGCGAAGCACCTCCTGCCACGCCGCGCGAGCCTCCTCCAAACGGCCCAGATGGCCGTAGCTGGCGGCCAGAAGCGCGCGCGAGACATCGGTGGTAGCGTTGCGAGCCAGCCGTTGCAGCAAGAGCTCGACGGCCTCGTCGTACCTTGCCAGTTGAAACAACGCCAAAGCCTGGAAGTGCAGAACCACATCCGGAAAGTATGGGTTCAAGGTCTTGCCCCGGGCGAAACTCTCGAGGGCCTCCTCGGGTCTGCCTGAATAGTACAGTGTTTCGCCGCGGCAGACATGCGCTTCGGCGAAGTTCGGATTGAGGGCCAGTGCGCGCTCGACCTCGTCGACGGCCTCATCGTGCCGTCGTGTGTACAGCTTGGCTATCGCCAGCGCCCAGTGCGCCCAGGGATCGCTGTCATCCAGCGTTACCGCTCGCGTTGCGGCCTCTTCGGCTTGCGCCATCGATTCCGGCGGTGACGCACCCCACCTGTTCAGGTAATCGATGCCGTGCGTGAGGGCAAGGAAGGCGTAGGCAGAGGCAAAGTTCGGGTCCAGCTCGGTGGCACGTTGCAAGAGGTCGCGGGCCGCGGTGTTCGTCTCCTTCGTCAGCCGGTGCCACAGCTCCCGGCCGCGCAGGAAACAGTCATACGCCTCCGTGTTGCGCGGGGGCTCCGGCGCCAGCCGCGGACGGGCGCCATCCGTCAGGTTGAGCGCCAGCGCACCGACGATCTGCTGCGTCACGTCGTCCTGCACGGCGAATATGTCGGTCAGGTCGCGATCGAACCGCTCCGCCCACAGATGGCCGCCCGAAATTGCATCGATGAGCTGCGCGGTGATGCGCACCCTGTTGCCCGACTTGCGCACGCTGCCCTCAAGCACATGCCGCACGCCCAGCTTCGCACCGACGTCCTGCACATGGACGTTCTGGCCCTTGAAGGTGAACGACGAATTGCGTGCGATGACGAAGAGCTGCGACAGTTTGGACAGCGCCGTGATGATGTCTTCGGAGATGCCGTCGGCGAAGTAGTCCTGTTCGGCGTCACCGCTCATGTTGGCGAACGGCAGCACGGCGATCGACAGTTTCGGCGGCGCTGCCGTGGCCGGCCGGCTCGTCGCGGGTTCTGGGGTCGCGGCCGCCTTGGCCCCGACTTGCAGCGAATAGACCCGGATCGGCTCGGCGATGTTCTTGAGCTGCGTGCTGCCGAGATCGCTGACCGAAAGGTCGAGCCTCGCCTTGACCTGGCGATAGGCATCCTCGGACAGGCAGATGGCGCCGGGCGCCGCGACGCCCTCCAGGCGCGAGGCGATGTTGACGCCGTCGCCCATCAGGTCGCCGTCGCTTTCCTCGACCACATCCCCCAGATGGATGCCTATCCTGAACTCGATGCGGCGGTCCTGCGGCACGCCGGCATTGCGTTCAGCCATGCCGTTCTGAACCTCAACGGCGCAGCGCACGGCATCCACCACACTGCGGAACTCGACCAGTGCCCCATCCCCGGTGCGCTTGATCACCCGTCCGTTGTGCACTGCGATGGTCGGATCGATCAGGTCGCTGCGCAGCGTCCGCAACCTCGCCAAGGTACGATCTTCGTCCTCGCTCGCGAGTCGGCTGTATCCGACCACGTCTGCGGCCAGGATTGCGGCCAGCTTACGGTTCTCGCTCATGCGTCCGCCTCCTCATCTCCACGATACAGGAAGATGGGGGCTGGGAGGGAACTTTTGCAAACAGCGGCTAGCCGCCGGGTATCGGCAGCCCTCTTTGCGCAGCCGCTTGCCGGTTGACGGCTATCGGTTCATCCTTGTGCTGGCCGTGACGAGCGTGGCGAGATCACGCGTCATCACCCCGGTCAAAGAGATAGAGCATGATGTCGTCCGAAAACCGCTTTACACTTTTCGGTATCATGCTCTGGTGAGGTGTCCATGGACTGCTCGGGCTGCGGTTTCGAGATTGAGGGCGGCTTCGCCTTCTGTCCGAAGTGTGGCCGGCGCCAACCCGTGCCTTGCGCCAGTTGCGGCTACGCCTGCGCACCCGATTTCGAGTTCTGTCCGAAATGTGGGGCAAGCGTCGGTGCGTCCGCAAAAGCCGCCGAACGGCCTGCTCCGACACCAGGCCGGACCATTGCGCCACCCTCTCGAACTCCGTCGCCGAACATCGAAAGCGAGGAAGGGCAGCCCCCCGTCTCCGACGCCGATCGACGGACGGTAACGGTCCTGTTCGCCGACCTCTGCGGCTTCACGACACTCAGCGAGCAGCTCGACCCCGAAGTCATGCAAGCACTGCAGAACGAGCTGTTCAAGGAATTGACGGCGGCCGTGCGAAACTTTGGTGGCTTCGTCGACAAATTCATCGGGGATGCACTGCTCGCCTTGTTCGGTGCGCCGGTCGCGCATGAGGACGATCCGGAACGCGCGCTTCGCGCCGCTCTCGACATGATCGCCCGGACGGCGCGGCTCGGTGAAAGCACAGCCCACTCCGGTTCGCCTCTGTTGCTCCACATCGGCATAAACACGGGTCCGGTCGTTACCGGCGGATTGGGCATCGGCACCGCCAAATCCTATTCGGTGACCGGCGACACGGTGAACACGGCGCAACGCTTGCAATCGCTGGCAGCGCCGGGTGAGGTGCTGGTGGGCGAGCTCACGCACAGGTTGACCCGGCATGCCTTCTCTTACGAGTCGCTGGGCGATGTCGCCTTGCGCGGCAAGGCCGGCAGTGTGCTCGTCCATCGACTGGATGCACCGCTGGCCGCGCCGCGTGCAGCGCGTGGGCTCGAGGCGCTCGGCCTCAGTGCGCCGATAATAGGCCGTGATGCGGAGCTCAACAGAATGCTGGCGAGCCTTGACCAGGCGTGCGGCGGCTCGGCCCAACTTGTCCGCCTCGTCGGAGAAGCCGGTATCGGAAAATCGCGGCTGGTGAAGGAGTTCGTCGCCCGCGTCGGCGACGAGGATCGTTTTCGCAATGTCGCCGTGCGGCAGGCTACGTGCTCACCGCTGGGCGAACAATCATTCGGCGCCCTGGGCGCAGTGGTGCGCAGCGCCGCCGGGATGATGCAAAACGACAATGGCGACGAAATGCGGGACAAGCTCGCAGCCTTGCTGACCGATCTCGGCCTGCAGGGCGAGGAGGCGAAGCGGCTGATGCCTTTGCTCTACCATGTGCTTGGCCTTGGCGACCCCGATGCCACTTTGCAGCATGTCGAGCCCGAGCAGCTGCGGCGGCAAATTCTCTACGCAGTCCGCACAATCATCGAGCGGCGGCTTGCGTTGTCGCCGCTGTTGATTGTCGTCGAAGACCTGCACTGGGCCGACGCCGTCTCGCTCGAGGCACTCCGGTTCGTGATGGACAGGCTGGAGCGCACACGGCTGATGCTGCTGGTCACGCATCGCCCGGCGCCGGACAACGACCAGCTCGACTCAAGTCGGGTCAGTCACACAGCGCTCAGGCTGTCGCCGCTCAGCAGCCATGACGGACGCAGCCTGGTGGCGGCACTTTTCGGTGAGAGCTGGGTAAACTCCGCGGGAGGGCTTCTCGACCAAATCCTCGAGCGTGCGGGCGGCAACCCGCTTTTTATCGAGGAGATCGTTCGTGGCCTTATCGATCGCGGTGTGTTGACGCGCGAGGGTCAGCAATGGCGGACCGTGGCAGGCGAAGTCGCAACCGGCATCCCGGCCACGATCCAGGCAATGTTGCTTGCTCGCGTCGACCGGCTGCCCCAGGAGGTACGCCGGTTGGCTCAAGAGGCCGCGGTAATCGGCCCGCGCTTCGATGCCACGCTTCTGAAGGCCGTGACGGCCGACCCCGGCCGGCTGGAGGCCGGCTGCGAACTGCTTTGCGATGCGGAAATCATCGAGGAAGTTGCCGGATCAGGCTCGGTTTCGTCGCAAAGCTACCGCTTTACGCAAACATTGCTGCAGGACGTGATCTACCAGAATCTGCTCCTGCAACGCCGGACCGACATCCACGGGCGGGTCGGCGCCGCCCTGGAGCGATTGTGCGGCGACAAGCCGGAACGGCTCGAGGATTTGACCGTGCTCGGTCACCATTTCGCACTGAGCGCCGAGCGCGAGAGAGGGGCGCATTACCTGCAGGCGGCGGGCGATCGCGCTCGCATGATATACGCCAATGACGACGCCCTTCGTTTCTACGAGCGCGCACTGAACGCCTTGGGCGAGAAGGCACAAACACCGCTCAAACTGGCAATTGCAGAGCGCATTGCCGATTTGAGCAGCCCGGCAGGCCGCCGCGAGATCGCGCACCAGCACTACGAGACGGTGCTGCAGGCATACCGCGCGTCAGCCGATCGCGTCGCTGCGGCGCGCGTTTTGCGCAAGATAGGTCGACTGCTCTGGGACGTCGGCAAGCGGGACGACGCAGAAACCCGCTATGCCGAAGCGGCAGCGCTCCTCGACGGAGCGGATGCCCCGATCGAGCAGGCGCATCTGTGGCAAGAGCGTGGCCGACAGGCGTTCCGTAGCGGAGATCACGCGCTCGCGGCAAAATTGGCAGATGCAGCGCTGGATTGCGTAGGCACTCTGACAACGGGGCATGTCTCCGAGGTGGGGCGCGATGCCACTCTTGTGACAGCCGAGGCGCTCAATACCAAGGCTGTCGCACTGGCTCGCCTTGGGCGAAACCTTGAAGCCGTGCGTCAGGTTGAGCGCAGCATTGAATTGGCGGAAGCCGCCGATCTGCCGGGCGCGGCCTGCCGCGGCTACACCAATCTCGGCGTGCTTTACACGACCATCGATCCGGCCAAGGCGATGGAGGTCTGTCGGCGCGGTCTTGAAGTGGCGCGCCGTATTGGTGATCTGGGCTTCCAGGCGCGCCTCCTCGTCAATCTGGCGGTGGCTTGTTGTACTTTCACGGATCGCTGCCCAACGGAGGGCGTGCCTGCTGCCGAGAAGGCCATCGAGATCGACCGGGCGCTAGACCAGCGCGAACACCTGGCGGTGCCGTTGATCGTGCTTGGGCAGATCCACCAGTGCAACGGCCGTCCCGACCTGGCGGTTGGCTTGTTCCACGAAGCACTGGACGTAGCCCGCGAAACGGGCGAACCGCAATTGCTGTTTCCGTGCTATGATGGTCTTGCAACGCTTAATCTCGACCTCGACAATCTGCCCGAGGCCGAACGCTACTTTTCCTTGGCGCAGGGTATATGCGCCCAGCACGGGCTCGACCCGGAAGGGCTTGTGGTGCTGCCGTTTCTCGACTAGCCGGGGGTGGAGGTTGGAAATGTCCGCGCATAGTGACTTGTTGCCGCTTCAGCCGGGCGACCGTGCGCCGAACGTGGTCCTCGACGCCATTACCCAGGAAGGCAAAATCGCGCTTGACGACTTTCGCGGCCAAAAGCCGGTGCTGGTAGGCCTGTTTCGAGGTCTGCATTGCGCCTTCTGTCGGCGCCACATCGCCGCGCAGGCGCGGCTCGATCCGGAGCTGCGCGAAAGGGGCGTGGGGAGCCTGACGGTGGTCAACACACCGATCGAACGTGCGCGTCTCTATTTCCGCTATCACCCGATGCCGAATCTGCTGGCGGCCTCCGACCCGGAACGCGCTTCACATCGTGCTTTTGGGCTGCCCAATCTCGAATTCACCGAAAACGAGACGAACTGGCCGTACAAGGTCTCGATGGCCCAAGCAATGGGTATGCGGGTCGACATACCTGGCGAATTGCCCGGTCCCATGGATCCTATGACGGCCGGCGCAATCCTCGACAAGAAGGACCACTACGAACTGACCGAAGCCGACGAGCAGATGATCGCAACGGGGCACGGACAATTGGTCGGTCAGTTCCTGCTGGACCGGCAGGGGATCGTCCGCTGGAGCTTCACCGAGGTGCCGGAGGGTGGGCGGTACATGTTTGGCGCGCCAAACCCGAAGGAGCTGATGTCAGCCGTGTCTCAGGTCGCCCAATAGGCTTGTGAACGAGGCAAACAGGCGGTCTATCCTCGCATGATGCGATAGACAGTTGCATTCCCCTCTACACCTCGAAGAGGCGCATCAAACGCGACGACGCTTCGGCCCGCAAGCAGGTCGCTCACGCCGGGTGCGCGATAGAGGGCCTCGGAGATACAGACCTGCCCGGCCTCCGCCAGCGACTGCACGCGCGCGGCGACATTCACGGTCTGGCCGAAATAGTCGAGGTTGTCGTTGAGCGTCACGGCAATCGACGGTCCACAGTGGGCACCGATCTTGAGGATGATCCCCGGCCCGTCGTGGTCGCTGTTGAAGCGATCGATTTCTTCAAAGATGTGGAGTGCGGCCGAGATTGCATCCGATGGCCGCGAAAATACTGCCATCACCGCATCTCCAATAGTCTTGACCACCGCTCCGGAATGTTGCTGAACCGCCGCGTTGACCAGAGCGAAATGCTCGCGGACCAGGGCATAGGCGTTGAGGTCGCCAAGGCGCTCATACATGGCGGTGGACCCCTTGAGGTCCGTGAACAGGAAGGTGATCTGCCGGATGCCGAGCCCCTCCTTCTCGTCGACACGCTCGGAACGGAAGAGGTGGCGGAAGGTTTGCCGCGCAAGCAGCGCGCCGCCGGAAACATATGGGTCAAAATCGAGCGTCGGTTTGGTCGTCAGCGCGACAAGCTCGGGCGGCCAGTTGATGAGAAGCAACGCGCCACGACCGGATCCGGTATTCGCAACCTCAATGACGACCGGACCGGGTGGCACGACCGGCAACGCCGGCAAGAAACGCTTACCGTCATAGTTGATCTTGAGAAGTGTCGGCGCCAACACCGGATCGCCTGATATGGGTACAGCGAATGCCGCCTGTGTCTGCACGTTGACGCCCGACAGGGAGCCCGGACCGAGATCAGCGCGCAGCATTGTTGTGGTGCCCGGCGGCAGGAACGTCATCCCCCGGACGAAGCCGCGCAGAACGTCGAGAAAGCGAACGTCTTGCCCCGGTAGCCGCCCGTCATGTCCGAAGTGGAGCTTCCAGTGAAAATCCTCGACAGAGAGCGTTTGGGGTTCGTGAAACGGAAGACGCCGCAGATGGGGCGACACGGAGAAGGAGACCTCGATGAAGTCGTCGAGGTCGGTATCGCCCGATACGTCGCACAGGCCACAGACGTAATGCGTCTGCAGCGTGCGCAGGGCGCCGAAACTGTCGAGCACCATCCCGGACTGGGGACAGAGCACGTCCCAGCTCATATCGAACAGGCCGCAGCGGGCCGCGTAAAGGAAAAGGTCGATTGCTTCAGGCTCGGCGATTGCGCGGTCGCGGGCGAAGGCCAGCGGATTGACACGATAGAGCGCCTGGTCGTCGCCGCTCCTGATGAGCGTTTCGAATTTTGAGATGACGCGCGGGCTCCATGCTCGCGCTTGCTCGATCTCGGTCATCTTGCCTTCGAGAAGACGATCGTCGACCACAATCACGCCGAAACCCTCAGTTTCCCTTGCGGCAGCCTACTAGAAATCCTGCCCGATGCGAATGGATGGAATCCTTCGCGTGTCTCAGGACTTAGGGCGGCGCCGGCACGGGACTATGCGCTTACGCTGCGGGGCGTCTCGTCGATTGTATCTCGCGCATTGGGGGCGGGACACTGACACGTTCAGCGTTCATCGAGCACGGCCTCGACAGTGGCGACAAAGTCATCGAGCGTGCGGTCCCCGCGTATCTCTATGCGCGGAAGGTCGATGGGATTGCTATCGAGGTCCGCCGGCCCGTGTTTGCGGCCGAAGCCCACTCGATAGCCGCACTCCCTGGCCAGCCGGCCGAGCCGTCGGTCGGTGACAGAGAAGGGTGCCGCGAACGCAGTGGTTGGCCGGCCTGTCCACCGTTCGATGAACATGCGAGAGCGCAGGAGTTCGGCGGCCAGGTCAGAGCTCGACAGACCATCGATCGCGCGATGCGTCGCCATATGGCTGCCGAAGAACGCGCCTTCGGCGGCGAGGCGTCGCACCGTCCCGGCGCCCATAAGCTGCGCCGGCGGACCGCTGTCGGCGTCCCATCCTGCAGTTTCACCCACCAGGTCCGTCACCAGGAACACTTCCGCGGTCAGGTCGTTGGCGCGCAAGATCGGCCAGGCGTGGTCGGCGAAATTCTGGAAGCCGTCATCGAAGGTGATGACCACCGGGCGGCCGGCGAAAGGCTGACGGTCGGCGATGAAGCCTTCCAGCTGCTGGGACCCGATCGCGTGAAAGCCATTGGCGCGCAGCCATGCCATCTGGCTGGCGAATGCGGCGGGCGCGAGCCGAAAACGGGCGAGCGCCGCCGGACCTTCATCGGCGACGCCGTGATACATGAGAACAGGGATGCGTTGGCGCTGCTCGCTGCGTGCGACGTCGCGGCGCAAGGCCCGGGCACCGCCCCAGACGATATTTCGCGCGACCCCGATTTCGATGGGCGCGCGGATTGGCACATGATCGATCACGGGTTCCGTCGCCACATCGTCCGGCGACAGGCGGCGGAAGCGGTCTATGCGGTAGAGCTCGGTCTGGATCGATTGCTCGAGCACGAGGCCTTCGGTCGCCGCCAGCGTCTCGGAGATCGCTTGGGCACCGAATGTGTTCCAGTCGAAGCCCGTCTTTTCGACATTGTCACGCAGCACGAATGCGTGTGCGCTGATGAAACTGCCGCCAGGCGCCAACGCCGCAGCGAATTTCTTGGCGATGCGCCGCAACTCGGCGAGATCGTCCAGATAATAGAGCACTTCCGAACAGAAGATCAGATCCATCTCACCCGGCAACGTGTCGGCAGCGAAATCGAGTACGCTGAACTCAACATTCGGCTGATCGCTGCATCGCGCACGGGCCCGCTCGATGGCTATGGCGGAGATGTCGGTTGCGGTCAAATGGCCCACGCGCGGCGCCAGCTGCCGTGTGAAATGGCCCTCCGCGCAGGCCAGCTCAAGCGCCCGACCGATGGAACCGGCAGGCAGGATTTCGAGCTGCCGCTGATATTTTTCCTGCTCATAGAGCGAGCCGTATTTCCACGGATCCTCGGTCGCGAAATAGCTGTTCCAGAACGCCGTGCGATCACTCCTGTCCGCGATTCGTCCTCGGCGTGGCGTTGCAGGAGGCTGTGCAGGTTCGGCGCTTGACCGAACCAACTCCCGCGCTTGCGCGGCCAATTGGGCGAGTTTGCCGAAATGGCTGTCCGGATCGGGCCCGCGTTCTGCTGAGGTCGACAATGCCTCAGCTGCAAGGCCGGGCCGCTCAGCGGGCACGACATTCCGGATCAATTCAATCCAATGATCCCTTGTCACTGTCCCGAGTACGCCGAACTGCACGACAGCCTTGATCCGGCCATCCATCATCAGATGGGCGTAGATCTGATCGATACCTTCAGGCAGGTCGGTTGCGGTCGGGTTTCGAGCGTCGACGCGAATTCCAAGCGTCCGCGCCAGCCTGCGCGGCGCGGCAAGATCGTCGGCGTCGAGAAGCATTTGCTCAAGGTGATACTGGATGCGGCGAGCTGCCGCAGGATTGTCCCAGATCTTGCCAAGTGCAACGATCAGCTCGGTGATGGCGCCGCCGAACCTGTTCCATGCGGCAGCCAATTGCGCCGGCGCCGACAGGCTTCCCGCCACAAGGCCATCGACGATCACCTTGGCGATGTCACCCGCCCACTTGCGTCCTGCCGGGAGCGCGCGCAGGGGCTGCGTGTCGATCGAGCGCAAACCTGAGCCGCAATCCGACGCGGCGTTCCGCAACGCGACCCACGCGAGTGCTTCGGCAGCGGTGCCGCCGTTCGCCGAACTGGAAACCAAGGGATTATGCGCCACGCCGTCTTACCCGCGCCTGGTTCTAGACCGTTTCACCGTTTCGCGGAAACGGCGAACCGATCTCTCTCTTTGTTTTTACGCAATTCCGGACGGAAAACCGCACACACTTTTCCTGAAATTGCTCTGGTAGAACGAGAGTCCCGCAACGCGCTTACAATGAGCCTTCATTGCCGGTTTAGAAAGCCATGTAAGCAAAAGGCGCCCCGAAAGGCGCCTCTTCATCGCTTGATTCCCTTTGAGGAAATTGGAGCGGGTGAAGCGATTCGAACGCTCGACCCCAACCTTGGCAAGGTTGTGCTCTACCCCTGAGCTACACCCGCTCACACGGCCTTAGGGCCGCAAGCCGGGCCTATATGGCTGAAGAGCGCGGCGATTGCAACAGGGAAATGACGGGCTTTTTGGTCGCGCCAAATCGCCTGGCCGAACCTCGTTGGCCACGCTGGTCATTCATTGACTTCCCGCATGACGGTCTTGTCTCGGCGGCATCATTGGCCGTAAACGGCTTTGCGCGTGGCCAGACTTGTACCAGATAGGGAAAGACCATCGATGCCGAAGACTGAAGCCGAGCTTTTCGCCTTTCTTGCCGATCTCGGCATATCGGTGTCGACCGTGCGTCATCCGCCGCTCTACACGGTCGCCGATTCGCAGTCGCTGCGCGGCGAGATTTCGGGCGGCCACACGAAGAACCTGTTCCTCAAGGACAAGAAGGACAATTTCTTCCTGGTCAGCGTCGGCGAGGATGCGGTCGTCGACCTGAAGCAGATCCACACGATCATCGGCGCCGCCAGCCGTGTCTCCTTCGGCAAGCCGGAGATGCTGATGGAGCTGCTCGGCGTCATTTCGGGCGCCGTCACCGTGTTCGGGCTGATCAACGACACCCAAAGACGGGTCAAGGTGGTGCTCGACCAGGATTTGATGGCGCATGACGTCATCAATGCGCATCCGCTGATCAATGAGGCGACGACGTCGATCACTTCCGCCGACCTCATCAGATTCGTCGAGGCAACCGGACATGATGCTGCTATCTTGAAAGTCTCGGCTTGATCGCCACATGGATGACGAAAACTGACCTCTAGCATGGATGTCGCGCCTGCTCCGCTGGCGAGGGGCGCGACCGGAAGGGCGACGACATGAGCGACAACAACAATCCGTTTGGCGGCCAATTCGGCGGCAATTCCGGCCAGTACACCACCTCCCTGCAGTATGGCGGCGCCGAGCCGGCCAAGCCGGCATTGGGCGTCGCACCAGCCGCCGCTGACCTGATCAAGGACACCACGACCGCCGCCTTCGCCGCCGACGTCATCCAGGAATCGCGGAAACAGCCGGTGCTGGTCGATTTCTGGGCGCCGTGGTGCGGGCCCTGCAAGCAGCTCACGCCGCAGCTGGAAAAGGCGGTCAAGGCCGCCGGCGGCAAGGTCAAGCTGGTCAAGATGAACATCGACGATCATCCCTCGATCGCCGGCCAGCTCGGCATCCAGTCGATCCCGGCGGTCATCGCCTTCAAGGACGGCCAGCCGGTTGACGGCTTCATGGGCGCCATCCCCGAGAGCCAGATCGGCGAATTCATCACCAAGGTCGGCGGCAAGGGCAATGGCGCGCCGCCGGTCGCAGAAGCTTTGGCCGCGGCAGCCGAGGCGCATGCGGCGGGCGATGCGCAGACCGCAGCCGACATCTATGACGCCATACTGGCGCAGGCGCCGGAGACGATCGAGGCGATCGCCGGGTTGGGCGAGCTTCTGTTCGAGGCCGGCGACGCGCAAGGCGCCGAGGCGCTGCTGGCAACGGCGCCGGAGGCCAAGAAGGATGCGCCCGCACTTGCCGCGCTGCGTGCCAAGATGACGCTGGCGGCTGAAGCGGCAGCGCTTGGCAATCCCGCCGAGTTCGAGCAGCGCCTGGCCGCCAATCCCGGCGACCACCAGGCGCGTTTCGACCTTGCCATGGTCCAGAATGCGCGAGGCGATCGCCATGCGGCGGCCGACAATCTGCTGGCCATCATCAAGGCCGACCGCACCTGGAACGAGGACGGCGCCAGGGCGCAGCTCTTGAAGCTGTTCGAGGCCTGGGGCATGACCGACGAGGCGACGCTGGCGGCGCGGCGCAAATTGTCGTCGCTGCTGTTTTCCTGAGCCGTTCGCCGGCGAAATTACCGGCGGAATGGTTTTGGGGCCTTGCGGCCGGCGTCGGCTGCGCCAGATTAGGCCGATACTGACGCGCCCGAAGCGATCGGAGGACTTAAGTGCAGGTCGGAAACGCACATTACCGGGTCGGCAAGGATCTGCCGTCGACCATCCCGGTGTTTCCGCTTGCCGGCGCGCTGCTTCTGCCGGGTGGCCGCATGCCGCTCAACATTTTCGAGCCGCGTTATCTGCAGATGGTGGACGAGGCTATCGCCGGCGCGCGGCTGATCGGCATCGTCCAGCCCAGCCTCGACGGCGCGCTGCGCGCCGATGGCGAGCCCGAACTGTGCAATGTCGGCTGCGCCGGACGCATCATCTCGATGGCCGAGAGCGGCGACGGCCGCTATCTGATTTCGCTGCAGGGTGTGTGCCGGTTCCGCATCACGCATGAGCTGCCGGTGAAGACACCGTTCCGGCAATGCAAGCTGGCGCCGTTCCTCACCGATCTCAGCGAAGACCAGGCGGCGAGCGAGGTCGACCGGCCGGCGCTCTTGAAAGCGTTTCGCGCCTATCTGCAGGCGAACGAGCTCGAGGCCGACTGGGAAAGCGTCAGCCGCGCCGAAAACGCCATGCTGGTCAATGCGCTGTCGATGATGGCGCCCTACGGCCCGGCCGAGAAACAGGCGCTGTTGGAAGCGCCCGACTTGAGAGCCCGCGCCGAGACACTGATCGCCATCACCGAAATGGCGCTGGCGCGCGAGAATGAGGACTTTGGCTCGAGTTTGCAGTAAGGGTGTGTCAAGGCATCTTGGGCCGGTGATTGGCCGGGAAGAGGAACGATGGCTGCGGACGGGCGTGACGGCAAGACGGCCAATGTCGATCCGAAACTGCTTGAGCTGCTGGCCTGCCCGCTGACCAAGGGGCCGCTGGTCTGGGATCCGGAGCGCGGCGAATTGATCTCGCGGATCGCCAAGCTCGCCTATCCCGTACGCGACGGCATCCCGATCATGTTGCCCTCCGAGGCGCGGACGATTTCGGCGGAAGACGTGCTGTCGCCGCCGCGGCTGAGTGGGCCGGCGCAGGCTGGACGGTAAATCGCAGACCTTCGAGATTAGCCGAAACGCCCCAGGATGACGAAGCGATCGGTGTCTCGGCTAAATTCGAAGGGTGAGAAAGCGCCCTACTGAAAATTCCTTCCCTTGGGCATGACCCTCTCGGCCTTGTCCGACAGCGCCGCAATGTCGGGCCGGACCGGCACGGCAGGCGTCATCTCTTCCAGCAGCACCGTCAGCCAGGGCGTCAGATCTTCGATCTTTTCGGCGACGATATGGATGACGTCGGATTCCGACTGCAGCTTGCCGGTGACCTTGACGAAGCGCGCGCCCATGACGATGGGACGGAAGCGGGTAAACGTCCGCTCCCAGAAAATGACGTTGGCGACGGCCTTGTCGTCCTCCAGCGTCAGGAAGATGGCATTGCCCTTGCCGGGGCGTTGGCGCACCAGGACCAGGCCGGCGACGGAAACCCGCCTGCCGTCGCGAACCGCGCCAAGGTTGGCATTGGGGATGACGCCGGCGCGGTCGAGCCGCTCGCGCAGGAAGGCGACCGGATGCGCCTTCAACGACAGGCCGAGCGAACGGTAGTCGTGGATGACATGTTCGCCGAGCGGCATTATCGGTAGTTTTGTTTCGGGTTCGAGTTCGCGCAGCCGGATCGCCGGCTGGTCGAACAGCGGCAGTCTTTCGGCGGCACTCTTGCCGTCCAGCGCGCGCACCGCCCACAAGGCTTCACGACGGTCGAGGCCGAGCGAGCGGAAGGCGTCGGCCTGCGCCAGTCTTTCGATGTCGTCGACATCGAGGCCGGAGCGCAGCCAGACATCCCTGACACTTGAATAGCCGGCGCCGCGCCGGTCGGTGAACTGCTTCATGCGCTCCTTGGACAGCCCCTTGATCTGCCTGAAGCCGAGCCGCACGGCGTGCTTTGTCTCGATGACACCACGCATCTGGGCATGGCGCGGCAGGATTCGGGCCGGGTCGAATTCGTCTTCCTCCAGCGTGCAATCCCAGCCGGAAAAATTGACGTCGACGTCGCGGATATCGACGCCATGGTCGCGCGCGTCGCGCACCAGCTGCGCCGGCTGATAAAACCCCATCGGCTGCGAATTGAGGATCGCGGCGCAGAACACGTCGGGATAGAAGGTCTTGAACCAGCACGAGGCATAGACGAGCAGCGCGAAGGAGGCTGCATGGCTTTCGGGAAAACCATATTCGCCGAAGCCTTCGATCTGCTTGAAGCAGCGCTCGGCGAAGTCCTTGGTGTATCCCTTGCCGACCATGCCGTCGATCATGCGCTGGCGGTAATTGCCAATGGTGCCGGTGCGCTTGAAGGTGGCCATGGCACGGCGCAATTCGTCGGCCTCGCCCGGCTTGAAGCCGCCGGCGACGATGGCGATCTTCATCGCCTGCTCCTGGAACAGCGGCACGCCCAGCGTCTTCTTGAGGATCGCCTCCAGCTCCGGCTTTTGATACTCGGCCTTCTCCTTGCCTTGCCGGCGCCGCAGATAGGGATGGACCATGTCGCCCTGGATGGGACCCGGCCGAACGATCGCCACCTCGATGACAAGGTCGTAGAAATCCTTCGGCTTGAGCCTCGGCAGCATCGACATCTGGGCACGCGATTCGATCTGGAAGACGCCGAGCGTGTCGGCGCGGCCGATCATGTCGTAGACATGCTTGTCCTCTGGCGGGAGGCTGCCCAGCACATAGGGCCGGCCATACTCATCGCGCGCATCCGGATAATGATCGGTGAGCAAGGTGAAGGCGCGTTTCAGGCAGGTCAGCATGCCGAGCGCCAGCACGTCGACCTTCAAAATCTTGACCGCGTCGAGATCGTCCTTGTCCCATTCGACCATCTTGCGCGCCTCCATCGCCGTCTTGACGATGGGGACGATCTCGTCGAGCCGGTCCCTGGTGATGACGAAGCCGCCGACATGCTGCGACAAATGCCGGGGAAAGCCCATGATCTCGTTGGCGTGGGCGATCACGTGACGGGTCGATGTCTCGTTGCGGTCGAGGCCGCCGGCATGGGCTTCCTTCTCGCCGAGTTCCGAGGTCGACCAGCCCCAGATCGAACTGGAGAGCGCGCTGCGGACATCGTCCGACAGGCCCATGGCCTTGGCCACTTCGCGCAGCGCCGAGCGGCCGCGATAGCTGATGACGGCCGCCGCCAGCGCGGTGCGCTTGGCGCTGTATTTGGAGTAGATGTACTGGATCACCTCCTCCCGCCGCTCATGCTCGAAGTCGACGTCGATGTCTGGCGGCTCGTTGCGCTCCTCGGAAATGAACCGCTCGAACAACGTGTCGATGCGCTCGGGGCCGACCTCGGTGATGCCAATGCAGAAGCAGACGATCGAATTGGCGGCGGAGCCTCTGCCTTGGCAAAGAATGCCCTCGTTGCGGGCGAACTGGACGATGTCGTAAACGGTGAGGAAATAACGCGCATAGTTCAGGCGCTCGATCAGAGCGAGCTCTTCGCCGATGCGCTGCGAGACGGAAGCGGGGACGCCCGCCGGATAGCGCGTGGCGGCCCCCTCCCTGGCCAGACGCTCGAGCTCGGCCTGCGGCCCGAGCCCCGATTGCGTCGGCTCGTCTGGATAATTGTATTGGAGATCGCCAAGCGAGAAGCTGAGCTCGCCGGCAAAGCGCAGCGTCTCGGCCAGAGCCTGCGGATGGCGGCGAAAGAGGCGGGCCATTTCCAGCGGCGGCTTCAGATGGCGTTCGGCATTGGCCGTCAGTTCCAGCCCGACCTCGGCGACCGGCACATTGAGGCGGATGGCGGTAAGCACGTCCTGCAGCGAGCGCCGCTCGGCTGTGTGATAGAGCACATCGTTGGTCGCCATCAGCGGCACGCCGGCGATATCGGCCATGGCGGCCGCCTGCTCGATGCGGAAGCGGTCATTGCCGCGGTAGTCCGGCGCCACGCCAAGCCGCAGGTTGGCGCCGAAACGCTCCTTCAGCTGGCGGATCAATGCCAGGAGATCGTCGGCACTCGCCGAGAGATCGGGCAGCACCGCCAGCGACAGCAGGTCGCCCCATTCGAGCAGGTCGCCGCGCTGGAGAAGGGTTGCACCTTTCTCGTTCTCGTCGCGCAGATTGGCCTGCGTCAGCATGCGGCAGAGATGCCCCCAGCCCTTGCGGTTCTGCGGATAGGCGAGAATGTCCGGCGTGCCGTCGCCGAACACCAGGCGGCAGCCGGGGTGGTAGGCGAGCTTCTCGACCTTGGCCTGCTGCCAGGCGCGCACGACGCCGGCGACCGTGTTGCGGTCGGCAAGCCCGATCGAGGAGAAGCCGAGGAATTTCGCCGCCACCACCAGTTCCTCCGGCTTGGAGGCGCCGCGCAGGAAGGAGAAATTCGACTGGATGCCGAATTCGGCATAGGGGATGACGGTCAGCGCGTTCATGCGAAGACCCCGTGCATGAACCAGCGCGGCGAAGGCTGGCCGGCGCCGTAGAGCCCCTGGCGGTAGAGCCAGTAGCGGCGGCCGTCGCTGTCCTCGATGCGGAAATAATCGCGCGTCGGCGCGTCCTCCTCACCCTTCTGCCACCATTCCGGCGCGATGCGCTCGGGCCCTTCGGCGCGGGCGACCCGGTAGAGCGCGCGGCGCCAGCGGAAATTCATCGGCGGTCCCTCCGGCATTTCGGTGGCCGGCACTTCGATCGGCTCGGGCGAACGGAACAGCCGGATCGGCCGCTCCGGCGGGAAGATGGTTGTTGGCGGCGGCGCGTCTTTCCTGTCTGATCTTTTCGGCGGCGTGGTCCGCTGCGGCGCCTCCGAGAAAGGGATGGTGGCGACGGCGCGCTCCGGCAGATGGCTTTCGACAGCGACCGCTTTGAGCACAGCATTGTCGCCGAGCCGGGCGCGGATGCGGTCGGCAAACAGCGCGATGTCGGCGCCGTCGTCCTCGGTCTCTCCGGTCAAATCGGCCTGCTGCATGTCGAAGGCGGCGGCCGCCAGCACGGAAAGCCGCACCAGATCGAAGCCGTAGCCGGCATCGATGTCCTGCTCGAGCGCGGTCAGCCGCTCGTGGAACAGGCGCTGGATCAGCTTCGGCTCGCGCAGGGGCCGTGAGGTGCCGACGGCGATGCGGATGACGGCGCCGTCGACGCGAAACAACAGCAGCGCCAGCATCCTGGCGCCTTCGCCGCGGCGCTCGAGATCGATCTTCAGCGTCACCGCCAGCATTTCCACCAGCCGCTCGATCTCGGCGGTCAACACGACCGGCTCGGCGAGGTGGCGCTCGACCGAAAGCGGCGCCACCGGCAGGCGCGGCGACACCGCCTCGTCGAGACGGCCGAGCGCCTGGTCTAGCCGCAACAGCAAGGTGGCGCCGAAGCGGCGGGCGAGCGGCGCGCGCAGTGCAGCCATGACCGCGCCGGCGGTGCGGAGGCCCACACTTTCCAGGCTGGCGCGGATATCGGCTTCGATGCGTAGCGCGGCCAGCGGCAAAGGGGCAAGCAGCGCTTCCTCCTCGCCTGAGGGAACGATGCGGTCGCCACAGAAGCGCGCCGCCGCCCAGGCAGCACCCGGCGTCGCGGCAAGCCCGGCGCGAACATCGAAACCCTGCTGGAAAAAGCGCGCAAGAATGTCATCCAGCATGGCGCGCTCGCCGCCGAACAGATGCGTGCAGCCGGTGACGTCGAGATAGAGGCCATCGGCGCCGTCCAGCGCCACCAGCGGCGTGTAGCGGTCGCACCAGTCGGCGAGACCTTCGAGCAGCCGGCGGTCGGCTTCCGGATCGGCCTCGACAATGTCGATCGAGGGATGCATGGCGCGCGCGTCGGCGATGCCCATGCCACGCTTCAGGTGCAGCGCCTCAGCCCGCTCGTCGAGGGCCGATATGCGCTGGGCGCTGCGGTCGCGATGGCTGATCACCAGAGGCAAATGATCCGACGGCCGGGAACGCCACGACCGTCCCAGGCGCTGGCGCAGGATCCGCTCTGCCCCGAGATGCGGAAACCACAGCGACAGAATTCTCTGGCCGTTCTTCCCGTCTTTCTTCGAAACTGTGTTCATCGGGGTTCCACTCCAGTGTGAATTGTCCAGGCAGAGCGGTGCGGCTCTTGCCGATGCTGACGGTGAAGGCGGGGCGGCCGATCGAGCCGGCGAGCGGCCCGGCGATGGTCCGGCGGCTTGCAGCCGCTGCGGCCGACACGATGAGGCGTACAGGTGCTGCCGTCGGTTCGGCCTCGCCGGCCTGGCGCAGCAGAAACACCGGCCGGCCGGCGGTTTGCGCCCTGGCGTGCAGCCGGCGCGTTGCGGTGAGGTCGAGCCGCTGCGGGCTGCCGCGGATTTCGAGAATGATGGCGGCGAGCGCGGTCATCTTTGCCGCTTCCTCGGCCACCCACAGCGCATCGGTGAGTTTCGCCGCCTCGGAAAACAGCAACTGCTCCGGCGCGATGCCAAACAGGCCCTGCAATCCCCTGGCGTAGGGAAAGCCGGCCTCGCGAAAAATCTCCGAGCTGCCGATCCACAGCACGGGCAGGTTCTGCCCCCTGAGGATCAGGCTGACCACCGACAGCACAAAGCCGGCGACCGCCCCGGCATTGCGGGTCTCGAGGCCATGGATCTCGGTGAGGGCGGCTTTCGGCAGGCCGCCGCTCAGCGCGGCATCGAGGCGTTCGACGCCGATGGGCAGGAAGGCATCCGGCGACGCCACGGCAAGGCCGCGCCGGATGATGGTGATGTCGGGCGCGATATCGAGGTCGGGCGCGCCGACATCGTCGTCAGCACGCGCACGAGGCCGCTCTCCAACCGGCGCCGCCAGGCGCTCGGGCAGCGTTCCCTCGATCTTCGCGATCTGGCGGCGCAGGGCAAAAACAGTCTCCCGCGCCACGGCTGATGTCGCCATAACGGTCAGTTTCTCTCACAATTGTTCCTGTTATGTTCCTATAGATTCCAGAGGGTGCTCCAAGAGTCAAGCGGAGTCAGAAGGAATTTATTCCTCCATAGCCATTGACGTCATGGAATTGCCGCTTCATTGCCGAGTCCGGTGCGAAAGCCTATATGCCGGGATCAAAGGACAACGCATGGCCCGCATCTACAAGACCCGCACCTGGCACGACGAACTCTCGCCCTCGATCGAGGAAATGGAGTTTCTGGCGCTGGAGGCGTACGCGCATCTGCCGGACGATTTTCGCAAGCTGACCGGCGAGATCGTAATCGTGATCGCCGAGTTCCCGACCGACGAGATCATGGACGATCTGTCGCTGGAGACGCCGTTCGACCTGCTCGGCTTGTTCGAGGGCCGCGGCATTGCCGAGCGCTGGAATCCGCAGACCGGCGAAGGCCCGAACCGCATCACCCTCTACCGCCGCGCCATCCTCGACTACTGGGCCGAGAACGAAGAGACGCTGGGCGACATCGTCACCCACGTGCTGATCCACGAGATCGGCCACCATTTCGGCCTGTCGGACGATGATATGGAGAAGATTGAAGAGGCGGCGGAGTAGGCTGTGCCGATATTCAGGTGAGGCCGGCCTGCAAACGGCTGATACCTGCGCTTCCGGTGCTCACGTACTTCAAGTACGCTCCGCTCCGGTTCTCGGTATCAGCCATTTTCGACTCGGCCTGACCTGAATCTCAACACAGCCTGCGTCGGTGCTTGCAAAGCCTACCAATCGCTCAGCTTGGTATCCGGCCCGTATTCCTGGCCGTCGACGTCCTTCACCACAGCCTGACCGCAGCGCATCGACTTGGTCTTCTTGTCATAGGCGTAGGTCGGCGAGCCGAACAAATGCCAGCCCTTGTTCAGCGCCGCCGTCACCTTGTGGCAGAAGCTGGAATCGTCGGGGGCGGACAAAAAGCGGTAGAGTTTCATGGGTCAGGTCCTGTCGTGAATTCCGTGTTGTTGAGGCGTGATCTTTACGAAGCCGGCTTCGGCAATCATGCGCCGATGGCGGCGGCCTTCGCCAGCAGTTTTTCGGCCTGCGCCAGATGCAGCCGCTCTACCATCCTGCCGTTCAGCGCAATCACGCCCTTGCCGGCATTTTCCGGCAAGGCGAAGGCATCTTTCACCGCGCGCGCCTCGGCCAGGGCATCTGGCGCTGGTGCAAAGGCGCGGTTGGCAGCTTCGATCTGGGCCGGGTGGATCAGCGTCTTGCCGTCGAAGCCCATGGCGGCGGCTTCCGTGCACTCGCGCGCAAAAGCATCGAGGTCGCGAAAATCGTTGGAGACGCCATCGAGCATGTCGATGCCGCCGGCGCGCGCCGCCAGCACCATCTGCATCAGCCATGGCACGAGGTAGCGCCGGTCGGGCGTCGCCAGAATGCCGGTCTCCTTGACCAGATCATTCGTTCCGGCAACGAAACAATTGAGGCGCGAGGCCGGATCTCGGCCGAGTTCGGCAATGGCCCCGATGTTGAGCATGGCCTTGGGCGTCTCGATCATCGCCCAGAGTTTGACGCTGTCGGGGCCAAAATTGTCGTCGAGCACGTCGCCGACTTCGAGGATGTCGCGCGGCGTGGCGACCTTGGACAGCAGGATGCCGTCGGGTTCGAATTTCGCCGCGGCTAGCAAATCATCGTTGCCCCATTCGCTGGACAGCGCGTTGACGCGCACGATCATCTCGCAGCGCCGCCCAAAGTGGTTGGCAACTGGCCGGCTGGCGAAAATAGCCGCCAGTTTTTCACGCGCCGCGACCTTGTCGGCGGGAGCGACGGCGTCTTCGAGGTCGATAATCACGGCATCGCAGGCAAGCGTCGCGATCTTGGCCAGCGCCTTGTCGTTGGAGGCGGGGACGTAGAGTACAGAGCGGCGTGGGCGGTAGGGTTCGCTTGTCATGGTTCGATCTATGCCGTCTGGGGCGGTTGAGGCAAGGTGCGGCTGGTGATTGCCGAAGTCGGCGCGGCCCCTCATCCCCCTGCCGGGACCTTCTCCCCGTGAACGGGGAGAAGGGGGCTGGCTCCTGCACGAAAACTGCACATCTCTGCGGAAAACCTCCTCCGCTGCGCCCTGCCGTATCCATGCGCAGCCACCACAAGGGCGGCATGCAACACCGAAACACCCCCCGTTGGTCCCTGCCTTACCGGCTGCGCAGCGAAAGCTGGTGGCTGGTCGATCCGCCGCGGCCGGAGGCCCGCCATCGCCCGGAGGCAAGCCTGCTCCCTTTTATCCCCAGGCATCCGCCCGTCGGCCGGATCATCAGGAAAGTCCGCGCATGACATCGTTCGTCAGCTTTTGCAGTCGCTTTGGCATCGCCGTCCTGCTCGTCGCGCTGGCGGATTTTTTCTTCTACGACCAGCCCATCGGCATCACCGTCCTTTTGTTCGCCATCGTAACGGCTGGCGCGGTCGTCGCGGTGCATCCCGCTGCCCTTTATGCCCCAATGCCGTGGCTCAAGCCGGCGGCCCTGTTCGTCGCGCTGCTGCCGCTGGCCGAAAATGTCAGCGCGCTGTCGGTCTCGGTCGCGCTCGTGGCCATGGTGGTGTTTGCATTGTCGCTGGCCGGGCGGTTGCAACACCGCATCGCCCGCATTGCCGGCCAGATCGCGCTGTTCCTGGCAGCGGTGCCGTTGCGGTTCATCCGGGATTTCATCCGCTGGCGCAAGACGGCGCGGCGCTTCGGCCGGCGCCGGATCCGGTTCGCGTCCATCGCGGTCTGGGTGATGCCGCTGACACTGGGCGCCGTCTTCCTCACGCTGTTCGGCGTCGCCAATCCGGTCATCGACTACTGGCTGTCGCTGATCGACCTGATGAAGCTCCTCGATCTCATCCAACTGGCACGGATTGCCTTCTGGCTGGTCGTGCTCGCCTGCGTCTGGGCCTTGCTGCGGCCGCGTCTGCCGCGCTTCCGGCGTCTTATCCCGCGGCCGAGGCAGAACCTTGCCGGCGCCCAGCCGGCGGCCAAACCGGAGCGGCATGTCGTCGAGGATATCGTCTTCGGCAAAGGCGCCATTCTGCGCGCGCTGATCGTCTTCAACGCGCTGTTTGCGCTGCAGACCGGGCTCGACGCCGCCTATCTCTGGGGTGGGGTCGCCCTTCCCGATGGCATGAGCTATGCCGCCTATGCGCATCACGGCGCCTATCCGCTGATCGTCACCGCGCTGCTCGCCGCCGGCTTCGTGCTGGCGGCGCTGCGGCCGGGCAGCGAAACATCAGGCGATCCGCTGATCCGCCGGCTGGTCTATGCCTGGGTGGCGCAGAACATCGTGCTGATCATCTCCTCGATCCTGCGGCTCGACCTCTATATCGGCGTCTATGCGCTGACCTACTGGCGCATCGCCGCTTTCGTCTGGATGGGGCTGGTGGCATCAGGGCTTGCGCTGATCATCGCCCGCATCGCGCTCGGAAAATCCAACGAATGGCTGTTCTCGGCCAATCTTCTGACGTTATCGGCGACGCTTTATGCCTGCTGCTTTGTCAACTTCGCCGCAACGATCGCCAACTTCAATGTCGACCACTCGCTTGAAATGACCGGTTCCGGCACGCCGCTCGATACGCAGTATCTGCGCTCGTTCGGCGCTGTCGCCATGCCGGCGCTGGACCGCTACTACATGCATAAATTCGGAAACCAAACCACCTATCTGGCCGACCAGGTGATGATCGACGATTATATCGCCGAACAAAAGAAGTGGCGCGCCTGGAGCTTTCGCGGCTGGAGGCTCGTGCAGGTTCTCGACAAGAGAGGCCCGCTCGTGCTTCCTCCCGCACAGCAACCCTCGCTGCCTGCCATGCCATCCACGCCGGACCGCTAGACCCATGCCGCATCAGATCCTGGTCGCCGACGACGATCCGCACATCCGCGAGATCATCTGCTTTGCACTGGAAAAGGCTGGCATGAAGACACAGGCCGTCTCTGACGGCGCGGCTGCCCTGCAAGCGATCGAACGCCGCGAGCCCGATCTCGTCGTGCTCGACATCGGCATGCCCGAGATGGACGGGCTGGAGGTCTGCCGGCGGCTCAGGCAACGCTCGGACGTGCCGGTGCTGTTCCTGTCGGCGCGTGACGAGGAAATCGACCGCATCCTCGGGCTTGAAATGGGCGGCGACGACTATGTGACGAAGCCGTTCAGCCCGCGCGAACTGGTGGCGCGTGTCAATGTCATCCTGCGCCGCGCCCGCGCCGTGCCGGAGCCGGCCGACGCGAGGGCCTTTGCGCATGGCAAGCTCAGCCTGACACCGGCCAGCCATGGCGCCAGTTTCGACGGCAAGGCACTGGCGTTGACGGCGATCGAATTCTCGATCCTGAAAGGGTTCCTGGCGCGGCCGGCGCATGTGCTGGGCCGCGACCTGGTGGTGGCCAGCGCCTATGCCGCCAACATCCATGTCGCCGACCGCACCGTCGACAGCCATATCCGCAACATCCGTGCCAAGCTGGCGGCAGTGGGCTGCCTCGACGCCATCGAAACCGTGCATGGCGTCGGCTTCCGGCTTGGCCGATGCGGCGCCTGAGCGACCGCAAATGGATCGGCACCAAATGGCGGCCAAGGCTGGCCACGGTGGTCCTCGCCATCCTCATCATGGTCCTGGCGCTGCCGCTGGTCGGCCTGTTCTTCTTCCGGCTTTATGAAAACCAGTTGATCCGCCAGACCGAGGGCGAGCTGATCGCGCAAGGCGCCGTCATCGCCGCCATCTATGCGCAGGATGTGCGCGACGCCGGCATTTCCCCGGACAAGCTTGGCGGGCCGGTCGACGTTGAGGGCGACGATGCCAGCCGCGGGGACGATTCGCCTTACCAGCCGATCGAGCCCAGCCTCGATCTCGCCTCCGACTATTTGCTGCCGACCCGGCCCGCCGGCATCGTGGCCACCACCGATCCGGCCTTTGCGGCGATCGGCGCGCGGTTGTCGGGCCTTCTCGACACGACGCAAAAGACCACGCTGGCCGGCTTCCGGTTGCTCGACCCGAAGGGCGTCGTCATTGCCGGGCGCGATGAGGTCGGACTGTCGCTCACCCATGTCGAGGAGGTGCGCCAGGCGCTTGCCGGCCACTACGCCAGCGTGCTCAGGCAACGCATTCCCGACCAGCCACCGCCACCGCTCTATTCGGTCAGCCGCGGCACAAAGGTCCGCGTTTTTGTTGCCATGCCGATTGCAGTCGATGGCCGGGTCGCCGGCGTGATCTATCTGTCGCGGACGCCGAACAACATCGTCAAACACCTCTATGGCGAGCGCGGCAAGGTGACGCTGGCGGCCATCGCCATGCTTTGCGGCACGCTCCTGATCGCCCTGGTCTTCCTGCGCACCGTCAGCCGGCCGATCTACGCGCTGATGGAGCGGACCAGGCGCATTGCCGCCGGTGACCGCGACGCGATCCGCCCGCTCGACCATCACGGCACGCGCGAAATGGCCGAACTGTCCGCCGCCTTTCTCGACATGGCCGAAAAGCTGCAGGCGCGCTCCGACAGCATCCAGACTTTTGCCACCCATGTTTCGCACGAGCTCAAATCGCCGCTGACGGCGATCCAGGGCGCGGCCGAGCTGCTGCGCGATTCCGGCGATACGATGGATGCCGCCGAGCGCAAACGGTTTTCCGGCAACATCGTCACCGATGCCGGAAGGCTCAATCTGCTGGTGCGGCGCCTGCTCGACCTGGCGCGCGCCGAAAACCTGGCGCCGAGCGGCGAAAGTACATCGCTCGATGCAGCGCTGGCGCTGCTGCCGGTGGACGGCAGGGTGGCGGTCGTCATTGAGACGGGCGGCGCAACTGGTTTGCGGATATCGGCCGAGAATATGGCGATCGTGCTTGCCAATCTGATCGACAATTCAGCCAGGCATGGCGCGACGCAGGTTCTGCTGGCGGCAGCCGGCGCGGAGGGCAAGGTGAGCGTTACCGTCAGCGACGACGGCGCCGGTATTTCACCGAGCAACAGGGCCCGCATTTTCGAGCCGTTCTTCACCACGCGGCGCGAGTCCGGCGGCACCGGCATGGGGCTCGGCATCGTGCTGGCCCTCCTGAAAGCGCATGATGGCACGATCGCGCTGGTTGACTCCGGGCGCGGCACGCGCTTCGAGATTTCCTTGCCAGCCGCGTGAAGGATGCTGCCGGCGGATCGGAGAAAAAAGTGCGCTACGACATCGTCATCATCGGCGGAGCCATCGTCGGCTCCTCGGTCGCCTATTATCTGCGCGAGGAAGGCTTTTCCGGCTCGATAGCGCTGATCGAACGCGATCCGCAATTCGCCCATGCGGCCACCACGCTGTCCATGGCCTCGATCCGCCAGCAATTCTCGATCCCGGAGAACATCCGCCTGTCGCAGTTCACGCTAAACCTGTTCCGGCGGCTGAAGGAAACGTTCGGCACTGACGCCGATATCGGCTTTCGCGAGGGCGGCTATCTGATCCTGGCCGGCGAGGCCGGGCTGCCGATCCTGAAAGCCAACCACGAAGCGCAGGTCGCCGAGGGCGCAGATATTCTGCTCGAGGATGCCGACCAGCTGGCAAAGCGCTTTTCCTGGCTGTCCACGGAAGGCATCAGCGCCGGCGCCTTCGGCCGCACCGGCGAGGGCTGGTTCGACGCGCATGCCATGCTGACACTGTTCCGCAAGGCGTTGCGCGACAAGAAGATCGATTTCATCGCCGCCGATGTTGCCGGTATCGAGCGGCAGGGTGGCCGCGTCACCGGCGTGACGCTCGACAATGGCGAAAAACTCGAGGCCGGCATCGTCGTCAACGCCGCCGGTCCAAACGCCGGCAAAGTCGCCGCTCTTGCCGGGCTCGCGCTGCCTGTCGAGCCGCGCAAGCGCAATGTTTTCGTCTTCGAGGCGCGGGAAAAATATACCGACATGCCGCTGCTGGTGGACCCTTCGGGCATCTATGTCAGGCCGGAAGGCTCTGTCTATCTCACCGGCGGCGCCGAGCCGGAGGAGGGCGACGGCCCGGCCGACCCCCGGGATTTCGATGTCGACTGGTCGCTGTTCGAAGAGGTGATCTGGCCGGTGCTGGCGACGCGCATCCCTGCCTTCGAGGCGATCAAGGCAACCCGCGCCTGGGCCGGCCATTACGACTACAACACGCTCGACCAGAACGCGGTGATCGGACCGCACCCGGAAGTCGGCAATTTCATCTTCGCCAACGGGTTTTCGGGCCACGGCCTGCAGCAGGCGCCGGCGGTCGGCAAGGCGCTGGCCGAGCTGATCGTCCATGGCGGCTACCGGACGGTGGATTGCTCGGCGTTTGGGTACGAACGGGTGGCCGAGGGCAGGGCGTTCAGAGAGCTGAATGTGATTTGAGCGGCCTCTTTTCATAAGCGTGAGAGGGAAAAGACGCGCTTCTATGCCGCCGGTTCACCAGTCTCGACATAGGCCTGCAGCCACCCCAGCACCCGGCCCCAATCCTCGGCATGTTCGGCCGCCGCGTCGGTCAACCCGGCAAAGCCGCCATGGCAGATGGTGAGGCGTGTGCCTCCGGCTATCGGTTCCAGCAGGTAGGCAACCGTCGTTTGCCGCCGGCCAAGTGTCGGATGGTCCCAGTCATAGGCCCGCGTCTGCACGATCCGAAGCGGCGCCTGTATCTCGAGGAACTCGCCGCCGGCGGGATGGTCCTCGCCAGCAATGGTCCTGGCGATGACCTGCCACCGGCCGCCGACGCGCAAATCGGCCGTCCAATCGACCATCCCGTAGCTTTCGGAAGAGCCCCACCAGCGCTCGACTTCGTCTGTAATCAGCGCGTGGAAGACGCGCTCCGGTGGCGCGACGATCTCGGCGCTTGCCATGATCGTCTCGCCATTGGTCATGCTTTGCGCCACCACTGGGCCGTGCATCATGGCAACCTCCCTAGAGCGTTTCACCGTTTCACGGACGCCGAACTGCTCTATCTCTTTGTGTTTTCGCAATTCCGGACGGAAAACCGCTCACACTTTTCCTGGAATTGCTCTAAGCGATTGTTTCGTTATCGAAACGAGTTAAGCTGCCTTTGATGCCGGGCGCGACAGGCCCTTGCCGGTTTCGAGCAGGCTCTTCAGGCTCGACAGCACCAGCGGCCAGCCATTGCCGACATGTTCCAGAAGACGGTGCGGACCGTCGGCAGCATGGGTGACGGCGAGCTTCATCATGTCGCCTTCCTGTTCGATGACGAAGGTGCAATGCGTGTAGCCATCGGCCTTCACGTCCGGCATGAACTCATTGCGCCATTTGATGACCAGGCGCCTTGGCGGATCGACATCGACAATCTCGCCGCTGTCGGTGACGCGGCCGTCGGGATAGACCATCTTCCATGCCGAGCCTTTCTTCCAGTCGCTCTGCATCTGGGCGCCGAGGAAATATTGCAGGTGGAATTCCGGTTCGGTCAGCGCCTCCCAGAGCTTCTCGGGCGTGGTGCGGATATAGGTCACGTAGACGAAGGCATTGCTCATGGCTATTCCCTTTCAAGGCGCTTCTTCAAGTCGCTGAGGGCGGTCAGCCGTCCTCGTTCGAATTTGCCGATCCAGCGTTCGGCGATTTCGTTGATGGGAACGGGGTTCAGGTAGTGCTCCTTTTCACGTCCGTTGCGGACGGTGGTGATGAGGTTCGCCTCTTCCAGGATCGCCAGGTGCTTGGTCACAGCCTGCCGTGTCATATCCGTCCGCTCGCACAGCGCGTTCAGTGTCTGCCCATTCCTGGCGTGGAGACTGTCCAGCAATTGCCGGCGTGTCGGGTCGGCGAGGGCGCGAAAGACGGCATCCATGCTCATGGCCTTAATATGCAACCATTTGGTTGCATGTCAAGCCGCAAACATCGCGAACCGTCGGCGACTGGGTGTGGCCACAGGAGCAAAATCAGCGTTTGCGCGAGAACCAGAAGGCATCGGCCATGCGCTCCATGCCGATGCGCTCGTAGAAGCCGACGGCGTCGGGCATCGAGATCAGGCTGATGGCGACCGATGGCCCAAGCTGCCGGCGGGCCTCGTCCATAAGACCCTTGCCGATGCCAAGCCCTTGCGCCGATTGGGATACGGCGAGCTCGGAAATGTAGCACACCCAGGAAAAATCGGTGATGCCTCTGATAACGCCAACCAGCGGCCGGCCTTCGATGTCGAGGCGCGCGGTCAGCACCAGGTTCGCGCCGGAAAGCATCGCCTGCAGCCGGGCTTCGTCGTCGACGGGACGCGTGTCGCCGAGTGTGGATTCGACCAGCACGCGGCGGAACTCGGCGACGTCGAGTTCCGGCTCGCTGGCATAGATTATCTTCGATTGTGTGGTCATGGGCGCAAGGTGCACTAGCGGCGGCCGGTTTTGAAGTTGGTGCCGCGCCGATCTTTCGATCCAGGCACGCACGAACAGTTGCCTTTTATTTGCCTCCGGCTTTGTGTAAACGGTGCGTCAGCAATCTCCCGCAACGAAATACGGGCAAAAGCCATGGACAAATTCACCAAGCTCACCGGCGTCGCCGCACCGATGCCGATCGTCAATGTCGACACCGACATGATCATCCCCAAGGATTATCTCAAGACGATCAAGCGCACCGGGCTCGGCAGCGGGCTGTTCGCCGAAATGCGCTACAAGGATGACGGCTCGGAAAACCCGGATTTCGTGCTCAACAAGCCGGCCTACCGCAAGGCGCAGATCCTGGTCGCCGGCGATAATTTCGGCTGCGGCTCGAGCCGTGAACACGCGCCGTGGGCGCTGCTCGATTTCGGCATACGCTGCGTCATCTCGACCTCCTTCGCCGACATTTTCTACAACAACTGCTTCAAGAACGGCATTTTGCCGATCACCGTCAGCCCGGAAGATCTGGAGAAGCTGATGGACGATGCCTCGCGCGGCTCCAATGCGACGGTGTCGGTCGACCTCGAGGCCAAGGAAATCCGCGGTCCGGATGGCGGCGTGGTCAAATTCGATCTTGACGACTTCAAGCGCCACTGCCTGCTGAACGGCCTCGACGATATCGGCCTGACCATGGAAAAGGCCGGCGCCATCGCCTCGTTCGAGAAGAAGAACGCCGCCGAGCGCCCCTGGGCCTGAGCAGTATGATTTAACCCGACCGTCAAAGGCCGGGTTCGTGGCGGCTGAACGGAGGGGACAGTCATGACACGTTCGCTTCTTGCCGGCGCCTGCGCGCTGGCGTGGATGCTGATGCCGGTGGCTGGCGCGCATGCACAGACCGACAAGGTGCTGGTGCCGGCTGAAGATCCGTCCAGCGGGGCCGATCCGGGCGCTTCGAGCAATGCGGCCCTGGCCGACGATGACAGCCAGGGGCCGATCCCGTTCGAGGGTGGGCAGCTGACCATCACCCAGCCGGAGCAGGATGGCGAGAAGGTGCTGGCCTATGACGGCAAGCAGCTGGCCAGCAATTACGACGTGTTCTTCGACAAGGTGGTCAAGGTCGGCGGCGTCAACGTGGCTCTGGTCAATGTCGGCGATGGCGGCAACCAGTGCGGCCCGGCCACGGTCATCGTCTGGAAGCCGGAAGGCGGGGAGATCCAGAGCCTTACGGTCGAGCAGGACGAATGCGGCGCGCCGCCGGCGGCGGTGGCCGACAATGCCATCTATTTCGTGCCCTATCTGTTGCCGGGCGCTTCGCAGCAGGCGCTGCAATGGTCGCCCAGCGAAGGGCTGACCATTTCAGGCGACCTGACATATGCGCCCGAGCCCGGCACCGACTGGAAAGATGTCGATCCGTCCAAGTACCAGAACATCATCGACGCCTTCCACAACGAGGCCGTCTACAAGGCGGCGAAGACACTGCTTGGCGACACCATGCCCGACATGGCGACCAGCCTGCTGGTCGGCGGCGGCACCGAAAAGACAGCGTCCGGCGCCTTTTACGCTGCAGGCTGTGTGCCGCATGATTGCGGCGGCAGCGACGGTTTCATGGCCGTCGATCCGGTCAAGCACACGCTCTACTTCGCCCGCCGCGGCGATGATGGTGAGCCGCAGGCGTGGCCGGGCGTGAAGACCTGGCCTGCGGATATCAAGAAAGCGATGGACGACGCGCAAGGGTCAGCGAACTAGGGCACGACCGTCGCGGCTTCGTCATCCACGGGCGGAGCGACGCGTAGCGGAGCGCAGACCCGAGGATCCATGCCGTGACCGTTACCATAGAGTGCAACGGTGCAGAATTCTTCACCGTGGCAACGCACTGACGTCCCGGCATGGATCCTATGGTCTGCGCCGCGTCGCTTTGCTCCTTGCTTCGCCATAGGATGACGAAGCCGCGAAGGATTCGGCCAATCTCCGAGGTTTGTGCTTGCCTTCATTGACAACAGCTCGCTTGCCTTGGCCCACGACCGGTCCAGCATCCCTCTGCTAGACGGGCGCCTACGATCACCAGGAATCCCCATGCGCCACCTCATCTCCACCGGTTCGCCCTTCGAAAAGACCGCCGGCTATTCGCGCGCGGTGGTGCAGGGCGACTGGTGCTTTGTCTCGGGAACCACCGGCTACGACTATGCGACCATGACGATGCCGGAGACGGTCGAGGCGCAGACGCGCAATTGCCTGGCGACCATCGCCAAGGCGCTTCGGGACGGCGGCTTCGACATGGCCGATGTGGTGCGGGCGCATTATTACATCACCGACCAGGCCTTCGTGGATGTCGTCTTCCCGATCCTTGGCGAGGCCTTTGGCGACATCCGCCCGGCGGCGACGATGATCGTATGCCAGCTCAACAAGCCCGAAATGAAGATCGAGATCGAGGTCACGGCGCTGCGGCGCACGGCGTGAGGAGGCCAAAGCCATGACGGTCCGGCGCATCGTCGCCAATATCGGGACACAGGACACGGCGGCGGCGAAGCGCTTCTACCAGGACGTGCTTGGCCTCGATGTGCTGATGGATCAAGGCTGGATCGTCACCTGCGGTTCGGACGAACGGATGCAGGTGCAGATCAGCTTCATGTCCCAAGGCGGCTCGGGCACGCCGGTGCCGGATCTGTCGATCGAGGTCGACGATGTCGATGCGGCGCTGCAAGGCATGAAGGCCGCCGGCTTCGCCATCGAATACGGTCCGGCCGACGAGCCCTGGGGCGTGCGGCGGTTCTATGTGCGCGATCCGTTCGGCAGATTGGTGAATATTCTCTCGCATCGGTGATTGCGCTTCCAGGCTTGCATGAGCGCCGCTTGGCGTTTAGCAAGGCCGCGGTTTCTCCAAACAGTATCGGGACGGTTCTGATGGCCTCGAAAAATCTTCTCCTGCTTGCCGGCGACGGTATCGGTCCCGAGGCGATGGCCGAGGTGAAGAAACTGATCGCGGCCATGAACGCCAAGCTGGGCAGCGGTTTTGTCACCGATGAAGGCCTGGTCGGCGGCTGCGCCTACGATGCGCATGGCGTGGCGATTTCCGATGCCGACATGGCAAAGGCGATGGCGGCCGATGCCGTGCTGTTCGGCGCTGTCGGCGGACCGAAATGGGACAAGGTGCCTTACGAGGTGCGCCCCGAGGCCGGGCTGCTGCGGTTGCGCAAGGACATGGAGCTGTTCGCCAATCTGCGCCCGGCGATCTGCTATCCGGCGCTCGCCGCATCGTCCTCGCTCAAGCAGGAGGTGGTCGAAGGCCTCGATATCTTGATCGTGCGTGAGCTCACCGGCGGCGTCTATTTCGGCGAGCCGAAGCAGATCATCGATCTCGGCAACGGTCAGAAACGCGGCATCGACACCCAGGTCTACGACACGTTCGAGATCGAGCGCATTTCCGGCGTCGCTTTCGAGCTCGCGCGAACCCGCCGCAACCATGTGACATCCATGGAAAAGCGCAACGTGATGAAATCCGGCGTGCTGTGGAACGAGGTCGTCACCCAGACCCACAAGGCAAGATATGCCGACGTCAAGCTCGACCACATGCTGGCCGATGCCGGCGGCATGCAGCTGGTGCGCTGGCCAAAACAATTCGACGTCATCGTCACCGACAATCTGTTCGGCGACATGCTGTCCGACATTGCCGCCATGCTGACGGGCTCGATCGGCATGCTGCCGTCGGCCTCGCTCGGCGCGCCTGACGTGAAGACCAAGAAGCGCAAGGCGCTGTACGAGCCGGTGCATGGCTCGGCGCCCGATATTGCCGGCCAGGGCATCGCCAATCCGATCGCCATGATCGCGTCCTTCGCCATGTGCCTGCGCTATTCCTTCGGCATGGTTGCCGAGGCCGACAAGCTCGAAGGCGCAATCGCCGCGGTGCTCGACGATGGGCTGCGCACCAAGGACATCCTGTCCGAAGGCATGACCGAGGTCGGTACGGTCGAGATGGGCAATGCCATTATCGCCAAGTTCCTTGGCTGATCCTGTGGCGGTCGACGTCCGCTGGGCGACGACCGACGATGCCGAAGCGCTTGCCACCGTACTTTGCGAGATGGCGACGCACTACCGGCAGGCGCCGCTCGATCATGGCCGGGCTACAGCCACGGCACGAAAATGGCTCGGCGATGAAAGCCCGGCCTATCCGCATTTCGCGCTGGCCTTCGCCGACGGCAAGGTTGCGGGCCTCGCCTCGGTGGCGATCGCGCATCCCGGCATCGATCTCGAACGACTGATGTTCCTGAAAGACCTGTTCGTGCGCGAGGATGCCCGCAACGCCGGTGCCGGCCGGGCGCTGCTCGGCTTTCTCGCCAGCCATTGCCTGAGGGAAGGCATCGGCCGCATCGATCTCACCACCGAGGACTGGAACGAAGGCTCGCTGCGTTTCTACGACCGGCTCGGCGCCGAACGGCACGGGCAGAAGGTGTTTCTCCGGCTGTCGGGCGAGGCGCTGAAACGAATTCGCTAAAGCCGGACGCCCTGCGGCACAGGCCCCCACTGGTTTTCGTGGTTCTGAGTGGGGATCAGCCCGAACACGATGATGGCCAGGGTGCCGAAGGTCGGCACGAGAATCAGCAGGACCAGCCAGCCGGTCAGGCCGATATCGTGCAGGCGGCGGACAATGAGGCCGAGCCAGGGCAGGACCGTCGCCAGTACAAACAGCCCCCAGAGCCCAATCGTCACGATCGGCCCGTTGCCGTCGTTGAGATTGCCGATCGTCTGGTCGGCGAGGGCGCCGACAAGGCCGACCAGGATGAAGCTGACGGTCCAGAACAGGCAGTAGGCCCAGAATTCCTTGCGGCGGGCGCGCTCGGCGAAGTTGATGTAGTTGCGCGTCACGCCTCGCCAGAAATAACCCGGCAGTCCGCTATCGTGGACCGCGCCGTCTTCGGCCAAGCGGCCGAAATGCTGCGGCTGCGGCGCGGCCGAAGCGGCGGCGGATTTGGGCGGCGCGGCGCTTGCAGCGGGAGCAGCGGTGGCCGGACCGGCGGCCTGGGCGCGGATCGAGAAAACGTCGCGCGCCTGGCCGCTTGCCGGCAGGAACTCGACCACGGCCCCCGTGGCGATCACCGTATCGCGGCGCAGATCCTCGCGCGCGAAGGTGTAGCGGTTGCCGTCGGCCCCGGTGATGAAACCGAAGCCCTGGGCCTCGTCATAGTGAAGAACTTCGCCCTGCATCCGCCTCACCCCCGTGTTTGCACAGACTGTTCAAAGTTGCGAAGGATCGCAAGAGGTGTGGCGAAAGCATCCGACGTCGAATTCCTTCACACCCTCTGTCCTGCCGGACATCTCCCCGCAAGGGGGGAGATTAGACGTCGCGAATGCCTTCACCAATTTTCCAACGGTGAGGAGAAGGCGCTAAGGCGGAAGCCGCCGATCTCCCTCCTTGCGGGGGAGATGGCCGGCAGGCCAGAGGGGGGTGCTGTCCCTCCAGCGGTTCCAAGATTCCTATTCCGGCCGTTTCTTCGGCTTCTTGTTCTTGGGCGGTCCGGCCTTGTCGGATTTCGGCTTTCCGGCCCACGGCTTCGCATCACCGGGCGGGCGTTCCCGCTTCTCGAATTTCGGCTTGTGCGCACTTTGCGGCGCCTCGAACGGGCGCTTGCCGCGATGCGGCTTCTTGTCGGGCTTGGGCGCCTGGTAGCCGGCGCGCGAGAGATCGGGCGTGCCGTCCAGGCGCTTCACCACGATGTTGCCCTGCAGTTTCTTGTCGGGCCCTATGGCGGCGAGGAAGCGGTCGGCCCAGTCGGCCGCAATCTGCACGAAGGTTTCCTCCTGCTGCATCTTGATGGCGCCGATCTCGCGCTTGGAGATGTTGCCGGTGCGGCACAGCATCGGGATCAGCCAGCGCGGCTCGGCGTTCTGCCGGCGTCCGATCGACAGCGAGAACCAGACGCTGTCGCCGAAATCGTCGCGCCGGCTGGGTGCCTCGTCCCGACGCTCGAATTTTTCGCCCGCCGGTTTGTCACGCGACGGCGTGAACGGCGAGACCTCCATGAGATCTTCGGGCGCCGAGCGGCTGGCGCGGCATTGGCGCACGAAGGCGGCCGCCACCTGTTCGGCGCCATGCTTGGCCAGAAGCGCGTCGATGAAGCCGCGCTCGTCATCGGCCACCGGTTCGTCGAAGGCCGGATCGGCAAGGATGCGCTCGTCGTCGCGCTTGATCACGTCGTCGGCCGAGGGCGGGCTCGCCCATGTCGCCTTGAGGCCGGCATTCTGCAGCAGCCGCTCAGTGCGCTTGCGGGCGCCGTTGGGCACGATCAGTGCGCTGACGCCCTTACGCCCGGCGCGGCCGGTGCGGCCGCTGCGATGCAGCAGCGTTTCTGGATTGGTCGGCAGATCGGCATGAATGACCAGTTCAAGATTGGGCAGGTCGATGCCGCGCGCGGCGACATCCGTGGCGATGCAGACCTTGGCGCGGCCGTCGCGCATCGCCTGCAGCGCGTGGGTGCGTTCGTTCTGGCTGAGCTCGCCCGACAGCGCCACGACCGAAAAATTGCGGTTGTTGAAGCGTGCCGTCAGATGGTTGACGGCGGCACGGGTGTTGCAGAACACCAGCGCGTTCTTCGCCTCGTAGAAGCGCAGCACGTTGATGATGGCGTTCTCGCGGTCGGGGAAGGCGACATTCAGCGCCCGGTATTCGATGTCGAGATGCTGCTTTTCCTCGCCGCCGGCCGAGATGCGCACGGCATCGCGCTGATAGCCTTGCGCCAGCGTGGCGATCGAGCGCGGCACGGTGGCCGAAAACATCAGCGTGCGGCGCTGGGCCGGTGCGGCGTCGAGGATGAATTCAAGATCCTCGCGAAAGCCGAGATCGAGCATCTCGTCGGCCTCGTCCAGCACCACGGCTCTGAGCGCCGACATGTCGAGCGAGTTTCGGGTGATGTGGTCGCGCAACCGGCCGGGCGTGCCGACGACGATATGGGCGCCGCGCTCCAGCACACGCCGTTCGGAGCGCATGTCCATGCCGCCGACACAGGAAGCGACGGTGGCGCCGGTTGGCGCGTAGAGCCATTGCAATTCGCGCATCACCTGCAAGGCAAGTTCCCGCGTCGGCGCCACGGCCAATGCCAAAGGCCGGCCGGCCTGGCCAAAGCGCTCGGCGCCTTCCAGCAATGTCGGCGCCAAAGCCAGGCCGAAGGCGACGGTCTTGCCGGAGCCGGTCTGCGCCGACACCAGAGCGTCGGCCTCGCCGAGCTCCAGCACCGCCTTCTGCACCGGCGTCAGCTCGACATAGCCACGTTTTTCCAGCGCCTCTGCCAGCGCAGGAACGATACCTTCGAAATTGGACATGTTACTCTTTCGGAATTCGGCCGCCTACGGGCGGCAACGCCGGCTCATGCACACGCCAGCCCAAGCATTTCTCGGGCGTTCCTACTTCCTGCGGCCGCCATTGTACAGAGCGAGCGGCGCCGCCTTCCCTTCTCCCCTTGTGGGAGAAGGTGTCGCCGCAGGCGACGGATGAGGGGTGTTCCAGCTTGGCAAGGACCGCGATCCTTCCAACACCCCTCATCCGTCTCGGCGCTTTCGCGCCGATCCACCTTCCCCCACAAGGGGGGAAGGAGAGTAGCGCTGCGCAATTGACTCCTGACGCAAACCGCGTAAAAGCCGGCATCGAACGGGATCATTTTCGATGCGCGGCCTTCTGATGGCGCTTCTTGCATTCGACTTCCCCGGCCACAATCATCTGGCCGGGCGCGTTCGCGCGTCTTACCGTTCAACCAAAACCATGGCCAAAACCACCACCAAAACGGTGTGATTCCCTTGGCCTAACCACCCTCTCCCGGGTCCGGCCCGGGGGACGGAACCCGCATTGGCCGGCGGGTTTTCTCCAAAAACCAGGCGGAGAGGGACAGGAGATCTTTATGAGTTTCAAGGTTGCAGTAGTCGGCGCCACGGGCAATGTGGGCCGCGAAATGCTCAACATACTGGAAGAGCGCGGCTTTCCGGTAAGCGAAGTGGTGGCACTGGCCTCGCGGCGCAGCCAAGGCACCGAAGTGTCGTTCGGCGACCGTACGCTGAAGGTCAAGACGCTCGACCAGTATGATTTTTCAGACACCGACATCTGCATCATGTCGGCCGGCGGCAATGTCTCCAAGGAATGGTCGCCCAAGATCGGCAAGCAGGGCTGCGTCGTGATCGATAATTCGTCGGCCTTCCGCTACGACCAGGACGTGCCGTTGATCGTGCCGGAAGTGAACCCGGACGCGATCTCGCTGTTTTCGCGCAAGAACATCATCGCCAACCCGAACTGCTCGACGGCACAGCTGGTCGTGGCGCTGAAGCCGCTGCACGACTTCGCCACCATCAAGCGCGTCGTTGTCGCCACCTACCAGTCGGTGTCAGGCGCCGGCAAGGAAGGCATGGACGAGCTGTTCACGCAGACGCGCGCGGTGTTCGTCGCCGACCAGGTCGACGTCAAGAAGTTCACCAAGCGCATCGCCTTCAACGTCATTCCGCATATCGACGTCTTCCTCGACGACGGTTTCACCAAGGAAGAGTGGAAGATGGTCGCCGAGACCAAGAAGATGCTCGACCCCAAGATCAAGCTGACGGCGACCTGCGTGCGCGTGCCGGTGTTCATCGGTCATTCGGAAGCGGTCAACATCGAGTTCGAAAAGCCTATCACCGCTGACGAAGCGCGTGATATCCTGCGCGAGGCGCCGGGCTGCCAGGTCTTGGACAAGCGCGAGGATGGCGGCTACATCACGCCGCTCGAATCGGCCGGCGAGGACGCCACCTTTATCTCGCGCATCCGTGAGGATTCGACCATCGACAATGGCCTGTCGATGTGGATCGTCGCCGACAATCTGCGCAAGGGCGCGGCGCTCAATGCGGTGCAGATCGCCGAACTGCTGGTCGAGCGCGGCCTGATCCAGCCGAAGAAGAAGGCGGCCTGACGGCTGGTTTGTTTTCGCTCACGGGCCGTATCGCCGCTGCCGCGGCGGGCCCTCCGCGGAGGCGCCGGAAAGCCGGCGGCCCGCAGTCGCGGGCTCGGCCTTCGGCCGGAAGCACCCCTTCTCCCCGTTTACGGGGAGAAGGTCCCGGCAGGGGGATGAGGGGCAGCACTGGCCTGTGTTGAGAAACGTCTTTTGAACGATCCCACCAAAGTCTACCTGCGCCCCGCCATAAATTCGGACGCCGCTGCCATCGCCAAGCTCATGCGGGCAGCGCTCGGCTCGTTCGACTGGATGCCGGTCATCCACACGCCAGCCGAGGACCTTGCCTTCATCCGCGACATCGTGCTGCCCCGGCAGCAGGTGACGGTCGCCGAGGCAGGCTGCAACGTTGTGGGTTTCATTGCCGTCAGCGGCGATTGGGTGGAGCAGCTTTATCTCGACCCGGACTGGACGGGCCAAGGCATCGGCAGCCGGCTGTTGACGCAAGCGACCGCCGCGCTGCCCGTGGTGAAGCTACACTGCTTCCAGTCCAACACCGGCGCCCGGCGCTTCTACGAGCGTCACGGCTTTCGCGCCGAGGCATTCGGCGACGGCACGACCAACGAAGAAGGCCTGCCGGATATTTTTTACGTGCGCCGAGCCTGATAGCTCAGCCGGCACTGTTCCTGGCCAATTGACGTAACAACTCCATCGCTTCGTCGGTCCGGTCGGCAGGCACAAACAGATGGTCGTGATAAAAGGCCGAGACCGGATTGACGCCCATGCCGGCTTTGGTCAGCCGGGTGGTGATGGCGGCGAGAAAGCCGACCGCTTCCAGCGACGAATGGATGCTCAGCGTGATCATGCGGCAGCGGAAGGCGGCTTGCAGGCCGTCGGCCTCGTCTTCGCGCAGGATCAACGTCGTGCCTTCCTTCTCGCGAAAGATCATCAGCGGATTGAGCGTGTCGGGAACCGGTGCATCGGGCGGCAAGGTGACGAACACATAAACGCCTGGCAGCAATTGCGGCGTCATCGTCGCCAGCAGCTTTTTTAGATCGGTCTCGCCGGTCATTTCGTCTCGTCTTTCGCCTGACAGCATCAATAGCCGTGACTGGTGAACGCCGATAGTCCGCTCACGCCTCGACCTAGATGACTGCGCCCTTGGCGATTGATCCTCTGGTCAAGCCCGTTGATGACGAAGGCGCTATGGCTCGCCCAAGCTGTGTTCGATCCAAAAAGAATCCGGACCCTGTAGGATCGCGACCCTATCGCTCGTCCTTGGTCCGAAGCCAGCAAACGGCTCAAATCACCAAGGAGGGAACACCCGTGAGTATTTCTCAAACCACGCCTGTCTCGTCGGGCGCCCTGTGGACCGGCCGCGTGCTCAGCGGTCTCATCATCCTGTTCATGATCTTCGATGGCGTCATCAAGCTGCCGCCGCTCGATGTCGTCACCCAGACCATGGTGCCGCTCGGCTGGCCGGCCGATGTCAATGTCGCGCGCCTGCTCGGCGTCATCGGCCTGATCTCGACGGCGCTCTATGCGCTGCCGCGCACTTCGGTGCTCGGCGCCATTCTGCTCACCGGCTATCTCGGCGGCGCCATTGCCACCAATATGCGCGTCGGCAGCCCGCTGTTCTCGCACACGCTGTTCGGCGTCTATCTCGGCATCATCCTGTGGGGCGGCCTGTATCTGCGCGACCCAAGGGTGCGCGCCCTGATCCCGTTCAGCGAATAAGCGCAAAGGAGAAAAAGATGTTCAGCACCATCCTCATCATCCTGGTCGTCATCATCGCCGCCGTCCTCGTCTATGCCGCGACACGGCCGAATGATTTCGTCACCAGTCGCACGACCAGCATCAAGGCCGCGCCGGAAGCGATCTTTCCGCTGATCAACGATTTCAAGCGCTGGCCCGAATGGTCGCCCTATGAAAAGCTCGACCCGGGGATGAAGCGCACGCTGTCCGGCGCTGATGCCGGCAAGGGCGCCGCCTATGCCTGGGAAGGCAATGCCAAGGCCGGCAAGGGGCGCATGGAGATCGTCAATTCCGTGCCATCCTCGCTGGTGTCGCTGAAGCTCGACTTCGAGAAGCCGTTCCGGGCCAACAACAGCGTCGACTTCACGCTGAAGCCGACCGGTGACGCCACCAGCGTCACCTGGGCGATGCGCGGCAGCCGGCCCTTCATTGCCAAGCTGATGGGCCTGTTCATGAATTTCGATACATTGATCGGCAAGGATTTCGAGGTCGGCCTCGCCAATCTGAAAAGGGCGACCGAGAAATAGGACGAGCCGCACCGGCCGGGATGGGCCGGAACGCATCGTTCCCTCCAATGGATCAATTCACCGTGTCATGCGTTGTCGAGCCAAGGCGCGTGGAGGCGCTTCCCGTTGGAGAGGAACGACAATGAAGAAAATTCTTACTATTCTGGTCTTGGCAACGGCGCTCGGCGCCTGTTCGCAAACGGAAAAAGGCGCGGCTGTCGGCGGTCTGGGCGGAGCGGCCATAGGCGCTGCGGTCGCAAATGATCCCGTGGAAGGGGCCGTCGTTGGTGGCGCGGTTGGCGCCGTCGCAGGAGCACTGATCGGCCGGGCCAACGAACCGGACCGTTGCCGCTATCGGGACCGCTATGGGCGTGTCTATATCGCCCGCTGCCCGGATGGCTATTGAGCGGACGTCAACGAAAAACGGCGGGCCTAGGCCCGCCGTTTTCTTAAAGCGATGAAGCGAACGCTTACTCGGCGGTGGCGGCTTCCGCCTCGGCCGGGGCCGCTGCAGCCGCGGCGACGGCTGCAGCTGCGTCTTCCTGGGCCTTCTTCAGCAGAGCGGCGCGTTCCTGCGCTTTCTTGCCCGGCTCAGCCTTCTTCGGGTTGGAGCGGGCTTCGCGCTTGAGCAAGCCGGCCTCGTCGAGGAAGCGCAGAACGCGGTCGGTCGGCTGGGCGCCGTGCGACAGCCAGTGCTTGACGCGGTCGGCGTCGACCTTGACGCGCTCGCCGTCCTTCGGCAGCAGCGGGTTCCACGAGCCGATCGACTCGATGAACCGGCCATCGCGCGGCGAACGGGCGTCGGCGATGACGACGTGGTAGTAAGGACGCTTCTTCGAGCCCGCGCGGGCCAGTCTGATCTTCAGTGCCATTTCATTTCTCCTAAAAGCTCTGATTTCATTGACAGGGTTTGGCTAATGATTAGCCGGCTTTGCTTGCGCCGTTGGACGCGGCGATCTGCTCGTGATGGCGGATCACTTCGCGGACGACGAAGTTGAGGAATTTTTCCGCGAAATCGGGGTCGAGATGAGCATCTTTCGCCAACTGGCGAAGGCGGGTGATCTGCTGCTGCTCGCGCGCCGGGTCGGCCGGCGGCAGGCCATGCTCGGCCTTCAGAACGCCGACCGCCTTGGTGCAGCGGAAGCGCTCGGCCAGCATGTGGATGAGGGCGGCATCGATGTTGTCGATCGAAGCGCGATAGCCGGCCAAGATGATGCGGGCGTCGGCCATGTCCTTTTCTTCGTTCATAGCGTCCTCACTTCTTCTTGCCGAGGCCGGGCAGTCCGCCGCCGCCGAGGCCGGGAAGCCCCGGAAGTTTCATGCCACCAGGCAGGCCGGGCAGGCCACCGCCGCCGGGAAGACCACTGGGCAGGCCCTTCATGCCGCCAAGGCCGGCGGCCTGCGCCTGCTTCTGCAGGGCTTCGAGCTGCTTGGGGTCCATCTTGGAGAGGTCCGGCATGCCGCCACCCATGCCCCCAGGCATCATGCCGCCGAGGCCCATCTTGGAGGCCAGGCCGCCCATCATGCCGCGCATCAGGCCGCCGCCTTTGCCCTTGCCGCCCATCGCCTTCATCATGTCGGCCATGCCGCGATGCATCTTCAAGAGCTTGTTGATTTCGGCGGCGTCGGTGCCGGAGCCGGCGGCAATGCGCTTCTTGCGCGAGTGTTTCAAAATATCGGGATTGGCGCGCTCGGCCTTGGTCATCGAGGAAATGATGGCGAGTTGGCGGCCGAACATCTTGTCGTCGAGGCCGGCGGCGGCCATCTGGTCCTTCATCTTGCCCATGCCGGGCATCATGCCCATGATGCCGCCCATGCCGCCCATTTTCGACATTTGCTGAAGCTGGCCGGCAAGATCGTTCAAATCGAACTTGCCCGACTGCATCTTCTTGGCCATCGCCGCCGCCTGCTCGGCGTCGATGTTTTCGGCTGCTTTTTCGACCAGGCTGACAATGTCGCCCATGCCGAGGATGCGGTCGGCGATGCGCTTGGGATGGAATTCCTCCAGCCCGTCCATCTTTTCGCCGGTGCCGATCAGCTTGATCGGCTTGCCGGTTACGGCGCGCATCGAAAGTGCTGCACCGCCGCGGCCGTCGCCGTCCATGCGGGTCAGCACCAGGCCGGTGATGCCGACGCGCTCGTCGAAGCTCTTGGCCAGGTTGACGGCGTCCTGGCCGGTAAGCGAGTCGGCGACCAGCAGGATCTCGTGCGGGCTCGACACCTTCTTGATGTCGGCCATCTCGACCATCAGCGGCTCGTCAATGTGGGTACGGCCGGCGGTGTCGAGGATGACGACGTCATGGCCGCCGAGCTTGGCCGCCTGCACGGCGCGCTTGGCGATGTCGACCGGGTTCTGGCCTGATATGACCGGCAGCGTCGCCACCTTGACCTGCTCGCCGAGCTGGCGGAGCTGCTCTTGCGCAGCGGGACGCCGCGTGTCGAGCGAGGCCATCAGGACTTTCTTGTTCTGGCGCTCGGTCAGCCGCTTGGCGATCTTGGCCGAGGTCGTCGTCTTGCCGGAGCCCTGCAGGCCGACCATCATGATGACGACGGGGGCCGGCGCATTGAGGTCGACGGCGACGCCTTCGGCGCCCAGCATGTCGACCAGCTCGTCATGGACGATCTTGACGACCATCTGTCCGGGCTTGATCGACTTGACGACCGCGGCGCCGACAGCCTTCTCGCGCACCTTGTCGGTGAAAGAGCGCACCACTTCCAGCGCCACGTCAGCCTCAAGCAGCGCACGGCGCACCTCGCGCAGAGCCGCCGAGACATCCGCCTCCGACAGCGCGCCGCGGCCGGTCAGGCCGTTCAGGATGGAGCCAAGGCGCTCCTGAAGTGATTCAAACATCTGTCATCCTTCGATCTCGGTTCGGGGTTCGATCCGAGAGGTAATGCGTTCGCGCCAAGTGTCCAAACAAAAGAGCTTGTCCAAACAAAGCCCGGGCAAGCGCAAAGCCAAAAAGCACCCGGGGGCGCTCAGCGCTGCCGGGTGTTGGCCTCCAGGATCTGTTTACAGCACCCACCTCAAAGAGGTTTTGGCGTCCTGGTCGGCTTGCTCGGAGGGATACTCGTCGCGGAATTCGGGGCTGTAGACAGGAAATCGACCGAAGAGTCAAGACTTGGGCGGCTTGCCGGGTCTCTGCGCCGATCCTGGCTCAGTTCACCCTGGCTGCATCCCGAAGGTCTGTCGTGACCTTCAGCGGCGAGCGTGGGTGCAGGAGCAGCAGGATCGTCAGCAAGGTGCAGACGATGCCGATCGCGGCGATGATGACCGCATCCGTCGTCGTCCAGTCGGGGCCTTCCAGCGGCTTGGCGTTGAACAGGGCGAAGGAATTGTAGCTCTGCTGGTGCGAGATTAGCAGGAAACCGGTGAGGTTGTTGCCGAGATGGGCGCCGAAGGCGGCGCCGAGATTGCCGGTGACATAGACCACCAGCGTCAACAGCAGAGCGAAGGCGGCGATCGAGGCCAGCACGCAAGCGTTGATGGCGAGGCTCGAATCCGGGCTCCAATGCAAGGAGGTGAAGAGCAAGGCGGGCAGCAGTGCCCAGACGTACGGGCTCTCGAAGCGCTTCGCCAGGCCGCGCAGCAGATAGCCGCGAAACAGCATCTCCTCCGACGAAGTCTGCAGCAGGGTCAACGCCACGATCGGAATCAGGAACAGCAGCCATGTCGACAGGCTGATCGCGCCGCGCGCGATTTCGGGCTGCAGGCAATAGAGCAGAACTTCGGAGAGCGCCGAGGTGATCAGCACCGCGATCAGGCCCTTGATGAAGCCCGGCCAGGAGACGCGACGGCTGGGGCCAAGAAGCGCGGTCAGCGGCTCGCCATGGACGAAACGCATGGCGAGCCACAGGCCGAGCCAGATACCGGCAAACGAGGTGAGCGCGGTGAGTATCCCGATGGGCGAGGCCAGAAAGCCCTGTAGCGGCCCGCGCGGATCGCCCGGCAATACATGCCAGATGATGGCGAGATAGGTGCCGCCAAGCACCACCACCAAAGTGATCGCCACCCAGAACAGGACGACGATGGCCGTTCCGATTATCAGGCGCGGCAGGTTGGTCCTTTCGGTGGCCGTGTTGCGATAGCGCTCGAAGGCGGCTGGATCTGATATCACGCGAATTCCTCTACCGAACGCATCGGGTCGCATGATCTAGGGGATCGGCGTCTTGCGCGCAATTGCTCCCGCATTCCTGCGGGCAGGACGATATACGAAACGTTTATGGGACCGGCGACAGCTGCTATTGCCAACGCGATCACAGTCGTTGCTGGGTTTTCCTATGTTGTGCGTGAGCACTGGCAGCGCAGGAGACTGCCGTTCGCACGCCGCCTCACCTGAAATATGCGAGCTATCCGGCGTCAGCGCTTGCAGGTCACGGGCGTCTTCCCACCCTTCATCACCAGCGCCTCGCGTCCGTCGATCACGATTGCGTCATGGGCCGCGCCATACCGGCTGTTCTGGTTGGCGGGGGAGGCCGGCAGATCCTCGGCAGTGCCGTCGGGGCTGAGCACGTGCAGCGATGTGCCGAGATTGTCGATGGTGATCCTGCCGCCGCCGGCGCAATTGTAGGTCGCGGTGCGGGGTTGCGGCGCGGCCGCTTCGACAGCGATGGGGGCGGCAGTCACAGGTGCGCCGGGGGCCATCGAGACGGCGGGAGCGGCAGCGCTTGCGGCCTTCGGCGCGTTGTTTTGCGGCACGCAGGCAGCTGTGCTCAGCAAGGCAACAAGCGCAAGCGTTATCCGATAGGCCCGGTGTAACGCCATATGGTTGTCCTCCGCCCGGCAAACTAGCCGCGATGCTGCGCCAGGATCAAGCTCACCGGGCGTCGTTCCAATTTCCGGTCGATGGTGCGGTCAAGCATGGCCGAAAGATGGCCGGCGACTTTTCCATCCCGTCGGATATTAACCATGTTTGACAAGAGATCGCCGTCGGATGCCCCTGCCCTCTTAACAAAGGTTAATAAAAGGTTAATTTCGGATTCGAACGGGTCCAAAGCAGAGAGGACACCATGCTTTCGAATTCTGGAAGAACGCGCCTTGCGGCGCTTGTACTGGCGACAGCCAGTCTCGGCTTCGCTGCCCCGGCAATGGCCTGGTCGCGTCATCATGACCGGGTCTATGCCGATTCCTTCGGCAATCTCGTCATCGACAGCGCCGCCGGCTACAAGCGCATCATCGTCGGCGAAGGCAAACAGGCCAAGAGATTGTCCGACTACACCAGCGCCGGCCAGCCGGAAGCAGAACCGGAAGTCCTTTATGAAGATGAGGCAGACCACGTCTCCAGACGTGGCTGCTATCAGCCGCCAGTGTTCGTGAAGGGCCGCTCCTATATGTACGGCCTCTCCGACGGCGAGATGCCCAACCTCAGCCCTTGCCGCTAGAGCATGATCCCGAAAAGTGGGCACCGGCTTTCGGAAAAAGATCATGCTCCAACAAAGAGCTAGATCGGTATGGCGATTCAACGAAACGTCATACTGATTTAGACCAATCGCTATGGTCGGCCTTTGTGGCCGGCTGCCGTACGATGGTTAGCCCGGTCGAGACGCGGACGCAGTTGCGGCCTGAGCCCTTGGCCTGATAGAGCGCATCGTCGGCGCGCCGCAGCAGGTCGGAGAAATATTCCCCCGCATGAAGTTCGGCGACGCCGAAGCTGGCGCTGCAGCGGTGGTCGGCCGGCAGGCCCTCGATCGGCAAAGCGCCGAAGGCGCTGCGCGTTCCCTCTGCAAATAGCCTGGCGGCGGCAAGGTTGGTGCCCGGCAGGATGATGGCGAACTCCTCACCGCCGATGCGGCCGGCGACATGATGGTCGGCAGCGGCATCGCGCAGGAATCCGGCGAAGGTCTCGATGACGCGGTCGCCGGATGCATGGCCGAAACTGTCGTTGATGCCCTTGAAATGATCGAGATCGGCAATGACCAGCGCCACCGGAACACCCTGACGCACGGCGTCGCGCAGCGCCAGCTTGGCATGGCGCTCGAAGCCGCCGCGGTTGAGCAGCTGCGAGAGCATGTCGGTTTCCGACCTTGACGTCGCCTCGGCCAGCACGTCGCGAACCAGCACGGCCAGTATCAGAAGTGCGAGCGCCAGCGCAAACACGGTACCCAGCGACTGCGACACCAAGGCGTAGCTGCTCTGCAGATAGGACTGCGGGTTGGCGCCCCAGCCGCCCAGAGCCCCGGCAATGAATGGCTTTGAGGCGAACTGCACCGCACTGGCCGCCAGAACGATCATCAAAATGGTGTCGAGCCACCCGCGCCTTTGCCTGGACGACCAGACGATAGCCAGCCCGGTGAATTGCATGGCGGCATAGGGAAGCTGGTAAGCCATCATCCGGGCAAGCGATTGCCGCGGCAGGTCCTGCACGAAATAGACAGCGACGGTGGCGAAGATCAGGAAGACCAGCATCGGCGCCCAAGGCGGCGTCACGCCGTATTTGCGGGCGAGCCCACCGTTGAAGGCGATGGTGGCGGCGAGGAAAACAGCAAAGGCGGCGACAACCGCGGGCCGCGCATTGGCGAAGGCCGGGATGCTGAACTCGATGATACAATAGACTATGCCCAGGACATAGCCGAACGCCAGCCAGCGCGCCGCCGGACGACCGACCCCATGAACAGCGATCGTCATGAAGGCCGCGGCCAGCAGGGCGGCAACGCACATGTTGATGACAAGAATGACGTCTGCGCTGCTCATGGCCTCTTTCGCGCTCGGGCCGACAGCAAATCATCGACGGGCGAAAAAGGCGTTAACGCCGCCCTTTCGAGCATGATCCCGAAAAGTGGCATCCGGTTTTCGGCTAAGATCATGCTCAAGCAAATAGATAGGGCAGTTCGCCGTTTCCGTGAAACGGCGAGGCGTTCTAGCTGGCGCTGCCGGAATCCGGCATGAACACCGTTTCGGCCCGCTCATAGGACAGCCGCACGCTGTCGCGGCCGTTCTTCTTGGCCTTGTAGAGCGCCTCGTCGGCGCGTCGCATCAGCGGCTCCAGCCCTTCGTCGCCGGTGCGTGCCGCGACACCGAAGCTCGCGGTCACCCTGGTTCCCGGCGGCAACCCGTCGACGCCGCCGGCCGAATAGTGCGTGCGCACGGCTTCGGCAAACAGCCGCGCCGTGGCAAGGTCGCTCAGCGACAAAAGCACGGCGAACTCCTCGCCGCCGATGCGCCCGGCAACGGCGCGCGCGCCGGCGGCGGCACGAAGCTTGGCCGCGAAGTCGGCGATCACCTGGTCGCCCGCGGCGTGTCCGTACCGGTCGTTGAGCGCCTTGAAGTGATCGAGATCGGCCAGCACCAGTGCGACCGGCACCTTGGCGGCGGCGCACTGTTGCAGCACCAGCAAGGCACGCTCCTCGAACCCCCTGCGATTGAGCAGGCCGGACAGCGGGTCGGTATGCGTCTCCGTCTTCAGCGCCTTCATAACGTCGAGTGCTGCGGCCGAGAACAGGGAGAGCGCGATCAGCAGCGACAGCAGTGCGTGCGTCAGCAGTGCCGTCGTCCAGTAAGACGAGCCGTAAAACCCGTCATAGCTGGTGAACGGCCCGTGCGAGATGACGACGAGCAGCGTCCGGCCGATGAAGTTCAACCCTGACAGCAGCGACAGCACGAACAGGATCTTTTCGGTCGGGCCATTGTCGCGCACGACGCGCAGCTCGGCGGCGACCAGCAGGCTGAGGCCGCCAAAGCCGAAATTGATGGACAGGATGCGCCAGGTGAGGTCCGGCTCCACGAACAGGTACCAGCAGAATGCGGCCAGCCCGCCGCCGGCCAGAATACCGATTGCGATATACGGCACACGCCTGCCGTAGCGCGCGATGATCGCGCCGACGAGGCAGCAGGCGGCAAAGGTGAAGCAGAGGTTGGAGGCGAGCTTGGTCAGCACCATGCCGACGGGCAGGGTAAAATACTGCAGCAGGAAGCCGGGCGCGGACAGGCAATAGCTTACGCCGAGCATCGCCAGATAGGGTCGGTGGCGCTGGTAGAACCACAGCACGAGGAACGCCGCGCCGAGCGCCAGCGCGATGGTCGGATTGAGCAGCGCAATGAACAGACCGGTGTCCAAAGGACGGTGACTTCCCCGCTTGACGTCAGGGAAGACCTTAGTGCGCAAGCCCCAACAAGCGGTTAAGCCAGAGCGAATATGCGGGCAGAGCGGATGAAAAAGGACCCCGGAACCGCGATGCGGTCCGGGGCCTGATATGGATTATGAACTGCGCGCCGGAAACTATTTCCAGTCGCGGATGTCGACGAAATGGCCGGCGATCGCCGCCGCCGCCGCCATTGCCGGCGACACCAGATGTGTGCGGCCCTTGAAGCCTTGCCGGCCCTCGAAATTGCGGTTCGAGGTCGAGGCGCAGCGCTCATGCGGCTTCAGCCGGTCGTCGTTCATGGCGAGGCACATCGAGCAGCCCGGCTCGCGCCAGTCGAAACCGGCGGCGATGAAGATCTTGTCCAGACCCTCGGCTTCCGCCTGTTCCTTGACCAGGCCGGAGCCCGGCACGATCATCGCATCGACATGCGCACTCACGGTCTTGCCTTCGACCACCTTGGCCACCGCGCGCAAATCCTCGATGCGGCCATTGGTGCAGGAGCCGATGAAGACGCGATCGAGCGTGATGTCGGTGATCTTGGTGCCGGGCGTCAGTCCCATATAGTCGAGCGCGCGGATCTTTGAGGTGCGCTTGTTTTCGTCCGTGATCTCTTCCGGATTGGGAACGACGCCCTGCACCGAAACCACGTCCTCGGGCGACGAGCCCCAGGAGACGATCGGCGGCAGCTTGGCCGCGTCGAGCACGACCACCTTGTCGAAATGCGCGCCCTCGTCGGACTGCAGTGTTTTCCAGTATTCGAGCGCGGCATCCCAGGCAGCGCCTTTCGGCGCGCGCGGCTTGTCCTTGACGTAGGCGAAGGTCGTCTCGTCGGCCGCGATCAGGCCGGCGCGGGCGCCGCCCTCGATCGACATGTTGCAGATCGTCATGCGGCCCTCCATCGACAGCGCGCGGATCGCCTCGCCGGCATATTCGATGACATAGCCGGTGCCGCCGGCGGTGCCGATCTCGCCGATGATGGCCAGGATGATGTCCTTGGCGGTGACGCCTTCCGGCAGCTGGCCGTCGACGCGCACCAGCATGTTCTTGGCCTTGCGTTGAATCAGCGTCTGCGTTGCCAGCACATGCTCGACTTCCGACGTGCCGATGCCATGCGCCAGCGCGCCGAAGGCGCCATGCGTGGAGGTGTGGCTGTCGCCGCAGACGATGGTCATGCCCGGCAGCGTAAAGCCCTGCTCCGGTCCAATGATGTGGACGATGCCCTGGCGGATATCGTTTTCGGAATAATACTCGACGCCGAAATCCTTGGCGTTCTTGGCCAAGGCCTCGACCTGGATGCGGCTTTCCTCGTTCTTGATGCCGAACTTGCGCTCGGGCGAGGTCGAGACGTTGTGGTCGACCACGGCCAGCGTCTTTTCCGGATGCCGGACTTTGCGGCCGCTCATGCGCAGGCCTTCGAAGGCCTGCGGGCTGGTCACCTCATGGACGAGGTGGCGGTCGATATAGAGCAGGCAGGTGCCGTCGTCCTGGCGGTCGACGACATGGTCGTCGAATATCTTGTCGTAGAGGGTGCGCGGTGCGCTCATGTGCGTAAATCCGTCGATTTGCAAAAAGGGAAGAGATGAGGCGCCGGATAACGGCCGGCGCGCCGGACGGCTCAGCTAAGTCGGCTGGTAAGCGCGCCCGAAACGCGCGCGGAGAAACGTGACGGCAGGCGTTTTCTGTCCTGCAGCACGAAACCCTTATAGGCCGGATCGCCAAAAAGCTCTTCCATGGCGTGGCTCATACCAATGTTTTGGCTTTTCGGCAATTGCGGAGAGCGGCGCGGCTTCCCCTTCCCCCCTTGTGGGGGAAGGTGGATCGGCGCGCAGCGCCGAGACGGATGAGGGGTGTTGGAAGGATCGCCGTCCTTGCCAAGCTGGAACACCCCTCATCCGTCTTGCCGCTTCGCGGCAATCCACCTTCTCCCACAGGGGGCCTGTTGCGTTATTAGGCTTTGGACGCCTGGAGGGACTGCAGGGGCGCAGCGAGGTGCTTTACGGCGCGGGTTTGCGGCCGGATAGGGTAGGAGTTGGCGTATTCGGTGGGTTCGGGGCGCAGTGCGACCCAGGATCAGGTGGCCAGCGTCACCCAGCGGCGCATGTTGAAGGCCATGGCCGCGATGAGGACCTGT